>NZ_DASYMU010000060.1:0-28371 GCF_036008905.1 Amycolatopsis sp. | reverse complement strand
ACACTTGTTGCCACTCACGACCCCACCGCACTGCCCGCCACATTTAGCCTTCCCATCAAGATGGCTACGACTGTGCGCGGTCAACACGGAATGAAGGGGAGCGGTCCTCGCCGACTTCGAGCATGCCGATTCGCTCCGGTCTGCGCTGGACGGTGTGGACAGCGTTTTCCTCGTCACCGCACCGGGAGCGTGGGTTCCCGAGCACGATCAGGCCATGATCCACGCGGTCCGCTCGTCCGGAGCGCGCAAGGTGGTCAAGCTGTCCGCCATCGGCGGGGAGCACGGCACCGACGGGAAGACGAGGCCGGCCGAGTGGCACCAGCCTGGTGAGCGGGCGCTGGTGGCGAGCGGACTGGCCTGGACGGCGTCGCGGCCGACGGCGTTCGCCTCGAACGCGCTCCACTGGGCCGGTGTGATCCGGGCGGGCGGCCCGGTTCCCAACATGACCGGGACGGGCGCGCAGGGCGTCGTCGATCCCCGTGACGTGGCAGCGGTCGCGGTCGAGGCTCTCCTCACCGACAAGCTCGACGGGGCGGCCCACACCCTGACCGGACCGGAACTGGTCAGTGTTCCCGACCAGGTCGCTCAACTCGCCGGGGAACTCGGACGACCGGTCGCCACGGTCGACATACCGCCCGATGCGGTCGAGCGGCAAATGCTCGCCGCGGGGGTGGATCCCTCCGTCGTCGACGTCGCCGTCCACGGTTACGAGCTCGTCCGGGCCGGAGGCAACGCCGTGGTGACCGACGACGTGGAACGCATCCTCGGCCGCCCGGCCCGCGCCTTCCGCACGTGGGTCCGAGACCATCGTGACGCTTTCCTCACCGGTGGCGGCGCCGAGTCAGGCAAGGAGCCGGCGTCCGGGCCAGAGGCGTCACCGTAGCGTCAGTCCCGGCTCTGCGGGCACCGTCCTATTCGGTCTCTGTGGCGCGGCGCAGGACCCAGGTTCGGATCAGTTGCGTGCCGACGAGGGTGACCAGCAGGGTCGCCAGCAGTGCCGGTCGTTGAAGGTCGTCGTTGGTGCCGGCGGGAAGTGCTTGCGCTGTGCCGGTGGCGCGCGACCCGAGAACCGTCGGAGCGAGAGCCGGGTTTCCCACCTGGGGTACGCCACCGGGGCCGTAGTCATATGCGACGCCGTCAGGGGGGATACCGGGGATCAGGTTCCGGTCGAAACCCTGTGGGTAAATCTGCGCGAGGTCGGCGCCTGGTAGCCCAGGCGCTGTGGCGGTGCTGCCGGAGGTATCGGTCGGCGCGGTGGTTCCAGACGGGTTCGCGGGTTGCGGAGCGGAGGTGGCGGGCGGTTGCGCGCCGGGTGGCAGGGGAGTGGGTGTCGCGGGCTGGGTGGGGACTTTGCAGCTGAGGCCCAGTAATGACCGCAGCGGCGGGCCGAGCACGTCGATCAAGGGCGCCACCAAGGAGATCTCGTGCAGCCGGGTGATTACCTCGTCGGCGATCGCCGCGCCGGGGATGACGCCGGCGGTCTGGCCGACGGCGCCGATCGGGATCGGCGGCAGCGTGTTCCAGAGGTCGGTCAGGGGCGGCCTGAGCACGTTGAGCGGGTCGAGCGGGGCGATGGCAGCGGTGAGCTGACGGGTGATTGCCTTGGGAGCCAAGGAGATCGGTTGCCCGGGCTCACCGTGCACGGTCGCCGCGCAGGTGTCGAGAACCACGGTGTCGGACGCGCTGGCGCCGGGTGTGGCGGTGAGGGCGACCGCGACCGACACCGCGGCGATCGCCAGTATTCGCCGGAGTGGGCGCACGGCTAGTTCGCCGACGGGCGGATGGCCGAGGAACAGGACACCTGGGAACCCTGCCCCTTGGAGGTGGCCTGATGGACCACGTTGCCGTCGACGCTGACCGAGCAGGAGATCGCTTCGGCTGTCTCGTTGTTGGCCGCCATCACCTGGACGACACCCAATCCCGGCCCCACTTTGACGGTCAGTTCCTTGCGCCACGGCAGTTCGCCGTTCACCACCGTTTCGGTACCGTTGACGCCGTCGACGACGTATTTGATTTCGGGCGATTTTCCGGCACCGGTGACGGAATAAACGACCCGGTGTTCGCTGGTGGGCAACTTGACCTGGTCCCAGCCTGCCGGCTTGTCCGAGCCGCCGAAGAATTCGACGGCGAGGACAGCGGCGAAGGCGAACGCGGCGGAGCCGAGCACCCACGGCAGCCACCAGGTTCCCCGCGCCACCCGTACCGCGGTTTTCCGCGGCCGTTCTCCGGCCGGCGCCTCGCGTTTTTTCGCTGGTTCCGTTTTCGGTGGGCCGAGGGTCGGGTCAGCCATTCTGCACTCACTTTCTTGGCGTCTTCTCAGGTGCTCGGCACGCCGATATGAAAACCTGGTGTTCGAGAGAGATCTCGTGAGTTGGTGGCGACATAGTGACACGCTCCCGGCACTGCTGACCAGCGGTGCCCGGTTGGCCTAATCTTCGCTGTCGTTAGTCGTTAACCTAACTGAAACGGGCCTTGTTTCCCGCTGTAGTGCCAGCTCATGGCGTCGCGGACGTCCGCCGTGCGGTGTCGGTGATCCCCGGGTTGCGTCACCGATCCGAGCTGGACGGTCAATTTCCGGCAAGGCAAATAGGTTCCACCCGGGCCTGTGGCCCGAGGTCTCGAGCTTGTGTCACTGACCTGCGGTGACGGGCGAACCGTAACTCAAATGCCGAAGTCCGTGCGCTGATACCTATTTGCATCGCGCTTATGTCGGCGGTCGGCTGGAAAATTGTTCTTTCACCTTCGGAAATGGTGCGCGGCGGGCTTTTCGTGATCCGCAGTTAACATTCGGGCAAAGCCTTGTACACGGGGCGCCCACCTAATGTTCGGCACCAGATCAACGATCTTGCTTCGGCAGGTGTGGGGCGGGCGATGCAATTCAACCGATCGGCCAGGACAGGTGGATCGACACGATTCCGGCGAGGCCGAGCGCCTCCCGGACACCGCGTCATGCGACATGTTCCGCCGTGGTGGCCGGACCAGGGCGAGTCTCCGACCTTCGACAACCAAGCCACGAAGAAGGGAAAACGATGCGTACATCGCATCCACAGCGCGGGTTTCGGTACCGGCGCCGCCGGACGTCACGCGCGCTGGTCGTGTTCGCCGTTATGGCGCTGACCGCACTGGGCGCCGCGTTCGCCGGGCCGGCCCCGGCGTCGGCGGCCACGTTCACCGTGGAGCAGAAGAACCTCAGTTTCGTGCCCGACGTGCTTTCCGTCGGCGTGGGCGACACGGTCACCTGGTCGAACGCCGAAACCGACGGTTCGGTCCACAGTGTCGTGCAGTCCGGCGGCAGTGAGATCAACTCACCCGACATGGCACCGGGATCGACGTTCAGCCACGTCTTCAGCAGTCCCGGGACGACCAACATCACCTGCCGGTTCCACCCCGACATGTTCATGACCGTGAACGTGGGCGGCAGTGGACCGCCGACCACCACGACCACCGCGCCGCCGACCACGACGACGGCGCCCACGACGACCACCACGACCCCGACCACCACCACACCGACGTCCACCTCGGTCACGCCGACCTCCACCTCGACCGGTGCGCCGACGACGCCCACCGCGACCACCACACCGACGACCCCGACCACCACCGGGCCCGGCGGTTCACCGATCGGCGTCGGACCGCTGCCCGTCAGCTTCCGCCTCACCGACGACACCGGTTCGTGGTTCAACACCAACCTCAACCTGTTCGGCACGAAGTCGTTGGCGGTGGCGGAAATGCCGCGGCTCAACCTCGGCAAAGTGCTCGACGCGCTTCCGTCGCTCGACCCGTCGAACCTCCCGCTGCTGGGCAACGGGGCGTTGGACGCGGGCTCGATCGGCAAGCTGCTCGGCGGTGCCACCGCGGAGCTCGGCAAGCTGATGCCGAGCGGGGCGTCGACCCCGAAGGTCGGCAACCTCGGCGTCGATCCGGCGCAGCTGCTCAACATCGGCGCGCTGCGCAGTGCGGTGAACCAGATCCTGCCCGCCGGTGACGCGCGGGGTGAACAGGCCAACGCCCTGTTGAGTCAGTTCCAGCAGCAGGTGGCGGCGCAGCCGGCGAACCTGCCGATCCCGCTCGACAAACTGCCGGTCGGGGTCGACCTGATGAACCTGCTGGATCAGCTCAAACAGTGGGCCAGCAACGACATCACGCTGCCGGTGACGGTGAACTTCGGCGTTTCGAAGCCCGCGGCGGATTCGGCCCACACGGCGACGAGCCTGATCTGGCCGGACGGGGCGAAGGGTTTCCCGTACGACCAGGGCGGTGCCTTCGTCGGCAACCAGAGTGTCCAGCTCACCGAGCCGGGCCTGTACGCGTTCCAGTGCAAGGTGCACCCGTACATGCTGGGGGCGGTCGTGGTCGACGACCCGCTCACCCCCGGTCTCGACTTCGGCAAGAAGCTGCATGTCAACAGCCGCGGGCTGGTCGTGCCGTCCAACGCCGACATCATCACCCAGCTGGTGACGAAGTTCTTCAACATCACCGCGCCGGGCAACTGGCAGAACTACAGCGCCACCGAGGAAACCGAGTGGAACCCGTCGGACTACCCGCCGGCGCCGATCCTGACCTACAACGAGCAGGGCCAGCCGGAGCTCATCCCGCTGCTGAGCCTATTCCTGAAGGAACACCAAGGCGTGCCGAAGAAACTGCCCGCCGCCAACAAGAAGCCGAGCGTCCCCGGCGTCGGCGAGGTCTGGGTCGACACAGAAATGGAGAAGACGGCGGGCAAGACCAAACCGGGAACCGCGACCAGGGTCAACGTCCAGACCTGGGACGTCGAACGGAAGGTCGCGCTGCCACAGATCAACATGAACAACCCGCACAACATGTGGACCGACAAAGACGAAAAGGTGATCTACCAGACCGAATGGTTCAGCAACAAGCTCGACGTCTTCGACCGCGTGACCGGTCAGTTCATCAGGCAGATCGAAGTGGGGCCTGATCCGTCGCATGTGATGAGCCGGACCGATACCGGCCAATTGCACGTGGCGCTCAACGGCGGCGGGGCGGTGATGGAACTGTCGCCGGACGCCAGCAAGATCGATCGTCGGATCCCGGTGCAGCTGCCGGGAGAGAAGGTCGCCCATCCGCACGCCCATTGGATGACCGGTGACGGGCAGACGATGGTCACGCCGAACGTCAACCTGTACAACTCGACGATCGTCGACATCCCGACCGGCAACATCCGGCACGAACAGACCGGGGAACTGCCGATCGCGACGGGTATCACGCCCGACGGTTCGAAGGCGTACGAGGCGGACTTCTCCGGGGCCACGGTTTCGTGTATCTCGCTGAAGGAGAACGCCTGCCTCGGCGACGACGGAACCAAGCAGCACAACAAGAAGATCGACCTGTGGGCCAACTACGATCCCATCAAGGGGCCGTCCGGCGACTGGGGCGGGCTGGACATCCAGATCCCCGTCGCGCCGGACAACTCCGCGGTACTGGTGGCGAACACGCTGACGAGCAACATCACCGTGATCGACCCCAAGACCGACAAGATCGTCAAATGGCTGCCGTGCGATTCCGGTTGTCACGGAATCAACTACGGGGCGAAAAAGGGCGGCGGCTACTACGCCTACGTCTCGAGCAAGTTCGCCAACACGATGGCCGTGATCGACACCGACCCGAACGGTGACGGAAAGCCCGACGACGCTGCCGTGGTCGGGAAGATGATCCTCAACAGCGGGCCGAACACGGCCAGCGACGACAAGGTGGTCCAGTACGAAGGCATGGGTGGAATGGGTGTCCTCCCGATTCCCCTCGCCTACGAAGGCTGGGTCCAGCAGGTGCCGTCGAACGCGATCAACAACCAGCTGACCTGCCGTCAGCGAAACCCGGTCGCCTTCGCGACCGTGTGCGGATAACAGCACGCCGAGTAGAGGTCGGGAAACCCCGGAGCCGTGGTTTCCCGACCCTCGCGTGCCGAAAACCAGGTACAGAAAGGATTTCCATGCGTTTTCCGCAACGGTCGAGCCCGTTTCTGCCCGAGACCGCCCGCGGTCCCCGGCACCGGATCTACCGGTTCGTCGTACTCGGCGCGGTCGCCGGTCTCACCGTCGCCGGGGTCGCCGAGGTGGGAAGCCTCGGCCGGCACATGCCGGCAGGGGAGACAGTCGCCGTCCAGCAACAGGCGGAAGCCACCGGGCTGCTGGACCGGCCCCTGGGTACCGCGTTCGGCCAGCGTTCGCAGGCCGAGACCGACCTCGGCGACGGCACGAAGCTGGCCGCCTGGGAACTCAAGGACGGCGTCAAGGAATTCCACCTGACGGCGGCACCCCTGACTTGGCAGACCGAGCCGGGCCGCACCAAACAGGCACTCGCCTTCAACGGCCAGATCCCCGGGCCGGTCATCCGGGTGAACCAGAACGACCGCGTCCGGATCGTGGTGAAGAACGACATGCCGCGGCCCACCGCGGTGCACTGGCACGGCATGGAACTGCCGAACGACCAGGACGGCGTCCCGATGCTCACCCAGCCGGACATCGAGCCCGGCCAGACCTTCACCTACCAGTGGCAGGCCGTGTCCACCGGAACCCATTGGTACCACTCGCACATGGACGGGGACCAGGAAGGCAGAGGGCTGTACGGCGCGCTCGAAGTGGTGCCGACCCTCGGTGACTTCCCCGCCGAGCGGGACTACCGGATCATGACCGGCGACGGCGCGCTCGGCTTCGTGTTCAACGGCAAGAGCTACCCGGCCTCGGCGACCCTCGCCGCGCAGGTGGGCGACCGGGTGCACATCCGCGTGATCGGGACCGGGCCGGAGATGTTCCACGCCATCCACATCCACGGCGGGTACTTCACCGTCGTGGCGCAGGACGGCCGTCCGCTCGCCGTACCGCAGCAGATGGACACGCTCAACGTCGGTGTCGGGCAGAGCTTCGACCTGATCTGGGTGCCGGTCCGGCCGGGCAAATGGATGATCCACTGCCATGTCTTCTCCCATTCGGAGGTCGCGATGGGGATGACCGGCATGGTGTCGATCGCGAACGTGACCCCGAGGACGGTCCCGCTGCCGTCGCTGCCCGGGATCACCCAAGAAGACCCCACGCACGGCTGACCCGTTCTTCCCACTACGTAAGGAGATCTGATGTCGCGTCGTTTCCTCCGCAGGCTGCTCGTGGCTTCGGTGTTCGGCTTCACCGGCATGTTCCTGGTGCAGCCGGTCGCCTCCGCGCATGTCACGGTCACGCCGAACACGGCCGCCCCCGGCGGTTACGCCCGGATGGCCTTCAACGTCCCCAACGAACGTCCCGAAGCGTCGACGGTGAAGCTGGAAGTGCTCTTGCCCACCGAACATCCGCTCGCGTCGGTTTCGGTCCAGCCCGTGCCCGGCTGGACTTCCACCGCGCAGAAACAGAAACTGCCCGCACCGGTCCAGGTCGAAGGCGGCCTGGTGACCGAGGCGGTGACCTCGATCGTCTGGGAGGGCGGGCAGATCCGGCCCGGGCAGTTCGAGCAGTTCCAGGTCTCCCTCGGGCGGCTGCCGACCGGTGTCGGCGAGCTCGTTTTCAAGGCACTGCAGACGTATTCGGACGGGACGGTCGTGCGGTGGATCGACCTGCCGGACGGCGCAGGCGAGGCGGAACACCCAGCTCCGACGCTGTCACTGGCCGTCCCCGCCGGTGCTCCGGAGGCCTCGCCGGACATCGTCGGGCGCGCGCTGGGTGGTGGTGGCCTGCTCGCCGGGCTCGTCGCGCTTGGCTGGCTTCTGTGGAGCCGGTTCCGGCCGAGCCAGGCCGCGCCGGTGGTCAAGCTCGGCCAGAAGGCGGGCAACCCCAAAGTAGGGGTCTGAAAGCAGGCGGTGCCCCCGGCCGACCGGTCCTCGGCCGGGGACACCGCCGTCCGGAAAACCGTTCTCGCGCAGCGAAAGGGAAACCCATGTTCGTGGCCTTCGCCCGTCGGCTGCTGCCGATTTCGTTGCTGGCGTTGAGCATGCTGGCGTTCGCCCCGGCTACGGCGTCGGCACACGCGGTGCTGGCCGACACGGCACCCGCCAACTGGCAGGTGGTCGACTCTTCGCCACACGAGATCTCCTTGCGGTTCAACGAACCGGTGGACGCCGGACTCG
This sequence comes from Amycolatopsis sp., assembly GCF_036008905.1. GTDB lineage: Bacteria > Actinomycetota > Actinomycetes > Mycobacteriales > Pseudonocardiaceae > Amycolatopsis. The sequence goes on along the minus strand of NZ_DASYMU010000060.1, from coordinate 20,306 downwards.
CCGAAATCCGGTTGCTCGGCCCCCGCGGCGATACCGTCGAGGGGATACCACGGCCGACGCATCCGGACGGAAAGCAGGACGTGCTTTCGCTGGCCGTCGCCAACACCTTGGCCACCGGGACCCACACGGTGGCCTACCGCGTGGTTTCGGCCGACTCCCACCCGGTGCAGGGCGCGTTCACCTTCAGCGTCGGCCGCCCGACTTCGAGCGCCCCCGGCACGGTGAGCCTGAACGAAGGCAACACGGCGACGGCGGTGGTCTACGGCATCTCACGGTGGGTGGGTTACGCGGGATTGGCTCTGTTGCTGGGAACGGCGTACTTCGTCGTCGTGTGCTGGCCCGGCGGGGCCGCGCGGACCGGCACCCGGCGACTGTTGTGGGGTGGCTGGACGGCGGTGCTCGCCGCCGCGGTGATCGGTTTTCTCGGGTACGGACCCTATGCCGCGGGCAAGCCGCTCTCGGCCGTGTTCGACGCGGGTCTGCTCGGCTCGACACTGGGCAGCCGGATGGGACTGATGCTCGCGATCCGGGTGGCCCTGCTCGCGGTACTGGCCGTGGCGATGGCGCGTTTCCGTGGCCGCTGGGTACTCGCGGCGGGCGCGGCGCTCCCGGTGACCTGGGGACTGGCGACCCACAGCGCGGCCGGTGACCACATCGGCTTCGCGCTGGCCGCGGATTTCGCGCATCTGGCGGCGATGAGCGTCTGGATCGGTGGCCTGCCGGTGCTTCTCGCGGTGCTGCTGCGCTCAGGCGACATCGCGGGGATGCGTTCGGCCATCCCGAAATTCTCCCGCACCGCGGCGGTGTGTGTGGCGCTGCTGGTTGTCACCGGGATCTTCCAGGCTTGGCGCCAGGTCGGCACTCCTGCTGCGCTGTTCGGGACGGCCTACGGCACGGTGCTGCTCGTCAAGGTGGGGCTGGTCGCCGTGCTCGTCGGTCTCGGCTGGCTCGCGCGCAGGTGGGTCGAACGGCACTACGGCGCGCCGATCGTGACCGTGACGGACAAACGCCGGGCGCGCCGGGGCCCGGAAACCGGGGAGATGCACCGGTTCAGCCGGTCGGTCGCGGTCGAAGCCGGGATCGCGACGCTGGTGCTCGGGCTGACGGCGTCCCTCGTGAGCGTGGAGCCCGCACGCGGCGAGCTCGCGAAACAGGAGGCCGCGGCGAAGGTCCCCGCGTTCACCGGCCCGGTGAGCATGGTGATCCCCTTCGACGCCGGTGGTATCGCGGGGCGCGGTGAGCTGGCCGTCGAGGTGAGCCCGGGGAAGATCGGCGCGAATGAAGCACATCTCGTGGTGCTCGACGCCCAATCACTGCCTCGAGACGTGCCCGAGGTCCGGGCGGAACTGAGGCTTCGCGAGCGTTCCTTGGGACCGCTGCCCGTGGCGCTCCAGTACGGCGGGATCGGTCACCACATCGCGACCGCCGCGACGATCACCATGCCAGGACAGTGGGAACTCGACGTGACCGTGCGGACCTCCGAGACCGACCAGGCAACCGTGCGGGTACCGATCGGCATCCGGTGAACAGGGGAGTCAACGATGACCTCACAAGACGCGCGCCGGTTACCCGCGGTGGCGTTGGAAGAGCTCCGGCGACGCGCCGTGGCCGCTGTCCACGCGGGCGGGTCGCGCGCCGAAGTCGCTCGCCTGTTCGGGGTGTCACGGCGGACAGTCGGCAGCTGGGTACTGTCCTTTCGGGACAACGGCGAGGACGCGTTCCGCGCCCGGCCGCGCGGCCGGCGTCCCGGTGAGCAGCTGGCGTTGTCGGTTTCCGAACAGGAAGCGACCGTGAAGACCATCTTCTCCGGGATGCCCGAAGACGTCGGGTTGCCTTACTGGGTATGGACGAAGCCGGCGATCGCCGAGTTCGTCAACCGTGAGTACCGGGTCACGCTCAGCACGACGACGGTCGGTCAGTACCTGATCCGGTGGGACTTGATCCCGGCGGTCAACCTGCTGGAACTGTTGCGGGAGAACGAGGTCGTCGGCCGATGCCGGACCGTGGCTCCCGGCCGGGCCGTTGACGTGGTGTGGCTCGCCCGGACCCGTCCGCTCTTCGGTGAGGTCAGCGTACTGCTGGCCGTGGGCAATCGTGGCACGCTGTACTTCGACGTGCTGCCGGATCCCTTCGGCGCCGATCAGATCGCCGATTTTCTCCACCGGCTCACCGCGCAGACCGGCCGTGCGCTCGAGGCCATCCTCTGCAGGGGGCCCGTTCGCGAGTCCGAGGCGGTGCGGACATGGCCGGAGGATCTCGCAGAGCGGTTGCTGGGCGCACCGCCTAGCCACGAGATGTCGACATGACGTGATACCCCGCGTCCGCAACTACCGCCATCTGTCGACAGATGGCAAAGGTCGTTCAGGACGTCCCACGAAACGCCACGTCTGCCTTGCCTGTCAATAACGTCCGTGAGGTCGTCACTCCGGCGGGGAGCTGAACCGGATTGACACAGTGTCCGGCGTCGCGTCGAAGACGTGGTCGCCTTGGGCGGGCCATCGGCAGACGATGATGTTGAGCTCCCGCCGCAACTGAGCGTTCAGCTGCCGGAGGAAGGTCGCGATCTGGCCGGTGTCGAACGTGCCCAGCCCCGCCTGGAAGAACAGCATTCCCCGCCGGGACACCACGGACACGACGTTGACGTCACCGAAGTGGTCCCTGAAGCCGGTCAGCAGGTTCTGTCCCGATGCGACCGGCCCGCGGCTGAACTCGGCAGGCGCGTGTGGCCGGGTCCAGGTGAGCCACAGCACCTCGCCGTTGGGTAGCCACGGATCGGGCTTCCTGCGATGCGGCGCCTGTATCTCTCGCAGGCGGGTTTCCTTTTCGAGCAACCCCCAGCGCGTCAGGTACTGCGTCACCGTCGTGACGCTGAGCATGATCCGGAACTGGCGGTTGACCAGCTCGGCTACCGCCTGCCGGGTCCACAGAGGATGGTGGAGGCCGTGGGTCTCGGGAGTGCCGGCGACGATTGCCCGGACGGTCCATGCCTGTTGTGCGGGCGAGAGTGCGAGCTGCTCGCCGGGGCGCCTGCCCCGGGTCTTCGGGCGGAACGCGTCGTCGCCCGCCTCGCGGTACGCGATCACCCAGGCGCCGACGGTCTTGCGCGACACTCCGAACAGCCGTGCTACTTCGGCGCGGGAGAAACCCGCCTCGACCGCGGCCACGGCCCTTCGGCGCAGCACTTCGAGGGCCTTGGCCGGAAGGCCACGTGCGTCGCTGGAAGGTGGCGAGCTCAAGTCATGAACGTTAGGGCAGTTCCGCTGGTCAAAGGTTATGGGCGTGTGAAGCTTTAGGCCATTTGCCAAGGCCCGGCCGACGTTCGGGTCGAGCTCGTTCGAGCGGAGCCGGTCCGCGGGCGCGGCTTATTTGTCGGCGAGGTGCGCGAGTGAGGTGACGACGCGCTCCGCGATGTCCGGTGGCCATCGAAAAGCGGGGGACGCCGCTCGCTGGTGGGCCAGTCCGTGGAGGCCGAGCCACAACGCGACCGTGTCGGCCGCGAGGTCGTTGCTGGTGGCGTAGCCGGCGGTCACGCAGTCCTTGAGGACGCCGGTGAGCAGTTGCATGCTCACCTGGCCGAGCGTGGACAAGTCGTTCTCGGTCAGCGAGCTCTCGTCCAGGTCGGGCATCCAGAGTCCGCCGAACATGGTGCGGTAGCGCCCGGGATGGGCTTGGGCGAACTCCAGGTAGTCGTAGCAGATGGCGAACAGGCGCTGTCGAGGGTCGTCTGCGGTGTTTATCGCGGCGCGTAGCCGGACATTCAGCTCGGCGAAGTCGTTCTGCACGACGGCCAGCATGATCGCGGGCTGATCGGGGAAGTGGCGGTAGATCGAGGGCGCGGCGATCCCGACCTGGCGGGCGACGGAGCGCAGGGTGATGGCGCCTTCGTCGCCGGTCTCGTCGAGTAGTTCGACCGCCGCCACGGCTACCCGCGTCGGCGAGGTCGACAACCGCGCCACCTACCTCAGCTTCGGGCTCGCCTACGTTCTCGGACACGGCGCAGCCGCGGTATCCAAGGGCGCCGACCCGCTGCTGACGCTGCCCGGTTGGCTGCCGATGACGCTGCTCGGTATCGGCCTTGCCGCAGGCACCGGGTACGCCACCGTCGCCGCGCTTCGTGCCCAGCGCGGTGCCGGCAAACCCGACCTCCTCTGTGGCAGACTCCTCGGCCTGTCTTGGATCGGCGGTTTCACCGCCCTCTTCCTCGCCATCACCGGGCTCACGTCCACAGCGGACTTACCCGAGCTGTCCGCGATGCTCTGGCCCGCCGGTTCCGGCCTCGTCGTCGGACTGCTCTACCTCGGCGAAGGTGCCGTGCGCCGCAACGTTTTGCACTATAGCCTCGGCATCTGGCTCGCCCTGGTCTCTACGATCTCACTCGGCTTCGGCACGCCCGGCCTCTTCTGGGTTCTCGCCGTCGCCGGCGGCGGTGGTTACGCGGTCGCCACGGTCCTCGAGCACCGCCGTCTCGTCATTCGCTGACCGGCACCACCTCCCTCCCGCTCGCGAACGCCTGAGAAGGGGCTAATCACAATGACCCAGGGCGGGATCGCGCTTGGCCTTGTCGGCGGCGCGGCGGCCGGCTTCGGCCGGCTCGTCGCGGGCCGGGTGCTTGTCCCGCTGCACCGGGTCACCGGCACCGCCAGACGAATCGCCGCGGCCCCGGCCGCGGACCGGGGCCTGCGGGAGCGCATCGCCTTGCCTGGCCCAGACGACGAGGTCCAGGATCTCGCCGCCGCCTTCAACACCATGGTGGGACGGCTCGACCGATCCTTCGACGGCCAGCGCCGCTTCGTCGCCAACGCTGCTTCACGGACCGAAGGCGCTAGCTCCTTTACCAGACACGTTCGAACCGATTGGATAGCTCGCATGGGAATCTCGTGGAAAGCCCCTCCTGACGAACTCGCCGCGATGGCCGAACACGACGCCGGACGGAAGCGGTTCATCGTGTGCATCGATTGGAGGTTGCCTGGAAGGAGTGAGCTCTGCACATGAGCGGTGACCAACTCACACGAAGAACGGGGCCGCTGTTCCTCGCGGTCGGAATCGTCGCGCTTGAGTTCGCGGCTGCCGTAACCGGCTTCGTCGCTTCCACTCTGCTACCCATCGTCGCTGGTGATCTGGATGCGAGAAGCGAACTCGGACTCCTGATCGCCGGCTCGACGCTGGGGTTGTTCGTCGCACTTCCGCTGGCAAGCCGGGTTCTGCGCCGGCTGGGCACGCGTGGCACCCTGGCCGCCGGGATGCTCGCCTACCTCGGCGGGCTCGCCCTGGCCGCTACCGCCCAGACAGCGTGGACGTTCGCCCTGGGACAGTTCTCCACCGGGCTCGCCAGCGGGCTCCTCGCGGTGTTCGGTATCAGTTCCGCGATCCAGCATCTTGACGAGCGGCTGCGCATCCGGGTGGTCGCGGCGTCGTCGGCGATGTGGATCGTGCCCGCCTTGGTCGGTCCGGCCGCGACACTGGGCCTGGAGCATCTCGTGGGGTGGCGCTGGACTTTGCTCGTGCCGGTGCCTTTCGTCCTTGCCGGACGGCTACTGGTCGTGCGCGCCGTCCGCGCCGATCCTCCAGCCCAGGCCGCGTCACGACCGCTAGGACGGACGTTGTTGATACCGCTGGGTGCGGCGTTTGTCGTGCTGAGCATGGGATGGTGGCCACTCGCGATCCTCGGAGCACTGATCACCGTGGTCGGGATGATCACGGTTCTGCCCGCGGGCACTGCGCGTTTACGGCCTGGGACTCCCGCTGCGCTCGGTGCGATGGTGTTGTTCGCGGTCGGCTATTTCGGAGCGGACAGCCTGATCACCGTGCTGTTGACGAGCGGGTTTCAGCTGAGCCTCGGGCAAGCGGCGATCGTACTGAGCGCGGCCCCGCTGGGTTGGGCGGTGACGAGCCTGCTGGCCGCCCAGTTCAACTCGACGCAGACCAAGCGACGCTTTCCCACGGCCGGTTTGAGCCTGACAGCCCTTGCCACGGCCGTGGTGGCGGTCGAGCTCGTCGCCGGCGGGTCGTTCGTCGTCGTACTCATCGCGTGGGCCATGGGCGGAATCGGCGTCGGGCTCGCCTATCCCGGGCTGTACATCAGGGCGACCACCGCGGGCTCGAGCGGCTTCACCGCCACGGAACTGGCCGCCGCGGTCATCACGGCCGAGTGCACCGGACAACTACTGGGACGCGCCATCGGCGGCACCTTGAGCTCGGCCGGCAACACCGGCGGGTTGTTCGCCTCCTACCTGTTGTTCGCGGTCGCGTTGATCGCGGCCGCAGGCGCGGCGACTCGAACATCAACCGTCGAGTAGATCGCATTCACGCGCGTGGTCGCAATGTCAGTTCTTGACGAAGCGCGGTGCGCCGATCGGCTGGGGACACCAAGATGTGTGACTCCGTGAAGCTGCTTCGACCAAGGTATCCGCCGTGTGCCTGCGGGAATGCCGAAAGCTCCTCGTCTCCGCGATCGCCGTGTCGGGGCGACATCGGCGCCCGGCCCGCGTCACGCCGATACCCTCGGCAGCACGTGATCTCATGCGTGGGGACCAAGAAGGCCACGGGTGGCGTCACCGGCTGATCAACGGAAGCGCGGAAAAGGTGTGGTTCTGCCAGAGCAGGCGGGATGTCTCTTCCGGGTAGGCGGCGACAGCCGGTCGGGTGCCGAACAGTTGCACGAGGCGTTTCCCGGTGTCGTAGGCGGGCCAGCCGGGGTCGCCGTGGGCGGCGAAGGTCGTCCATGCGGCGCGAATCTGGGCGGACAGCGCCTCTGCTTCGGGGGAGGGGCCTTCACCGATCAGCATGGCGGGCAGGCCGCTGCTCAGGTTCCCGAAGACGAGCGGCACGTCGAGGCCGTGGCATGCGCCGAGGGCACCGCCCATGCCCGGAGCGGGCCAGGTCAGCTCGTTGAAGTAGACGCGGCCGCCCGCCGTGGCCTGCGCCTGAGCGAGGTGGAGCGACGGCATACGGAACAGCCAGTCCGAGTTGACCAGTTCGTACAGCTCGTCCGGGCCTGCGGCCGGGAAGCCGTCGCGGTACCGGCGTGCACCGTCCGGGCCGGGGGCGAAGACTTCGAGGGCGGCGGCTGCCTGCTCCGGTGTCACCTGGCCGAGAATACCGTCGAGCGCGGTGAACAGCCGCTGCTCGTCACGGGTGTGGCCGACGAGTAGCTCGATATCCCGGCCGGCGCCGTCGGCGAGGGCCTGCCAAGGGGTGACGGGCAGGACATCGCCGTCGACGACAGGCGAGAACGGGATCGATCTGTGCGCGGCCTGGCCCCAGCGTTCCGCCGACTGGCCCATCTTGGCGGTGACCGCGTCGCCGGCGGCGGACAGCCTGGCCGGGTCCACAGTGGACAGATCAGTCACCGTGGGCCGCAGCCCCAGCTCGGTCGCGCAGGCGGCGGCGATGTCGGCGGCGAGCGCCGCCGAGAAGAACGTGCCCGGCACGCTTTGTGCGGCGGCGCGGCGGAAGAGCCCGGCCGCACGCGGCATCGCCAGCAGAGTGGCGACCGATCCGGCGCCCGCCGACTGGCCGAAGACCGTGACCCGGTCAGGAGCGCCGCCGAAGACCCGGATGTTGTCGCGTACCCACTGCAGGGCGGCGACTTGGTCGAGCAGGCCCCGGTTGGCGGGCGCCCCCTCGATCTGCGCGAAGCCCTCGATACCCACGCGATAGTTGAATGTCACCACCACAACGCTGCCGTCACGCGCCAGGCGGCCGCCGTCGTACTCGGGGAGGCTGGACATGCCGATCCCGTAGGCGCCGCCGTGGATCCACACCATGACCGGCAGCTCCGCGCCCGGGCCGGGATCGGGCGACCAGACGTTGATCGTCAGCCAGTCGTCGCCGGGCGCGTCCCGCGACAGTGCGTCCATGCCGAACACACCGGCCTGTGGGGGCGGCGGGCCGTACGACAACGCGTTCCGTACCCCGTTCCAGCCCCGTACCGGTTGCGGTGCGGCGAAACGGAGCGGGCCGACTGGCGGCTGGGCGAACGGGATGCCGCGGAAGACCGCCAGGCCCGCTTCCCGGTTGCCGCGCAGTGTCCCGGCCGCAGTGCGGACTTCGGGCTCGGAAGGCTTGGCAGTCATCACGACTTCCTCTCCGGTTCGGACATCGCGCATCATGCTCGCCGGACCACCAAGCGCGCCAACCATTTACGGATGGCGCACTGACCGCACGTGACGAGATTCTCGCTACTCGCCTTGACGCACACGGCCCGGAGTTCGGTGATGGTGCGAGGCTTGCCACCTCCCCTGATGGGAGAAATGTTCCCATTGGCATTATGCGTTAATTCAATTGATGTCCGCGGGCGCCTCGGTGATGATGAATTCACGCGGTCAAACGAAGGAGATGTAATGGCGAACATGCGAAAGCGGGGAACGCGGCGCAGGTACATCCGCGCCGCGATCACCGCTGTGTGCTCGTCGAATCACCATGGCAAGCCGGGTTCCTGGTCGGGACTCAAGCGGCTGACCTGCGTTGGCTCCCCACCATGACGTAACCGTCGTCATGTCGAGGAGCCGCCCATCGGGACACCGATCCGGGCGGCTTTCTTTATCCAGTGCGCCCGAAAACAATTGCGTCGCGCCCGTCGACCGGGCACGGCGGTTTCGCCCCTGTAGCCCAACGGAAGAGGCAACGCGCTCAGAACGCGTCCAGTCCAGGTTCAAATCCTGGCAGGGGTACCGCTGTCAACGGGAAACCGTTGCGGTGTAAGGAGGATCGGCCGAGCCCGGAAAGGCAACCGTTTCGAAAACGGTGGTCGGCGTGACGAGAGCGCCGCGCAGGTTCGAATCCTGCATCCTCCGCCTAGCCCTTGTGGTCCAACGGAACACGACTCCGGCGTCCGAAGCCGGGAACGCAGGTTCGACTCCTGCCGAGGGCACGCTCGGACATTCCCCTGAGGCGCAACAGGCTGCGCACCCGACTGTTGATCGGGAGGTACCTGGTTCGAGACCAGGCGGGGGAGCGGTGACCGAAGCTAACCGTCGACACCGGGGACACGGCTCCCGGGTCTGGCGAGTTTCTGGCTGCTCCGCTGTGGAGGACTTTCGCGTCGCTCCCGGCATTGCGTACTTGTGCGCTGCGGCCGCGCACGGCGGACGCTCATACTCGGCTACACCGAAGACTTCGGCCAACTGCTCCGGTCCTAGCCTCTGGAGAGAGGCAACCGGACAGCCGGCGGAAGCGGCGCCGGGACAGGGTTCGCCTGGAACGACTGGATCATCAGTGCCGCGAAACGGCGCGACGCCGCCACCCTCATCTCGGGTGACTCGGCGCGGATGCCTTCGTTCGCCATCAGCGCCAGGCTGATGTCCTCCAGCAGGAAATCCTCCCGCAAGGAGCCGGCTTCCTTCGCCCGGCGCACCAGTTCGAGCAGCAGGCGCAGCGTGCGATCGCGGTCCGTGGTGAAGGCCTCCACTACCGCGGGAAGCTGGGAGGTGAACGCGCGGGCAAAGCCTCGGTCGAGAGCATGTGCCTCCATGAGCTTCTCGATCACCAGGCGGAACCCGTTCCACGGGTTGTCCGCCGCCAGGCCCTCCTCCACGGTCGCCGAGCACAAGGCCATCTGCTCGGCGAAGGCCTCGGCCATGAGCGCTTCCTTGGTCTGGAAGTGCCGGTAGACGGTCGCGACACCGACTTCGGCGCGCCGGGCGATCTCCCGGATCGGCACGTCGAGGCCCTCGGCGGCGTAGGCCAAGCGAGCGACCGCGAGGATGCGCCCGCGGTTGTCGCGGGCGTCCGAACGGAGCGTCGTTACCACTTGGGCCGTCACCGCTCTCACTTTAGCCAACCGGACGGGGTGTTCCGTTACGGTCCGGCGCATGAAAGCGCTTCACTTCACCGAGTACGGCCCGCCCGAAGTTCTGCATGTCGCCGAGGTGGCGGCGCCGCACGCCGGGCCGGGCGAGATCCGCATCGCCGTCCGGGCCTCCGGAGTCTCGCCCGGGGAGGTGACCATCCGCTCCGGGAAGCTGCGTGACGTGGTGCCGGTGGCGTTCCCGTACCGGACCGGGTTCGACGCCGCGGGCGTGGTGGACGAGGTCGGCGACGGCGTCGCGGACGTGGGTATCGGCGACGAGGTGTTCGGGATGACCCATAGCGCTGTGCGTGGCGCCAATGCCGATTTCGCGGTACTGGCCGCCTGGGCGCCCAAACCGGTCGCGTGGAGCTGGGAGGCAGCGGGCGGCGCCGCGGGCGCGGTCGAGACGGCAGTCCGGGTCCTCGACCGGCTCGCGGTCGGCGCCGGGCACACCGTGCTCGTGCAGGGCGCGGCCGGTGGGGTGGGCACCGTCGCCGTGCAGCTCGCGGTCGCCCGCGGCGCCACCGTCCTCGGCACGGCGAGCGAGCACAACCACGACTTCCTGCGTTCCCTCGGTGCGGAGCCGACGACGTACGGGGCGGGGCTCGTCGAACGGATCCGCGCGCTGGCACCGGCCGGAGTGGACGCGGTGTTCGACTGCGCCGGCGGGGCGCTGCCAGACCTCGTCGCCATCGCCGGTGACCCGGCGCGCGTGGTGACGATCGCGCCCGACTTCACCGCGGCGGCCCACGGCGTACACATGTCGCACGGAGCGCCGGCCGATGAGACGGGCGCGGCCGTGGGAGCCGCCGACCTGTTGGCGTTGCACGGCCTGGCGATCGCGGTCACGCTCGCCGGTGAGGACCGGTTGCGGGTGCCGGTCGCGGCGGCGTTCCCGCTGGCCGAGGCCGCGGCCGCGCACGAACTGAGCGAAAGCCGTCATGCCCGCGGAAAGATCGTGCTGGTGAACTGATCACGAGCAGTCGAGTACTCAGGTCGCCTGGACGACCTGTTCGCGAAAAGGCCGGAAGCCGCGGCTCAGGTAGTTCTTGATCGCGGTCGGGTGGTCCTTGGTCGAGGTGTGCAGCCAGACCCGCCGCACGGCCTCGGCCCCCGCTGGTTCCACGGCCCACGTGCGCCGGACGGCGAGGGTCAACGCGTGACCGCCCAGGCCTTTGCCGACGAATTCGGGAAGCAGCCCGAAGGTGGTGATCTCCACGTCGCCGTCGGGCTGCGCCTGCATGTCGGCGATCCCGGCGTTGTCGGTCCCGTGCTTGACGAGCCAGTACTGGCTCAGCGGCCGCGACAGCCACTGCGCCCATGCCTCGTCCGACCGGGTCGAGCTGGGCCAGGCGTACGGCGTGCCGATGCCGACGTGCATCTGCCGGATCAACTCCGACGTGCTCTCGATCCGCTCGAGGGTCACCTCGTCCACCGGGCGCCCGGGGCACAGTTCGCTGGGTGCGGTCATTTCGAGGTGAGTGACGATCTCGTCCATCCTGGCACCCTACGGTGGGCCGTCACCCCGAGACCGACGCTTCCGTTTGAGAAGCGGGTGAGGGGAGATGGGTGGCCGAGGTTTACATGATGGAGGCGCGGAACTGGTTGCGGTCGCCCCGGTAGGCCTGGTCGGTGCCATCGGCGGCCGGCTACGGCCTGATCGTCGGTCTCGCGGGCGGTCAGCTGGTGTTGTTCAAGGCACTCACCCTCGGACCGGCCTACCTCATCTTCCCGCTCATCTCGGTTTCACCGGCCGCGCTAAGCGACGGTGCGGTCCCCGCCGATCGGCCGGTGGTCCTGATCGTGTCCGGGCGCAACATCGCCACCGACCTGCTGGCCGCCATCCTGACCGGGCAATGAACCGCGATCGTCCCCGGTCCGGCGCGCACAGTTGACGATTTCCCGTGGAGGGGCGACGATCAAAGCCCTTACTTTACTCGCGAGTAGGGACGCCGACCCGCCAACGATGTCCGGGAGAAGCCATGTCTCGTCGTTTCCGCGCCTCCATTGCCGCCGCAGTCGCCCTTCTCGGCATGGCCGTCGTCCCGCCCGCCGCGCAAGCAGCGCAGGCGCCGCTGCGGTATGTGGCACTGGGTGACTCCTACAGCGCGGCGTCCGGTGTCCTGCCGCTGGATCTCACCGCCCCGCTGCTGTGCCTGCGCTCGAGCCGCAACTACGCACACGTCATCGCGAACCGGACCGCGGCGAAACTGACCGACGTCACCTGCGGGGCCGCCGAGACCAAGCACTTCACGACGTCCCAGTACCCCGGTATCGCCCCTCAGCTGAACGCCGTCCGCGCCGACACCGAGCTGGTCACGATGACGATCGGCGGCAACGACAGCGGAGTGTTCATCGGCGCCCTGCTCAAATGCGGCCTCGCCGGAATCGCGGCGGGCGGCCAGGGCAGTCCCTGCAAGAACCAGTACGGCTCCACCTTCGAGGACACCATCCGCACCACTACGTACCCGTCACTGGTGAACGCGCTCGAAGCGACCGTGGCCAAGGCCCCCGGCGCCGAGATCGCCATCCTGGGTTACCCGTGGATCCTGCCCCGGTCCGGCGGCTGCTTCGACAAGATGCCGGTCGCGACGGGCGACGTTGCTTACCTCCGCAGCATGCAGGCCACGTTGAACGACGCGATCCGCCGTGCCGCCGCCGCGACCGGCGCGACGTACGTGGACTTCAACGCGGCGGCCGAGGGTCACGACGCCTGCCAGCCGCTCGGCGTCCGCTGGATCGAGCCCGTCCTGCAGGGCACCAATCCCGTCGTCGTGCACCCGAACGCGCTGGGCGAGGCGAAAATGGCCGCCCGGACGCTGGCGGTACTCGGCCTCGGCTGAGCGCTCAGCGGGCAGAATCGAGGATGCCCATGTTGCCCTCGGCCCAGGCGGGTCGCACGGTGATCCTGGCGATGCGCCAGCGGTCCGCGACCCGGGTCAGCCGGATCTCGCCGGCTGAGCCGTTGGACCACATCGGACCGTCGTGGGCGGCTTCGCGGCGCAGCCACGAGAGGATGTTGACGCTCGCGGTGGCACTGTCGCCGTCGAGGTCGACCAGCAACGTCGTGGCCGCGTGCATCGTCGCGTCCAGGGGGTCGAGCTGGTCCCGGTAATGCTGGGTCTGCTCGGCGGCGGTGCGGGTTTCCACTTCACCGCCGAGCATCGCGGTGTAGTCCATGACGACGGTGTCCGCGAGCAACTGCTCGACGGTGTCCCAGTCGCGGCGGTCGAAGCCGCGGACGAGGTGGTGGACGACGTCCTGGATCTCGAACCGGTCGCTGATCTCCTGCAGGTTCATGCGATCTCCTTCTGGTGTACGGGTTGTGCGCTGGTGGCGTGGTTCAGGGTGGTGTCGAGCCAGTCGAAGACGCGGGCCATCGCCAGGCGTTCGGCGCCGGCGTGGCCGTGTGCGTCGGCGCCCTCCGCGGCGGTGAAGTGCTGCAGGTGCGCCGGCGCGGTGAGATGGTCGTAGAGCTCCTGGGGCTGGGGCTTCGTTTCGCCGTCGCCGGCGAAGAACAGGTCGTCGCCCGCCGAGCAGACCAGCACCGGGCAGCCGATCTGTTCAGCGACCCCGTCGCGCAGGTGGAAGTCCAGGTATCGGGCAAGGAACTCCCGCGAGGTGGCGGTGCCGGTGGCGTACCGGCCGTGCCCGAACGCCCACCGCAGGGTGGGGCTGTCCGCCGCGGCGCGCTCGAGCAGGTCGTCGAAGTCCGGGTCGTGCTCGGCGCGGGTGCGTCGTTCGACCTCCGCGCGCGGCAGGGGCAGCAGCCCGGTCAGTGCCTCGGCGGCGTCGTACACGCCGTCGACGGCGACCACGGCGGCCAGGCGCGGTTCGTATGCGGCGGCCCGCGGGGCGAGCATCCCGCCCAGGCTGACGCCCATCAGCGCGACTCGGTCGTGGTCGACGCCGGGCAGGGTCTCGAGATGGTCCAGGACCGGGCCGACCACGTGTTCCCAGTCGGGGCGCAGCACCAGGCCGCGGCGGTGGATCGCGCTGGGCTGCCCGGGCCAGTCGAAGGACAGCGCGTTGTACCCGCGGTCGAGCGCGGCCAGCCCGCCCAGGTAGTGCAGCTCCTCGGCGCTGCCGTCGAAACCGTTGTGCAGTACCAAAGTCGGGCGCGGGGCGCCGTCGAGCGATGGCCGGTAGAACCAGCCCTCCAGCACGGTCCTCTCGTAGGGAATCCGCACCGGTTCGATCACCGGCTCGTACAGGCCCGCCGCCGTCGTGAAGCACGCGGCGCCGCGCTCGTAGGCGTCGTTGATCCGGGGATCCGCTGGGGTGCCGTGGAGGAAGAACTCGGCGGTGCTGTAGTAGGTCGCCGCGCGAAGCATTCCGTCGCGGGCGCTGACCCGATGTCCGGCGAGCAGGCTGGCCTCGGCCTGGGCGCCGACCCGGTCGGCGGTCGCTCGCCACGCGTCGTGCCAGCTGTCGTAGTCGCCGGAGGTGATCGCCTCGGCGGTGGTCAGCACCTCGCCGATGTCGGATCCGCCGTAGGCGGCGTGCCCGAGGATCCGCAGTGTCTCGAACCAGAACTGCCGGTCGTCGGCGAAGACCACGGGACGCATCAGGCGACCCGGTGGGCGTCGACGGTCGCGTCGACGAGGAAGTCGCGGAACGAGCGGGGTGCCCGGCCGGTGACGTCCTGCACGGTCGTGGTGATCCGCTCGGCGCTGCCGCCGGCGATCTCTTCGTCCATCTCGGCGAGCACCCGGGCGTAGGCGTGGGGCACGCCGCTGGCTTCGATCGCCGCAGTCAGCTCCTCGACCGTGATCGAGGTGTGGTGCACCGCCGTTCCGGTGATTTCGCTGACGACGGCGGCGGCCTCGTCGTAACTCAGGGCCTGCGGGCCGGTCAGGATCAGCTCACCGTCGGGGATCGGGTCCCCGAGCAGCAGATGACCGGCGACGGCGGCGATGTCGCCGGGGTCGATGAAGGCCACTCGTCCGCTGCCGGTCGCGGTGGTGATCTGCCCGCGGTCGCGGATCCCGGCCGCCACGGGATGGCTCCCGACGAAGTTCTGCATGAACCAGGAGGGCCGGAGCACCGCCACCTCCGGCACGCGGTCCCGCACCAGCGGCGGCAAGGCACCCAGTCCGGTCGGGGCGTCGGTGACCGCGGACGAGCTGAGCAGCGCGACACGCCGGGTGCCCGCCGCGACGGCCGCGTCGAGGAAGCCGCCGACGGCGAGGGCGGGGTCGGTGTCACTGAGCGGGGCGACCAGGAACACGCGGTCGACGCCGTCCACGGCCGCGGCGAAGGTGCCCGGGTCAGCCCAGTCGAAGAGCACGTGCCGGCCGTCGCCGGCTACGGGGTGACGGCTGGCTGTCCGCACGTCCACGCCACGAGCACGCAGGAAGGCGGTGACCCGGCTGCCGGTGGTCCCGGTTCCGCCGGTTACGAGAACAGTTCGCATGAGCGGGTCCTCCACATTTTCATTCGGTCGAGACGGTACCGTCCCGTCCGTCTGGACGAACCGTAGCACGGTTGGGTCGGTACCGTCTCGTCCCGAGGTAAGCTGGCGCCATGACCACTTCCCGACGGACCCCGACAGGCGCCGCTGTGTTCAGTCCGGCGGTGACCGACGCCATCACCACGGCGGCCATCGACGAGCTGGTGGAGTCGGGCTACGCGCGCCTGGCGATGGACCGCGTGGCGCGTCGCGCCGGCGTCGGCAAGAGCGCGATCTACCGGCGCTGGCCGTCCAAGCAGCACATGGTCGTCGACGTGCTCGCGCTCCTCAGCATCCCGACCGGCCCCGCCCCGGACACCGGGGCCCTGCGCGGCGACGTGCGTGCGCTGATGCAGAGCTGCTTCGACTGGCTCACCGACCCGCGTATCCGGGCGGTACTGCCCGATCTGGTCGCCGAGTCCGGCCGCAACCCGGTGCTCGCCGAGGCGGTGGCGCACCACGTCACCCGCCCGCGGCTGATCTGGGCGCGCACGGCGCTGGACCGGGCGCGCGACCGCGGCGAGCTGGCGGCCGACGACATCGACCTGGTGCTGGACCTGCTCATCGCGCCGGTGTTCTGGCGCCTCACCCACGGCCGGCCGGTGGACGACCGGTACCTGGACCGGCTCACCGACCTGACGACCGGCGTCGCGGCCACGTGACGACCCAGCGTGGCTCGTGAGTGGCAATGAGTGTTAGAACACTTGTTGCCACTCACGACCCCGACTGATCAGCGGAAACCTGCGGTCAAGCCCGACCAACCGAGGAGCGTGCTGCAGGATGACTCCGGTGACCGTGCTCGATACCCGTGCGCTCAACCGCGCCACGCTCGCCCGGCAGTTGCTGCTCGATCGCGCCGACCTGCCGGTCCTCGACGCCGTCGCGCATCTCGGTGGCCTGCAGGCGCAGGAACCGCAGGAACCGTTCGTCGGGCTCTGGTCGCGGTTGAGCGCGTTCGACCCGGCGGTGCTGTCGGGACTGCTGACCGGGCGGAGCGTGGTGCGGACCCACCTCATGCGCCGCACGGTCCACCTCCTCACCGCCGGGGACGTCCTGGCTTGG
Source organism: Amycolatopsis sp. (assembly GCF_036008905.1). Lineage (GTDB taxonomy): Bacteria > Actinomycetota > Actinomycetes > Mycobacteriales > Pseudonocardiaceae > Amycolatopsis. Next base: position 4,002 of record NZ_DASYMU010000060.1, on the reverse strand, counting down.
CGGGCTCGCCACGACGCCATGCTGCGTCAGCGGGTGCTCGGGGTCTACCGCCGCGAGCTCGATGGGGTCGACCTCGCCGAACTCGCGGCGGCGGCTCGGGCGTTGATGACCGACGACGAGCCCCGCTCGATGACCGAGCTCGCGCGGGCGCTCGCCGGGCGCTGGCCGGAGCCGGGACCGCGGGCACTGGGGGAGATGGTGATCGCCGCCCTCGTCCCGATGGCGCAGCTTCCGCCGCGTGGGCTGTGGCGAACGAAAGGGGGAGTGCGCAACGTCCCGCTTTCGTCCTGGCTGGGTCGCGAGGTCGACCCGCCGTCCCCGGACGCCGCCGATCCCGTGGGCCAGGCGCTCGTCCGGCGCTATCTGGCCGCGTTCGGCCCCGCGGCTTCGGCCGACCTGCGTGCCTGGTGCGGCCTCGCCGGACTGCCGGCCGCGGTCGCCGCGATGCGCGAGGAGCTGGTCACCTTCCGGGACGAGCGGGGCCGGGAACTGCTGGACCTCCCCGACGCGCCGCGTCCCGACCCCGACACGCCTGCCCCGGTGCGGTTCCTGCCGGCGTTCGACAACGCGATCCTCGGCTACCACGACCGCGGCCGGATCATCGATGACGCCCACCGCGGCTTGTCGGTCGCCGGTGAACGCGTTGTGCTGGTCGACGGCCGGGTCGCCGCGACCTGGAGCGTCGAGGCCGCCACCGTGACCGTCGTCCCGCTGGACGGCTTCTCCCGGGCCGAGCGCACCGCGGTCGCCGAGCAGGGGCAGGCGCTGTCGTCGTTCCTCTCCGACGGCGACAGCGATCGCGTCCGGATCACCGAGCTTTCTCCGGTGCGCGTCCGCGGATGACGTGGAAAGCGGCGATGAAGGCGACGGCCGCCGCGACGATCAGCGCGGCGAAGATCGGGTCCATGTCCTTGGAGAGGCTCGGCGCACGGTCGGGCCCGACCGCCCAGAGGACCAGCGGGGTGGCGTAGGCGGCGGCGAGGGCGACCGCCCACCAGCGGAGTGCTCGGAAACGGGCGTTGCGGAGGGTGCCGTTCAGCACGAGAGCGACCGGGATGACGGCCAGCATGGCGAACTGACCGACGACGAGGATCGGTACCGCCCAGGCCGAGATGATGACGGAGCGGGAGGGGCGGCGGGTCTTGCGGTCTGTGTGGACAGTGGTGGACATCGTTTCTCCGGTGAGGTCGTCGGGGTTAGGTCATCGAGTCGGGTTAGTGGTGACGGGTCGCCAGGCCTGCCAACCGCGGCACAGCACGTAGGCCAGCGCGACGACCACGACGAGGCCGAAGTCGACGATGCCGGCCTGCTGCGCCTCGGGAATGTCACCGACGATCACGGCGAACACGACGAGCGCGGACTTCCCGGCGAGCACGAGTTCCCAGACGTCCGGTACTTGGCGAGGCCTGACCGCGAGCAGGGCGAAGAGTCCGGCGAAGACGAGGTAAGTGAAGGTTCGCCAGCCTTCGACCCAGAGGCGGTCGTCGCCCGCGGTGGTCATCGCGATGATTCCGCCGGCGAAAGCCCCGACCGTCGCCAGCGAGGCGAAGACCGCGAGTCCGCGTCCGACCCGATCCGCTCGATCGGAAGGGGTGTAAACGCTGGCTGCGACAGTCATGGCAACTTCTCCTCTGGTTAGCACTTGTCGTGTTAGTTAGAGGCTATAACCAGGCGAACATAAGAGTCAATAGCTCTAGTGAGACGGTCTAACTAAACTTCGCCGGTGTAGCGCCCCGTGCCTGCGCAACTCACGTAGCCGTGTTGCACGTTCCGGTAGGTGTGTTTCCCGGGCGCGGAGGCGTGTTACCCGCTAGGGGAGTGCTCAGTGGCCGGCTTGCGGGCGAAGCCCACTCGGTGCAGCTGTCCGGGTCGAGCGGGCGGAGGACAAGGAAGAAGCAGCGGCGAAGGCAGCCGCCGGTCGGGAGTCCTCGGCGGGCCGACCTCTACTCTTGGGGCATGCGCGACGACGGCGGTGCCGGGCCGCGCCACACCGACCCACGACGAAGAGACTCTTACTGTGCCTGCTGACACGACGTCCATCGCGCCGACCATGCAGGAGGTGATCCTCCGCCTCCAGACGTTCTGGGCCGAGCGGGGCGTTCTCCTGCAGCAGCCGTTCAACACCGAGGTCGGCGCCGGTACCGCGAACCCGGCCACCGCGCTGCGGGTCTTGGGTCCGGAGCCCTGGAACGTCGCGTACGTCGAGCCCAGCGTCCGTCCCGACGATTCGCGCTACGGCGAGAACCCCAACCGGCTGCAGATGCACACGCAATACCAGGTGATCCTCAAGCCGGAACCCCGCGATCCCCAGGAGATCTACCTCGCCAGCCTCGAGGCGATCGGGATCGACGTGCACGCGCACGACATCCGCTTCGTCGAGGACAACTGGGCCTCGCCCGCCCTCGGTGCCTGGGGCCTCGGCTGGGAGGTGTGGATGGACGGGATGGAGATCACCCAGTTCACCTACTTCCAGCAGGCGGGTGGCCTCCCGCTCGACCCGGTCGCCGTGGAGATGACCTACGGCCTCGAGCGGATCGTCATGAACCTCCAGGGTGTCGCGCATTTCAAGGACATCCGGTTCTCCGAAGGCCCCAACGGCCTGGTGACCTACGGCGAGATCTACGGCCAATCCGAGTACGAGATGAGCCGCTACTACCTCGACGAGGCCGACGTCGACCTCAACCGGCGGCTCTTCGAGTCCTACGCCGAGGAAGCGCAGAAGCTGCTCGACCAGAAGCTTCCCGTGCCGGCGTACTCCTACATCCTCAAGTGCTCCCACACCTTCAACGTGCTCGACGCCCGCGGCGCCGTCTCCACCACCGAGCGCGCCCGGTCCTTCGGCATGATGCGCCGGCTGACGCACGCTGTCTCCAAACTGTGGGTGGCGCGTCGCGAGGAACTCGGTCTGCCCATGGGCACGGTGGAGCCGCTCGTGGCTCCGGAGCTCCCAGCGCAGATCGCCGTCGACGCGCGGGGCACGCTGCTCGTCGAACTCGGTTTCGAGGAGCTCCCGCACGCCGACGTCCGCAAGACCACCGAGGCGGTCAAGCGGATGCTGGGCGAGCAGCTCGGCAGCACGGGTTTGCCGCACGGTGAGGTGGTCGTCAAGGCGACTCCGCGCCGGGTCGTCGCGACAGTGGCGGACGTGGCGCCGGCCGAACCGGACGTCACGAAGGTGGCTCGCGGCCCCAAGGTCACTCTGGCCTACGACGCTGAGGGCGAGCCCACGAAGGCACTGGCCGGTTTCCTGCGCGGGAAAGGCGCGACCCTCGACCAGGTCATCCGGGTCGTGGACAACGGCAACGAGCACGTTGCGGTGGAGCAGCACGTGTCCGGCAAGCCCGCGACCGAGATCGTGGCGATCGCCGTCGAGAAGGTCGTCCGCGGCCTGCACGCCGACAAGAACATGCGCTGGAGCGACCCGGCGTTGAGTTTTTCGCGCCCGGTCCGCTGGATCACGGTGCTGCTCGGAGACACCCCCGTCCAGGTCAGGGTCTCCGCGCTCGCGTCCGGCGTCACGACCCGGGTGTTGCGCACGGCCGACGCCCCGGTCATCGAGGTCACGTCGGCCGACGGCTTCGAGACCCTGCTCGCCACGCACGGGATCGTCCTCGACCGCGACGACCGCCGGGCCCGCGTGGTCGCCGGCGCCCACGAGCTGGCCAAGACGGTGAACGGCAGCATCGACGTCGACGGCGAGGCCGGCCTGATCGACGAGATCACCGACATCACCGAGGACCCGCGCCCGATCCTGGGCTCGTTCGAAGAGCGGTTCCTCGAGCTCCCGGCGGCCATTCTCACCACGGTCATGCGCAAGCACCAGCGGTATTTGCCCGTCGTCGGTGCGGATGGGGCGCTACTGCCATACTTCGTCACCTTCGCCAACGGCCCGTGCGAACCCGACGCCGTCCGAGCCGGCAACGAGTCGGTCATCCGCGCCCGGTACGAGGACGCCGCCTTCTTCTGGAACGCCGACCTCGGCGTCAAACCGGCCGAGTTCCG
>NZ_DASYMU010000059.1:0-90394 GCF_036008905.1 Amycolatopsis sp. | reverse complement strand
GGAGTGTTCATCCGTGTCGCACAGCGCCTGCTGGCCCTGGCCGCAGGCATCTGGCACAACTGGCAAACCGGCGTGACCAGCAAACGATCACTGATCGCCTTCGATCACTAACACCAACTTCACGGAATCAATCATCTAGGGCTGCCGGCGCTGTCGCTGGCCTGGGGGTTGTGGGCGGGGGACGACGGCATGGCCGCAGCGGTCGTCGACCGGCTGCGGCGCGCGGGGGACCGGGCGCTGTCCGCGGCGCAGGGCGTGGCGCTGTTCGACGCGGCGTTGCGCACGGGCGAAGCCGTCGTGGTGCCCGCCCGGTTGAACCTTCCCGCCATCCGTGCTCGCGGCGCCGTCCCGGCGCTGCTGCGTGGCTCGGTCCCGGTCGTCGCGGCGGCGCCGGCGACCCCGGTCCCGCCCCGCGACACACTGGATCTCGTCCGCGCCGAGATCGCGGCCGTGCTCGGTCATTCGGTCCCGGTGGCCCCGGACACGGCGTTCGGCGAACTCGGGTTCGATTCGCTGACTGGTCTCGAGCTCCGTAACCGCCTGGCCGCCGCCACCGGGATCAGGCTGTCCGCGACGCTGGTTTTCGACCACCCGACCCCCGCCGAACTCGCCCGTCACCTCGACCAGGGACTCGGTGGTGAGCCGGTGGGCTCGTCCCGTCCGGACACGCTGGCCACGTTGTATCGGAAGGTGTGCGAGGCGGGCGAATTCGTCGCGGCGATGCACCTGCTCGTGACCGCTTCCTGGGCCTTACCGACGTTCGGCGCGGCCGACAGTCGCGCCCATGCTCTTGCCCCGACACTCCACCGCGCGGGCGGCGAGGGCCCGCTGCTGGTGTGCTTTCCGTCGTTCGTGCCGGATGTCGCGGAATACGGGCCGCTTGTCCAACTGCTGCCCGTGGACACGCTGCTGATCCCACATCCCGGCTTCGTCGGCTCGGCCGTCCCCCGGGACTGGGAAACGCTGGTCGCGTTGCACACCGAAACGGTGCTGGCGCAAATCGGTGACCGGAGGTTCGTCGTTGTCGGCCGTTCGGCGGGCGGCCGCGTCGCGCACGCGGTCGCGACCCGGTTGCGGGCCCTCGGGCGGCCTCCGGCAGGGCTTGTCCTTCTCGACACTTACCAGGTCGATGCGGGGAACATCGCCGACGAATGGTTGTTGTCGTTGCCGTGGCGATCGGCACTGAGGCTCGGAGAACGGTTCGATGACGCGGTCGCGGAGTTGGGCGCTTACACGAGGATCTTCCTTGACTGGCGGCCCTCGCCGACGGATCTCCCCACCCTGCTGGTCCGCGCGTCCGAGCCTGTCGGGGATCCGGGCTCCACGGTGGACTGGCAGGCGCGCTGGCCGTTGCCCTGCGACGTCGTCGACGTCGCAGGCGACCATTTCACCCTGCTCGAAGACCAGGTGCCAGCTACCGCGGCCGCGGTTATGCACTGGGTGTCGCGGCTTGACGAGCCGCGTGTCCTGGACAGCACGCCCATGCGTGAAGCCGTCCCGGACACGCCGCATCCGGTGTGAGAGTGGGAAAACCACGGCTTCGGCTAAGCGGGCAACGGCTCGTAGTCGCCGATTTGCGCGTGTGAGAGGACTTCATGCTCGTACCGTTGGCACCAACCGGTGGGCGCTCGGGCGGGGCAGCCGGATGGTGTGCTCGCGGTGCTCAGCGGCGGCCAATCCGTCCGCGCCGCCGGTGAGGCGACTATCGCCGGTTCGGCGGGGAGCGGTTACTGGGGCCTCGACATCAGCAGCCGCAGCGGCCACTTCGTCGGCGGTGACGAGGCACTCTGGGGGCCGATCATGAAGCTGGGTCAGGACGCGTTCGGGAAGTTGGGGATCCACTTCTGATGGCCATGGACGTCAGGGACCTGGATTCGCTGTCGCAGAGGGAGCGCTTCGCGTGGTGGAAGGCCGGTGGCCGCCTTCCGGCGGACGCCGGGGAAAGCCCGTGGCTGGGCGTGGTGCAGTCGCTGACCATGCCGCTGGTGCGGGAACTCCGATATCGGGAGGCAACGACCGAGCAATTGTCCGTCGCCGAATTCGAGCGGTTTCTCGAGGTGGCCGACGAGGTGTTCTCGTTTCTCGAAGAACGGCAGCTGATGAGCCGGCACGAAGTGCTGACCCGCCGGCTCATCCTGGCTTCCGCATTATCGGGGTCGGGGATTTCGCTGCCCGATTCGCCGTTCACGGCCGACCGTGTCGTGCGGCAGGTGATAGCCGTGGTCACCTCGGCTCGGCTCGCCGAGGCGAGTCGGCTTGGTCCGGTGTGGACGACGTTGGAGAGCGCGGAAATCTTGCGCTTGCGGCATCTCAAGCAGCTCATCCGGCTCGCCGCCGACCTGCGCGAGGACCTCGGCGACGAGGAATCGGCCGCCACGGTGTCGAGCTGGCTGCGGGTGTCTTCTGTGCTGCCGTAAACCCGTGCTGAGCTCATTCCTCCAGGAACCGAGCCTGGCCCGCGTGCGCCCGGGCCGGCCCGGGCTGGCCGGTTGAGCGCGTCGGACTCGCGGTCACTCGTCGATCCCGGTGACCAGAATATCGAAACATAACAATCAAGACCTGAGACGGAAATATCTCGTCTCGGCCGGGTGACAGCACCCGTTCAACTCGAAGCGGCCAAAGCCATGGCACTGGCGCGTGACTCGACCGTCGACGATCTGGGCAGCCTCACCCGCGGGACCTGAGTTCCGGTGTGGATGGGCAGGCCGCCATGGGAAGTCTCAAGCGGAGCGACACAGCGCAGGACGAATCGTCGGGGATTGGCCGCCCATGGACTGTCGATCCTGGGGTTCCGCTCAGTCAGGGATGGAGACGTCCGGGTTGGCATCGCTCAGGCCCAGGCGTAGATGCTCGACGTGGTAGACGGCCTGGTCGAGTAGTTCGGCGACGTGGTGGTCATAGAGCGTGTACACCACCGAGCGGCCCCGTCGTTCACCGACGACGAGGCCGAGGTTGCGCAGCAGGCGCAGCTGATGCGAGCAGGCGGACTGCTCCATGCCGACCTCGGTGGCCAGTTCGGTGGCGGGCAGCGCCCCTTCGCGGAGACGGGCGAGGATCAGCAGTCGCGACGGGGTGGCGAGGGCTTGCAGGGTGGTGGCCACCTTTGCCGCGCCGGCCGCGTCCAGTCGGGTGCGCGGTACGGCATTTGTGGTGGTGACGACTCCGTGGCCCATGACACCATCATACGTACAGGAACACATGAAGACGTCTTCATGCGTTCCTGTACGGTGGTGGAGTTGCCCGGCCGTCTACGCGAAGGATCACCACCGCCATGTCTGCCACCCTCACCGAGCGCCCGGCCCGTACCGCGCGTGTGGTTGTCGCCCCGAAACGGCGGACCCGCGTGTTCGCGCTCGCCGAGGCCCGCTGGGCGGGCGCGGCCACGATCGCGTTCCTGATCGCGCTGCCACTGCAGCTCACCGGCGCCCCCGCCTGGCTGTGGGGGCCGCTGTACGCGATCGCCTACGTCACCGGCGGCTGGGAACCCGGCTGGGCCGGCCTGCAGGCGCTACGGGAGAAGTCCCTCGACGTGGACCTGCTGATGATCGTCGCCGCGATCGGCGCCGCCGCGATCGGACAGGTGATGGACGGCGCATTGCTGATCGTCATCTTCGCCACCTCCGGCGCCCTGGAAGCGCTGGCCACCGCACGGACCCAGGACGCGGTCCGCGGCCTGCTCGACCTCGCCCCCACCACCGCCACCCGCCTGACCGGCGACGGTAACGAAGAAACGGTCGCCACCGCCGAGCTCACGGTTGGCGACACCATCCTGGTCCGGCCCGGCGAGCGTGTCGGCGCCGACGGCCGCGTGCTGGACGGGGCCAGCGAGGTCGACCAGGCCACCATCACCGGCGAACCCCTGCCCGTGACTAAGGAACTGGGCGACGAGGTGTTCGCCGGCACCCTCAACGGCACCGGTGCTCTGCGGGTGCGGGTCGAGCGCGATGCATCGGACTCGGTGATCGCCCGGATCGTGGCCATGGTCGAGGAAGCCTCCGAAACCAAGGCGCCGACCCAGCTGTTCATCGAGAAGGTCGAGCAGCGCTACTCCCTCGGCATGGTCGTCGCCACCCTGGCGGTGTTCCTCATCCCGCTGGCCTTCGGCGACGACCTGACCCCTGCGCTGCTGCGCGCGATGACGTTCATGATCGTCGCCTCGCCCTGCGCGGTGGTACTGGCCACCATGCCGCCGCTGCTCTCCGCGATCGCCAACGCCGGGCGCCACGGAGTCCTGGTGAAATCCGCCGTGGTCATGGAACGCCTCGGGCAGGTCGACGCGGTCGCACTGGACAAGACCGGCACCCTCACCGAGGGCACCCCCCGCGTCGCCGACATCCGCCCGCTGCCCGGCAGCGGCCTGGACGAGAACGCCCTGCTGGCCCTGGCAGCCGCGGCCGAGCGCCCCAGCGAACACCCGCTGGCCCGCGCCGTCGTCGACGCCGCCCGCACCCGCGGGCTCGCCATCCCCGAGATGCAGGACTTCACCTCCGCCCCCGGCATCGGCGTCACCGCCACTGTCGACGGCCACGTGATCGCCGTCGGCGCTCCCGCCCGCCTGCTGGACGGCACCGGCGACGGGATCACAGGCCGCGCCGCCGTGGTGGCCGACGGGCTGGAAAATGGTGGTGGCACCGCGGTCCTCGTCCAGCGCGACGGCACACCGGTCGGTGTGCTGGGCATCGCCGATCGGCTGCGTCCCGACGCGGCCGACACCGTCGCCGCACTCAGCACGCTGACCGGAACCACCCCGATGCTGCTGACGGGCGACAACCCGCGCGCCGCCGCCCGCATCGCCGCCGAGGTCGGCATCACCGACGTCCGCGCCGGACTGCTGCCCCAAGACAAGGTCACCGCCGTGCGGGAGCAGGAAACAGCCGGGCGCAAGGTGCTGGTCGTCGGTGACGGTGTCAACGACGCCCCCGCGCTGGCCGCCGCCCACACGGGTGTCGCCATGGGTCGCGCAGGATCCGACCTCGCCTTGGAGACCGCGGACGCGGTCATCGTCCGCGACGATCTCGCCACCGTCCCGGCCGTCATCGCGCTCTCCCGTGCGGCCCGCCGGCTGGTCGTGCAGAACCTCGTCATCGCCGGGGTGTTCATCTCCGGGTTGGTTCTGTGGGACCTGATCGGCACCCTGCCGCTGCCCCTGGGTGTCCTCGGGCACGAGGGTTCGACCGTCATCGTCGGCCTCAACGGGCTCCGTCTGCTGCGCGACGTCGCCTGGCGCCGGGCTGCCGCGACCGTGCGCGGCGACCGCTGAACCGCACGACTACCGATCGGACAGTCGCAAGGTGCGGTCGGGCAACGGAATCACGTCGGGATCGGCGTCGGCCAGGCGGCGGTGGAGTTGCCGGGCCCGATCCTCAAGCTCCGCGTTCCACAAGGCGAGAACCGGGATCTGGTTGGCGTAGACCCTGACGTTCTCTTCCAACTCGCGCGTGGTGGCGGCGTGGTCGCTGGCGGTCTGTTTACGCTCCCGCTTGAGAGCGCCGATCTCCTCGCGCAGCGCGACGAGTTCAGGCTGGTGGCCCTCTCGGTTCGCTTGTGCAGTAGCAACAACATCCTTGAACTCCTGCGTCGAGCAGTAGAACGAGTCACGCCCACGCCGTGAGACGTGCCCCTTGACGGTGGCTTCGGTCAGGTGGAGGCGGACACCGATCCAGTCGCAGGGCAAGCAGGACGAGTACGCGACGCTGTCCGGTATCGCCACGACGCTGGGATCGCCAAGGGCGCCAAGCCGAACCAGGTGCCGTGGCGGCAGTGATCTCACGCGGTGGGCAAGGAAACCGACGGGAAGGCGCTTGTCGCTGCCACTGAGGACAAGCTTCGCCGGACAGCGCGCGAAAACCCGGCTTTCGCCACCAAGACCGTGTCGATCCTGCTCGCCTGCAGCGGCAACGGGGGTCTACACGACCAGCGACACCCGGATGCAGGTCGTCACGGAGATGGGGCTCAAACCGTCGCCGTTTGCGGAGAAGCTGGGTACGGACGACTACTTCGTCGACGTCTCCCCGGGGAGACCCTCGGTGAGGCCGACGCCGACGTGGTGGTCGTGCTGAGCCGGCAGAGCCTGCCGACGAACGACACCTTCGCGCAGTACCCGCAGATCGCCCGCATGGCCGCGAACGCGGAGCAGCGGATGGTCTATCCCGAAGACGCCAACATCGGGCCGCGTTGTCCGCGGCCTCGGTGCTGAGCATTCCGTACGCCGTCGACGGGCTGCTTCCGCTCATCAAAGAGAAGCTGCGCTGACAGCGGGTCAGAATCCGGAGAGTGTCCAGCGCGCTCTCCGGATTCTCAGTCCCGGCCGACGCCGTGGTGCTCGACCTCGTCGCCGCCGACGATGCCGTGCAGTGCGAGCACCACCATCGCCACGACGAGCAGCAGCAGACCGAGCATCGCGAGGGTGAGGACCAACCTCCGGCGCGGACTGATCACGTTCTGCCCGCGACCGGTCAGCGCGGACAGGTCGCCGGCGAGCTGGTGACGCGCCGCAGTGAGCACGGGACGCCAGCCGGTGGCGGACTCTTGCAGCGGCGGGAGATCGGCGATGATCGCGTCGAGTTCGTGACGGAAGCGGGCGGTGTAGATCTCCGCGAGCCGCTCCTCGACCTCCTCCAAGGAGAGCCGTCCTTCACCAGCCGCCCGGTGCACCACCGCGCTCGCTCGCTCGCGTTCCTCGTCGGAACACCGCAGCGCACTCGCCGGGCTCACCGGGTCGGTCCCGGTAGTTGTCTTCGTTTCTTGTGTAGTAATGGTGTGTCCTCACTTTCGGTGGGTCGCCAAACGCGAGATTATGAGCACGAGAGCGTGAAGTCAGCCAAATCCCGGTTAGAGAATGGTAAGAAAACTTTCGCCGGTACGTGTTCCGGAGTAATCGTTAAGTTTTGGTGAGAAGATTCGGAATCGTAAATTCCGGGTGAATTCGCTTTTTCGCGACGATCAGTCTTCGGGTTTGAGGAGTTCCCGAAGGAGCTTTTCGTCCTGTTCGCTCAGCGCGCTGACGAACCGGGAGAGGACCGGGGCGTGGTCGGCTTCGGAATCGAGGATCCGGCTCATGCGCCAGGCCACCAGGGTCGGCGGGTCGCTGACCGCGGCGTACCGGAAGGCCCGTCCGTTGCGTTCGCGGGTGACCACGCCCTTTTCGTGCAGGCGGGTCAGGGTGGTGACCACCGCGCTGTAGGACAGCTTGCGTCCGGCCGGTAGCCGTTCGAGGACCTCGCCGGGGTTGAGCGCGATGGCCGATTCGCCCAGGATGCCGAGGATCTCCGCGGCGAGCGCGCCGGGCTTGCGGCGCGACTGCTTGTCGTCCGGCGGATCACTCTGCATCACCGGGGAAGCTTACCCAAGCGGGTACCGTCCGAGGCGGGTCGGTTCAGCGCTTGGTGGTGGGAGAGATTCGGTGTTCGATCATTTCGCCTGGTCAGTCGTGGTCGCTCCGCTGATCGTCGTGCTGGCGACGTGGGCACTGGGCGGCCGGTTGCGGCCGGATTTCGCCGCGTGGGCGTTCGCCTGGTCGGCGGCCGCGGCGGCGGCGGCCAGCACGCTCAACCTGTTGGTCTTCGCGCTCAAGGCGCTGGCCGAGATCCCGGTCGTGGCCGCGCTCGGCGGCTGGTCTCATGACACCGTGATCGCCGACACCGTGCACGTGCCCTGGGTTTCGTGGCTCTCCCTGGGATGGCTGGTGTTCATTGCCGGAGCGGTCCTGATCGCGCTGCGGCGCCATGTGCGCGCGATGCGTGCCGCCCGCCGGGAGGCCGGACTCCTGGGGGCGGGGCAGGACGTGGTGATCCTCGCCGACGACCGGATCGACGCGTTCGCCGTGCCGGGGCGGCCCGGTCGGATCGTCGTCACCAGCGGCATGCGCGAGGTCCTCGACGAGCCGCAGTATGCGGCTCTCGTCGCGCACGAACGCGCGCACCTGGACCGTAACCACCACGTGCTGGTGTGGATCACCAACATGGCCGCCGTCGCGCATCCCGTCTTCAGGCCGGTGGCGCGCAAGGTCGAGTACCTGGTCGAGCGGGCCGCGGACGAAGCCGCAGCGGACGAGCTCGGTGATCGCCGGGGAGTGGCGATGGCGATCGGGGGCGCTGCGCTCGCGGCCTCGGCGTCCGCCCGTTCCGGCGGGGTGGCGGTCCGGACACCGGGCACGCTGATGGCGCTGGGATCGGCTCCCGGAGTGGTGCCGCACCGGGTGAAGGCGTTGCTCAAGCCCGGTCGCCGGGCACGCTGGCAGGTCGTCGTGCCTGTCCTGCTCGCCGCCAGCAGTGTCGTCTGGACCGGAGAATGTGTGTATGACCTGCTGGAACTGCTCGCGTTGGCGCGGGGGCCACTGGGCTGATCGAGGTGCTCTGACCCACACGGGCTTCCGGGTTAGGTTAGCGTAAGCTACCTTCTACAGCGGTGTAGAAGATTCAAGCATGATCCTGACCGGTTCAACCCTGCGGAGAAGAGGACTCGATGCGTTTGTCGAGGCGGACAATGGCGGCGACAGCAGGACTCGCTGTCGCGATGACGATCTCCGCGTGTGGTGGCGGTGGCTCCGCGGCACCGGCCGACGGCGGTGGGGGAGCACCCCAGGACCCGGGCTCGGTGACACTGTACAACGCCCAGCACGAGGATCTGGTCAAGGCAATGGTCGAGGGCTTCACCAAGGAGACCGGGATCAAGGTCAACCTCCGGCAGGGCAAGGACTTCGAGCTCGCGAACCAGATCGTCCAGGAGGGCGCCGCGTCCCCCGCGGACGTGTTCCTCACCGAGAACTCGCCCGCGATGAGCCTCGTTGACGGCAAGGGCCTGTTCTCGAAGGTCGACGACGCGGCGGTGGCGCAGGTGCCCGCGCAGTTCGTGCCGTCGAGCCGGAACTGGGTCGGTTTCGCAGCACGGTCGACAGTACTGGCCTACAACGCGAAGGCCGCGCCCGCGGCGTCACTGCCCACCTCGCTGATGGACCTGGCGCAGCCGCAGTGGAAGGACAAGGTCGGCATCGCCGCGGCCGGCGCGGACTTCCAGGCCATCGTCAGCGCCGTGCTCGAGACCAAGGGCGAAACGGCCACGCAGCAGTGGCTCGCCGGGCTGAAGACCAACGCGAAGGTCTTCTCCGGCAACGGCGCGATCCTCAAGGCGGTCAACGCCGGGGAGATCCAGACCGGCGTGATCTACCACTACTACTGGTCCAAGGACCGGGCCGAGTCGGGCGCCAACAGCGCCAACACCGAGCTGAAGTTCTTCGCGGGCAAGGACCCCGGCGGCTTCGTCAGCGTCTCCGGCGCCGGCGTGGTGAAGGCGGGTAAAAACCAGGCGCAGGGACAGCAGCTGGTCAAGTACCTCACCGCCAAGAGCGGTCAGCAGATCCTCGCCGACAGCACCGCGCTCGAATACGCGATCGGCAAGGACGTCACGCCGAACCCGAAACTGAAGCCACTGACCGAACTCGACCCACCCACGGTCGACATCGCCAAGCTCAACGGCCCAAAGGTGGTCGAGCTGATGCAGTCGGCCGGCCTGATCTGAGCTGAGCCGAGTTGTCCGTCCGAACAGACCGGACCGCGGTCGCCCCACCCAGAGACCGCGGCCCGGCGCCGGCCGCCGTCACTCCGCGGCGACACCGTAACCGGCCGCATTATCCGGTCACGGTGCTGATCCCGGCCGTCCTCGTCGCGCTGCTCGCGGTGATACCACTGGGTTTCGTCTTCGACGCGGCTCTTAGCTCGGGCTGGGCAGAGGCGCGGCGGCTGCTGATCCGGCCTCGTACCGGGGAACTGCTGTGGAACACCACCAGGCTGACCGCCGGATGTGTGGTGCTGTGCGCGATCCTCGGCACCGGCGCGGCGTGGCTCGTCGAACGCTCGACGGTGCCGGGTCGCCGGATCTGGAACGTGCTCATGGTGGCGCCGTTGGCGATCCCGGCCTTCGTCAACAGCTACGGCTGGGTGTCGCTGATCCCCTCCGCGAGTGGTTACACGGGGGCGTTGATCATCGTGACGCTGTCGTACTTCCCGTTCGTCTACCTCCCGGTCGCCGCGTCCTTGCGCGGGCTCGATCCCGCGCTCGAAGAGACCGCGTACGCACTCGGTCACGGCACTTGGCGCACCTTCCGGCGTGTGGTGCTTCCCCAGCTGCGCCCGGCACTCCTGGGCGGTTGCCTATTGGTGGCGCTGCATCTGCTGGCGGAGTTCGGCGCGCTGCAGATGCTGCGGTTCCCCACCTTCACCACCGCGATCTACGACCAGTACCAGTCTTCGTACAACGGCCCGGCCGCGAACATGCTTGCCGGTGTCCTGATCCTGTGCTGTCTTCTGTTGCTGCTGGCCGAATTGAAGCTGCGGGGACGGGGGCGGTACGCCCGGATCGGAGCCGGTTCGGCCCGACTCGTCACCCGGGTGAAACTGCGCCTGCTCACTGTGCCTATTCTCGTCGCGTTCAGTCTGTTGGCGCTCCTGGCGCTCGCGGTTCCCTTGGGCAGCCTCGGTTATTGGCTCGTCCAGGGCCGTTCGATCGACTTCTCCGCCCCCGACCTGTTGTCGGCCGCGGCGACGTCGATCGGGCTCGGCGCGGCCGCCGCGGTCGTCACCGTCGTGCTCGCGATCCCGGTGGCATGGCTGTGCGTCCGCCACCGCGGCCGGTTGAGCACGGTGCTGGAGCGCAGCACCTACTTCGGCAACGCGCTGCCGGGCATCGTGGTCGCGCTCGCCCTGGTCACCGTCGGGATCCGGCTGGTCCCGGCCATCTACCAGACGACGACGCTGCTGATCGCCGCGTACGCGATCCTGTTCCTGCCGCGGGCCGTGGTCAACGTCCGCGCGGCTCTCGCGCAGGCACCGCCGGTGCTCGACGACGTCTCCCACAGCCTCGGGCTCAGCCGGTTCGGCACGCTCCGGCGCGTCACGCTGCCGTTGATCGCGCCTGGCCTCGGGGCGGGCGCGGCGCTGGTGTTCATCGCGGTGATGACCGAGCTGACGGCGACGTTGTTGTTGTCTCCCATCGGAACCCAGACGCTCGCGACGCATTTCTGGAGCAACAGCGACAGCATCGCCTACGCGACGGCTGCCCCATACGCGGCGGTGATGGTGCTCATCTCCGCGCCGGCCACGTATCTGCTCACCCGTCAAGCCAGAAGGGCCACACGAGGATGACCGCGCTGACCGTCCAGGGGGTCACCAAGTCCTTCGACAGCACCCGCGTGCTCGACGGCGTCGACCTGCACGTCCCAGAACGGAGCCTCACCGCGGTCCTCGGACCCTCCGGCTGCGGCAAGACGACCCTGCTGCGGCTCATCGCGGGCTTCGCCGACCCCGACTCCGGGTCCATCGACTTCGGCGATCAACCGATGTTCACCACGAAACGGTCTATGCCGCCGCAACACCGCCGAGTGGGGTATGTGCCGCAGGAAGGCGCGCTGTTCCCGCATTTGACGGTGTCGGCCAACATCGTTTTCGGCCTCTCCCGTGGGGCACGCCGGAACGAAACCAGACTGCGCGAACTCCTGGACCTCGTCGGCCTGGACACGGCCGTCGCCGGGCGGTATCCACACGAGCTTTCCGGTGGGCAGCAGCAACGTGTCGCGCTGGCCCGTGCCCTCGCCCCCGAACCGGCGATCGTGTTGCTCGACGAACCGTTCTCCTCGCTCGACGCCGGGCTGCGGGAGGAGACCGGTCGCGCGGTCGCCGCGGCCATCCGCCATACCGGAGCGACCGCGGTCCTGGTGACCCACGATCAGTCCGAAGCACTGTCGCTGGCGGACCAGGTGGCCGTCATGCGCGAAGGACACCTCGTCCAGCTCGGCACCCCGGTCACGGTCTACCGCAGCCCGCACGATCCCGGTGTGGCGAGTTTCGTCGGCGACGCCGTGCTTCTGCCCGCCGAGATCCGTGACGGCCGGGCCTTCTGCGCGCTCGGCGATCTGGCTGTCCGCAACGACATACCGGGGGGCCCCGCTCAGGTACTCGTCCGCCCCGAGCAGATCCGCCTGCACACGAGTACTCATCTGTCCGGAGTGGACGCAGTGGTCGAGGACGTCAGCTACTACGGCCACGACGCGTCAGCGCGCCTGATGTTGCTGCCGGACGGCCCTTTGGTGACTGTCCGCCTCCTTGGTGTCGACCTCCCTTCACCCGGCACCGCGGCCCGGCTCACCGTCACCGGCGACACTCTCGCCTTCCCGACAGCCTGAAGTGCCACCAAGGCCACCATGGTCGCGTTCAACGCGACCATGGTGGCCTTGGTGGCGTCAGGAGGCGAGGGCCGCCGTGCGGTGACGGCGTGGTGGTAGAGGTCGCCGAAGACGTCGAGAGTGTGGTCGATCCCGTGCCCGGCAATAATGTGATGAGCGATCTGGCTGGGGCGCTCTGGGGGAATATGTGGCCGGGAGCACCAAGCAGGCTGCGCTCTCGTTGGTCAGCTATCTGCTGGGGTTGCCCAGCCTGGTCTCGTTCGTGCTGGTCCGCACCGGCGGACTGGTGTCACAACGACTGGTGACCCGCGGCGTGTCGCGCAGGGCGTGCTGGGTGTGCTCGCGACGATCATCGCGGGACTGGCGATGCTCCTGCTTGGCCAGGCACCAGCAGGCATCCTCCTCCTGGTGGTGATGACCCTCGGGTTTCCGCGTTCAGCCTGCAGATCCCACTGAGCGCCGCCTCGATCGCCGACGTCGTCAGCGCGGTCACCGACGTGACCGACCCCCGCGCGGGACGCTGAGGGCAACCTCCCGCCACCTCGGTCTCGGGCGCATGGGCGGTGGCAACGACCGCCCATGCGGAGACAGGGGGAAATGCCCACCGGCCGCCGGTGACCAGCGGACAAGGGGCTCTGGCGCGCGGGTTGACGAGGACGCGGGAATAATGATCAGCGTGACACCAGAGCCCACTCCCGCCCCAACGCCCGGCTGGACTCACCGCCATCGCGACGTCTCCGGCGGCTGGCTACGGCCTACTGTGTTCGGCGCCGTCGACGGGCTGGTCACCAACGCCGCGCTGATCGCCGGAGTCGGCGGCGGTGGCGTCGCGCCGCACACCATCGTGCTCACCGGTCTCGCCGGGCTGGTCGCGGGCGCGTTCTCCATGGGCGCCGGGGAGTACGTCTCGGTCACCAATCAGAACGAGCTCGTCCACGCCGAGGTCGCTCTCGAAGCCGACATGCACGCCCGCTTCCCTGAGCAGGAACACGACGAACTCGTCGACCGGTTCACCTCCTACGGCGCCGACACTGACACTGCTCGCCGCATGGCCGAGGCGATAGCGCGCGATCCGGAGCAGGCGCTGCGGCTGCACACCCGCGACGAGCTCGGCGTCGACCCGCACGACCTGCCCTCGGCGCTACTCGCTGGCGGCGCATCGTTCGTCGCGTTCTCCCTGGGTGCGCTGCTGCCCCTGCTGCCCTACCTGCTCGGCGCGCGCACCCTGATCTTGTCTCTCGTGCTTACTGCCGTCGCGCTGCTCGCTGGCGGGATGGCCGTCGGCAAGCTCACCGGACGGCCCTTGCTGCACTCCGGGCTGCGCCAGCTCGTCCTGGGTGCACTCGCCGTCGCGGTCACCTTCGGCCTCGGTCAGCTCATCGGCGCACCCGTCAGCTGAAGACCGGCGAATTCTCACTCGCACTGTCCGTAGCACGAGCGCTCCTCGGCAAGTGAAGCATGTCCAACCGGCACCGCAACCAGCCCATCAGTGGTTTGGTGCGGCGGTCTTTGTTGTAGATCTTTTGGTGGATCAGTCGATGAGGCGGTCGACCAGGTCGAATGTGGGGTAGGGCTGGTTTTGGTCCCCGAAGTGGCCGCCGTCTCGGATGATTTGGGTGCCGCCGACTCGGTCGAGCATCGCGCGGCCCTGGTGGTCGTCGCAGCCGTAGGGGTCGTTGCGGGAGTTGATGAAGTAGATGTCCCGGACGTGTGCGGTGATCGCAGCCCAGTTGTATTCGTCCTGCAAGACGGGTTCTTCGCTGGTGTTGGGCTTTGTGGAGTAGCCGGCGACGAGGATGGCCTGGCGGACGGTGGTGTCGATGTGCTGGAGGACGGCGAGCAGCAGGGCGGCTCCGCCGGAGTGGCCTACCAGGACGGTGTTCTCGTCGAAGGTGTGGTTGGCCAGCACCTTCGGCAGGAACGTGGTGATCGGTTCGACGTTGAGGGTGGGGTAGTGCGGGGCTTCCACGGTGTAGCCGCGTTTGGTCAGCTGCTGACGTAGCCAGGGGAGCCACACAACGTCCGGGTGGGCGCCGGTTCCGTGGAAGATGATGGCCTTGCGGTTCATGTCGTCGCCTTTCGGTGGTCCGAAGTCCGGGGCGGTTTCAGGGAGGAGTTGGGTGGCCGGTCAGTGTGGCGAAAAACGTTCGGAGGTCGTTCAGCCACAAGTCGGGCGCGTCGTGGGGTGTGGTCGGGCCGTAGGAGACGTGGTTGTCGAACAGGTCGCGGTAGTCGGCCACGTACGTGCGTCGCGGCCGGACACCAGCGCTTCCCGGGTCGCACCGGTCACCGGTGAACCCGTCCGGATCTCCACTCCCGCCGAACGCGCGATGTCCGCCAGCGATCGGTGCAACGAGCGGCGGTGGCAGCAGTACATGTCACGCTTGACGCGCTGAGACTCCACGGTCCGGCCCAGTTCGCCGTGTATGGACCAGTACCCGACGCGCGCCGCGTCGGGGACAGTGCTTTCGAGCGCACCGATCCGGGTGAGCACTTCGATGCCTGTGGGCCTCACGGTGATGCCCGCCCCGATCTCCCGCAACCTGGACGACCGCTCGTGCACGGTCACCCGCCACCCACGTTGACCGAGTACCGTCGCCAAGGCCTCCGCTCACGTCGGGACTCCTCCTGCTGTACGTATGCGCCGGGGAACACCGGCGGGCAGCCGGTCTCGACCTCGCCCGGAGCGCAGCCGTCTCGTGCTCCACCACCGTGCTCTAGATCGATACCGCTGGTGACCACCGGCAGGAGCGAACTCAGGGTCAGCTGGCCTGGTCGGTGAGCAGGCCAGCCTTGTGCGCGACGATGGCTGCCTGCACTCGGTTGGTGCACCCCAGTTGGGTCAGTACCCGGCTCAGGTGCGCCTTCACCGTGCCTGTGCCGAGATACAATTGGGCCGCGATTTCCGCGTTCGAAGCTCCCGTGCCCACCAGCCGGAGCACGTCTCGCTCGGTCGGAGTCAACTCTCGCACTCGTTTGCGCACGTCTTCACCGGCATTGTCGGACATCAGATGTCGCTGCACCAGTCTGTGGGTGATTTGCGGTGCCAGCACAGACGTGCCCCGTGCGGCGGTGTGTACCGCGTGCACCAGGTCGGTGGGCCCGGTGTCTTTGAGGAGGAACCCGATCGCGCCCGCGCGCATCGCCTCCGCCACGTAGCGGTCCTCGCCGAATGTCGTGAGCACCACGACGTTGGTCCGTGGGCTCAGGCGCGCGATTTCACCGGTGGCGACGAGACCGTCGCCGCCGGGCATGCGGATGTCCAGTAACGCCACATCCACGTCGTGTTCCTGGCACGCGCGCACCGCCGCGGGGCCGCTGTCCGCCTCTGCCACCACGTCCACATCGGGGGCGTTGGCCAGGATCAGGCCTATCCTGGTACGCATGAGGGCCTCGTCGTCGGCGATGAGCACGCGGATCACCCGGCTCACTTTACGGTGAGCAGCACAACCAGTCCACCGATCGCGGTGACCAGCACGGTCCCCACCAGCAGCCCCACACAGCCGATGCCCAGGATACGCGGGAGGGTCAGTACGTTGGCGTTGCTCAGCGGCGGCGGTTCCACGCCCACGCCGATGTAGTCCGGCGCAGGAAGCTCAGGCACGGCCGGTGGGTTGCGAGGCACGTCCAACCGCAACGCGAACCCGCCTGCTTCCGGTGCCGCGGTGACGGTGCCGCCTACCAGCGCTGCCCGTTCACTCAGCCCGGCAAGCCCACGCCCGGTGCCGAGGAGCTTGCCCGGTGTCCGCGCCGGGCCGTTGGTCACCGCCACCTGGATCCGGTCTTGTCCGGCGTCGACCACGACGGCGGTATCGGCCGTCACGGCGTGCCGATGTACGTTGGTCAGTCCTTCCCGGACGGCCCGGTGTACCGCTCGCCGAGTCCGCACATCGACACCGGACAGGTCGTCCCCAGTCCACTCCAGACGCGCTTCGATGCCCGCCTCGCGGGAGTGCTCGACCAGTGCCGTCACGTCGGCCCGGGTACCGGTCAGATCGACGTCCTCGGCGTCCCCGTCATCAGGCACTCCGAGCACGACGAGAATTTGCCTCAGTTCGTCCAGCGCGGTATGCGCGGCCGTGCGAAGCAGTTCCGCCTGTGCACTGATCTGCGGCGCACTGGTCGCGGTCCCGTATTCCAAAGCCCCGGCGTGCACCGAGATCAGGCTGAGGCGGTGGCCGAGCAGATCGTGCATCTCCCCGGCGATCCGGGTTCGTTCCTGAGCGCGGGCGTTCGCGGCCGTGAGCATCGTGGCACGCTCCAGGTACTCGTTGCGCTCGCGCAACAACCGCGTCAGTGGCCGCCGCCCGCCCAGCAGCGCGCCGGCCAGCGCGGGCAGGCCGAGCAGCATCACCGACACCGCGCCTTGCAGCATGACGAGCGGGCCCATCGATTCCGCGCTGGAGTCCAGCAGCACGTTCAGCGCCGTCGTCGCCACGATGGCCGAGGCCGTGACGAGCAGTAACCGCCCGGCCGGGCGGACCCGGCGACCAGCCGAGACCGCGGTGATCACCACGCCGACCAGCCCCCCGAGTGACCAGGCGGCATAGACCAGTGCGGAACCGAGGAAGGCGAACTCCGGCCGGCGATGGCGTGCCAGCACGAGCGCCGCGCTCGCGGCCGTGGCGAGCACCGCCACGACGGTGTTCGAGGTGACCAGCCACGGTGACACCGCACCCGCAACGACGACCAGCGCTGCGAACACCTTGTCCCGACGCGGAATCCGCCGGATCGCGGCGGCGGTGTCGTCGAGCCATCGGTGCACGGTGTCTCCAGATCGTCTCGGGGCACTCATTGTTCCCGGTCCGGTTGATCATTGGCCAATGCCGGTCGGTCGGTTCGTGGTGTCCGATCGGCCATGATCTGCTGGCCGATCGGGTGCAGCGCCGGACCGGTTGGCTTTCGTAGTGTCGGTGGGGCCGACGCCGCAACGAGGAGGACTCCGTGACCAACGGCAGTACTACGACCGTCACACCATCGCGGGAGGTGGTGAAGGTGCTGACCGCCGCCGTGCGCCGCGCCGCCAAGCTGCAGTTCTCCGCGGTGGGCACCGAGAACCTGCTCATCGCCCTTGCCGACACTGGCGGTGCCGGCAGCGTGCTCGGCCGGCGTGCGTTGCGCGCGAAGGGTGCCGCCCGCGGCACGGCGCACTGGGCGGACAACGACACCGCTTCGGACAGTCCGCCCGACGCTGACGTTACGGCCCTCCTGCGCGATGCCAACGACGCTGCCTGCCAGGAGCCCGCCCCGCCGGAGACCGGGGCGCTGCGTAAGTGTCTTCGCGAGGCGGTCGCGGAGGCCGGTGACGGCGTGCTGACCACGACCGACCTCGCGCTGGCGCTTCTGCGCGCGCCGTCCGGGCGGGCCGCCGAACTGTTCACCGTGAATCGGCTGGACATCGAGGAGACCATGGCGGCCGTGTGTGCGGCGGCGAAACCGGAGGACACGCCGGCCGTGTGGCTGCTCCGCAAAGCCGGTGCCCTGCACGGTGACAAGGGTGGTGGCTATGTGCGCTGGCTGACCCGGCTCATCGCCCGCGGAAGCGACCTCGGCGGTCCGATGCTGCTGGCCGTCCGCAACGAGGCCGGCCGGCACGCGGTACGGGCCGGTCGGCCCGACGCCACCGCCGTCGATCTTGTGGCGGCTGTGCTGACGCTGGACGACCAACTCACCGGCGCCGGGTACCGGCTCCGGCCCGAGTACGAGTCCGGGGGCGCGGCAGCACTACGCGCCGCGGGAGTGGAACCCGCGGCGCTGACGGCAACGGATATCACCCCGTCAGGCGGGGAAATCACCAAGGCGATAGCAGGGGCCACACTCGTCGCGGCCCACTATGGAGACGAAGTCGTGGGAACGACCCACCTGATCATGGCTCAACTCGACGACCCGGCCGACCCCATCGGGCCCGCCCTGTGCCGGCTCGGCGTGAACACGGCCGCGCTGCGCGCAGCGCTGGCTGACCAGTTGGCCGTGCGAAAGCCGCGGGCCGACAGCCTGTAGTCTCGGAAATCGATCAGGAAAGCGAGTCGGCATGCACCTCGCCAGCACCCGCATTATCGACGACGCCTATTACGGCGAACTGAAGATCTGCCTCAGCGCCGAGCGTGGCGTGGTCGAGGTCTCCGGGGAGCAGATTCCCACGGTCATCATCGAGCGTTCTTCGGATGCGGTGCTGAACAAGTTCGTGCCGATCGGCACCAGGGAAGCCGCCCATTTGACCGTGTCCGTCGACGGTATTGAGGACGATCTGCGACTTGGCCCCGGAAAATTGACCCGTGGCTCGTATCGGGTCGAGTTGACTTTCGCCGGAGCACACTACAAATTCATGCCGGACTCCGCCGATGCCACGCAACTCTGGCGCGACGGCGCCAAGATCGCCTCGTTCTCCTTGGACGATGCCGACGGCACATTCGTCGTGCATTGGCAGACCGGCCGCGACGATTCGCAGCCCGCCGACGCCGCTCTCGGATACGCTCTGTCGGCGGCCTTCCGCACCGGCGCCACGGGGATCTTCTCGCTGCTTTTGAACGGCTCCGAAAATGTACCGTGGCACTGACGTCAGAACCGGATCCGGATTGTCTGCTGTTGGTGGACCCGAATCTGGGTGGTGGGCTGGGAGAACTGTGTCAATGGGTGGCGAATTCCAGACTTCGGCAAACTCGTCGACAGTGGACTGGCCGGCCATGGTGAGAGCGCCGCGCGCCAGGAAGGATCCAGCGTGGACGGTGCAGGACGTTTCGAGTCACGCAGCGACAGATCGCATCGCCGAGCTGGCCGGCGATGCGATCTGTCGAGGGTTGGGTAGCTCACCGCCATCATTCGAGAGGCTGACCGACCTGCGCGACCAGATCACCATGCCCAGCACCGACACCCTGAACTGAGAGCCAAGGACATGACCGAAGGACAGGTACCGCCCGGAACCGAGATGGCCTCCAACTGCCTGGAGCAGGAAACCGATCTGCTGCGCTACCGGGTCTGGTTGGAGAGTGTCGATGAGGGGATCAGGCGGGTGCACTCTGTTCACGCGGGCTCGATAGCGGCGGCCTTGGTGAAGGTCCGTGAAGCGGACTGGTGGCCGAGTAGCGGGTCCGGTAGTGACCCCAGCAGGTTTCGGATGGTGGAGGTATCCGAGGAGAGTGCCTCCGGCGAGGCTCTACACCAGAGAAACGCGCGCCGGCGATACCTCGATACCATCGTGGAAGCTGGCCTGTCGGCGCTGGGTAAGACCGTTCCCGATCGCTCAGATGACGAGTTCTTCGACGTCTTGTGCGATTTCTTCACCCGGACCATCGTTCTGCCGGGGCGCGTCGCCTTTCCTTCGGGGGATACGGAGGCCGACCGTCTGATGAGGTCCGACGAGTCCAAGGTCCTGGTCCAGCTCCTGGCAACTCACCTCTCCCATCACGGCTTGAAAGTGGCACGAATTCTTCCGGAGTAGGCGCCGCCCTGGTCCCGATGAGGTTGAAGGCCACGCTGGCGACGCAGGTTCGGTTGAGTTGCTGATTGGCAAGTAGCTCACGATAGAGTCGGTACACGATGAGCCGTGCAGAAAGTGCTTGCGGGGGCCCGCGTAACTCCGGGATTCAGATTACGTCGTGTACCCTCCAGCGAGACCAGTGTTTCGAGGATTCGCCGCCAAGTGGCCTGGTTCGCTAAAGCGAGTATGGATTTCGGTGTGGCGCAGCCACGCCAGCGCGCGTTGAATCCGCACTTGCGCTGAGGCCATAGGCCGGCATGGCCGCTGCGCCGATCGTGCAGGTAAAGCGGCTCAGGCGGAGGGCTTGCAGGAGCGGGCGCCGACTGCGAACCCGTCCTGCTCCGTCTTGGCGTATTTGATGCCGGTATTAAGTACACAGTGGACAGTCAGTCCGGTGGCCGTGGTGGTTGCCAATCAAGTCGACGACGACTGGTGGTTTTCAACGGTCGGCCGCGCCAGTCGATGGTGATCATGCACACCGATTATCGTCGACCACTCTCAACGTTCACCACGACCATCTCGACCGTGGCGCTTGTCGGTTTCCACTGCGACCAGGACTGCCGCAACGGCGCACCTATGACTACGTCCGTTACGGCATTACCGTCCTATTCGCCGCGCTGGTGGTCGCCACGGCAATATCACCGGGGACGCCTGCTATCCACGCCACAGCAAGGTCGACTTCCTCGCGTTCCCGAAGGAGGTCGCCAAGGCCCATCCGCGCGAGGTACTGGCCAACCTGCCAGGGATTCCCGCTTTCCCTGCAGGGCACCCTTTCGGACGGTTCTCACGAGCCGAGCGACGGCACAGTGATGACGGGTAGGAGCAGGCGTCGGTTTGTCGATCGTGGCGGTGGTGATCGAAGCGCACCGCGCAGCCAAGCCTCGTCGAAGCGGCACCAGAACACGGACACCAGTAGCGCCGGTAAAGCGAGTCCGTGCAGAGCCCACCAATATGTCCTGGCTGCCAGGGAGCTGGCGAAGTCGCGCCCGACGTTCACCTGATGGAGAAACCCGAGTGCGAACGTGAGGTAGGTGCAGAGGTGCACGAATGCCAGGTTTCGTAGCGGACTCTTCGCCGGGCTTGCCGGGCGGAGATCCCGGTGGCCAGAAGCACCAGCGCGACTGCGGCTTTGAGCACGTCTTGCGGGTCGAAGAGCAGGATGCGCACTTCGGATAGTGTCGAGCCGCGGTCTTGGGCGGTGTACCCGAACACGATGAGCACCACGTGCGCCTGTAGCAGCCACAGCACCCTAGAACCCTGCCCGCCGATGCCACCGGGTCAGCCGGCCCACCTTCAGCCGTCGTTCCAGCCACGGAATCCGCGCGATCAGGACCAGTTGCAGCGCGAGCACCAGCGCCCCATAGAGGCCGGTCAGACGTGCTGTCGCCATCAGCAGCGCCGCCTGGTTCCCGACCCCGCCACCGAGCACGAACAGTGCGGTTGTCCAGGTGATGTCCAGCGTCAGCAGTGCGACCAGCGACCGGTTCGCCGTCGAGGCATTGGGGTGTCCGCGATCCGTTCGCATCCTGTCGGTCTCGCGGCGCATTCTGGGAAGAAATGCGAATCAGGTGCCGTTGCGACCTGCTGGGGGGCTTCCTGAAGGAAGGACTGCTAGCAGTCACCCGGGGGTTCGTTGCAGTTCTCAGCACCGGTTGCCTGATGGAGCAGGTTGTACAGCGCCTCACGCTGCGCGTCGTCGAGCGCGCTGAGCACCTCGTTTTCGGCCGCGGCGAGCGCGCACTCGGCTTTGTGGAGCCGCTGGAGACCGTTCGCGGTGAGCTCCACGACATGGCGGCGGCGGTCTTCGGGAGAGCGCCGCCGCTCGATCAGCTGCTCGGCCTCCAGTTCGTTGAGCAGTCCGACGATATTGGTCCCGTCCATCATCAGTGTGGAGGACAGTGCCTGTTGTGTGCTGCCGTCACGGGCCCTGAGCACCGTGAGGGCCACCAGGTGGCGCTGGCGTAGCCCAAGTGGGGCCAGTACCGATTCCGCCCGCAGGCGCATGCGCCGCGCAAGGTGATCGAGTAGCGCACCTGTGCGATGTACCGGCTGGTCGGCGGGCAACGAAGCCATGCTCGTCACTTTACCTGAGGAACATATTATCTGTGTGTTATAAATGGCTTGTCTTGCACAAATGACTTGTGAAGGGTTAGCAACATGGCTCGTCTGCTGCACATCGACTCAAGCATCCAGGGCGATCGCTCCGTCAGTCGCAAGCTCACCGCCCGGGCGGCCGACGCATGGCGCGCCGCGCATCCCGGAGGCACCGTCACCTATCGTGACCTGGGCAAAGACCCACAGCCGCACCTGACTGAGGAGACCCTCCTGGCGCGGAGGCTGCCGCCCGAGCAGCACACCCCCGTCCAGGCCGCGTCGTGGGAGCTGACCGTGAAATTGGTCAGCGAGGTGAAGGAAGCCGACACGGTCCTGCTGGGGCTTCCGCTCTACAACTTCGCCGCGCCCAGCGGTGTGAAGTCCTGGGTCGACCATCTCCTCGCGCCCGGGCTGTCGGTCGACGCCGAGACGCAGGCCGGTTTGCTCGGAGGCCGTGAGTTCATCGTGCTTGCCTCACGTGGTGGCGGTTACAACAGGGGGACGCCCCGGGAAGGCTGGGACCACGCGGAGGCGTGGCTCCCGCACGGCGTGGCGGGGATGGGTCTGGAACCGCGGTTCATCACGGCCCAACTCACCCTCGCCGAGGTGAACCCCGCCATGGCGGAACTGATTCCCCTTGCCAAGGAGAGCCTCGCGCAGGCCGAGCGACAGATCGACGCTCTCTGGGCTCCGGTGTCCGCTCGGATCTGACGGCAACCCCGCCGGTCCGTCCCGAAGGTGGCGCCAGCCCCGTGCACGGCATCGCCGAACGAGAACACCGAGCGGGGGTCATACCGGATCTCTCGATCCTTGCCGGACTCACGATGAACGTCACCGGTGCGGGCGGGCGCTGTCGGATGGATCTCCGGGTGATCGACTTGATGAATCGGGGCGAATTCTCGATCCGCGCCGACGATGAGCATTCCCGCGCCCCGCGGCCCGGAGACGTGCGTCTGGTCCGTGACGGCGACGCCGCCGGGAGCGGGCTGCGTGCGCGACGTGGAGATGACATTGCGGCCCTACGACACCGTTGGCCATGCCGTTGCTATGCAGGCCATGTGGGACAAACTGCCTGCCAAACACGGCACTCGCTGAACGGGACCATCATCGTCTGCTGACCGCTGTCGGCTCAGCGCGCTCGTGGACCAGTTCCCGGTCGTAGCCGCGCAGGGTCAGCGGGAAGCTGAGCGGCAGCGGCAGCACGCCGTCGCCCTCGGCCGGAGCGGGTGCGGACGCCGCAGTCATGGCTGGAAAAGCCTTTCGGCGTTCGGCTCCGCGACCGTGGGGGTGGGACGGTAGGCGAGCAGTTGAGCTGCCAGCTCCTCCGGGCTGCCGCCCGCGCGGATCGCAGGCGGGTTCGGCAGGCCAACGGTCCGGTCGTCGCAGTACAGCGCGTTGACGAACCGCGCGACTCTTTTGGGTGAGGGCGTGATTGTCGGGCCGCCCAGGTAGGCGAGGACGAGCAGGTCTTCGCCGGAGTGGGTTTCCTTGGCGATGGCCCAGCCATGCTCCTCGTCCCACAGCAGGGCGACGTCGCGGTCGGGGCAGTGGGGCAGCCGGGTGTCGAGGGCGAGGTAGGCCGAGACGGGGGTGTCGTGGTCGATGGTGGCCGATTCCAGTCCCACCCCGAGTTCGTCGCCCACCGCGCGTAGGTAGCTGCGCAGCGCGCGAATGGCGATGTGCTGATGGAGCGAGATGTCGAGCGACGCGGTCACTGCTGAGCGAACCTTTCTGCCAGACGGGGCGGAGAGTGGGCGGGGGCCGGAGAGCCGCGGTCGAATGGGCCCCCGCCCACGGCGGAGTGCCGCGCCGTCGGTGCTACGTGCCGAGAAGGGAGCACGGCGGCGCGGCAAGGATGGTTTCGTGTGACTCAAGGCCGATACGCATCACCTGCCTCTGTTTGTCCTGGCTGTGGTGTCCCGGCGGTCAGGCCTCGATTTCCCTGGGCTCGCCGCCGGTGGTGCCGATGGCGATACGGCGCGGCCGGGCCTTCTCGGCGACCGGGATGCGCACGGTGAGGACACCGGCGTCGTAGTCAGCCTTGATGTGCTCGGTATCGAGGGTGTCGCCGAGGAATAGCTGGCGGGAGAACACGCCCAGCGGCCGTTCAGAGACCTGCGTTTGGACGTCGTCGCCGCTGGGCAGCGGGCGCCGCTCGGCCTTGACAGTCAGCACGTTGCGCTGGATGTCCAGCTCGATCGCGGCGGGGTCCACGCCGGGCAGGTCGAAGCAGACCACGAACTCGTCGCCGGCGCGGTAGGCGTCGATCGGCATCGCCGCCGGCCTCGACCAAGTCCCCGGCATGTCACCGAACACCTGCTTGGTCAGCCGGTCGAACTCGCGGAACGGGTCGGTGCGCATCAACATCGGGTTCCACCTCCTGTTGCCATGTCTCTGGTGTCAACACGCACGTTCATTATAGAATGTCATCGCATCGATGACAAGAAGTCTGTCGTCAGGAGGATGACACACGTGGACGACGACCCGATCACAACTCTCGGCGACATCCGCGCCGTGGTCGTCGCCGCCCGCGACGGTGTCACGGAGCGCGAGAAGCTGCTGCACGCGCTGGCCGCATTGCGCGTGCTGCGCGACGAACTCAGTGCATGGGAACCGGAACTGATCAGCGCGGCCCGCTCGAACGGCATCAGCTGGACCGCGCTGGCCCCGGCACTCGGGGTGGCCAGCAGGCAGGCCGCCGAGCGGCGCTACCTGCGGCTGCAGCCATCCGACACCGGCGAGACCACCGGTGAAGGCCGGGTCGACGCGCGGCGAGACAAACGCGCCGGCGATCGCGCTGTCGCGGAGTGGGCGCGCCGCAACGCCGGGTCCCTGCGGAAACTGGCCGGTCAGGTGAGCGCCCTCGACGGGCTCGGTGCCACGGCGCAGAACAGCGCCGACCGAGTCGGCGACGCACTTGGCACCGACAACCCCGCGGACCTGCTCAGCCCGCTCGCCGCGACCCACCCGCACGTGGTCGAACACCACCAGGGACTCGCCGACCAGCTGACGGCCATCGCCGAGCACACCGACCGGCTTCGCCGCGACGCCGCCAACCAGCGCCGCACCCAGCGCTGACCTTCCCGCGGAACCCGTGCCGGATGCTGTGAAGGCCTCCTTACCGACACACAACGCCGGTAAGGAGGCCTTCACAGCCGTTCGGGAGTGCCCGGGCGAGTTCAGGCAGCTTGGCCGACCGTCCGATCGTGCCCAGTGCGCGCACCGTGTTCGTGCGCTGCCAGGCCGGCCACAGTGCCCAGCACAGCGACCAGGACGGTGGCGAAGCCCCAGGCAATACCACCCGTCGCCCAACCGGCGAGGTGGTCCAGGCTGAACCGACCGGGGCCGGTGAACGCCAGCGCCAGCGCCGAGCCGATCAGCACCAGCGGGTACTCATACCCGCCCGCGGTGTTCCACAGGCCGTGGCGACCATGAACGACCAGCGCCGCGTTGGCCAGCACCGCCATCAGCACCGCGGCCGCGAGCGGAGTCGCGAAGCCCAGCGCCAAAGCGAGACCGCCGAACAACTCCGCCACGCCGAGCAGCAGTGCGTACAGTCGCCCGGGCCGCCAGCCGAGCGACTCGAGGAAGCCCGCGGTGCCCGGCACGCCATGACCGCCGAACCAGCCGAACAGCTTCTGCGCGCCGTGACCGGCCATCAACAGCCCGACCACCAAACGAAGAAGCACCAGACCGATGTCCATGACAAGTCACCTCCCAATAGTGGAGCCATACTCTGTTGTCGATCACGTAGGCGGAGGAAACCCTTATGCCGCAAGAGCTTCCGCCTATTGTGAATCCGCTTCGCCGGCTACCCGGTCGGAAGCAGGTTTTGCCCGGCCCAATTCCGGCCGCGCGTCGGCCGCAGGGGCGACGTACGTTCCCAACCGGCGTCGGCGAGTACCCGCCGGTAGGCTCGCTCGTAGCCGGCGGCCATGGCGTCCGGGTGGAACCGGTGGAGCACGTCCGCGCGGCATGCGGCCGGGCTGATCCGGTCGACGGAGTTGATCGCGTCGGCCAGCTCGGCCGGTTCGTCGCACACCAGGCCGGTGCGGCCGTGAGTCACCACCTCGGGCACCGAGCCGCGCCGCAGGGCCACCACGGGCGTGCCGCAGGCCATGGCCTCGATCATGACCATGCCGAAGGGTTCTTCCCACTGGATCGGGAAAAGCAGGCAGCGCGCCTTGGCGAGCAGCTTCTTCTTCCGCTCACCGCCGACCTCTCCCAGCCACTCGACGTCGGGGCCGAGGCGGGGCTTGATCTCGGTCTCGAAGTAGGAGATCTCCGCCGGTTCGCTGCACTTGGCAGCCAGCACGATGTTCCGGCCGGCCTCGCGGGCGACGTCGATCGCGAGGTGCATGCCCTTGTCCGGCGTGCAGCGGCCGAGGAAGAGGACCCAGTCCTCTTTGTCCTCGTGGAACGGGAAGCCGCCGACGTCGATCGCGTTGTGTACCGTCGCGAACCAGTTGAGGTCCGGCGCGATGCGGCGCTGCGCGTCCGAGATCGCGACGAGCCGGACGCCGTCGCCGAGCCGGCGGTAGTACTCGCCGGACTCACCACCGACCGGGCCGTGCACCGTGACCACAGTCGGGACCTCGCGGCCGCGGGCGAGCAGTGGACCGGCCAGCGAGTGGTCGTGGACGATGTCGACGTCCAGCTCATCCAGGATCCGGCCGGCCGCCGCCGCGTGCAGTATCTCGGGCATCGGCTCCCCGAGGCGCGCGCCCTGCGGGGTGTCGTAGGTGCGCCGGAACCGCCCGCGGGTTCCGTTGTGTCCCACGCCGATGACGGTCACCTCGTGTCCGCGCGCGACCAGCGCGTCGACGAGGTCGGCACAAACCGCCTCGACGCCTCCGTAACCCTGCGGGGGCAGTTCGAACCACGGTGGCGCGACCATGGCGATCCGAAGCGGGTGGTTACTCACAGTTCCTCCTCTCAGTCGCAGGGGCACGCCTGCCGTACCACCTGCACACCCTCTGGTAAACCGTCCACTCGCGACTGTCCATCATGGACGTCGATGGAAACGCTCGCGCCGGCGAGCGGCACGTCACGCAGGCGCAGCGCGCCGAATCGCTGCGGCAGCGCGGGATCGAGCCGGACCCGGCCGTGCGGCAGGCACGGCTCGGCCCGCAGCAGCACCCGCAGCAGCTCGACCGGGGTGGCCGCGGCCCAGGCCTGCGGTGAGCAGGCCGTCGGATAGGGCACCGGGCGCGGGTACTCGGACCGGTCGAAGCCGCACATCAGCTCGGGCAGCCGACCGTCGAACTCCGCCGCGGCGTCCAGCACCGCGCAGGCGACCCGCTGGGCGTGGTCGACGAAGCCGTACCGCATCAGCCCGGCCGCGATGATCCCGTTGTCGTGCGGCCACACCGAGCCGTTGTGGTAGCTCACCGGGTTGTACGCGCCCATGGTGGTCGCCAGGGTGCGCACGCCCCAGCCGCTGAACATCTCCGGGGACAGCAGTCGATCCGCGACGGCGGCTGCCTTGTCGTCGTCCACGATGCCGGTCCACAGCAGGTGGCCCATGTTGGACGCGAGCGAGTCGATGGGCCGCTTGTCCCGGTCCAGCCCGAGCGCGTACCAGCCGCGCTCGGGCAGCCAGAACCGCTCGTTGAACGCCCGCTTGAACCGCGCGGCCCGCTCCCGCCAGTGCTGCGCGCCTGCGGCGTCACCGGCATCGTCGGCCAGCAGCGCGCGGGCGAGGTAGGCGGCGTAGACGTAGCCCTGCACCTCGCACAACGCGATCGGGGCCTGCGCGATCCGGCCGTCGGCGAAGGTGACTCCATCCCAGGAGTCCTTCCAGCCCTGGTTGACCAGACCGCGGTCGGTGGCGCGCCGGTACTCGACGAACCCGTCGCCGTCGACGTCGCCATACCGCTCGATCCACGCGAGGGCCGCGTCGGCGTGCGGCAGCAGCGCGTGCACCTGTTCGCGGTCCACGCCCCACCGGCGCAGCTCGCCGAGCAGCATCACGAACAGCGGCGACGCGTCGACGGTGCCGTAGTACACATTGCCGCCGAGCAAGGGCGACGCGTCGCCGAAGCGCAGTTCATGCGGGATGCGCCCCGGCTCCTCCTCGGTGACCGGATCGACTCGCTTTCCCTGGTAGCGCGCGAGAGTCTGCGCGGTGCCGAGCGCCAGCGAGGGATCCAGCGGGATCGTCATCAGCGACGTGATGATCGAGTCGCGCCCGAACAGGGCCATGAACCACGGCGCTCCCGCGGCCACGGCCGCCCGGTCCGGCCGGTCGGGATCGAAGATCCGCAGGGCGCCAAGGTCGCTGCGGCTGCGCGCGAGCGTGTGCCGCAGCGCGTCGTCGTCCGCGATCAGGCCTGGTCCTGTTTCCCGCCATTCGGTCGAGCGCAGCGCCGCACCGGTCTGCTCCACCGGCCGGTCCTGCGGGAAGGACTGCGGGGACTCCTTGCCATCCACCACGGGGGAGACCTGCACAGTGGTCCGCCAGGTGCCGCGTGCCGGGACGACCGCCCGGAAGGTGATCGTGTCCGCGGAGGTGACGGCGCCCTCGGCGACGATGTGCACCTCGCGGTCCTGGTCCCGCCCGCGCCGCGCCAGCCGCAGCCGGCCGTCGCCGTGCTCGATGCTGTGGTGGCCGTGGCGTCGGATCTTGCCCTGCTTCACCTCGAACAGATCGGCGAAATCCGCCCCGACCCGGATGGCCAGCGTGCACGCGGCGGCCTCGGGGCCAAGGTTGCGCAGCACGATGTCCTCGCGCATGCCGGCGTCGACGAACCGCTGGCGCTCGACGAGCAGTGTGCTGTCGGCCAGCCCGGCCCGAGGCCGGCCACGACCCAGGAACGTCGCGCGATACGGCGCTTCGGCCATCACCGCGAGTGGTTCGACGGGTTCGTCGTCGAGCCGGAGTTGCCATTCGGACAGGATGCGGGTGTCGCGGAAGAACAGCCCGTGCGGGGAACCCCGGTTGATGTCCCCGGTCTGCTCGCAGAGGCAGAACGACGAACCCTCCAGCAGGCTGACCGTGCCACCGCTGAGCCGGGCAGGTTCGCCGGCGAAGGTCCAACCGTCGGTCATCGATCATCCTTCCGTCGTGGATGCCGGCGGCGATGGCATCGGCCCGCTCGCCGGCGTGGTGGTCGGTATCGGCAGTGTGGTGGTGGTCGGCGCAGGCGGCGTGGAGACGGCGCTGGTCGGCGTCACCGACGTCGTCGGCACCGCGCTCGTCGTCGAGGTCGGTGGCGCCGGAACGGAGGCCGGTGCCCGCGAGTGCGCGCCGTGTCGCGGATCGATCAGCTGGACGATCGCCGGAGCGCTCGGTCTGGGCGTGCCGCGGATCGTGTCGGCGGTGGACCTGCCCAGCACCCGCTCCCCGAGCGTGATCACACCCATCGCCAGCGCGAACGCCACGACGGCCGTTATCGCGACCCGCCGCCACTGCGGCGGTGCGACGCGAATTCTGTCGTGGGTGCGGCGCAGGGCGTCCTCGTAGAGCGCCGCACCCGCCGTGCTCAGGCCGCTGGCCAGGGCCGCGCCCGCAACGGTTCCGGCGACCCCGAGAGTCGAGGCCGCGACGGCTCCGGACACGGCGGCCAGAGCGCTCGCGGCCACCTCCGTTGCACTGAGTCGCGAGCGTCGTGCGGTTGACGGATCAGCCACCGGGGGCCGCATCCTCACTACTCCCTCCAGGTGCGGACCTGTGGGGGCCGGCCCGGCCGGCCCCCGCGACTGCTCACTTCCCGGTGATCTTGATCCGGCGCGGCTTGATGGCCTCGCTCTTCGGGATCCGCACGGTCAGCACGCCGTCGTTGAGATTCGCCTCGATCCGGTCGGCGTCGACCTCGTGCGGCAGCGCCGTGCGGTACTCGAACCGGCCTCGCCGACGAGTGCGGGACCGGAACCACCCGGTCTGCTCCCGCTCCTTCAGCTCACCAGTGATCGCCAGCGTGGTGCCCACCAGCTCGACGGTGACGTCCTCACGCTTGACGCCGGGCAGATCGACAGCCACCACGTAGGCGTCTGCCGTCTCCGACACGTCGGCCAGCGGGGACCACGCGGCCACGCCGCTGAAGGCCGACTGCAGCCACTCGTCCAGCCCGCTGCGGAGATCCTCGAACTCACGCAACGGATCCCACCGGCTCACCGTGTCCGACGAACGCAGCACAGGCAGTGCCATGGTTCTCACCTCTCCTCCGGAAAATCGACTTGTGGTCGGCTCTGCCGGGGAAGTCGCCCCTGACAGGCCCTCCACTTCGGAAGACGATCAGACGCCGCGCTGTGTTCCCGGATTCTTGTGGCGTTCGTCACGCGACTGGAACACGATCCAACGCACCAAATCCACTTAGGAACCGCGCCAGGAACCTCGCTGTCGAGCTACGCCGTGCACCTGCCGCCCGCCCACATGGGCAAGGCGCACGAGTCGCCGACCTACGTGCAGAACATCGCCGTGGCATCGACCAGGCGTGAGCAAACCTTGGCTAGCGGTCATGACCAGCTACGTCACGACCATCCCTACGGCCCGCTCGTCGGCATCGGCGACTCGATTTCAGCCGGAAAGGTCCTTTGCCGATCGGGCGGGGACGTCGCGGCAGCAGCTCCAACAGTCGGGGTGGCTGTTCTGGCCGACGGAGACCACCGAAGTGGACGAACACCGATGGGCGCTTGGGATACACCGACACTTCCGGGTCACGTTGACGCATGGAGCCCGCTAGCTCGATGTCCAAACCAGAGCGTAGATCCGATGACC
Source organism: Amycolatopsis sp. (assembly GCF_036008905.1). Classification (GTDB taxonomy): domain Bacteria; phylum Actinomycetota; class Actinomycetes; order Mycobacteriales; family Pseudonocardiaceae; genus Amycolatopsis. The sequence goes on along the minus strand of NZ_DASYMU010000059.1, from coordinate 59,929 downwards.
TGACCCGATTTCGGCCCTCGTAAGTAACGAAAACAGCACTATGTAAGGAGTTTTGATGAACACCGGCAACCGTGACGTCCTTGCCATCGCGCCAGATGGCACCCCTGCGTGGGCGACACCATCGTCATCCTGGCCGTCGTCGCTCCAACCATCCTTTGTGGATGGTGGTACCAGCGCGCAGGGATGGATCTCGGTGTACGCCATCGCGGATGGCGCTCGAATCCGCAGCCGCGCTCACCAGCTTCCTGGAAGCGAGTAGCCGCTCAAGACGATCGTCGCCAGCGGCGGAAGCCGGCTCGACGTCGTGATCAACCCGTTGCCTGCATGGTGAGGGCCTGGTGTTGCTCGTCGGGCCTCCGGTAGCGCCACGGCACTGAGCCGGATGCTGGACGAGGCTGGGGAACGGGATGATGCGGGCGTTGCTAGCGGCCGGCCGCAGCGCGCAACCCCGCAGTGCGGGCAGCGGTAGCGAAGCAGCCGGTGATGGATTGGGCAGGCGAAGACCACGGCGAGTCGCCACTGCTTGCGCCAGGGGTCACCATGTTCTTGCTGGATGGCGCTGCCGTCTCCGGCCAGGCAAGCACGAAGACGATCGCCGCCTCGACTTTCGGTGCGATGAAGCCATTCAGCCCGATAGTGCGTCCACCGTCGGCGAACAGAAGTAGGACGAGTTCCTGCTGGATGGCGTGACCGTCGGTCATCCCCAGCGTCAGGTCCTCGTCGTTGAACAAGCCGGGGGCTTCCTGTTTCGCCCGACGTCGCGGAGAGCTTGCGCCTTCACTGGCGCATCAGTCACGGGTATGGCAGTCATGGTGCACCGCGCAACCCGGTGTCGTCCACCTGTTCCGTTCCGCTCAATGACACCGCTACCTCCGCGTAGGTTTCCGTACTTTTCCCGGATGTCCACCAGATGTGCTCGAGTACACACTAGGCCAACCAACGCGGCGGCAAGACGCGTTAGGCCCAGGGCACAGCTCGAAGGAGGCCTGAATTGGCAATGGACATCAGTGATTTGGTCGACGTCCAGCAAGGCACGCTGGACCCCCGAATCTACGAAGACGAAGAAATTTACCAGCAGGAGCTGAGGAACATCTTCGCCCGGTGCTGGTTGTTCCTCGCACACGACAGTCAGCTGCCAAACCGAGGCGACTACGTGACCACGTATATGGGTGAGGACCCGGTGCTGGTCGTGCGCAAACGGGACGGTTCGGTCGGCGTCTTCATGAACCAGTGCCGGCATCGCGGAATGCGGCTGTGCCGGGCTGACGCGGGTACGGCCAAGAGCTTTTCCTGCAGCTACCACGGCTGGACCTACGACCTCAGCGGGAATCTCGTCGGTGTCCCCAGTGAGGACGACGCCTATCACGACGAAATCAACAAAGAAGAATGGGGCGCCATCAAGGTCGCCAAGGTGGACAGCTACAAGGGGTTCATCTTCGCCACTTGGGATGCCGAAGCGCCTTCCCTTCTCGACTACATCGGCGATTTCCGGTTCTATTTCGACGCGTTCGCCGACCGGACCGAAGCCGGTACCGAACTCATCGGCGGGGCCCACCGGTGGGTGTTCCCGGCCAACTGGAAGTTCGCCGCGGAGCAGTTCTGCAGCGATATGTACCACGCGCCGATCAGTCACGCTTCGGCCGTGCTCGCGCTGACGCCGGACGACCAGGACGTCGACGAAGAAGTCTTCCCCATGGACGGCACGAAGGGCCGCCAGTTCAGCTCGGAATTGGGCCATGGAACCGGGTTCTTCGTCGAATCGGGTGACGTGCTGGCGAACATCGTCGGGCAGAAGCCGGCGGATTGGTTCCAGGGTGGCAATCCGGAGGCGATCGGGCGGCTCGGCGAGGCGCGAGCCGAGCGTATGCGCGGCGCGCACGCGACGCTGTTCCCGAACTTCTCCTTCCTGCCGGGCATCAACACGCTGCGCATCTGGCACCCGAAGGGCCCGAACGAGATGGAGGTCTGGGCCTGGACCGTGGTGGACAAGGAGGCCCCGGCCGACGTCAAGGAAGCGCAGCGGGTCGGTACCGGCCGCACGTTCAGCGTGGCGGGCCTCTTCGAGCAGGACGACGGCGAGAACTGGAGCGAGATCCAGCGCGTGCTCCGCGGGCACATCGCGAAGAAGAGCAGCTTCAACGTGCAAATGGGTCTCGGCCACGAAACCTACGAGGACCCCGATTTCCCGGGGAAGATCAACCGGGTCTACTGCGAAATGGCGGCACGTGGCTTTTACAAGCGGTGGGCCGACATGGCGAGCGGCCAGTCCTGGGACGAACTGATGGCATCGGTGCAAAAGGCAGCGGAGGCTTCTCTATGACCGCACAACTCGAAAGCTCCCCGGTGACTTCGGTCAGCGTCGAGCTTCAGCATCAGATCGAGCAGTACCTGTACCAGGAAGCCAGGTTCCTCGACGAACGCCGGTTCGAGGAATGGCTCGACCTGTTCAGCGACGACACGTACTACTGGATGCCGACCCGCGGAGTTCGCTACGAGCGCGAACTCGACAAGGAATTCTCGCGGCGCGACGAGGTCTCGCATTTCGACGAGACCAAGCGTGGCTTGGAAGAGCGGGTCACCCGGATCAGGTCGGGTATGGCGTGGGCGGAGGAACCGCCTTCGCGGACCAGGCACATGGTGCACAACGTGGTCATCGAGCCGGGGGATTCCCCCGACGAACTGCTGGTCCGCTGCAACATCCTGCTCTACCGGGGCCGCCTCGACCGTGACGTCGACATCTTCGTCGGCTGCCGCGAGGACGTGCTCCGGCAGAGCGACGACGCGGATTACGGATGGTTGATCGCGAACCGGTCGATCTACCTCGACCAGACCGTGATTCTCGCGAAGAACATGAGCATCTTCTTTTAGCACTTTAGTTCTTTCGCAGTCGTTTTTCCTGGTGACACTGGAGGCTTCAGCAATGACGCGCACTGCCGGACACCTCACGGCCGACGAGACTTCGCGTTTCGCCGACCTCGAGGATATTCGAATTCATTACCACGACACGGGTGCGCGTTCGGCTGCGGCCGAGGCGCGGCCACCGCTCGTGCTGTTGCACGGCGGTGGCCCCGGTGCCTCGGGCTGGAGCAACTTCTCCCAGAACGTGGCCGGGCTTTCCGAGTACTTCCGGGTGCTCGTCGTCGATCAGCCGGGTTATGGAAAGTCGGACAAGCCGGTCGTCAAGAACGGCGTCTGGACCTACAACGCCCGGGTGCTGGACCAACTTCTGGAGCATCTCGACATCCCGCAGGTTCATCTCGTCGGCAACTCGCTCGGTGGGGGTACTTCGCTGAAACTGGCGCTGGACTTTCCCGAGCGGGTCGACCGGCTGGTCCTGATGGGCCCGGCGGGTGGAGCGCTGAATCTCTTTTCGGCGGACCCATCGGAAGGCCTGAAGGTCCTCTTTTCGTTCTACTCACCGCCCGGACCCAGCATCGAGCGGATGCAGAACCTCATCGATGTCATGAGCTATGAGTCGAAGACGGTGCCGCCGGAGGTGCTCCAGGACCGCTTCGAGGCCGCGACCACCCCGGAGGCCATGGACTACGCGACCCGGCTGTACCAGGCGTTCGGCCAGGACGGCGCCGGGTTGCCGGAGGAATTGTGGCGGGACGTCGACCGCATCCAGCACAAGACCCTGCTGGTATGGGGACGCGACGACAGGGTGCTTCCGCTGGACGGCGCCTTCTTCCTGTTGAAGCGGATGCCCGACGCGCGGCTGCACGTGTTCCCGCGGTGCGGGCACTGGGCGCAGCTGGAGCACCGCGTCGAGTTCAACCGGCTGACGATCAGCTTCTTGGCAGCTTCGTAAATCTTGGAGGAAACGTGTCCGTTAAATCGCTAGGCCATCTCACGATCACGACGCCCAAAAGAGACGAATGGATCGAGTTCGCCGGGAACGTCCTCGGCATGCAGATCGGTCCGGACAAGGACGGCGTCACCCGCGTTCGCCTGGACGAACGGAGCTACCGGCTGGAGTTCGAAGACGGCGACGAGGAGGGCCTGTCCCGGATCGGCTGGGAAGTGCCGGACGCCGCAGGACTCGAAGACGTCATCGAACGGCTCGAAAAGGACGGCCTGACGGTCACCCGGTGCAGCGCGGAGGAAGCGGCCGCCCGCGACGTCCAAGGGCTGGCGAAGACGGTCGACAGTTCGGGCTTCAACCTCGACTTCTTCTACGGGCAGCAGAAGTCGATCGAACCGTTCATCTCGCCGCGGTCGGCGAACTTCGTCACCGAAAACATGGGCCTCGGCCACGCCGTACTGATGACTCCGGTCTTCGAAGACGCCTTGCGGTTCTACACCGAGGTGCTCGGATTCCGGCTCAGTGACACCCTGCGCCTCGGGCCGTCCAGGGTCGCCTTCCTCCGCTGCAATCCGCGTCACCACAGCGTGGCGTTGATCGAAGCGCCGGAAAAGGGAATCCATCACTTCATGGTGGAGGTGTCCGAAGTGGACATGGTCGGGCGGGCACACGACGCCTGCCGCGACGGTGGCGCCGGAATCATGATGGACATCGGCCGTCACGCGAACGACGACATGTTCTCGTTCTACGCCAGGACTCCGTCGGGTTTTGGGCTGGAATACGGCCACGGCGGCCTGCTTGTCGATGACTCGGAGTGGACCGTGACCGAGATCGCCGGGCCGAGCCTATGGGGCCACCGCGGGTCCATGGTCTGACCGGTTTGTTGCGCGAAAGGTGAGAAAATGAGCTCGTCCGTCCCCTCCGGCTCGGAAACTCCGGAAACCTCGGAAACCCTTGTGGTGTGCAAGGTCGACGAGCTGCCGCCGGGACAAGTGCGGAAAGTCGACGCGGCGCGTCCGATCGCGGTGTTCAATGTGGACGGTGTGTTCCACGCGATCGACGACACGTGTTCTCATGCCAATGCTTCGCTGAGCGAAGGCGATCTCGAAGGGCATGAGGTCGAGTGCCCGTGGCACGTCGCCCGTTTCGACCTCCGCACGGGTAAGCCCTGTTCGCTGCCGGCCAGCAAGCCGGTGCGGACGCATGCGGTTGAGGTCCGCGACGACGTCGTTGTCGTCCTGGTCGGAACCAAGCCGGAGTGGGCGGCATGACTGAGTCCTTCGAATCGGTGGCCATCGTCGGCGCCGGGCTGGCCGGGGCAAGCGCGGCTGGCACCCTTCGCGAAGCCGGGTTCGACGGCCGGATCCGATTGATCGGTGCCGAAACGCATCTGCCCTACGAACGTCCGCCGCTGTCCAAGGACTTCCTTGGCGGCGGGGTATCGAAGGAGCAACTGCTCGTTCATCCAGCGGAGGCTTACGCGGAACGGGACATCGAGCTGGTGCTCGGACGGGCGGCGACCCGGCTCATTCCGGGTGAGCGTGCTATCGAGCTTGAAGGCGGCGAACGGGTCGCCGCGGACCGGGTACTGCTGTGCACGGGTGTCCGGCCACGGACGGTCGGCGTGCGCGGCGAGCAGCTGAACGGCGTCCACTACCTGCGGGACCTCGAGCACGCGGAGGCCCTGCGGGAGGTGGTCAAGCGCGGTGTGCCAGTGGTTGTGGCCGGCGAGGGCTTCATCGGTTCGGAGGTCGCGTCGACACTGGCCGAGCAGGGCGCGGACGTCACCCTGCTGATGGGCGATGACCTGCCGATGAAGCTGGCACTCGGCGTCGAGGCCGCCGGATGGTTGCTCGAGCAGCATCGGAGCCACGGGGTGAAGGTGCTGCCGCAGTCGCCGCTGAAGGCGATCCACGGGTTCGACCAGGTAGAGGGGGTCGAGGTCGCGGACGGCACGGTGCTCCCCGCGGGCGCGGTGGTGATCGGTATCGGGTCCGTGCCGGTGGCCGATCTGGCGATCGAGGCCGGCCTCGAGGTCGGCGACGGCGTGGTTGTCGATGTGACGTGCCGGACTTCGATTCCGGAGATCTACGCGGCAGGCGACCTGGCCCGGTTTCCCAGCCAGGCCTTCAACCGGCAACTCCGGGTCGAGCACTGGCAGAACGCGCAGAAGCAGGCCGTGCATGCGGTCCGGTCGATGCTCGGTCACGACGAGCCGTACGACGAGATTCCGTGGGCGTGGAGCGAGCAGCACGGAAAGCGCTGGGAGATCGCCGGCTTGCCGATGCTCGGCAACGACGTGGTCCGCACGGGGGATCCCGACAGCGACGAAGGTGCGCTGTGGGTGTTCTCCGACGAGGGACGCGTGCAGGGCGCGGTGGCGGTCAACCGCCGCCGCGAGCTGCGGGCGGTATTGCGTGCGATGGCAAAGGAAGCGGCAGCGGTTTGAGCAGTTCACAGGGGCCAAGCGATAAGAGGTCAGACATGGGTTGGTTGCAGGGCAACGTCGCTATTGTCACCGGCGGTGGTTCCGGCCTCGGCCGGGCGGTGGTCGAGCGGTTCCTGGCGGAAGGCGCGCAGGTCGGCGTCCTGGAGAAGTCGGCGGAGAAACTCGCCAAGCTCGAAGCAGATCTCGGCGACGACGTCGTCGGCGTCCAGGGTGACGTGACCAGTTACCAGGACAATGTGCGGGTCGTCGAGGAAACCGTCGCGCGATTCGGGAAGCTCGACACCTTTGTGGCCAACGCCGCGATCTGGGACTTCTCGACGAAGCTGGTCGATATGCCGGAGGACAGCCTGGACACGCTGTTCGACGAAATGTTCCATGTGAACGTCAAGGGTTACCTGTTCGGTGCCAAGGCAGCTGTCCGGGAATTGGCCGCCAGTGGCGGATCGATCATCTTCACGGTGTCCAATGCCGGGTTCTACCCTGGCGGCGGCGGCCCGCTGTACACCTCGTCCAAGCACGCCGTGCTCGGGCTGATCAAGCAGTTGGCATTCGAATTGGCACCGAAGATCCGAGTCAACGGCGTCGCCCCCGGTGGCATGCTCACCGACCTGCGCGGCCCCGGCGCGCTAGGCCTCGGGGAGACCAACATTTCCTCGGTTCCTCTTGCTGATCTGGTCAATCAGTGCACGGTATTGCAGAAACTTCCGGAAGCCGCCGATTACGCCGGGAACTACGTATTGCTGGCTTCGAAGGAAAACTCTTCGGCTTCGACCGGAGCGATCATCAACTGTGACGGCGGGATGGGCGTTCGTGGCCTGGCCGAAGTCGCCGGCGGAAACGACCTGTAGGAGAGGAAAGTCATGAAGAGGCCTACTTTCGGTACCCGTGAACTCTATGACGCACTCGCGGAAGCGCTCAACAGTGACCCCGTCTGGCAGAAGAAGGCCAGGAAGATGACGTTCGGGATGACCCACGTCTATAACGGGAAGTTCCCGCTCGTCCTGCGGATGATGTTCACCGAGGGTGTGATGTCGGACGTCACCGTTTTCGATTCCGCGGAGGACGCGCCCTTCAGTGAGTTCGTGCTCACCGGGGACAGTGAGAACTGGGAGCGGATGCTCGTCACCGGCGAACTCAGCGTCAACATCGCGCTGGTGAGCAAGCAGATCTCGGTCAAGGGAAAAATGGGGATGATGATGAAGAACATCCCGCAGTTCAATTACATCATCGCCAAGCTCATCGAACTCGAGCCCCGCGTGCTGGACGACGACCGCGCCTGACATCGACCCCGGCTTGTGAGTGTTCAGGCTGGTTCTTACTGGCCTGAACACTCACGAGGATCAGGAAACAGGATGGATCTCAATGGCGAGACTAATCGATCTCGGTAATGATGATTGGCAGTTGGTGAGACGGGTGCAGCGCGGCGACATCGACGCGTTCGGCCGCCTGTACGACAACAATTACCGGTTGGTCTATTCCTATGTCCTGCAGCGCACAAGACACGCGGCGCTGGCCGAGGATCTGACCAGCGAGACGTTCATCCGGGCCTTCCGCCGGATCGGTTCGGTGAAGTTCCAGGGCCGCGAGATACAGGCCTGGATCATCACCATCGCGCGCAACCTCATGATCGACCACGTTCGCTCGGCCCACTCGCGGTACGAGCAGGTCAAAGGAGAATTCGAGCCGGCGGACATCCTCGCTGACAGTGCTGAACAAGCGGTGTTGGCGAGGATGGCCGGTTCGGAGCTGCGCGCCGGCATCGCGCAGCTCACGGACGCGCAGCGGCAATGCATCGTCCTGCGGTTCTACGAGGACTGCTCGGTCGCCGAAACAGCGGTGATCATGCGGCGCAACACCGGGACGATCCGGGCGTTGCAGCACCGGGCGGTCCGACGACTGGCGGCGCTCATCGAGTCTCCGCAGCCGCGAAATCAGCTTGTCGGGGAAGGAATCGGATGATGCGCGTTTGGGATGCCTGGCTGGACAAGTTCGACCCGGTGGCCGCGGTACGTGGTGCCTGGCGAGGGTTCGCGGTCCTGCTGATCGGCGGGCTCCTCGCGCCGGTGGCCGCGCAGCACATCCCGGTCGTCGGTTCGTTCTGGCTCGTGCTCACCGCGGTCGCCGCCTTCGCGGTGGCGGCGTGGGCGCCGGGCACGTCGGCCGATTTCCGGGTGTGCGGAGTTGTTTCCGCGGTAAGCGCGTATCTGCTGGTCTTGCCGCTGGTGTTGCTGCAATCGGCCGGGCGATCCCCGGTGCAGATCGTGTCCACTTTGGCCGTCGCGGTGCTTGTCGGTGCGGTGACTGGTTTTGCTCGCACTAGGTGGTCCCAATGAGTAACGCGGTACAGACGCCGACTGCGCACCGGAACAAGCCGAAGCCGAAGTCGAAGCAGCTGAAGATGGTGGCGAGCCCGTTCCGGCAGGCCGGTGAGATGACCCAGCTCGGTGGCCGGGTCATCGCGATGGCGGTGCGCAAGCCGGTCGGCTACTGGGGTGAGGTGCGGGACCAGATGGCCCTGATCCTCAAGCTCTGCTGGCTGCCGATGATGGTGGCCACCATCGCGTTCGGGTTCGGCGCGCCCGGCCTGCAGGGCGGGAACATCATCAACCTCTTCGGCGTGCCGGAACGGCTTGGCTCCTTCTTCATCATGGCCAGCGTCCGGGAATTCGCGCCGTGGATCAACGCGATGGTGATCGCCGGTGTGGTGGGCACCGCGATGACCGCGGACCTCGGCGCCCGGCGGATCCGCGAAGAGATCGACGCGATGGAAGTGCTCGGCGTCGACCCGATCCGCACGCTGATCCTGCCGCGGGTGATCGCGGTGACCGTCATGACCGGCCTGATGGACCTCGTCGCGCTGGTGTTCGGCGTCATCGGCGGGTTCATCGCGGCGGTCTTCGTGTTCGACGCGAGCGCCGCGGCCTTCGTGAACAGCTTCTTCGACAACGCCACCACCACCGACATCTGGGGCAGCGTGGTGAAAACGACGGTTTTCGGCCTGATCATCGGCGTTGTCTGCAGCTACAAGGGTTTCCGGGCCGAAGGCGGGCCGAGCGGTGTCGGCCGCGCGGTCAACCAGGCCGTGGTGATCTCGTTCGCCGCGATCTGGATTTTCAACTGGGTGTTCACCACGATCTTGCTCGGGTTGAACCCGGACATGCACGTCTACAAGTGAGAGGCGCAGATGACTGCTCCGAAGCCGAAGGATCTTGTCATCACGCCAGGCGTTCTCGGCGAGAAGATCCACCAGAGTTTCGCCACCGGCGGCGAGATCGCCCAATTCTCCGCCAAGACCATTCGCGGGCTGCCCGATGTCCGGCATTACGTCGGTGAGGTGCTTCGCCAGTCCGCCACCCTGATCCTTTCCAGCGGCCTGATCATCTGGGCGATGCAGTTCGTCATGGGATCGGTGTGCGCTGTCGAGGCGAGTTACACGCTGAAGCAGATCGGCGCGCCGCTGTATTCCGGCATCTTCAACGTCTATTGCGGTTTCCGGGAGATGTCCCCGTACATGTGGGGCTACATCCTGGCCGCAAAAGTCGGGTGCGGCCTGGTCGCGGAAATCGGGTCGATGCGCATCACTGACGAGATCGACGCGATGGAGGTGATGGGCATCAACTCGCGGAGTTACCTTGTCGGCACCCGGATCCTGGCGACTTGGATGGCCATGCCGTTCCTGTACACCATTGGGCTCGGCATGCTGTACATCTCCGAATACCTCGTCACCGTGCTGCAGTTGCGCGTTGTTTCACCGGGTGGGTACAACTACATCTTCTGGTTGTATCAGAGTCCGGTCGACTTCCTCATGGTACTCGCGAAAGTGATGGCCATGGGCACGGTGATCATTTTCGTCAGTTGTTACTACGGGTACAACGCGCGGGGCGGCCCTGTCGGCGTCGGCACCAATACCGCGAAGTCGATGATGGTGAACATGGTGATGATCCACGTCGTGAGCACCTTGTTCACGCAATTGTTCTGGGGGCTCGATCCCAACGCCCCGATCGCGAATTAGGAGCGGACGATGAAGATGACCACGGGCCACTTGGCGAACGTGGGCACGCTGCCGGATGTCGCGTCGAACGGCGCCACGCATTCGATGCAGGTGCGCGATGTGCACAAGAGCTTCGGCGATTTCCAGGTTCTGAAGGGCATGAACCTGGATTTCGCGGACGATGCCATCACGACGGTCCTCGGCCCGTCAGGCACCGGCAAGAGCGTGCTGATCAAGCACCTCGTCGGCCTGCTCGAGCCGGACGCCGGTGAGATCATGGTCTTCGGCCAGGACATCTGGCGGGTGAGCGAGCAGGAGCGGTACGAGCTGCGCAAGCGGTTCGGCGTGCTGTTCCAGGACGGCGCGCTGTTCGGGTCGATGAACCTGTTCGACAACGTCGCCTTCCCGCTTCGCAAGCACACCAACATGTCCGAGGCCGACATCACCGAGATCGTGATGGGCCGGCTGATCGAAGTGGGCCTCGAGAAGTCGCTCACGAAGTCGCCGTCGGAGATCTCGGGTGGTATGCGCAAGCGCGCCGGGTTCGCCCGCGCATTGGTGATGAACCCCGACATCGTCCTGTTCGACGAGCCGGACTCCGGCCTCGACCCGGTGCGCACCAGCCTGCTGTGCGACCTGATCCTGGAGATGCACGCGCGGCACAAGGGCACGTATCTGGTGGTCACACACGACATCCGCAGCGCCCGCAAGGTCAGCGACTACGTGGGCGTGATCTGGCAGGGCCAGGTCGTGCACTACGGCGAGGCGGACGAGGCGTTCGCCTCGGAAGACCCGTTCGTGCGCCAATTCCTGTCCGGTGAGTCCGCCGGACCGCTGGGGATGGACTGAACGCATGCGAAACCTGATGGTCATCGGATTGGCGGCCGTCGCCGTGTTCGGCGCCGGCGCCTGGTCCCTGAGTTCGGAGGATTATCGCGTCAGCGTGCTGCTGCCGTCCGCGGCGAACGTGGTCGAAGGCAGTCCCGTGCTGATGAACGGTTTTCAGACCGGCGAGGTCGCCTCGATCAAGGTGCAGGACGGGAAGGCGCGGGTCGAACTCGCGTTGGACAGCGACCACTCCCCGCTGCACGACGGCGCCAAGGTCGAGGTGGAATGGCGTGCGCTGCTCAGTGAGCGCCACATCAGCGTCACCGACGGCCCGGAGAACAACGCGGCCATCCCGTCCGGCGGGATGCTCAAGGGCGAAATGCCGACACCGATGGAGCTGGACCAGGTGCTGGCGGCGCTCGACCCGCCGACCCGGGCACGGCTGTCGTCGCTGGTCAAGCGGCTGGACGGCACGCTCACCGGGAATGAGAAAGACCTGCGGTCGACGCTGAAGACCAGCGGGCCGGCGGTCGCCGCGCTCGGTGACGTCCTGCGCGGGCTCGGCACGGACGGCCCGGCCATCAAGCAGATGGTGACTCGGGTCAACTCGATGGTCGGGACGCTGACCGAGCGGGACGGCGACCTGCGGAACATCGTCAACGGCCTGTCCACCCTGTCCGCGGAAACCGCAGGACAACGGCAAAAGCTGTCGGACTCGCTGACCGCGTTGCCCGGCACACTGGACACCGCGAACCGGACGCTGGGCAATGTACCCGGTGTGGTGGACAAGGTCGCGCCGCTGCTCGACGACCTCCGCCCGGCCACCGAGCGGCTGCCCGGCATCGCCGGTAACCTCGCGCCCGTCCTGCGCGACCTGCGGCCACTCGTCGGCGAGCTGCGGCCGACCCTGGCCGCGGCGGATGCGCTGCTGGATACCACTCCTGGCCTGCTGGACAGCGCGCACCCGGTGGTAACCGGTTTGAATTCCGCGGTCGGCGCCATGCTCCCGGCGGTGGAGTTCCTGCGGCCGTACACCCCTGAGCTGGCCGCGAACTTCACGAACTGGGGCAGCGCGATGGCCAACTACGACCAGAACAGCCACTACTCGCGGCTGCACATTTCGGCGAGCCCACAGAGCGTCAACCTGAACCCGGGCTTGAACCTCCCGCCCGGGTTCGTCAACCGGCCGTACCCGTTCCCGGGTGAAGCCGGGCGGCAGCCGTGGACCGACGCTTTCGGGAGTGGAGTGAAATGAGCGTCTTCTCGAAAGCACGCGTCATCGGCGCGGTGATCTTCCTCGGCGCGACAGCTGTCGCCAGCTGGGGAATCCACGAGAGTTCCAACCCCGACGGCACCCTGGTGGTCGCCGAGTTCGCCGACGCGAGCCCGCTGCTCAAGCGCAACGACGTCAAGGTGGACGGCGTCAAGGTCGGCGAGATCGCGGAAATCACCGCGCACGATGGCAAAGCGGCCGTCACGATGGAGCTGAATCCCGAGGCGCTGCCGTTGCACGACGACGCCAAGGCACAGATCCGCCCGGTCAGCCTGCTCGGCGAGCGCTACCTGGAACTGGACCGCGGCACGCCGTCGGCGCCGGAAATGGCGCCAGGGGCCAAGATCGGGTTGGAACGCACCAGCCGCAACACCGACCTCGACGAAGTGCTCAACACCGTCGACGACCCGACCGGCCAGTCGCTGGCCGCGTTGATCACCATGCTCGGCGAGGGTGCCCGCGGAAACGGCGCGAACATCCAGGCGACCATCGAGGCGCTCGGCCCCGCCATGCGGAACACCGATGGCCTGGTCAAGATCCTCAACGAGCAGAACCAGTTGCTCAACAGCGTCGTCGACAACGTGGGCCCGGTGGCCGGAGCACTCGCCCGCGACCAGGGCAAGACGCTCGACGGCCTGGTGGGTTCGGCGCACACGCTGCTCGGCACGACTTCCGCGCAGCAGCAGGCGTTCGAGTCGACGCTGGCGGAACTTCCGTCCACTTTGACCGAAGCCCGGTCGACGCTCGGTGAGCTTGTCGGCACCGCGAATTCGGCGACCCCGATGCTCGCGGGCCTGCGGCCGACGACAGACAACTTGGCGCAGATCAGCGAGGAACTGAAGCGGTTCGCCGACTCGGCCGACCCGGCGCTGGCGTCCGCGGAACCGGTGCTCGCCAAGGCGCAGGGCATGCTCGATCAGGCGCAGCCGGTGGCCGCCGAGCTGCGCAAGGCGGGTCCGGACCTGGCGTCGAGCATCAAATCGGCGGATCCGCTGGTGTCCCAGCTGACCCAGAACATCGGTGGCGTGATGGCGTTCATCAGGAACTGGGCGCTGTGCACTACCGGCCACGACGGCGTGTCGCACTATTTCCGCGGCCGCATCATCGCGACTCCGCTGACCGCGACCGGCACGGTCCCCGGGCTCCAGGGCGATCTGGGCATTCCGCAGCTGCTTTCCAGCGGCGGGCAAGCCCAACCGCAGCCCGGCGCGTTGCCGCCCCTTCCGCTGCCGGGGCTCGGGCTGCTCAGCCAGCCGCAGCAGCCGGACGGCGGCGTCACCGGCCTGAATAAGCAGCAAGAAACCGGCGTTCTCGGCTTTCTCCTCGGAGGGTTGTAATGGCAGCGATACGCAGGGCGCGACCGAGCCGCTCGGTGTTCATCGGCATCGGGGTGCTGTCGGTGTTCGTGGTGTCGCTGCTGCTGGCGGTGAACGCGACCCACGGCGTGCCGTGGCAGACGGGCACGCAGCTCAAGGTCGCCTTCAACAACGTCGGCGCGTTGCAGACCGGCGACGACGTCCGCATCGCGAACGTGCGGGTGGGCCATGTCCGGGAGATCAGCCTGGTCGACGGCAAACCGTCGATCGTGCTCAGCTTCGACAAGGACACCAACGTCTACCGCAATGCCACCGTCGTGGTGGACGAGCGGTCCGCGCTGGGGCAGAAGTTCGTCGACATCGATCCTGGTGACGAACGCGCCGGTCAGGTCGGCCCGGACGAAACCCTGCCGGCGGCCAGTACCACGGACGCGAACGAACTGTCCGATGTGCTCAAGGTGCTCGACGAGCCGACCCGCAAGGGACTCGGCACCGCCGTCCGGGAACTCGGCGGCGGCGCGGGCGGGCACAGCCAGGACATCCGCGATGTACTCGGCGCGGCGCCGCAGATGTTGCCGGACCTCGGAAAAGTCGCGCAGGCACTGAGCGCCGAGAACGGCACCGATCTCCACGCGATGCTGGCGTCCGCGAACAGCCTGGCCGGCCGGTTCGCCGGCCGTCAGGAGCAACTCGGCGAGCTGGCCGGGCAACTGGACACGACCATGCACGCGCTGTCGGTGGACAACGGGAAACCGTTGTCGGAAGCGTTGCAGCGCGCGCCGGAGACACTGCGTGAGGTCCGTAGCGCGTTGCAGACCGTGCGTGGTCCGCTCGCGCAGACCGCGTCGGCGGCGCACCAGCTTGAACCCGGCGCGGTGGCGCTCGGGAAGGCGACCCCGGATGTCCGCGGTGTGCTGCGCGAGGCCGTCGGCCCGCTGAACAAGGTCCCCGATGTCGCGGGCAAGGCCCAACCGGCGATCTCGGGCCTTGAGCAGGCTTTCGGCGAGGCACGGCCGTTGGCGCCGATGCTGACCAAGGGGTTCGGCGACCTGCAGGTCCCGCTGGCCGTGCTCAAGCCGTACGCGCCGGAGATCGCCAGGTTCTTCAACAACGCGTCGAGCGCGCTCGGCCAGGGCGACGCAGCTGGGCATTGGCTGCGGATCTATCTCAACCTGGGCGCGGAATCGGTGCTCGGCACCCTGCCGATCGCGGACCCGACGGCATCACGCAACGCGTATCCGGCGCCGGGCCAGGCCATCCACGACCGAGAAAAAGGTCCGCTCGGTCAACGAGCGGGAAAGTGAGTCGGCATGTTCGGTAGAAAAGGTACGGGCATCAGCCGGCGGAGGGTGGCACCGGCGAAGATCGGCGTGCTGATGGCGGTGGTGACCATCGCCATCGGGGTCGCGTTGTTCAACAAGGACCGCATCTCCACCTCGCTGAGCAGCGGTGACCTGCTGCGCGTCAACTTCGCGCAGGACTACAAGCTCCGGGAAAGCCTCACCGATGTGAAGATCGCCGGTGTTCCCGTCGGCCGGGTCAGCTCGGTCAAGGAGACCGGCGACGGCACCGCCGTGGTCGAGGTGAAGATCGACGACGGCGTCCGGCAGAAGCTCGGCCGGACCCCGTCCGCGGCGATCCGCCCGGTGACGATGCTCGGCGGCAAGTATTACGTCGACCTGGTTCCCGGCGGAGACAAGGGAAATCCCGACGACGACATCCCGGTCGAGCGCACCAAGGTCCCGGTGGAACTGGACAAGGTGGCCAGGGCGTTGCAGCCCTCGGCGCTGGACGGCGCGCGTTCGTCCATCTCACAGCTGGACAAGACCCTCGGCAACGGCGGGTCCACCGCCATCGACCAGTTGCTGGCCGACGCGCCTTCCGCGCTGGCGCCGGCGAGCGACGTGCTGACGGCGGCGCGCGGCACCAATCCGCGTACCGATCTGCCGTCCCTGGTGAGCGGCCTGGAATCCACCGGCCGCGTGCTCACACAGCAGGACGGGCAGCTGACTTCCATCGTGCAGGATCTCTCGTCGACCAGTTCGGTGCTCGGCAACCGGGCGCGGGACCTCGCCGCGACGCTCAACACACTGCCGGAAACCCTGCGCAGCGCGGACTCCGGACTGTCCCGTTTGGACACCACACTCGGGAAGCTGAAGGACACCGCGGATTCGGCGCGACCAGTCGCGCGTGAGCTGAACAACACGCTGGAACACGCCGATCCGGTATTGGTCAAAGCCAGGCCGCTGGTCACCGACGCCAAGAACCTGCTGGTGGACGCGCGTCCGCTGGTCCAGGACCTGGTGCCGGCCGGCAAGCGGACCACCGACGTGCTGCATGGGCTGAACGGCCCGGTGCTCGACCGGGTCACCGGCCCGATCACGAAATTCGTGATGTCGCCGTGGAACGGCACGGGGAATTACAACGGTTCGGGGTCCGACCGGCCCTTCTACCAGGAAGTCGCCTTCCTCGCGGCGAACCTCGTGCGGGAATCCGTGGTCTCCGATCCCAACGGGCACGTGATCATGGCGCACGCCGGGGTCGGTCCCGGCTCGGTTGGCGGACTGCCCATCAGCTTCGAACAGCTGGTCGCCGGGCTGATTCAGATGCAGGTCCAGAAGGCGGAAGGTGGTCCCCGATGAACCGGGTGTCCCGCGCATGGGAGCGGATGAGGAACGAGCCGGGGCTCAGCCGGAATCTCGCGGTCACCGTCGGGCTGTTCGTCGTGGCCACGGTGGCGGGCGGCATCATCTTGACCAACCAGCGGTTCAACTGGCCGTGGGAAGACGAATTCACCTTCTACGTGACCCTGCCGAGCAGCCCGGGCGTCAGCCCCGGCAACGGGCAGGAGGTCCGCATCGCAGGCGTCCAGGTCGGTGACATCAGGTCGGTCGAGGTGGACGACCAGGGTGACGCCAAGCTGGGCCTGGCGATCGATCCGCAGTACCGCGTCTACGACAACGCGAAGGTCGTGCTGCGCCCGAAAAGCCCGTTGAACGAGATGTACATGGAGCTCAACCCCGGTGCCCCGCCCGGAAAGCAACTCGACGAGGACGGCGTGCTCCCGGTGGCCAACTCGGCCCGGCCGATCCAGATCGACGAGGTTCTCGGGCATCTCGACGTCACCACGCGGGATGCGCTGACCAGCCTGCTTTCCGAGTCCGATGTGGCACTCGCGAAGGCGCCGGAACAGCTTCCGGAGGGCGTGGCCGAGACCGACCAGGTCGTCAAGAACCTGCGCCCGGTGGCGGAAGCGTTGCAGTCGCGGAAGGACACGCTGGCCAACCTGGTCACCTCGCTGCAGCAGATCGCCACCAGCATCAGCGGTGACGACAAGCGGCTCTCCGAGCTGGCCACTGCGCTACAGCGGACGCTGGACACCGTCGGCAAGCGCAACGATTCCCTCGACGCGACCCTGGCCACGCTGCCGGATCTGACGCGGAAGCTCAAGCAGGCGACTGATTCCGTGCAGGGCCTGTCCGATCAGCTCGATCCGACGCTGGAAAATCTGCACAAGGCGACCGGGACGCTGCCGGAATCGTTGTCCCGCTTGACGAAGACCGTCGACCGGATCGGCTCCACTGTGGATGCCGCGACACCGGTCGTCGCCAAGGCCCGGCCGGTGGTCGCGGACCTGCGGCCGTTCGTCGGCAACCTGAACGAGGCGTTGCCCTCGCTCGGCTCGATCACGAAGAACCTGGATCCGGTCACCGGCAACCTGGTGTCCTATTTGAACGATCTCGGCGCGTTCGTCGTGCAGACTCGCTCGGTCACGAGCCTCACCGACGGCAACGCCGGCGTGCTGCGTGCTCAGGTGGGCATCTCGCCGAACTCCATTCCGACCGATCTGCTGAATTTCCTGTCCACCCCGAAACCGAGCAGGTGAAGCAATGCGCATTTCCCATGGCACGCTGCCATTGATTCGCCTGGTGGTGCTCTGCGTGTTCTTCGCGGTGTGCGCGGTGATCTTCGGCTACCTTTGGCTGAATTCGGGTGGCAAGGTCCCGCTGTTCAGCAAGTCCGGCTATCAGGTGTCCTTCGTCGCCCCGAAAACGGCGAACCTGGTGTACAACGGCGACGCGATGATCGCCGGCGTCCCGGTCGGCGAGGTCGAGAAGATCGAGGTCCAGGGCGGCGACGCCAAGGTCACCGTGCAGCTGAACGACCAACACCCGTTGCACCAGGGCGTCACCTTCGAACTGCGGAACAAGACGCTCGTCGAAGAGACCTTCGTGGAGATCGTCGACGGGCACGGCGAGCCGCTTCCCAGCGGCTCCGCGCTCCCGATTGAGTCGGTGAAGTCGGCCGTCAAGCTCAACGATGTGCTGACCAGCATCGACGGTGATACCAGGACCGCGCTGGCGAGCACCGTACGGTCGCTCGGCGCGGGTACCGAGGGCACCAAACAGGACCTGTCCGCGGCGCTGACCGGGCTAGGCGACCTCGGCAGGCAAGGGCATGACGCGCTCGGCGCGTTGGCCGCGCAGTCCGACGATCTGCGGGAGCTGGCGGGCAACAGCGCCACGCTGCTCGCCGCGTTGGACAGTAGGCAGGGCCAGATCGCCCAGCTGGTGGACAACGCGAACCAGCTGACCAAGGCGACCGCGGGCGGTGCGGGACAGATCGAAGCCGTCGTGCGCAAGCTCCCCGGCCTGATGGATACGGCGAAAAAGGCCAGCACCGGGCTGAACCGGTTGTCCGGCTCGCTGGCCCCGGTCGCGGGCAACCTCAACAAGGCCGCGCCCGCGTTGAGCACCGCGCTCGCGGAACTGCCGGCCACCTCGGCGGATCTGCGTGGCCTGCTGCCGTCTTTGGACAGCGTGCTGAACAAGGCTCCCGGCACGTTGACGCGGGTTCCGCAGTTCTCTTCGGATCTGCGCGGGCTGATTCCCACCGCGCGGACGGCGTTGTCCGACGTCAACCCGATGCTGGCCTACCTTCGGCCGTACGGGCCGGAAATCGCGGCCTACTTCATCAACTGGGGCGACAGCGTCACCAGCGGGGATGCCAACGGGAAGTACTGGAACGTCTACCCGATCCTGGACGAGTACAGCGTCAAGGGCCTTCCGCTCGACCTCAGCTCGCTCGGCCCGCTGAACAAGTTCAACCCGTATCCGTTGCCCGGCACGCTGAACAACCCCGGCCCGGCGGAACGGCCGTATCCCCACATCGAGAGGGAAGGTAACTAGTGGTGCGCCGTCTGCGCGCGCGGCTGTGGATTCGCCGGTTCCGCCCGACACGCAAGGGATTGCTGATCACGGCAGGCGTGGCGCTCGCGGGCGGAGCGTTGTTCGGCGGGCTCGCGAAGTCCACAATGGAGACAGGAGTCGACTCGTTCCTGCCGTCCGGTGACAAGTCGGTCGTGAGTCTCAATGAGCTGGCGGGGTCGTTCGGCGGGGATCCGGTGGTGGTGCTGCTGGAGTCCGAGGGTGATCGGCAGCTGCTCAACGAGGACAACATCCAGAAAGTCCTCCAGCTGGAAGGCCGGTTGTCCGCGCTGCCCGACGTCGCCACCGTGTACGGACCGGCGACGACCGTCAACCAGATCGCCGCGCAGGCACAGAAGTTCCTGGCCGAACTGACCGGCCGCCGGGACGCCGAGCGGGGCGCCGCGGAGGCGGCCGCGAAGCAGTCCGGCGCGAAGGACAAGGCCGTCGCGGCCGCGGGTGACAAGGCGGTTCAGGCGTTCGACGCGCGGTACGGGCCGTTGCTGGTGCAGGGTTTGCCCGCCGGCCTGCCCACGCTGCGCAACCCGACCTTCGTCGGCACCGTGATCTACAACGCCGATGGGCAGCCCCGGCCGCAGTGGCATTTCGTGATCCCGTCCGCCGACTCGATCGCGATCCTGGTCCGGCCACGGGAAGGGATCG
Organism: Amycolatopsis sp.; assembly: GCF_036008905.1. GTDB lineage: Bacteria > Actinomycetota > Actinomycetes > Mycobacteriales > Pseudonocardiaceae > Amycolatopsis. Next base: position 40,397 of record NZ_DASYMU010000059.1, on the reverse strand, counting down.
CGGCCGACGGCACCAGGAACCTGGTGACCGGCATTCGGGAGGCCGTCGCCGAGGCTGGGATCCAGACCAAGGCGACGACGATTTCCGGGGTGCCCGCGGTCGCCTCCGGGGTGGGGGAGCAGGTGGCGACGGAGATCCCGCTGCTCGGCGGGGTCGCCGTGGTCGCGGTCGCCGCCTGCTTCCTTTGCACCCCGTGGACCCGGCGCAGCCGCCGGTTGGGTCCGGTGCTGACGGCGCTGCTCGCGACCGGGTCCACCGTGGCGTTGTTCGGCTGGCTCGATCGGCCGCTTTCCTTGGGGGTGCTGGCTTTCCTGTCGGTGCTGCTGGGCATAGGGTCGTTCTACCCGATGTACTTCGCGCAACGGGCCCGCCGCCGTACGGTGCTGGCGGTGGCCGCTGGGACGGCGGCCAGTTTCGCCGCGCTGACCCTTTCGCCGTTGCCGTTCGTGCAGGATCTTGGGCTGGCGTTGTCGGTTGGTGTGCTTTTCTCGGCGGTCATCGGGTTGGTGGTCTCGCCGTGGCTCGTCAGCACTCCGTCGCCGGAGCGACGGGGACGACTGGCGTGGCCGCCCTCGACCAAGGGCCGGCGCGTCGGGGTGAGTGCGATCGTCGTGCTGGCGGCCATCGTGGGGTGGGCTCTGTTACCCGGATTGCCGCTGCGGTCGGACTTCCGGAGTTTCGCGGACGGTCTGCCCGCGCTGGCCGACGCCGAGCATGTGGAGCAGAAGATCGGTTCTTCCGGCGAGCTCGACATCGTGATCCGCGGTGACAACGTGCGTTCGATGGAGGCGTTCGACTGGATGCGGCGGGCGCAATCGAGTGTGGTGTCCGCGCACGGCGAGCAGATGCGGCCGGTGGTGTCGCCGGTTTCGCTGCTTCCGTTTCTCGGGCCGACGCCGACCGCCGAGCAGCTCGGTTCGGCGTTGCGGCTGCTGCCGCCGTACCTGGTCGGTTCGGTGATCCGCAACGACGGCAAGGTCGCGGTGCTGAGTTTCGGCGTCGACATCAACGATCTCAGTGCGTTGCAACGGTTACGCGACGATGTGCTCTCGACGTTGCCGCCGGCTCCGCCCGGATATCACACGGAGCTGGCCGGGTTGCCGGTAGTGGCGGTGACTGCGCAGGAAATGGTGTCCGCGGACCGGGTCTGGGGCAACCTAGCCGGAATCGGCGCCGCCGGCATCGTCTTGCTCATCGGGTTGCGGCGGCGGTCCGACGCGGTCCGCGCGGTCGCGGCGGGTGCGATCGCCACCGGCACCGGGTTCTGCGCGTTGTGGCTCACCGGGGTTCCGCTCAGCCCGGTGACGGTCGCGCTGGGTTCGCTGACCACCGCGATCGGGTGCGAGTTCACCGTGTTGCTCGCCGAGGCGGCCAGGCAGGGCAGCAGACGGCTGCTGCGCTCGGTGTGGCTGGCGACGGCGACTTCGGCCGTCGGCTACGCGGTCCTGGTCGGGTCGCAGCTTGCTGTGATCGCCGAATTCGGTGTGCTGCTGGCGGGTTCGGTCGTGTTGTCGCTGCTCTCCGCGTCCTGTGTGGTCGCGGTGACCGTCCGGCAGGAGCGACAACCTGTGCCGGAAGCCGTGCGGCCGTCCGAGAAGTCCACTGTAGGAGTTGCGTGATGAAGACTGACGAAGAAGTATCCGTAGAAGAGGATTCCACAGAGGAGCCTGCTGAAAAGACGGATGCGAAGCGGTCACGCCGGTTGCGGCTTCCGCGGACGAAGCGCGCCAGGGTCCTGCTCGCACTGGTGCTCGTCGTCCTGCTCGGCGGCGGCACGGGTGGTTATCTCTGGTGGACGGCGGGTGAGCTGCCGGACGGCGTGGCCTTCCGCGTCGGCGATTCCACGGTTTCGGCTGACCAGTTGAACAAGGAAATGGACACGCTACGTGCGCTTTACGGCGTCCAGCGGCCGTCCGACCCCCAGGCGCTGGACCGGTACTGGCGGGATGGCGCGAAGGCTCAGGCGGTCAGCATCATCATCGACGATGCCGCGCGTGCGCGGAACGTCACGATCGCCGACAAGGCCGCGCGCGATGTTCTTTCGCGGTACATCTCCCAGCAGATCGGCGAGGGGGCGTCCGCGCAGGACGAATTCATCCGGGCGCTGGGCAACGCCGGCGCGTCGGAGCAGAGCGTGCTGACCGAAATCAAACGGCAGCTCGCCTTGAACCAGCTGTTCGATCAGGTCTCGGGAGGCCAGACAGTCACCGACGACGAGGTGCGGCAGGCGTTCGACCAGCGGCGTGCTCAGCTGGGCACGCCGGAGCGGCGGCACCTGCGCAACATCGTGGTGCGCACCAAGGAGGAGGCCGACCAGGCGCTGGCCGACATCCGGGGCGGCGCGAAGTTCGAGGACGTGGCGGGGCGGACCAGCCTGGACAGCACGCGGACGTCGGGCGGGGACCTGGGCGAGCTGAGCCGTGATCAGCTGGACGACGCTTTCCGGGAGCCGGCCTTCACCGCGCCGATCGGGACCGTGTTCGGCCCTGTGCAGAACGCGCATGGTTGGAACGTGGGCCGGGCGGATCAGGCGCTGCCGGCGGTCCCAGCCGACTTCGAGCAGGTCAAGGGCCGGTTGAAGGACACCCTGCTGCTGGAGAAGGCGCTGGGTGTCTGGCGGGGCTGGCTGGGGGAGCAGATCAAGCACGCCGGCGTCCAGTACGCCGACCAGTACCGGCCCGCCGACCCGGACGCGCCGCCGTCAGACGCTCCAGCCGGGTCGCCGCGATGACCGTCGTGAGCAGTGCGGTGCTGCTCCTGCTGGCCGGGGTGCTCGTCCTGCTCGGCCGGTGGGGCCGCCGCAACGCGCACCACGGGCCGCCATGGATGTCGCCGCGTGACCGCCAGCGCCGGTCATGCACGCTTCGCCGCGGCGCCCGGACCTGCTACTTCCTCGCCATCGTCCTCGCGCTCACCGGCCTCGGCACCCTCATCCCACCTTAGAGTCTCCGGCAATTGAGTCTTGGATTAGCGAGTCGGGTCCAGGTGGATGCATCGGTGCTCGGAGGGGCCGGACCTGGACTGGACCGTCCGGTCCGGTTCCTCCGGGCAGCGAGGCGCCGCCTGGGCGCGACCTCGCCCAAACGCTCAATTGCCGGAGCCTCTTAGTTCAGTGCGGCAGATAGCGGCGCGCGAAAGTGCTGTCGACAGGTGCCGGGGCTTTGGATAGTTTGACAATAGTATTGAGGTCTAAGTCTCGAACGTAGTAAGACGGGGACCGGCAATGAAGCCAGATCCAGTGTGGGATGCCGACGAAGTCGAGGTCGTCCGTGGGTTGCGTGCGACGCACGGCATCACCACGGCACTCGGCGTCGCGGGTAACGCGCGGGATCACGTCGTCCTCCGGCGGCTCGACCTGTCGGTTACCTGGCCGTGGAGCTGGTATTGGCTCGCCCAGGAGCTCGAGGTCATGGCCGACTCCGGGCTGTCGAACCTGGTGCCGACCCGGGTCGCGCACGCGAGTCCCGAGCAGGTGATACTCACCCGGCCGCTGGTGGAGGGCCGCGACCTCCTGGAATGGGCCGCGCAGGACCCGCACCCGTCGATCGACGACCACCTTCAGCTGATGTGCGAGCTGTTCTTCGCGCTCGCGCAGTTGCACGGCATGGGGATCGCGCACGGCGGGCTGAAGCCGGCGAACATCATGGTGACCGAGGAGACCGGGCGGCTGGTCCTGCTCGACGCGAGCGTCACCCGCACGCAGCTGGCCGACTCCATAGAATCCGCCGACGGCAGGTACCTGCCTCCCGAGCACACCGGGGAGGTGCGCCGGACGGTCGGCTTCGCCGCGGACATCTTCGCCTGCGGCCGCGTCCTGCTCGAATCCGCCGCCGAACGAAACCGCACGGCCAGCGCGTTGCGGGCGCAGGCGAACGAGCACGGTTCCAGCGTGGAAGGCCTGGTCCACCTGCTCGCCGTGGTCGGTGTGCCCCCGGCCCTGCGCCCGATCTTCCTGAAGCTGCTCCACCCCCAGCCGGAGCAGCGGTACGCCAGCGCCGAGGACGCACTGGCCGGGGTCGAGGCGGTGCTCGCGACCGGCATCGTTCCGCAGACCACCACGCGAAGCGGTGGCACGCTTGCCTACGTCGAGCCGCCGCTCGTCGGCAGACGTGCGGAGCTGGACAAACTGGTCTCCTACGCCAAAAGTGCCCGTACCGAGGGTGCGGTGCTGTGCTTGAGCGGCGAGTCCGGGCTCGGCAAGAGCCGTCTTCTCGACGCGGCCGCCGGGCGCGCCGACGATGCGGGCGTAACCGTCTTGCGCGGTGGCTCGTTCGACTACGCGGCACAACGCCCGCTCGGGCTGTTCGCGGAACCGTTGCGGGACCTCATGGCCTACCTCCGGGCTCACCCCGCCGAAGCCGAAGCGGCCGGTCGCGAACTGGGAGAGCTGCTCCCGCCGGTGATCGAACTGGTGCCGGGCCTTTCCGGGCTGTTCGCCGACCTGCCGGTGGCCGGGCTCGCCGGCGAGGCGCTTGTGGACGGTTCACCATCGGTTGTCGCGACGGCCGTCACCCGCCTCTTCCAAGCCGTGTTCACCCGGGCGCGGCCCGGAGTGCTCATTGTCGACGACTGCCAGTGGGCCGACGACCTCAGCTGGCAGGTGCTCGCCAAACTGGCGTCGGCGATTTCGCGCGGCGAGGAACACCTTTCCCTGATCTGCGCCTGCAGGCCGGAAGCCGTCGCGCAGGTGAAGACCTGGGCTATCGCCGATTTCCTCGCACTGCAACCACTGTCTTCCTCGGACACCGAGGAGCTCGTCCGTTCGGTCGGTGACCGGCTTCCTGGCGAGATCATCCCGTACGTGATCGGCTACTCCGGGGGCAATCCCTTGGAGACGCTGTCGGTTTTCCGCGCGCTCGTCGATTCGTCCGCGCTGGTCTACGACGGGGAGCGGTGGGTGCTGGACGAGAGCGAGATGCGTTCGCTTCCACTGATCTCCCAATCTCGCGCGGTTTCTCCCACTGGCGCGCGCGAGCGGGTGCCGGCGGACATCTTCGTCTCCGCCCGGCTGGACCGGCTACCGGCCAACACCAAGCACGCCGTTCGGCAGGCCGCCGTTCTCGGCCGCCGGTTCGAGTCCTCGGCGCTGGGTGAAGCACTCGGTGTCGGCACCAGAAAAATCCACCATCTTCTACGGGAAGCCATGGATCGCGGGATCCTCCGGCGTCTTCCCGGCGATGGCGGCTTCGTGTTCACCCACGACCGGCTGCGGGACGCGGTGCTGCGGTCACTGACCGACGCCTGCCGGAAAGACCTGCATCTCCGGGCCGCGCAAGCGCTGGAACGGTCGGGTGAAACGCAGGGCGACTACGAGATCGCGTACCACTTCGACCGGGCAGGCCGGGTCGAACTGGCGATGCCGTACGCGGTGCGAGCCGGTGAAGCGGGTTTGCGGCAGCACGCGCTCGATGTCGCGGAGAGCAACTTCAAGATCTCCGAGGCAGGGATACGGCTCGCGGGGACGGTGAGCAAGCCAGACAGGTTCCGGGTCTACAGTGGACTCGGCGCGGTGCACATGCTGCTGGGTAACTACGATCTGGCGGCCAAAGAACTGGCCACCGCCTACGAAGTGGCGGAGGCACTCGACGGTCTCGACTCGGCAAGGGTGGCGACCCTGCTCGGGGAGCTGGCTTTCAAGACCGGCAGGTTGGAGGAAGCCGCCGACTGGATGAAGCAGGGCATGCGGCATCTGGGTTTGGGCGTGCCGGAACGTTCATGGAGGGCCGCCGCGTCCTGCGTCGGTGAACTCGTCCTGCTGACCGTTGGGTTGTTCCGCTGGGGCAAGGCGAAAGCGGGTAACGAACGTGCGCGGATCGCGGCGCGCATCTACAACCGGCTGGTATATGAGTGGTGGTTCGCGCGTTCGCCGATCTGGGTGGTCTGGGCGATGGTCCGCGCGCTGCGGATTTCCCGGAGCAGCAGGAGCATGCGGGAACAGTCGCAGGCGTATTCCACCGCGGCGGTGTGTATCGCCGGGCTTACCCCGGTGCTCGCGCCCGTCGCACTGCGGCTGTCCGTGCGCTCCCTACGACTTCGCCAGGCGGAGGACGAAGACTGGGGAATCGCGCAGTCACAGCATTTCCGGGGTTTTGTGCTGCTCGCGGCCGACAGGTACGAGGAAGCGATCGAGGCGTTCGATACCGCCATCACGGCTTTCGACGTGGTCGGTGACCGGTGGGAGCAGATCGCCGCGCGGTGGCAGAAGGCGCTTTGCCGCTACCGGCAGGGGAGACTGCACGAAGCCGGGGTGATCGCGCGCGAAACCTATTGGGAGGGAAAGCGGATCGGCGACCGGATCGGTGCGGGGACCGCGCTCGCGATCTGGACCCGGTGCCTGCCGGGCGATGTCAGCGCGGACACTATCGCCCGTGAACTGCGGCAGACCAATTCGGACGATCACCACACCACCGCGATGCTGCAGGCGGCCCGAGGCTGGCGGCTGTTCTATTCGGAACAGTATGAGGCCGCGGTGGAGGCGTTTCGCAAGGCCGACGATTCCCTGCGCACCGCGGGCATCAGGAACCATTTTGTCGCGCCCATTGTGACGTCGCATCTGCAGGTGCTCCGCCAATGGCATGACAAGGCGCCGGCGTGGTGGGCAGGGGAACGGCGGAGCCGGGCCAAGCTCGTCCGCCGCCAGTTCCGCCGTGCCCTGCGATCTGCTCTCGTCTTTCGTGGCGAGCGGTCCGCGGTACTGCGTGAATGGGCGGTGATGTCGTTCGCGCACGGGCACAGACGGCGTGGACAGCTGATTCTGAGCGCGGCGGTGCACAGCGCGACCCGCGCGCGGGCCGAAGGCGAACTCGCCGCGTGCTCCCTGGTCGCGGAGCTCGCCTGGGTGAAATCGGAACGGGGTGCGCTCGCCCGCCTGCGGCCCGCGTCGGAACTGTGCCGCCCGCTGGGCGTGCGGGTGGACCGCGGGATCGTCGAAGCGGTGTCGTCGCGGGTCATGCCCACGGTCGGGGATTCCTCGCGGCACCAGGCGCTGGTCAACGCCGTCGGCGGCATCGTCGCGTCCGAAGACGTCGACGAAGTGCTGGAGAAGCTGCGTGAGGCGACGGTCGCCACGACCACCGCGCGCCGGGTGGAGATCACCAACGGTGAGGCGCGAGAGTCCACTGTGGACGAGCTTGAGATGAAGCGGACCGAGCGCGTCGCCAAGCTGGTGACGACCGACGGCGTCCGGGCGAAATCCGTGGTGGCGGCTTTTCCTTTGGGGGAAGGCGATCAGCACGAGCCGACCGTCGAGGTGCTGGCCGCGCTCGCGGGCGCGGTCATCGAACGGGAAGGGCTGCGCCGCGAGTCCATGGAACGGATCGTCGCCGTGCAGGAGGCCGAGCGTGACCGGATCGCGCGGGACCTGCACGACGAGTTCGGGCACCTGTTCGCCGGCATGATGGACGGGCTCGGCAAACTGGAGAAGGCCGGTGACGACACCACTCGTGGCCTGACCAGGGATGTCCGGAGCATTGTGCGGCAAGGGATTCAGTCGGTCAACACGGTGGCTTGGTCGCTGCGTCCGTCCGGGCTCGACGACCTCGGCCTGCCCGGCTGCATCGAGCAGTTCGTGGCGGACTGCCGCCGGATCTTCCCGATCCGGTTCGAGCTGAGCGTGGCCGTGGGGGATGCGAAGATCCCGCAGCCGGTGGAAACCGCGCTCTTTCGCATCGTCCAGGAAGCGCTGACGAACGTCGGCAGGCACAGCCGTGCGAGTGAGGCGAGCATTGTGCTCGTGTCTTCGGGGGACAGCGTGCGCGTGGTCGTCGAGGATGACGGGATCGGCTTCGACGTCGATCGTGACAGGCAAGGTAGGTCGCTCGGGCTGACCGGGATGCGGGAACGGGCGCGGCTGGCCGGTGGCCGGTTGACCGTCGATTCCCAGCCAGGTCGGGGAACGACCGTAATGGCGGAGGTGCCAGTCGTCCGATGATCGATGTAGTCGTGTGTGATGACCACGGGATAGTCAGATCCGGGATCCGCCGGATCCTGGAAGGCACGCCGGACTTCCAAGTCCGGGCCGCGGCACCGACCGGGAAGCTCCTCGTCGAGGCTATCGAGGAGTTCCGGCCGGAACTGGCGGTGGTCGACATCCGCCTGCCCGACGGCAGCGGCCTCGACCTGCTGGCGTCGATCGCCTCGATCTCACCCGCCACGAACGTCGTGATGCTCAGTATGTACGGGGCGCGGGGATACGTGGAGAAGGCGAAGCTGCGCGGGGCGAGGGGTTACATCACGAAGGACTGTCTGGAGGAGGAGCTCATCGAGGTCCTGCACGCGGTGATGACCGGGGACGAGTTCGTGTCGTATGTGCCGGAGGAAACTGCGGAGTGCTATCCGTCGGGGAATGTCGACATCTTGTCGTCCCGGGAGCGCGAAGTTCTGAAGCTCATCGCCACCGGGCTGACGAACTCCGAGGTTGGCGACGAACTCCGCGTGTCCCCGCGAACCGTCGAGAGCCACCGCGCCAGCGTCCAGCGGAAGCTCCTCGTCCGCACCCGCGCCGAACTCGCCCGCGTCGCCCGGGACGCCGGCTTGCTGGACTGACTCGTGAGTGTTCGGGCCGGTCCGAACACTCACGAGCCACGTGCTCAGTTGACCTTGCGGTCGAGGCCTTTCCAGTACTGTTCGCGGAGTTTGAACTTCTGGATCTTGCCGGTGGCGGTCTGGGGGATGGCGGCGCGGAACTCGACTGACGTCGGCGCTTTGTAGCCCGCCAGCCGTTGTTTGCAGTGGGCGATGATTTCGGCCTCGGTGACCGTCGCGCTGTCGGCCTTGACGACCAGAGCCTTGATCGTCTCGCCCCATTTGTCGTGCGGCACGCCGATCACCGCTACCGCGGCAACCGCCGGGTGCGAGAAGACGCAGTCCTCCACCTCGATCGACGACACGTTCTCACCGCCGGTGATGATCACGTCCTTCTTCCGGTCGGAGATCGTCAACGTGCCCTCGTCGTCGATCGACCCGCCGTCGCCGGTGTGGAACCAGCCGTCCCGCAGGGCGTCGGCGGTGGCAGCCGGGTCGCGCCAGTAGCCGTCCATGACCACGTTCGAGCGGGCGAGCACCTCGCCCGAATCGGAGATCCGTAGCCGAGCACCCAGCGAAGGGATCCCGGCGCGGGAGATCCTGCGCGCGCGTTCCTCGGCGGGGAGTGCGTCGTCCGCCGGCGTGGCGCGGTTGACGGTCAGTAGCGGGGACGTCTCGGTCAGGCCGTAGATCTGCAGGAACTCCCACCCGAGCTCCTCGCCGACGCGGCCGATCGTGCGGCTCGGCGGTGGCGCACCCGCGCATACGATCCGCACCCGGCCGCGGCCGGGGATCTCGCCTTCCCACTGTTGTGCCGCATCAAGGACCGCGTTCCACACCGCCGGAGCGCCGCACATCAGCGTGACGCCGTGGTGCTCGACGCGGCGGAGGATCTCCATCCCGTCGACCTTCCGCAGCACGATCTGTTCGGCGCCGAGCCCGGCGAGCCCGAATGGCATTCCCCAGCCGTTGCAGTGGAACATCGGCAGCGTGTGCAGGTAGACGTCCCGTTCCCAGGCCCGTGTGTGCAACGCGAGGGTGACCGCGTTGACCCAGATGTTGCGGTGGGTGAGCTGAACGCCCTTGGGGCGCGCGGTGGTACCCGAGGTGTAGTTGATGGTGGCCGTCGCGTTCTCGTCTGGTGACTCCCAGGGCGCGGGCTCGATGCCGAACCGCATCAGTTCCGTGTCGGTTTGCTTGCCCAGCACGAACTTGTGTCGCATCTCGACGTCGGCCAGCTTGTCTTCGAGTTCCGGGTCCACGAGCAGTACGGATGCCCCGCTGTGCTCGACGATGTAGTCCACTTCGTCCCTGGACAGCCGGAAGTTCACCGGCACGCAGATCCGGCCGCTGCCAGGCACCGCGTGCAGGAGCTCGAGCAGGCGCGCGGAATTGTGGCTGACCACGGCCACCCGCTCGCCAACTCCGATACCGAGCGCGTCGAAGCCCGCTTGCCAGGCACGTACCCGGTCGCCCAGGTCGCGATAGGTGAGCTTTCCGAGGCCCTCAGGTTCGTCGATGACGGCTGCGTTGCCCGCGAAGCCGGTTTCACCGCGGTCGAGGAAGTCCGCGACGGTGAGGGGGACGTGCATGGCGGCTACCTCCGCAGCAGGGTGGACACGGCCGTCGGAGTGCGGCCTAGCGAAACGGTAGTCCGGTGCGGGCCGATCCAACTTCCGTAGTTTTTCCGGATGTTCTCCGGCGCCGCGGCTCGTTGAATGAACGGATGCGGAGTTGTCCATTGTCAGACCTCGAAACGTTCGCCAATGTGCTGAGTGAGCAGGCCGGCGGGGTGCTCAGGGTGACCCTGAACCGGACGGGGGCGCTTAACGCTATCGATTCGGTGATGGCCGCCCAGTTGCGTGAAATATGGGTACTTGCCCAGCAGGATCCGGAGGTCCGGACGATCGTCCTGGCGGCGGCCGGAGTTGAGGCTTTCTGTATCGGCTTCGACCGTGCAGACCCGCCGCTGCCTGTACTCGGCTGGGTGCCGATCACCCCGAAGGAATGTGGCGTCGCCAAGCGCGTGATCGTCACAGTGAATGGCATCGCCTGCCGGGAGTCGTTCCGCTTTCTGCGCGACGCTGACGTTGTGCTCGCCGCGCCGAACGCGTCGTTCTTCGAACCGTCCGCCGACTGGGGCCCGTCGTGCGACGACGTGCCCACGATGCGCAACCCGTTGACGGCCTCACGGGCCCAGCAGCGAGGCCTTGTACACGACGTGGTCCCCTTGGCCTCACTGCGATCCGTTTCCGCCCGCCTGGCCGCTCCAAGCTCGTAAGTGCTTAAGACCGGTTGGTATAGAAGCGAGATAAGAACCGCCCTAAACACTCCTGGGGCTCATGGCTGAAGGTTTCTCACCAGCCAGGTCGGCAAGGGTGTGTACGTCCGCGCGCAGCACCCCTTTGTCGTCGGTGTCGTCGCCTACATCGCCCCAGCGCCTGGCGAGTATCGCTACGACCTGCTCGCTGTCGACGAGATCCAGCCGCCCGCGGATTCGGCCCGCGGACTCGGCTTGGAGCGGGAGACCACAGTAATCCGACTTCGGGTGATCTACGACAACGATCGCCGTCCCATCGAAGCGTCGGTCCTGATCAAAGGTGGGTACCTCTACGAACTGTCCTGCCAGCAGGACATTCCGACGCCATAGACCGAGGTTGGTCAACGAGGCGGCGCACCGTTGTCGAGGTTGGGTCAGATTGTGGGATCGTCACGTGTCGTATGAGGAAAGTCCGACGGTCGTGCCTAACTATCTGACCTTCTCGAACTCGCGCAGTCGCTCAAAACCGGCTTTTGCAGCTATCAAGCGGCAGCTGTACGGTCGAGCAAAGCTCGACCTCCTCCGCAAACTTGTCATCTTTGGCTAGTACCAACAAATCTAATGCTCCGTGACTCCATTACAAATTCGCGCCATATCCAATTTGACGGAGCGCCATCGGCGCCGGTGCATCCTTCTCGGCGATTTACCACACCACATCACGGAAACTGTGCAAGAGTCAGAAAAATCTGGTCACTGAAAAAGAACGCCCGCTGTATGATCTAAAGGGCGTTGTCATCTGGCTGTGCGTGTGACCCGCCAGCGGACGTTCGACGTCAGCCGCTGAGCCGATCCCGTCCAGCGAAAGTTGTCTGCGAATTGGCACCCCATCGGCCGATCAGCCGGAAACGTGAACATAGCCCAGTGACGTCCAGGGCGCGACGCACGATACGGGACGGTTTGAGTTCCAGATCCACACCGAGAGCGTTACAACGCTGGTCGAGGTCCACGAACGCTTGTAGCCCTGCGACGCCACAAAAACCCACACCGCTGAGATCGACGACGACCTGAGACAGTTCTCGTCGTCGCAATGCTTGACCGAACTGAGTGTCCAATGCGGGGAGGGTAGCGATGTCGATCTCGCCAACGACGTCGATGGTGATCGCCCCGGAGACGCCTTCAGCTGTGGCCAGCCTCAACAGCGACGGGGGCCCAGTTTGCTTCGCAGTGTTCATCGTTATCCCCTTCGCGTCGACGTCCACGGCTGTGGCTGCGCAGGACAGCGCCACCGGGTATCGCTCGGCCGCCGACTGCGCTCTCGGGCTTTGGGCACCTGCAAACTACCCAGCTGCCGAGAATTTCAAAACTGATCTTGTCGCGAAGGTTTAGGCTTGTGCGGCGCTGGTCGGAGATGGTGTGGATACATGATTCCCGCTCGCGGTCGAGGTCAAAGTCGCCGAAGGTCCCAGCTGAGCCCGAGCAGTACGCCTCGCCGCGCCCGGCAGGGACTGTGACGGCCATCATAGACGTTATTGTGTCGAGAATAGTGCGTCAGCTCCGTCCCAGGGGCACGAGCGGCCACGACTGGCCACGTGACACGGGAGGAATGGTGACGATCCAGCAGAGGGAGAACGTCGGCGTCGTTGTCGACGACTTCGCGGCTGCTACCGCGTTCTTCCTCGAGCTCGGCCTCGAGCTCGAGGATCAGGCCGTCCAGGACATCGAGGGCCGCCTGCGCGCGCATGGCGCCGAACTCGTGGGCGAGATAGCGCAGTACGAGCAGTACTGCCGGTACTGCTACGTCCGCGGCCCCGACGGCATCATCATCGGGCCGGTCGAAGAGCTCAACTGAAGTAGATCGCAGTCAGCACGTTCCGTACCAGACTTCCGTTCCAGAAAGGACCGTCCATCATGGCTGTCGCCGATGACCTTGACCACGCCACCGACTCGCAGTGGGACTGGGTCGCTGAGCAGACTCGTAAGTATCTGGCCTCGGGTGGCACCGAGGGATACGAATCGAACGGCGTCTACACGCTCGTGCTCGCCACGACCGGACGCAGGACCGGCATTGCGCGTCGCACGTGCCTGATCTACGGCACCGCGGGCGAGGACTTCGTCGTCGTCGCCTCCAAAGGTGGTGCCGACGAGGATCCGGCGTGGTTCAAGAACCTCCAGGCGGACCCGAGCGTCGGGGTGCAGGTCGGCGGCCGTCGGTTCACCGCTCGCGCCCGGGTCGCGTCCCCGGCCGAACGTGAGCCCCTGTGGCTCGAGATGGCGCGCATCTTCCCGCTGTACGACGAGTACGCACAGAAGACCGACCGCGGAATCCCGATCGTCCTGCTCACTCCGCAGGACTGACCAGGACGCGTCGGAGCGAGCACCGGACTCTGCATCAGCGGCGGCGCTGGGTGGATGCGGACCGGGCTGCGTCAACGTGGTGTATCGCCGATGAGCGCTGGTTTTCGGGGAAGACAGTTGCCCATCAGCCATCCTTGGCGTGGTCCGCAGGCAGGGCGAAAGGGTCGCCGGGCACCGCCATGGCCGTGCGGAACATGGGGGTGACTCGGCCGGAGTCGATCACCGCCTGCTCGTCGCGAGGCTGGTCGAGCACGTCGACCAGTCGCTCGGGGGCGAAGGGTTGTTCCTGGTGCGTCTGGAGTTTGACGCTGTTGTCGCCGGTCAGATCGATCCGGTTCCGGCGCCCGCCGAGGGCTGGTAAGTCCGCTGTCGACGATACGTGCGGAATGCCCGCGGCGCGCGCACCGGCACCTCATCGGCGTTGGTTCCGCGGCGGGGAAGATCGCGACCGGCGTTCAGGGAACGGTTCCCCCAAAAAGAACATGCAAAGGTGGTCGCCCACGGTGATAACGGGCTGCCGCCCAGCGTCGTGACCTGGGCGTCACTGGAGCTGTCTGCCACTGCCGCCGCCCTTCACTCCGCCCCTCGCAGCACCTGCCAAGCCCTGGTGGCCAGATGCAGGTTGAGCTTGCTGTCGACATCGTTGAGATCGAGATCGGTGATCTCCCGGATCCGGCCCAGCCGGTAGCGCAACGTGCTCCGGTGGATCGTCAGCGCGGACGCGGTCTCGTCGTAGCTGCCGCCGCATTCGAGGTACTGGGACAGGGTTCTGACCAGGTCAGAGTTCTTGTGCTCGTCGTAGTCCAAGAGCCGGCCGAGCCATTCCCGCACGAACGCCTGGATCTCTTCGTGGCTCTTCCCGGTGTCCAGGACCCGGTAGACCCCCAGCTGTTCGAACGCGGTCACCCCGTCGGGGGTCCGCGAGTTGCTCCGGATGTCGAGCGCCCGCAGTGCTTCCGAATACGATCTCGGCATGTCGCCAGGCTTGTCGCACTGGCTGCCGACGCCGACCGCGCCGACGGCGCCGTCCAGTCCGTCGGAGAGCGCGCGGTACAGCGCGTTCCAGTCCGGACGTCCGTGGACCAGGAGCACGACCGCTCCCGAGCGCCGCGAGATCAACGAGCTCAGGTCCAACGAGGCCACGGCCCGGCCGGCGGCCTCGGCGACGACACCGTCCGTCTGCTGCCCGCGCCACCTCACCACCACCACGTGGTGCGGGCCGACCAGGTCGTGCCCGATCGCGTCGGCGCGGGCGTAGGCGCTTTCGTCATCGGTGCCGGTGAGCAGGTCGTCGACCAGGTCCTGATGCAGGCGGAGCTCGACCTCGGCGAGGTTGCGCTGGTGGGACAGTTCGAGCGCCAGCACGGTGGTCCCGTACTCCAGCGCGAACATCTCGTGCTGGCCGGCGGTCTTGCCCGGGTCTACGAGCGCGAGCACACCGAGCACTTCGTGTCGTGGCTTGATCAGGGAGATCACCCGGTCCCTCTCCCGGATCGGGTGTGGGGTCACCGAAGCCCGTTTCAGTATTTCCTCGCGCCGGTGGACACTGAGCTTCGGGTACGGGTCGGGCTTGCCCGGCCCGTCCCAGGCACGCAGGTTGCCGAACCGGTCCTCGATCGCGACCGGCAACGCGGTCAGCTGGTGCAACGCGTGCGCGATCCCCGACTCGCCGGCGCCGGTCGCCGAGATGGAGCTGAGCACGTCGTGCACCTGCGTCTGCTGCTTGAGCCGGGCGACCGAGGCGGACAGCTCCGAGTTGAGTTCCTGAAGTTCGAGGGACTGCTCCCGTTCCCTGCGGTGCAGCGAGGCATTCGCCAACGCGCCGGCCGTCTGCTGCCCGAGCACCTTGAGCAGGAAGAACTCGTCGCTCGACGGATCCATCGGCGCTCGCACCACCAGGCAGCCGGTCGTTCCGCTCAGCCCGCGCAGCGCGAAGCCCCAGTGCCAGGCGTTGTCGGGCAGGACGATCAGGCCGCTGGTGCCGCCGAGCAGCTCGACTTGCGCGTCGAGCTCGGCGTTCGGCGCACCTCCGAAGGGACGGCGGGTCAGCCGCCCGTCGACGACCAGGTACACCGCCTCCACCTCGCAGCCGCTCAACGACGGCACCGAGGTGGTGGCGAGCCGGAGGATGGCGTCGGCTTCGCGGCTGTCGAACATCATCATGGAAATGACGAAAAGCCCATACAGATTCGACAGCTGGGCTCTCCACCAGCTGTCCGGCCTGACCGTGTCATCGTGCGCGACCGTGTCGTCGTGCGCGAATGCCGCCGCCACGGGGCCATCCGTCCTCTCGCCGTAAAGGTCGCCTAAGACCTTACGCGCCTGACCTGGCCTGCCGGGTCGATCGTTCGCGTGAATTTCGGCCTCCCAGGGGCACGCGCCGCCATGGGTGTTCTTGCCAGGGTGAGAGCTGCAAGGACACGCTTCACGGTGGCGCCGGACCGCACCGCCACGTGCGGAAAGCAGGCCTGGCAAGGGAAACCGGGTCGCGGAGTTCGCTGACGACCGTGGGATTTTTCGCGGCCGAAATCCCTGGGGAGAGATGAGGCAAGATTATGACACTGATGCGTTTCGACCCGTTTCGCGATCTTGAGCGGCTGACCGACCAGGCGCTCGCCGGCAGCCGCGGTCCCCGAGCGATGCCCATGGAGGCCTTCCGCCGCGACGACGAGTTCGTGGTCGGACTGGACCTGCCAGGAGTGGACCCTGCCGATGTCGACGTGACCGTGGAACGGAATGTGGTCACCGTGCGGGCCCGCCGCAGCCCCTTGCGCCGCGAGGGCGACGAACTTCTGGTCGACGAACGGCCGCAGGGCGAGTTCAGCCGGCAGTTCTTCCTCGGCGACAACCTCGACACCGCACGGCTTTCCGCGGACTTCGCGCACGGCGTGCTGATGCTCACCATCCCCGTCGCCGAAGCCAGCAAGCCCCGCAAGGTCGAAATCGACAGCCACAAAGCCGGCTCCCGCACGATCGAGACCGGTTCCACCGAACCGGCCAACGCCTAGGAGGATCGATGACCACGCAGCCGGGCGCCACCGCGCCGACACCCCAGTCCAGCGCGAACCAGCGTCGCTCGATCGGTGTCTTCAGCAACTACAGCGACGCCGAGCGTGCGGTCGACCACCTGTCGGACTCGGGGTTCCCGGTCCAGCGGGTCGCCATCATCGGCTCGGACGTGCAGATGGTCGAGCAGATCATCGGGCGGCTGAACTACGGCGGCGCCGCGTTGCGCGGAGCAGGTTCCGGCGCCTTCGCCGGGGTACTGATCGGCTGGCTGTTCGGGCTGTTCAACTGGTTCACGCCGTTGCTGGCCACCCTGACCATCGTCCTGTACGGCCTCGTCTTCGGCGCGGTGCTCGGCGCGATCTTCGGTCTGATCGTGCACGCGCTGCAGGGCGGCCGTCGTGACTTCGCCTCGGTGCGGGTGATGCTGCCCAGCCGTTACGAAGTGGTGGCCGACGAGCAGGTGGCCGACGAAGCCAGGAACCTGCTCGCCCAGATGCCGGGAGGTATGTAATGGCGAAAGCCGTCGGTATCGACCTCGGTACGACCAACTCGGTGATCGCCGTCTGGGAGGGCGGTGAACCCACGGTCATCGCCAACTCCGAAGGAGCCCGGACCACGCCGTCGGTGGTCGCGTTCACCGACAGTGGGGAGCGGCTGGTCGGCCAGCTCGCCCGCAGGCAGGCGATCCTCAACCCGAAAGGCACCATCTACTCGGCGAAGCGGTTCATCGGCCGGAAGTACGACGAAGTCACCGACGAGGCCAAAGCCGTCGGCTTCGACGTCGTCGAGGGCGACGGCGGTGTCGTGCGGTTCAAGGTCCGCGACAAGCTCTACGCGCCGGAAGAGATCAGCGCGCAGGTGCTGCGCAAGCTGGCGGACGACGCCGGGAAGTACCTCGGCGAGCGGGTGACCGAGGCCGTCATCACGGTGCCCGCGTACTTCAACGACGCACAGCGTCAGGCCACCAAGGACGCGGGCAGGATCGCCGGGCTCGAAGTCCTGCGGATCATCAACGAACCGACCGCCGCCGCGCTGGCCTACGGGCTCGACTCGAAGGGCCACGAGACGGTCCTGGTGTTCGACCTCGGTGGGGGCACCTTCGACGTGAGCCTGCTCGACGTCGGCGACGGAGTGGTCGAGGTCCGGTCGACAGCCGGTGACACCCACCTGGGTGGCGACGACTTCGACCGCCGCATCGTGGACCACCTGGCCGACAAGTTCAAGGCGGAAAACGGCATCGAGCTGCGGAGCGATCCACAAGCGTTGCAACGGCTCTTCGAAGCCGCGGAGAAGGCGAAGGTCGAACTCAGCTCGGTCAGCCAGACCAGCGTGAGCCTGCCGTTCATCACGGCGGACGCCGACGGCCCCAAGCACCTCACGGCCACCCTGATGCGCTCGGTGTTCGAGCAGGTCACCGCCGACCTGGTCGAGCGGTGCCTTGCTCCGGTCAAACAGGCCATGGCCGACGCGAAGGTGACCGCGAACGACATCGACGAGGTCATCCTGGTCGGCGGCTCGACCAGGATCCCGGCCGTGCAGAGCCTGGTCCGCAAGCTGACCGGCGGCAAGGAGCCGCACATGGGCGTCAACCCGGACGAGGTCGTCGCGCTCGGCGCGGCCGTCCAGGCGGGCGTGCTCAAGGGCGACGTCAAAGACGTGCTGCTGCTCGACGTCACCCCGCTGTCGCTGGGCGTCGAGACCCGCGGCGGCGTGATGACGAAGATCATCGAGCGCAACACGACGATCCCGGCGCGCCGGACCGAGGTGTTCTCGACCGCCGACGACAACCAGCCGGCGGTCGACGTCGTGGTCCTGCAGGGAGAACGGGAACGGGCGGCCGACAACCGGGTGCTCGGGCGCTTTCAGCTGACCAACATCCGCCCGGCGCCGCGTGGCGAGCCGCAGATCGAGGTCACCTTCGACGTGGACGCCAACGGCATCGTCAATGTCACCGCGAAGGACAAGGACACCGGCGCCGAACAGGGCATCACGATCAGCGAGAGCTCCAACCTCGACCAGAGCGAGATCGATCGCATGGTCAGCGAGGCCGACCGCAACCGGTCCGAGGACCGGCGGCTCCGTGAGGAGGTCGACGCCCGCAACACGCTCGACTCGATCGCGTACCGGGTCGAACGCGCGCTCAACGACGACACGCCACCTCACGAGAAAGCACGGGCGGAAATGCTCGTCGAGGAGGCTCGCGAGGCCGTGAAGTCGGAGGCGTCCGTGGACAGGGTGCGCCCGCTGACCTCGGAGCTGCAGCAGATGCTGGCCGGACTCAACGCACCGCGGCCCGGCGGCGGGGATGACCGCGCCGCGCGGGAAGCGGTGGACGACGACGTGATCGACGCGGACTTCGACCGGGCGTGAGGAAGTCGATGGCCACTACAGAAAATGCTGCGGAGCAGGGCGAATCCTCCGCGGAGACCGCCGGAGCCGACGCACGATCCCGCCCCCAGGACCCGTCGGCCCAGGACCCGTCGGCCCCGGAGTCGCCGGAGGCGAGGATCGCCGAACTCGAGGATCACCGGAGGCGGGCCCTGGCCGACCTCGACAACCTGCGCAAACGCCACGCCACGGAGTTGCGGCGGGCACGTGAGGCCGAACGGGCGCGGGTCGCGGCTGCTTGGCTGCCCGTGCTCGACAACCTCGAACTGGCGCTCGCGCACGCCGACGCCGACCCGACGGCCGTCGTGCGGGGCGTGCTCGCGATCCGCGATCAGGCCGTGCAACTGCTCGCCGGGCTCGGTTACCCCCGCGACGACGAAACCGGGGTCCCGTTCGACCCCGGCCGCCACGAGGTCGTTGCCGTCGTCGACGACCCGGGGGCCGAACCGAACACCGTGACCCGCGTCGTGCGGCCGGGTTACGGAACCGACGGGCACGAGCTGCGGCCGACAGCCGTGGCCGTGGCCAAGCCAAGGGAGTGAGGGCCGGTGGCCACCGATTTCTACGACGCTCTCGGGGTCGCCCGCACGGCGAGCGCCGACGAAATCCAGCGTGCGTACCGGAAACTGGCCCGCGAGTACCACCCGGACGTGAACGCTGATCCGGGCGCCGAAGAGCGCTTCAAGGAGATCAGTGAGGCGTACCAGGTGCTGTCCGACCCGGACCAGCGCAAGAAGTACGACCGTTTCGGCGCGGACTTCCGGCGCGTTCCCGACGACTTCGACGAGCGGGCGCACGTGGGTGGCGGCGGCCGGGTCCGTTACGCCCAGGGAGGGCAGGGCTTCGGTGGCGGCTTCGAAGGGATCGACATCGAAGACCTGCTCGGTGGCTTCTTCCGGGGCCGTGGCGGGTCGGTCCCGGGCGCGGATCAGCAGGCCGAACTCGAGCTGACCGTGGAAGATGCCTACCGCGGTGGCCGCAGGCATCTGACCCTGGCCGGGGCGGCTGAACGCGGCTACGACGTCACCGTCCCGCCGGGTGTGCTCGACGGGCAGCGCATCCGGCTCGCCGGGCAGGGCGGGACGGGCTCCGGGAACGCCGCGCCCGGCGACCTCTACCTCGTCGTGCGTGTCAAGCCGCATCCGCGCTACCGCCTGTCCGGCCGCGACATCCACGTCGATCTGCCGGTGTCGCCCTGGGAAGCCGTGCTCGGCGCGACCGTCCCGGTCACCACGCCCGGCGGCGAGGTGAAGGTGCGGGTCACGCCCGGTTCGTCGACCGGCAGGCGGCTGCGGTTGCGCGGCGAGGGGATGCCCAACCCCAAGGGCAAACCCGGCGACCTCTACGCGGAGGTTCGCGTGATGGTGCCGAAGAAACCGGGCAAACGCGAACGGGAGCTCTTCGAGGAACTCGCCGCCGTCTCCGACTTCGACCCGAGGAGCAGCTGATGGCCGAGTACCTGCTGGTCCGTCCCGTCCGGCTCAGTCTCGAGACAGTGGCCGTCCGAAGTGGATTGCATCCCGAACTGGTCCGCCGGTTCGCCGCACTGAGCCTGCTGGAGTGCACCACGGACGCGGACGGACGACTGTGGTTCACACCGTCCACTGTGGCCATTCTCGCGCGGATTCAGCGGCTGCGTTCCGGACTTTCCTTGAACTACGCGGCGATCGGGCTGGTGCTCGACCTGCTCGACCGCATCGACGTCCTCGAAGCCCAAGTCAGGAGCCAACGGCGATGGACATGAGCAAGCTGACCCAGAAATCGCAGGAAGCACTACAGCAGGCGCAGAGCGAGGCCCAGCGCCTCGGCCACGCCGAGACCGACGGTGAGCACCTGCTGCTCGCCCTGCTCGTCCAGCCCGACGGCCTGGTGCCACGGCTGCTGGAGCAGGCAGGCGCGGACGTCCCGGGGCTGCGCGCCACCGTCGAGGCGGAACTCGCGCGCCGTCCCCGGGTGACCGGCCCCGGCGTCAACCCCGGTCAGGTGGTCGTGACCCGTCGGCTCGCCGGTCTGCTGGACGCGGCTGAGCGAGAGGCCACCCGCCTGAAGGACTCCTATGTCTCCGTCGAGCATCTGATCCTGGCCCTCGCCGACGAGGGTTCGAACAGCGCGGCCGGGCGGCGGCTCGCCGAGTTCGGCGTGACGCGGGAATCTTTCCTGACCGCGTTGACCAAGATCCGCGGCAACCAGCGGGTCACCTCCGCCAGCCCCGAAGGCGCCTACGAGGCGCTGGAGAAGTACGGCCGTGACCTCGTCACCGACGCGCGGTCGGGCAAGCTCGACCCGGTGATCGGCCGGGACGCCGAGATCCGGCGGGTGGTCCAGATCTTGTCGCGGAAAACCAAGAACAATCCCGTCCTCATCGGTGACCCCGGGGTCGGCAAGACCGCGATCGTCGAAGGACTCGCCCAGCGGATCGTGCGCGGCGACGTGCCGGAAGGCCTGCGGGACAAGACGATCTTCTCCCTCGACATGGGCGCGCTCATCGCCGGGGCGAAATACCGTGGTGAATTCGAGGAGCGGCTCAAGGCGGTGCTCGCCGAGGTCAAGGCCGAGGAAGGGCGCATCCTCCTGTTCGTCGACGAGCTCCACACCGTCGTCGGAGCCGGTGCCACGGAAGGGGCGATGGACGCGGGCAACATGCTCAAACCCATGCTGGCGCGCGGCGAACTCCACATGATCGGCGCGACGACCCTCGACGAGTACCGCAAGCACATCGAGTCCGACGCCGCGCTGGAGCGCAGGTTCCAGCCGATCGTGGTCGACGAACCGACTCTCGAGGACACCATCTCGATCCTGCGAGGACTGCGCGAACGGCTCGAAGTGTTTCACGGCGTCAAGATCCAGGACGGCGCGCTGGTCGCCGCCGCGACACTGTCCCACCGCTACATCACCGACCGGTTCCTGCCGGACAAAGCCATCGACCTGGTCGACGAGGCTTGCGCGCGGCTCCGTACCGAGATCGACTCCATGCCCGCCGAACTCGACGAACTCACCCGGCGGGTCACCCGGCTGGAGATCGAGGACGCCGCACTGTCGAAGGAAACCGACGCCGCCAGCAAGTCCAGATTGGACGATCTGCGCAAGGAGCTCGCGGATCTGCGGGGCGAAGCCGACGCCAAGATGGCCCAGTGGGAGGCCGAACGACAGGCGATCCGGCGGGTGCAGGACCTGCGTTCGGAGCTGGAACGGCTGCGCCACGAAGCCGAGGAGGCCGAGCGGAACTACGACCTCAACCGTGCCGCCGAACTGCGCTACGGCGAAATCCGGGAACTCGAGCGCAGGCTGGCCGCCGAGGAGGCGCAACTCGCCACCAAACAAGGGGAAGCACGGCTGCTGCACGAAGTCGTCACCGAGGACGAGATCGCCGAGATCGTCGCTGCCTGGACCCACATCCCGGTCGCCCGCCTGCGGGAGGGCGAACGAGAGAAACTCCTGCGGCTCGACGAGATCCTGCACGAGCGGGTCGTCGGGCAGTCCGAGGCCGTCCAGCTGGTCGCCGACGCGATCATCCGCGCACGTTCGGGCATCCGCGATCCCCGCAAGCCGATCGGGTCGTTCATCTTCCTGGGACCGACCGGCGTCGGGAAGACCGAACTCGCGAAAACCCTTGCCGCCGCTCTGTTCGACAGCGAGGAGAACATGATCCGGCTGGACATGAGCGAGTACCAGGAACGCCACACGGTCAGTCGGCTGCTCGGCGCGCCACCCGGATACGTCGGTTACGACGAGGGCGGGCAGCTCACCGAAGCGGTGCGGCGCAAGCCCTACTCGGTCGTGCTGTTCGACGAGATCGAGAAGGCACACCCGGACGTCTTCAACACCTTGCTGCAGGTACTCGACGACGGCCGAATCACCGACGCCCAGGGCCGGACCGTCGATTTCCGCAACACGGTGATCATCATGACCTCCAACATCGGTTCACAGCACCTGCTCGACGGTGTCTCCGCCGGCGAGATCAAACCGGACGCGCGCGACGCCGTCCTCGCCGAACTGCGCCACCACTTCCGCCCGGAGTTCCTCAACCGCGTCGACGACATCATCCTGTTCACCCCGCTCGGGCTGCCGGAGATCGAGCGGATCGTCGAGTTGCAGTTCGGGCAACTGCGCGACCGCCTCGCCGAGCAGGGCATCACCGTCGAACTCACCGACGACGCCCGGCGCCTCATCGCGGAACGCGGGTTCGACCCGGTCTACGGCGCCCGGCCGCTGCGCCGGTACATCTCCCACGAGGTCGAGACCAGGATCGGCCGGGCCCTGCTGCGCGGGGAACTGACCCCTGGGCTCGTGATCACCGTGGATGCCGAGCACGGCGAACTGACCGTTACCTACACCGGCGGAGAAAGCAGGTCCGTGGCATGAAGACCACCACCGTCGTCTGTGAACACTGCGGGCACACCAACCGGCTGCCGGTGGCCGCCATGGGCAAGCCGAAATGCGGGAACTGCCACGAGCCGCTGCCTTGGGTCGTCGACGCCGGGGACGACGATTTCGGCGAAGTAGCGGAGAAGGCGACGATGCCGGTGCTTGTCGACCTGTGGGCCACGTGGTGCGGGCCGTGCCGGATGGTCAGCCCCGTGCTCGCCCAGCTCGCGCGGGAGCGGGCCGGGAAGGTCAAGCTCGTCAAGGTCGACATCGACAAGGCGCCCCGGCTGTCGCAACGGTTCGGGGTTCAGGCCGTGCCCACGCTGATGGTGCTGCGCGACGGCGAGGTGATCGCGCGTCAATCGGGCGCGGCGCCCGCGAACGTGCTGCGCGACTGGCTCGATCAGGCGCTCGCGCCGTCGCACAGCACTACTCAGGAGGTCGGGACATGACCACGAAAACACTGCTCCGGCAGCTCCCGCTGAGGGTGACCGCCGGCGCCTTCTTGCTCAATTCGGGATTCGGCAAGGTCGGCGCTGACAAGGACGCCGCCGAACAGATGCACGGGTTCGCCGCCGGCACCTACCCGGCGCTCGGCAAGCTGGATCCGTCACTGTTCGCCAAAGCGCTGGCGGCGGGTGAGATCGCCACCGGTATGGCGCTGCTGATCCCGTTCGTGCCGGCCGCGATCGCCGGGATCGGGCTGACCGCGTTCTCGGCCGGACTGCTCGGCCTGTACCTGAAGACGCCGGGCATGCGGAAGGAGGGCAGCGTCCGGCCGACCGAGCAAGGACTCACCCTCGCGAAGGACGTCTGGCTGTTCGGGATCGGGCTGGCCCTCGTGCTCGACGGTTCCACCGGGACGGAGGGACGGTCATGATCGGCGTGACCGACCGCCATCTGGCGTTCGTGCGCGACGTCGTGCCGCGAACCCCGTACGGCTGCGAGGAGTGCCTCGCCACCGGGACACCGTGGCTGCACCTCCGGCTGTGCCTGACCTGCGGGCACGTCGGCTGCTGCGACTCGTCACCGATGAAGCACGCGCGTGCGCACGCGTTCGACATCGGCCATCCGGTCGTGCGCTCGTTCGAACCGGGCGAGAACTGGCGCTGGTGTTACGTCGATCAGGCCTACCTGTGACGGCCCCGGCCAGCGCGGCGGTGGGCGCGCCGATGACGGAGACCCCGGATCCGGACGGCGCGTTCCCCAAGCTCACCGACGAGCAGATCAGAACGCTCGCCGAAGGGGCGGAACGCCGTCCGACACAGCGGGGAGAAGTGCTGTACGCACAGGGGGAGCGGACCTCCGAATTCTTCGTGGTCCTCAGCGGCATGGTCGCTGTCGTCGAAGGGACCGGCGACGAGGAGAAGGTCGTCCGCGTGCACGGGCCACGCCGGTTTCTCGGTGAACTCGGTCTCCTCGAAGACCAACCCGCCTTCGTCGGCGTGGTCGTCGCCGAACCCGGCGAGGTGCTGGCCGTGCCGGTGGACGCGCTGCGACGGCTGGTGCTCGGGGATCCGGTGCTCGGTGACCTGATCCTGCGCGCCTACCTCGTCCGGCGCTCACTGCTCATCGGGCTCGGCAACGGCTTCCGGATCATCGGCTCGTGTTACTCCCCGGACACCAAGCGGCTGCTCGAGTTCGCCGCCCGCAACCGGCTCCCGCACCGGCTGGTCGACCTCGAAAAGGACCGGCAGGCCGAGACCCTGCTGCGCCGGTTCGGCGTCACCACCGAGGACACCCCGGTCGTCGTGCTTCGCGGGACGGAGGTGCTGCGGAATCCGGGGAACGCCGAACTGGCCAGGAGAATGGGGCTGAGGCAGCCGGAAGCCGAGCACCGGCTGCGCGACTTGATCGTGGTCGGCGCCGGACCTGCGGGCTTGGCGGCGGTCGTTTATGGCGCCTCGGAAGGGCTGACGGTGTCGGCGCTCGACGCCATGGCGCCGGGCGGGCAAGCCGGGACGACGTCGCGCATTGAGAACTACCTCGGCTTCCCGTCGGGGGTATCCGGGGCGGAACTGGCCGAGCGATCGGTGATCCAGGCGGACAAGTTCGGCGTCCGGGTCGCCGTTCCCGCCGAAGCGCTCTCCCTGAAGTCGCGAGGCGGTTATTACGTCGTCGGATTCGACGACGGTATCGAGATCGTTTCCCGCACCGTCATGATCGCCACCGGCGCGCGCTACCGCAGGCTCGCCGTGCCCGGCATCAAGAAGTTCGAAGCGACCAATGTCTATTACGCCGCGACCGTGCACGAAGCACGTGGATGCCGGGCCGCCCCGGTGGCGGTGGTCGGCGGAGGCAATTCGGCGGGACAGGCGGCGGTGTTCCTCGCGGAGGGCTCGCCCAAGGTCTACCTCTTGATGCGAGGCGGCGACCTCGCGGAGAACATGTCCCGCTATCTCGTCGACCAGGTCGAACGCCATCCGCGGATAGAAGTATTGCTGCACAGCGAGGTCCGTGAGCTTGCCGGTGACGATGTCCTCGAATCCCTGGTCGTCGAAGACAACCGCACCCGCGAGCGCAGGTTCGTAGAGGCGCGCGCGCTCTTCGTCTTCATCGGGGCTTCCCCGCACACCGACTGGCTTTCCGGTGTGGTCGCACTCGACGAGGACGGGTTCGTGCTCACCGGGGCGGAGGCCGATCCGTTCAGGACGGACGACGCGTGGCGCTCCGTGGCACGCCCGCCGCTCGCACTGGAAACCAATCGGCCCGGCGTGTTCGCCATCGGGGACGTGCGCCACGGGTCGGTCAAACGAGTGGCCTCGGCGGTGGGTGAAGGAGCGATGGCGATCAGGCTTGTTCACGAGCATCTTTATTCGGAGGCATGATGGTTGTCATGGGCGTGGCGAGGTTCGAGCGGTTCTTCCGAGCGGCCGCGAGTTTGGACGTCGACAAGAGCGATCTGAAGCGGTACAACGACTTCCTCGATCAAAAGATCTACGACCTGTTCGTGGTCGCCAAGGCCGTGGCTAAGGCCAACGCGCGCGATGTCATCGAGCCGACGGATCTGCCGATCACCAACGGACTGCAGCAGAGCATGCGCGAGTTCCGGAAAATGGACGACGACATCGAAGTAGCGCCCCTGCTCGAACAGCTTCTGGCGCGTCCGGCGCTCGATGTCACGATCAGCGGGGAAACAGAGGCGAAGCTTCCCGCCGTCGCCGGTGGGCTCAGCGTCGCACTCGCCCGGACCTTCAAGATCATCGACCCCGACGTGAAGAATCCCGGTTCCGAGGACTGGGACCGAGTATTCCGCGTCTTCGAACTGCTTCTGTAGGCGTAAGAAGCGCACCAGGGTCACTGTTCTGCTGGGTCACCTGTCTTGCCGTGTCAGCAGCGAGGCCGCTATTCGGCGCCGTCAGGTTGAGGCCGTCAGGACCACCGACGAGGAGGATCAGAGCATGGTCACCGTACTGTCAGACAACTTCGACGAACCGAGGCGCTTCGCCGAGCTGGAACACCTCATGGCCCACGCGCTCACCACCGCGGTGGCCGGCACGGCAGGTGAGCTCACGGTCACCTCGACCTTGCGAGGCCAGCGCTACACCGTGGTCACGGTGGGCGGGACGATCGACGCGCGGGCGATCCACCTGCTGACGGCCCACTTCGCCGGCCTGCTCAACGCCGGCACGCGGCGCCTCCTGGTGGATCTGTCCGGCGTCGATCACCCGGACGACAGTCTCTTGGAACTGATGCGCCGGGTGGAGAACAAACTGGTGGCGCTCAACGGCCTGTTCGAGCTGACCGGCCTCGCGCCCCCGACCCTGCACGCGATGGACGATGAATCCCTCGCCGAGGTCTTCGCCCTGTACCGCACCACTCTCGAAGACGCGAAACCAAGCACCCTCCTGTGGTCGGCCCTGCGCTGCCCGGAAGGACTCGACGACGTGCCCGAACCGGGGTCGGCGGCCCGGTACCGGGCCACTATCGACACCGCTGCCCATGGCCGCGGTGAGCGGTGGGGGAGGCGCCGGTGACCGGCGTGCAACTTCGGCCGCGAAAGCGTGCCTGGCTTCGGATATTCGGCATCGGGTTGACGCTGTGGGTGCTGTCCGCCGTGGTCACCTATCTGACCGGCAACCCACATCTCATTCCGACTTTGGTACTGCTCGGCAGCTTCCTGGTGCCGGCGACCTTTGTGGCGTGGGCGTTCGAGCGCCGTCACTCCGGGGAGATCACCGCCGAACTGATGTTCAGCACTTTCCTTTTCGGCGGGGTGCTCGGGGTGCTCGGGGCATCGGTCCTGGAGGCCTACCTGTTGTATCCGTCGCCCTGGCTGTACGTCGGGGTCGGGCTCGTCGAGGAGGCGGTCAAGCTGGGCGCCCTCGCCTTGCTGACGCGGAAACTGAGTGTGAAGTCGACGCGTGACGGGATGATTCTCGGCGCCTCGGTCGGGTTCGGGTTCGCCGCCTTCGAATCGGCCGGCTACGCGCTCACGTCGCTGTTCACGCCACAAGGCCTCTCCTTGAACGACCTGGTCACCACCGAGCTGCTGCGTGGGCTGTTAGCCCCGATGGGGCACGGGCTGTGGACTGCGATTCTCGGCGGGACGCTGTTCGCGTGGAGCACGCGCAAACACTTCGTGCTCACCGGCAAGCTGGTCGCCACCTATCTGGGCGTCTCGCTGCTGCACGCGCTGTGGGACTCGATGTCCAACATCGCCGCGATGATCACGCTGCTGCTGACCGGGCAGCCCTGGCAGTACGAACTGATGCTGCACGGCTGGCTCGTCGAGCCGACCTCGACCCAAGTGCAGCTCTACACCACGTTGAGCTGGCTCGGGCTGGGCGTGGTGGCGCTGATCGGGGTGCTGTGGCTGCTGGCCATAGTCCGGCGGTCGCGCGACCTGCGGCGCGCCTCACCGCCGGTGCGGGCGTACCGCGTCGCGACGGCCCGGCATTTCCAGTAAGCCGGCGGCGTGGCCGCGGTGGGCACCCGGCCGCGGCAGCAGTGGCCGCGCGGCATGCTGATCGGCTTGGCCGCGACGCTGAAACTGACCCCGGCCGTGTTCGTGCTGTACTTCCTTCGCCGCGCCGCGGCGGTCTCGGGCCTGTCCTGGCTGGCCGCGACGGCGCTCGGTTTTCTCGTGCCGGAGCT
Organism: Amycolatopsis sp.; assembly: GCF_036008905.1. GTDB lineage: Bacteria > Actinomycetota > Actinomycetes > Mycobacteriales > Pseudonocardiaceae > Amycolatopsis. The sequence continues at coordinate 12,400 of NZ_DASYMU010000059.1, read as the reverse complement.
ATCGGCCCGCTGCCGCGCCGCCTCGATCACCTCTCCTGTGGCTGAGCATCTGACCTCCAGATCGTAGCGCTGACCTACGACACTCTTAGCGGCTCTACATGGTCGCCCGTTCATTGCGCGCAAATGCTAGCCAAATGATGCAACTGGCACTAACGAGAGGGGGCGCCTTCGTTGCATGCCGCCCGCGACCGGTTGGCACCGATCTTGGTCTGGACCTCACAAATGCGGTGGACAGGTGTGCCAAAGAGGGCTGCCGGGCTGGTTCATGCGTCGTCGCTGCGGCTGTGGTCGTACTTACCATGCTGAGTGAGACTCATAGCCTGACCCGTTCGCGCCGAATGAGCTGTGGTTGCGGGAAATATCGCCAGCGTTCGACTCGCTCATATAGAGCTGGGTCTAGGCTGCGGTCCTTGCGGAAGTCCACAATTCGCCGCCACGCCAGCTGCGGATGCATCGCCATCTGGCGGCGAGCGAGCGCGAGTTGGTGCAGGTCCGCGGTGAGCTCCTCACTACCGAGGTCGTCGTTGAAGACATCAAGGATTGTGGCGCAGAACAAGGTGAAGCAGCCGGCGTTCCAGCGGATGTCGTCGGTCGGCTTCACCGAGTCTTCTGCGGATTCGCGCACCAGATCGTCGGCGAGTCGTGCGAGTTCAAGCGGGATCGTGGTTTCTTGGATCGCGAGCAGTTTAGCGCTGAGTGCGACATGCTCAGACGTCGCTTCGAGTGTGCTGGTGACGCTGGTCAGCGCGTGAATCTTGGTGGCAAGGTCGTTCCGGACCAGAGTTTCGGTCACGGTCGCAAGGCGCGGCTCGTAGACCGTCGTCGACACGTCGACCATTTCGATGGTGTAGCGCTGCAGGTCCCGTGGGAGACCACCGGACAGACAATGGCACAGGTAGCAGAACTGCTCGGTGACCCCCGTGATTCGAAGCGCGATCCACAACCGGCTCTCGTCGAGGGTGAAGTGCTCCAGACGAACCATTTCGGAGAAAGCGCTGTCGAACGCGTCACGGATGCCCAGTCCGCGTTGCTCGAAGTTGAGCACGGCGTCGTCGGACACCGAAACGAAGAACAGGCAGCCCGGGACCCCGAATACACCCTTGATGTCGTTGACGAACTGCTGTGCCTTCTCCGGCTCTCCGATCTTGTCCAGCTCGTCGATGGCGATGACCATCCGGTCGATGATGTGGTTGTCGCGTAACGTGCGTGAGCTTTCTTCGGCGAACAACCGCAGTTTCTCGACAACCTCGGGGTGGGTCAGCTGCTGTTCGGCCCGCTGCATCGACCAGGTCCGGCCGGCTTCGCCTTTGAGCGGCAGGCTCAGCTTGCCAGACCAGCCGGTTGTATGCGTCTGTAGGAACCTGGTCTGGGCAAGTTGTTGTACGGCGGAGCGGCGCAGGTCGAACAAGTCGCGGTGACGGTGGCGCCGACTGAACAGGACGACCAGCCGTAACGGTGCGAGCATTACCGCCCAGACGACCCGCCACGCGACAAGGGCGACGGCGCCGAGCGCGAGGAGGTGGTTGAGCGGCTGGGAGTTCCACAACATCTGGGCAGATACCGGAAGATCGGCTACCGCAGCGGCGACCACTGTGCCTACCTCGACCGGGAACCGCGGCAAACTCACGCCCCAGAGCAACAGCGCGGCGCCTAAGCACACGATTGCGAACGTGAAGAAACTGGCCAGTTCAACCACGCCCTGCCGTACTGCGGCCCAGCGCTCGTCCTTACTCCGTGGCAGCAAGGGCCGCAAGGCTTCGGACACCTTGTCGATTACGGTCCGACAAAGCAGCGCGTGCATGTGCAGAACGAAGTCCCGGGCTTCGTAGTTGGAGGGCGCCGAGGTCATGACCACCAGGGGCGGCGAGCCGATGTTATTCAATCGGCCCTGCCGCACAGCCTCGATAGCCGTCGTCTTGCCGACACCACGAGAGCCTGCGAGCGCAACAGCTCCGGAGTCGGCCCGTTCGATGATGCGACGCAACCGCTCCGCCCCGGCGGTCACCACGACCTTCCCGCCGTCGACTTCGTACAGACCTGCCACCTCGGTGTAGACAAGCTTGGTCCCGTGGCGCACCGATCGGCGCGCCCGGATGAACTCCTGGATGGCCGGTACCACGATCTCAGCCAGCAGGTACCCGCGCCGGTCGCCGATACACAGGAGGTCGGGATGCGGCTGGAACGCGCCTATCTCTTGACCGCCGGCCATGCCAAGTACGCTCGGCACCCGACGCACGAGAGCCCGGCCAGACAGTGCGATCACCGCAACCAGGCCAAACACCGCGACCACTTGCCACGGCAATGGCAGCCGGGGCCACGCGAACCGTAGTAGCGAGACGTACCCGACCCCTACCCCGGCCACGGTCGCGAGCCAGAAGTAGTGCCCGGCACGCAATGACTCGAACCGTGACGCCGGTCGCGATCGTTCCAGACCCGCATGGACCAGCCGATCCTGCTCGATGCGGATCCGGGCGGACAGCGAGTCGTCGAGAAGCAAGGTCTGCCGCACATCCTTCCGCCGCAGCCGCTCGTCAACCAGGGCCTTGGCGATGTCATCCTCGTTGAGGGCGTCCTCGAGCAGTACTCGCAGGGCGAGCCTGGCGGTCCAGGAACCGAAGTCCTCGAACTCTGAACTCTCGAAGAGATACTCAAGTACCCCGTCAGTCATCGGGCTATCATGCCGCACCCGCCCGGGCTGGCTGACCAAGTTACACATCTCCAAGAATGCGACGCGTGGCCGGGCCGAGGATGTGGGGCCACCTCGTGGCCGACGCCGACGCCGATCCCGAAGATCGCGGCGCAGCTGGGGGTGAGCGAGCGCTCGTTGCAGGTCACCTTCCGCGAGGAGCTGCACACGACACCGAGCGCGAGTTTCAAGCGACTCAGGCTTGAGGCCGTGCGTGATGCGCTGCTGCGACTGGATCCCGAGGGCACGACGGTCACCGAGGTGGCAGTCGACGTCGGCGGCTTCTTTAACCTCGGCCGGATGGCCCGCGAGTATCACGAGATGTTCGGCGAGCACCCTTCGGACACGCTGCGTCGACCCCTCTCTTGAGGAGCGGCCTCGACGAAGGGACTCGTCGAGGAATTGCACCGACTCGCGCTCACCAAGGGCTCTACGGTGCCTGCGTGGCGGAGCGGACGTGGTCGGCGCCGGGCGTCGCACGGTGGAGCTTGCCGAGCAGTTCCGCGATGGCCATCGCGGACTCCGGTATCGCGTCGATGCGTGAAACGCACGACAGATTCCTTGCGCCACAGCGGCGCGATCACTTTCGCTGTCGCGTGTAGCGGTGAGCCGAACCGGCCGAGTGGCACGGAGTCCCGGCTGGCTCGGGAATCCGGGCCAGACACCGTCCGCGGAAGCTGTTTGCAGGACGTGCCAACTACCGGTTCGGCCGGCGAAGCTCGGTCGTCGTCGCCAGCGCTTGTGCCGCAACCTGGTGCCAGCACAGGGAAGCGCGCAACATTGTCAGCACAGCGAGGGCAGCAAGCCGCGATCACTGGTTCCCATCTGAGGCGATGGAGGTAGTGCCACGCGAACGCTCGTGGCGGAACCCGTTGTGGTCGAACTCGTCGACGCCGTGGAGTGTGGCGACGAAATCCGGAGCGATCTTGGTAGACCACCCGCAGTCCTGCTTGCGCTGCCAACTCTCGATGGTGGGTTCGCCGAGGTTCCACCGAGCGGTGTGGTCGATGGTCCGGATACTCGGAGACTCGTGCGGCCCACCATCCTGGAATTGGCCGACGTGTTCTGCGTCTTCCTGTTGTCCCGAGATCGATTCCGCCGGCGCGCGACGCCATGTTTGTTCTTTGCAATAAACCTCACAATCGGCCACATAGAATTTATCGCGCGGCTGTGATGGCCTCCGCGTCGAGCGAATGCTTACGCCAATCGAGAACGCCGGCACCCATTTGGCGGCGGCATGCATCGATTCGAGACATACGGCCGTCGCGGTTATCCGGGACGGCCAGGATCGGTGACGGCGCATGGCACTGACGAGTGATGCCTTGGCGGCATCCGAGTGAACGCCGGCCGAGTCGGTCATTGTCACGTCAAGTGTCCGCTATTTCGCCAAGGTAACGAATTGCGCTATTGGTGTCTCCTTTTCGGCGCCCGGGTGAGAGCGCTTTAACGGTCCGTCGTAGCGGCATAGGATTTCCCTTCTGTCAGGCGACAGGATTCCTGGACCATTATCCGCCCGGAAAAGAATCGAGGACCATTCATGCGAAGACGCATGCGTGCGCGCCGTTCAATGGCGGCCGCCCTGCCTCTGCTGCTCGTGGCGGCCGCCTTCCCCGCACCCGCTTCGGCTGATCCGGCACCGCAGGCCGCGGTGTCGGCGCTGACGAAGTCGGTGCAGGGCACCGGTTCCCCCGCCGATCACGGTGCCACCGCGAACTGGGTTGTCGGCTACGACAACCACGCGACCGGGACCGGCACCGCCACGATCACCGACGCGGTCGGCGCGGGGCAGGCATACCAAGCCGGCTCCCTGCACGCGCCGCCGGGGTGGACGCCGTCGTGGTCCATCGACGGCAGCACTTTCACCGGTACCGAGCCGGCCTCTGGGGTGACCGCCGTGCGAGCGACCAACCCCCGTTCCGGGCCGGACGCGACCGCGCTGTCCGGCGCGCTCACCCCGCCGGTGCAGACGATCGCCACCCCGACCGGCGGCGACGGGTTCACCCCGCTGCTGCACCGCACCCCCGACGGCACGTTGCAGGCCTGGAACATCTACCACCACCTGGGGGCCGCCGCGCCGAAACTGGTGTGCAGCGACGTCGGCACCGGCCAGCGGTGCCCCGGCGGTCCGTGGCCCAAACCGCTCAACACGACCCCCGGCCCGTTCGGCAACGGGGCGACCGGCGACATCACCAGCACGCTGACCCAGCAGTACGTCCGCGACCCCGTCACGCCGGCGAAGGTCTACTACGCCGCCACCACCGCGTCGTCGGCCGGTGTCGGCTGCCTGGACCTGGCCGCCGCGGCCAACTGTGGTTTCTGGCCGCTGGCGGCCCTCGGCGGTTCTCCGTTGGCCGTGAACAACATCGCCGGTGTCGTGGAAAGCGGCGGCAATCTCTACGGCGTCGTCAGCAGCGGCGCGGTGACCTGCTGGACGATCGCCACGCAGAGCGCGTGCCCGGGCCAGCCGTACGCGCCGATCGTTCCACCCAGCGGCGCCCAGCCGGGCAACGTCAGTTCGTACATATACGGTGCGATGATCGTCGTGGCGGGCAAGGTGTTCGCCTCGTCTTCCACTCCCGGTGGTGTGCAGCCCGCGCTCGGCTGCTTCGACCCGGCGACCGCGACGGCGTGTGCCGAGTGGGCGTCTTCGAAGCCGACCGGTCCGCCCGGGAATTACACCTACAACGCCTATACCGCCTTCGGCACGAACGGCACGCCGATCGGGGTGTGCTCGTCCACGACCGGCGGCACGAACGTCACCACCTGCTACGCGATCGACGGCTCAGCGCTGGCGGCACCCTCGACCGCGACCGGGCTGGCCCCCGGTGTGATCGTCTTCAATCCCGAAGTCATCACCGACGCCAACGGCCACGTCCGCAGCTACCTGGCGATCTGGGGCGGGCCGTACGTGGGCGCGACGCTGTGCCACGACTGGACCACCGCGGCACCGTGCGCCGGTCTGCCCGTCCCGATCACCCACCCGACGGTCAACGGGGGCAACACCCGGGACTACGGCTACACCTTCGACCCGCCGACGGGATGCCTGATCGGCCTCGGCGACGCCGGTGTGCTGTTCTCGATGGACCCGGTGACGGGTAGTTCGCCCTGCGTCCGGTCCGGCGGGCAGGTGTCGCTGAAACCCGGCGACTTCTACTGCGACGGCGGGACCGGGCATGTCCAGGGCTACACCGCCGCGCGGTTGACCGGCATCACGCCGACGAACGTCAATTTCGCGGCCTCGCGGGTCACGGTGATCGACCAGGACGGCGTGGTCGTCGCGACGCCCGGGTTCGCCCCGGACGGCTCGGTCGACCTGACCGGCGTCTCCCCGGTCGCGCATCCGTCGATCACGGTCACGACGACGCTGGTGCTCACCGGCGCGGGCGACTTCGGCGGCGGCAACCAGCCGCAGCTGGTGGTCGACTACGCGGGCGACGCGCCCCAGCTGTGTTTCCGCACGACGATCGCGACGGACTGCGCGGTGACGAGTGTGGCGAACACCGCGACCGGCACCGACACGACGGGCTCGTTCACGTCCAACACGGTCACACTGCCGGTCGCGCCGGGTTCGGCGTGCACGCCGAACGTCACGGTCGACAAGGAGATCTGCGCCTCGGCGACCGCGGCGAAGTGTGGTCCGGGTGGTGCGGGGCCGTGGGCGAAACAGGCCCCGGTGGGCATATTGGGCCTGCTGAACGCGAGGGCGTACTGGCGGATCACCGTGACCAATCACGGGCCGGTGGGCATCACGGGCACCCAGGTGGTGGACAGTGTCGAGCCGTCCTGCCAGTCGGGGCCGTTCACCCTGCAGGCGGGCGAGTCGAAACAGATCCACTGCTCGACGTACGCCCTGCTGAACCTGTTCCCGATCACCAACCAGGCGAAGGCGGGCTACCTGCCGGTGAACGCGCCGCCGGGCACCCCGCCGTCGTACACGAACCGGTCGTCGGCGAAGGCATGCTCGTTGCTGTGCATCCTGTAGTGACCTGAGCAGTTCCGGGCCGGCCGTCAGTCCACACAGGACTGGCGGGCCGGTTCTCGCTGTGCGGGATTGATCTCTTCGAATTCTGAGTCCCGCGCAGTTTGTGATGTTGCCCGTCGCTCCGTCCATCGGGGACGTAGTTCTCCGATGGCAACGGGCGGACCATCGCACTCACGGCGTTGCGCATCGACCAGCTCCAGCCGGGACGCTGACCGGCCACTCTTTGGCGCTCGGCGCGGTGGACTAACACCGGAACGTGTCGCGGCAGCGTGGTCAGGCTCGCTTTGGACCGGTCGCGCCGACACCTCTGCAGTCCAGTGCGGTAGCGCGTGTCTGCCGCGGATGTTGCACCGTCGGTCAGTAATTGCTGTGGTGGTGAGCGACGAGTCGGCACATTCTCGCCGGCGTGACGGTATTTCAATCAATCGGCTTCGCAGAGGGTTTCCCAGCCTTGGGGCCAGGGTTGGGAAACCGTGGCCGGATCCACTCGCAACCGCTCGGCAACATCCTTACGTGAAGGCCATCCCCACACGCCAGCACAATCCGACACCGCAACGCCAACGCCTGCGACGACGTCGCCCACCGCGCCAGCGTTTCCCGTTCCTCGACAGTCAACGTCACCTCGGCCACCGGCCGACCCATCCGCCCACCCTGGACTTCAAGGACGAATTTCCGGCGCAGGACACTAGCCTTTAACGAACCAGATTTCGGACTGCGGTGATTCGCCGGTCCAATGGATGGCGGTTCTTCGCTCCCGTGGCGGGCAGTTTCACCGACGCCCCAGACAGGTCAAGCCCGTTCTGGGGCGTCGGTGAAGCCACGAATGACCTACCGTCGACGAGCAGCTCCGTTTCTCTGATGTGATCCTGGTCGATCAATGGGATGCGGGCCTTCGCGACATCGCCGTGCTCAGAGACCCGGCCGAGCGGATCGCGCTCGCTGTCCAGGCGAAGACCTTCTCCAGGTCGGTCTCAGTGCTCGCGACAGAGGACTTCTCGCGATCGCATTTTCCGTTGGGGAGGAGTTCGTTGGCATTGTCTCCCGCGATCGCCGCCGGTGGAGTCGGTCAGAGGATGACGTCGGCCAGCCGTGTGATTTCGTCGGGATCGTCGGTGGCGGGGTTGAAGATCAGTTCGTCGGCGCCGAGCGCTTCGAAGGCCTTCGCCACTTCTTTGACCTCGTCTGCTGAGGTGCGGACGGTCGATGCGATGAATCCGGCTTGCTCGCCCATGTTGCTGTAGTAGTCGTGGACATTGCCGCGGCCCTTGTCAGGGTCTCCGAAGGCGTAGTAGGCGATGGCGACGAGCCGGGGCGAGCCTTCGCGTCCGGCTTCTGTCCACGCCGCGCGTGCTCCGTCGAATGCGCCGGCGACCATCTCGGGCGGTATCGATCCGCCGACGTAGCCCTCTCCCCAGCGTGCCATGCGGGCTAGGGCGGCTGGTGCGAATCCGCCGAACAGCAGGGGGATTTCGCGGGTGCCGGCGGGGACTGCGGGGTTGTCCCCGCCACCGACCGGCTTGCTGTTCCAGATGTCGCGGTAGACCTCGAGGTCGTGGTCCATTCGTTTACCGAGTCCCTTCGGGCCGGCTCCGTCGGCGACGAAGTCGTCCGGTCGTCCGCCGATCCCGACGCCGAGGGTCAGTCGTCCGCCGGAGACGCCGTCGATGCCTGCGAGTTCCTTGGCCAGCAGGACCGGCGGCCAGACGGTTGCGAGCAGGACGTTGCTGATCAGGCCGATTGTGCTGGTCGCACCGGCCGCGGCGGCGAGGGCGACGGTGTCCATGACGCCGGGGTAGGCGATCCGCCCGACGGTGCCGAGGGTGGAGAAGCCGGCCGCTTCGGCCTGGGACGCCCAGGCGGGGATGACGGTCGGGCGGACGTCGCGGACCTGGTTGGGCAGGCCGATACCGATCTTCATGAAGCCGATTCTCCTTCGAGCACGTCAGATGATTTTTCCGAACCTAGTCCGCCCCATGGTGTTCCGGCGGCGGTACCCCACGTGGCGGTGCCCGACGGGAATCCACCACAGCCGTGTCCACTCAGCCTCGGGGGTTGCCGCAGCTTCTCCAGCACTGGTCCGGCAACGCGGTCCCACAGCCTGGCGAGCACGGAGCCGAGCCGTGCCGGGTCCGCAGTGCCCGGTAGAACGCGCCGATCTGGTCGAGGAAGCTGCAGCCCCCTTGGCGGCAGGATGCTTTTCACCGGGATCAAACTCAAGACGGGTTACGGCCTCCATCTGGAAACAGGATCTCGGCAGGTCAGCGCGGGTCCGTATGGCTCAGTGATCGGGGCCTCCTGTCATGCCCCTGTTTGCCGGTTGCGGAGTGTTGTGGTGGGCTGGGTTTTTCTGCTTATGTCTTGCTATGAGTCGCGTGTTCATCGTCCTGACGGCACTCGGGCTCCTGGTCATTCCGTCGGCGACGGCGTGCACCGGGACGAGCGCTGGGACGACGATCACCGTGCTCCAGCTCAACATCTGCCACGGTGGTATGGCCGGTTGCTATCGAGGTGACGTGGTGCTGGCCAAGGCGGCCGAGGTGATCAGGTCGAGTGAGCCGCAGGTGCTGTCGGTGAACGAGGCGTGTTCGGGTGACATCGACCGGCTGCGGCCGGCCATGGGGCCCGCACGGGCACTGTTCGCCGCGGCACGCAACCTCGACGGCACGCCCACCTTGTGCCGTGACGGTAGCCAGCAGTACGGCAACATCATCATGGTCGCGAGCAGGTTCGCCGGCACCACCGAGGAGACCGGTACCTACGCCGCCCAGTACACGGCCGCGGACGGACACCGGGAGCTGCGGTCCTGGGCATGCCTGCCCGCCGCCGGCCTCAGCGCCTGCACCACCCATCTGTCCTCGGACAACGCACCGACCGCGCTCACACAGTGCCAGGACCTGATGCGCCGCGCGGCCGGCTATCCGCGGCCGGCCATCGTTGTCGGTGACTTCAACCTGGAGGACCAGGGTTCCCCGAGCATGCGGGACTGCGACTCACCCGGGTTCTCCCGCCGGGGTGACGGCAGCGTCCAGCACATATACGCCAGCAATGACCTGTCCTTCGCCCAGACCACCAAGATCGACATGACGGGCACCACCGACCACCCCGGCTGGCTGGCCATCCTGACCAACCCCCGACCCACCATCGCGCTGACCGAAACGTGAGCCTCGCTGGTCAACCGAACAGCGCCGCGAATCACTTGGCCTGTAGGCGTTTACCGATTCGTGTGTCCGTCAGCCGTCGCCCAGCGACGCATGGCGAACGGTCGCACACGCGAAGAACTTGGTAAGGATGCGTTCCTCGCGTTCCAGCAATGGTCTTGCCCGCCCCGGATCGCCGTCGCCGATTGCGGCCGCGAGTTCCATTGCGCGATGATCAACCGATCGCGAACGCTGATAGGCAGTCACTCACGTTAGAGTCTGTTCGCGATGAGCCGTACAGACGACACCCGCGGAGCCTCGGTCGACGGGGCTGATGGCAGGCGAAACGGGTACCGGTTCGATCATGTATTCGTCAGTGAGCAGCATCGCGGCGCCGTTGTCGATTGTCGATATGGCCACTCGGTGAGGACATCCGGGCTGACTGATCACTCCGCGCTCGTCACGACGCTCGACCTTGCTGACAACGCAGAGTGAGTCGCTGGCGCCGCGGTACGCGTCCTTCGCGTCGGGCTTGCCCTGGCCGCAATAGGCCGAGGCGCGTGTGCTCCCAAGCCAGCCTGGTAGACCATCGGTGAAAGGTTACGGAGGAGGCAGGATGGAGCTGAGATCAGCGACAGCTTCTCGTGCGCGCGCGGCTCGAGCGCTGGCGAAGGCGACGCACGCCATGGAGAGGGAGCGCTGGGATACCGCACTGCGACACAGCAAGATCGCGGTGTCCGCGGCCGAAGAGGCGGTGACGATAGCCGACTATGACGACGATGTTGTGCTGCTGGCGCAGACTCTGACCACCAAGAGTCAGATCCATGAGTCGCTCGGCGACGGCGGTGAAGCGCTGCCCTCGGCACGAGAGGCGCTGGACGTGTATTCGAGGCTCGATCGCGAAGTGAACAATCCTCAGAGGGTCACCCGACGGCTGGGTGGTGACTCAGTGCTGTTCCCCGCCGGGCACAGCCCGCTCAAGGACAGGTTCGCGTGGCTGTATGCCCAGACCGCGGACGCGCAATTGGATCTGGCCGGGCTTATCGCCAAACACGAGGCCGCGACCGGAGCAACCGAGGCGCGGCGACTGGCCGACATCGCGCTCGAAACCTTCCGGGAGCTGGCGCGGTTCAGCGACAGGTACGCGGCCAAGGCCGATCAAGTGGCGGCTGGGCACGTGGCGGTGATCGACCGGCTTGCCGGCCGCGGCCCGGCCGACGTGCCCGCCCAGCCTCTCGTGGCGGAAGACCTCACCCAGCAGGCAGCACGGATCGACGAGGCGCAAAGGAAACAGCTGCAGGCCCGAGTAACGCAGGCGGAATCGCACGCGAACCAGGCGAGGGCCGACTACGCGGCCCGGCGCTACGCCGAGGCGGTTGAGAACATGCGGACGGCCGTCGAGGCGTACCGGGAAGTGGTTCCGCACAGCCTGTGGCACAAACGCGAACTGGCACGGGCTTTGTACGACTACGCCCACCACCTTGAAGCGCGGGGAAGCAGGAGTGCGGCGGTGGACGCGATGGACGAAGCCGGTCTTCTCTTCGCGCAGGTGTATGAAGGCAACGACCGCCGCTTCGCGGACGAGGTGGCGCTGTGCTCCCGCGAGTCGCGCCACTTGCGGCTGGCGCGGTTGCACCTGCGCCGGCGACGCACTTTCGTGGCACCACTCGCGACGTGACCGGCACACCGCCTGCGGTCGGCGTTCGAGCCGGAGGAACAGCAAGCGTGCCAACGCTTCTGACCAGGCATGGTGGCCTGGTCGCGGTGTTATTGATGGGAAAGGCAAACGTGGCATGTCTCAGACGGCGCGTTGGCGACGTTGAGCGTCCTCGACGCGCCATGTGAGACATCCTCAGCGCAGGGGGTGGCCGGGCTCGCCATCGTCTACCGCTCCGCCGTGCTGGTGCGCGCAGTGACCATCTGGAGTCGGTACCGCCTTCCGGGCCGTGGGTTTCATGACGGCGCATCCCGCGTCGCTGACCGACCCGGACCTGGTGTTCCGCGCGGCCCGAATCAACGGCGTGCCTGAGGAACAAATCCCGCGCGAATACACCATTTATTGACCGGTGGCGATCAGCCGGACCCACCAGGGGCAGCGGTAGCCCTTGGCCGCCGCTGCCCGCTACCGGCCTCGGCCCGACGCACCAGCGCCAGAGCCAAAGCCGGTGCTCACAAGTCGTAGTCGCGGATGCGGTCGGGGTACGCCGTGATGACGTTGTTCTTACCCTCGACGATCATCTTCATGTGGTCCAGCTTCTGCATTTCCCGCACCCATGCGCCGTTGGCGTCCCGTTGGAAGACCACGTCGCCGGCCGCGTCCCGCCTGACCTCGCCGTTGGGCAGCCGGTCCGGGACACGTTCGTTGATATAGCCGATGTCCTTGCCCATCGGCACGGTGTAGGCGGTCCTGCCACCGTCCTGCCTGTCCACGCGGACCCCGTCTTCCCCGTTGTTGATCTTGTCCCACGCCTTGTCGACCGTCTTCGTGACCTTGGTGTCCGACCAGACATTGGCACCGGGTGACCCGAAGACGCCGTGGTCGCTCTTGGCCCTGCCCCCGGCTGCCGGATTGGGGTTGTCGTTGTCGGCATGGAG
>NZ_DASYMU010000058.1:0-2736 GCF_036008905.1 Amycolatopsis sp. | reverse complement strand
GCCCGCATCCGCGCCCTCGGCGAACGCGCCGTCGCCACCCTCAAGACCTGGAAGATCCTGGTTAAGCTGCGCTGCTGCCCACGCCTGGACTTCACCCAGGTCGACGGCGGCCCGTCGACGATCGACGGTCGCGGCACGGGCGAATCCTCACCCAGCAGTACGCGCAACCGCCCCAGCGCCCGGTGATCTTCTGGCCCGCTGATAAAGCGGGGACTGTGCCACGAACGGTGTTTCTGGCCCGATTCGCCGGATTTTGGTTCGGCGGGATGGGCACTGTGAGTAATGACCGCAGAGATCGTGAGTCCACGGAAGAAGCCCGGTGTTCAGGGCCGGGGGCTGTCGCCGGAGCAGGCCGCAGCGGCGGCGATGGTGGCCGAGGCCCGGCAGCGAGGCTTGGCGCTGACCGGCCCGAACGGGTTGTTGAAACTGTTCACCAAGAATGTTCTCGAGACGGCGTTGAACGAGGAGATGACCGAGCACCTCGGTCATGAGAAGAACCAGGCCGATCAGGGCCGCGGGTCGACGAATGTGCGGAACGGGGCACGGTCGAAGACGGTGGTGTCGGACGCGGCCGGTGAAGTCTCGATTGAGGTGCCCCGGGATCGTGAGGGGACGTTCGAGCCGCGGATCGTGAAGAAACGGCAACGCCGACTCACCGAGGTCGACGAAATTGTGTTGTCGTTGTATGCGAAAGGGTTGACGACGGGAGAGATCTCGGCGCATTTCGCGGAGATCTACGGCGCGTCGATCTCGAAGGAAACAATTTCCCGGATCACCGACAAGGTGGTAGCCGAGATGGCGGACTGGTCGTCGCGCCCCCTCGACGCCGTGTACGTCGCCGTGTTCATCGACGCCATCGTCGTGAAGGTGCGTGACGGGCAGGTCGCGAACCGGCCTGTCTACGCGGCCATCGGGGTCACCGTGGACGGCCGCAAGGACGTCCTCGGGCTGTGGGTCGGCACCGGCGGTGAGGGCGCCAAGTTCTGGATGAGCGTGCTGATCGATATGAAGAACCGTGGCGTGACCGATGTGTTCTTCCTCGTCTGCGACGGGCTGAAAGGGTTACCCGCTGTCGTCGAGGCGGTGTGGCCACAGACCACGGTGCAGACGTGCATCATTCATCTGATCCGGAACACCTTTCGGTTGACGTCACGGGCGGACAGCGACGGTATCAAGCGGGATATCAAACTGATTTACACCGCACCGAACCCGGATGCCGCACTCACCGCACTCGAGGAATTGGAGGAGAGATGGGGAACCAAATACCGGGCGATGATCCGGTTGTGGCGTAACGCGTGGAACGAGTTCATTCCGTTCCTCGACTACGACGTCGAGATCAGGAAGGTGATCTGCTCGACGGATGAAATCGTCAAGCGCCAGCACTGGTTTTCGCGGGATTGTGTGGCTGCCAGTGGGCGACGAAGACCTCGTAGGCGCGTTCGGCCTGCTCGGCTGCCGCGGTCTCGGCGGCTCGCCGTTGCTTGTCGTTGTAGGCAGCGGGTGGAGTGCGGAAGTTCCCGCGACGTGAAGGAGCGCCGGCGGCAAGCTCGAGCTTGCGCCGTTTGTGGGCGGTCAGAGCCGGGCGGGCGAAGGCGTAGTCCTGTTCCTTGGTGACCACGTGCCAGGCAAGGGTGGTCATCTTGCGGGCCGTCGCGACGATAGCGGTAGGGAACCCACGCCGGGCCTTGACCCGCTGGTAGAAGGCGCGTAGCGGTCCGGGCGCGTGGCTGGCCGACCAGGCCGCCTCGACAAGCACGCCGCGGACCTGGGCTCGACCGGCTTTGCTGATCCGGCCGTGCACCGGCGCGGAGTTCCCGGACTGGCGGACCTTCGGATTCAAGCCCACGTAGGCGACCAGTTTGTCGGCATCGCCGAAGCGGGTGAAGTCGCCGACAGCGGCCACGATCGAGATCGCCGCGATCGCGTCGATCCCGGGGATCGTCATCAACCGGGTCACCACCGGGTCGGCGAACGCCTCGACCGCCAGCTCCCGGTCGACGAGGGCGAGTTCGTCGCCGTGGAAGTCCAGCTGCCGCAGCAGCGCCTGCACGCTGGCACGCTCGTCGGCCGGCAACGCCTGCCGACACAGCCAGTGCCGGCCAGTGGTGCCGAACAGGTCGGACACCGGCGGCGTCGGGGCGAGGTTGCGGGCCAGGATGGCATGGACCTGGTTCTTGATCCGAGTCCGTTGCCGCACCAGATGCGCCCGCCGGGTCACCTGCCGGCGCAGGCTGCGGGTCCGTTCGTCGGGTAGCCACACCGGCGGCAGGAAATCCGCGGCCAAAAGCTGAGCCAGGATCCGCGCGTCGACGTTGTCTGTCTTGACCTTCGCCTCCGCGATCGCCCGGGTCTTCGACGGGTTCGATACCACGACCCGGCCCACCAGCGGGATCAGCAGGTTCGCGATCGCGTCGCTGTTCCCGGTCGCCTCCAACGCCACCTGATCATCAGGACGCAAGCTGCAGGCCCACTGCCGCAACGCTTCAGGAGTGACGCCTATCCGGCCCTCGTCGCGGACCACGCCGTCTTCGAGGATCGCCAGCTGCGCGAACTCGCGATGCACATCCATGCCGATACAGCGACTCATCGTGTTCTTCCCTCCACCGGATCGATCGGGTTGGGAACCGCTGGGACGGAACGACACCTACGGATACGCGCTCACAGCGCAGCCGGACCAGTCGCAGGGGCGGCCAACTACTAACACGGGCTCGCAGCCCACTGAGCAAGAACGGCCTG
>NZ_DASYMU010000057.1:0-4597 GCF_036008905.1 Amycolatopsis sp. | reverse complement strand
GAGACTCCCACCGGGGTCTGGAACTCGCGCAGGGCCGACCGTACCTCGTCCCGGACCCGCGCCACGGCGGCCTCGTCCACGCCGGAGAGGTTGAAGGCGACCGGCCCGGTGGAGAAGTAGAACGACACCGCGTCGTCGGCGTCCCGTCCCCAGATGCAGGGCACCTCGACCCTGGCTATCGACACGTGCGTGAATCCCGCGTCGGCGAGTACTGCCTCGATCCGCGTCGGATCGGTGAGCGAGCCCATCCCCCGCGCCGCGGGCGATGGACCGCGCATCAGCGGGGCGAGCGCGGCGAATGCCCGGGCGTGTTCGGGGGCCGAGTCGCCGGGGCCGGCGAAGGCGAGCCTGCCGCCCGGCCGCAGGGCCCGGCCGATGTTGGTGAAGGCGGCGACGGGGTCGTTGAAGAACATCACCCCGCCCCGGCTGACGGCCAGGTCGAAGGTGGCGGCCGGGAACGGGTACACCTGCGCGTCGCCCTGTTCGAAGCTCACGTTCGTGATGCCTTCCTCGGCGGCCGCGGCCCGCGCCCGGGCCAGCATCGGCGCCGAGATGTCGACGCCGAGGACCTGGCCACCGCTTGCGCGGCGGGCGGCCAGCCGGGTGAAGTAACCGGCGCCGCACCCGATGTCCAGCACGCGATCCCGTTCGCCGATTCCGGCCGCTGCAAGCAGCGGTTCGTTGATCCCTTGCGCCATCGTGTCGTAGCGGTCGGCGTTCTCCGCCCAGTGGACGCCCTCGTGGCCGTTCCACGCCTCGGCCTGCTGGGTGTTCGCGATCGTCTGCATTGGCCCCTCCGTTTCATTCCTAGAGTAGAACTCTAGTGTCCAACTCTAGAGATAAGCTACAGGGATGACTCAGGTCAAGGGCAAGCGCGCTGGGAAGGCCAGACAGACCCGGCGGAAGATCCTGGAGGCCGCACAGGAGCTGTTCCTGGAACGCGGGTACGGTGCCACCACACTCCAGGACATCGCGGACCGGGCCGGATATGCGGTCCAGACCATCTACTTCGCGTTCGGCAACAAACGGACCGTGCTGAAGGAGCTGGGCGACTACACCATCGCCGGCGACGACGAGCCGGTGCCGACGATGGAGCGCGCCTGGTTCCGCGCGGCCGTCGAGGCGGAAACGGCCGGCGAGCTACTCCGGCACACGGTGCGCGGGGCACGGAGCACCCTGGAACGAGTCGCTCCGCTCGCCGAGGTGATGCGTACCGCCGCGACGATCGAGCCGGAGATCTCCGATCTTTGGAACCACCAGGGCGTCGACCCACGGCTCACGGTCTACGCGACCGCCGCACGGGCACTCGTGGCGAAGCCGGACGCCCGGGTGGGGCTCTCCGCCGAGCAGGCCGCCGACGTACTGTTCGCCCTGCTCAGCCCCGAGCTCTACCTGCTGCTAGTACGGGACCGGAGTTGGTCGCCCGAGCGATGGGAAGAGTGGGCGCAAGAACTCCTGCGCGCCCAGCTCCTGGCCGACCCGGCGTCACGGTGACCGGGTCGGCATCGACCTACCGCAGCGCGGACGACTCCGGCGGTTGGCCAGTCTCGTCGTCCATGGCGACCGAAGACATAGCGTGCGGTCAGCAGGGTGTCGAGGTCAGATGTCACGCAGACGGTTCCTGTCGGCGGGCGCTGGCATCGTGTCGCATGCAGACGTGGGCTCTTGTCGACCTTGAATGTGCGATCCGGGACGCCCGGGGCGTGGACACCTGTGATCCGGTCGACCTGGCCGACTGGCGTGCCGACAATCCGGCACGCGGCCAGTGCGGCGTGACGGCGTTGGTCCTGCACGATCTACTCGGCGGCGACCTCCTTCTTGGTGAGGTCTACGCCGGCGAGACGCGCACCGGCACTGGTGGAACCCCTTGCCTGGCGGACTCGACGTCGATCTGACCCACGAGCAGTTCTCGTCGGAGGAACTCATCAGTGATGCCCGGATCATCGATCGCCCTGCCGGACCGCCCCGCCGCTGCCGGGAACAGTACGACCTGTTACGGGCTAGAGTCCTCGCCAGACTTGGTCTGCCGAACCAGCCCGTGGAACGCGTGGACACCGAAGGCACGGAGAGCGGCATGTACGGATGCCGGCGCGCTACTCGTTGATCAGCTGCTCGCGAAGGATGTCCGCGTGCCCGCAGTGCTGAGCGAGTTCGCGCAGCATGTGGAGGTATACCCAGCGCAGCGGCAGCGGGCCGCGTCGGTTGCCGTGGACCACGTCGTCCAGCCCCAGCGATGACGTCGCGCGGCGTGATTCTTGGCATGCTTCGCGGTGTGCTCGCTGGACGGTGGCGATGGTGTCGTCGTCATCGAGGATGAACGACTCGTCTGGCGTCGCGGGGATGCCGATTTCGGCGCGCGACCGGCACGTGACGGCTTCGTCAAACCAGACCTTCTCGACGAAGGTCGCGTGCTTCACCAGGCCCAGCAGCGTGGTCTGAGAGGGCACCAACCTTCGGCGCGCCTGCTCCTGCGTCAGCCCGTCCAAGCAGCCATGGAGTGCGCCGCGGTGCTCGTCGAGGAACGCCTCGAACTGGGCCCGGGCTGGCTGATTGATGACGTCTTCGGCGAACGTCGCCGGCAGGGAAGGCATGTGCGAAGCATTCCAAGACCGTCGCCCAAGAGCAACTAGCGCACATCGGCTGACTCGAAAATAGGACGGTGAGTGGGCAGGCGGCAGCACCCGGCGGAGCGTCAGCGGAGCCGGGTCGGTTGTGAGGCCGGGACTGGGTGAGCGTCGGATCAGGCGGCGGTGGTTAGCTCGGGTCTGGGTTGGAGGGTGACTTTCTGGCCGGTGAGATGTTCAAGTTGGCGGACGAGATCGCGTTGTCGGCGTTGCTTGCTGATTCTCGCGTCGTGGTAGTCGGATCCGAGGTCGTGGTAGCGGGCGTCGGGGTCGGACAGCAGATGCCAGATGATCGTGAGTACGGAGTTGCCGACGGCCACGATGGCGCGTTTCTTGCCGCGGCGTCTGACCAGGCGGCGGTAGCGTTCGCCGAGGAACGTGTCGGTGCGGGCCAGGGCGGCGACGACCTCGCCGATGGTGGCGGCCAGCCATGGGTTGCCCTTGCCGGTGCTGCTGGCCTTGCTCTTACCGGCCGACTGCCGGTCGATAGGGGCGAACTTCGCCCAGGACACCAGGTGCGCGGCGGTGGGGAAGGCGGACATGCTCACCCCGATCTCGGCGATGATCTCCTGCGCGGAACGTGTCCCGACACCGGTGATGTCATCGAGTTGGCGCACCGCTTGAGCGAAAGGGGCGATCAGCTGTTCGATCCTGGTGTCGAGCTGCGCGATGTCAGCGGCCAACGCGTCGATGCGGCGTAGCATCGCCGCGCACATGAAGGCATGGTGGTCATCGAAGTGACCGGTCAGCGCCTCCCGGAGTTGGGGAATCTTGCGACGCATCACCCCGTGGGCCATCTCGGCCAAGACGCTCGGGTCGCGTTGCCCGTCGATCATCGCCTGCAGCATCTGCCGGCCGGAGACGCCGTGCAGGTTGCTGATGACCGAGTCCAGCTTGATCTGCGCGTCTTCGAGGATCTTTTCCAGCCGCTGCTTCTCCCGCGACTGCTCGCGCACCAGGCTGCGCCGGTAACGGGTGACATCGCGCAGCTGGCGGATCGGCTTGGGGTGTACCAAACTCGGCCGGCACATGCCACGCTCGACGACCTTGGCCAGCCACACGGCGTCGAGCTTGTCGGTCTTGGGACGGCCGGGGACGTTCTTGACGTGTTTGGCGTTGAGTAGCCAGCACTCGAAGCCTTCGGCTTCGAGCAGGTAGAACACCGGCTTCCAATAGTCGGAGGTGGCCTCCATGGCCACCAACTCGATCTGCTGGCGGTGTAACCAGTCCGCCAGCCCCAGCAACGACGACGTCATCGTGGCGTACTCGCGCACCTCCTGCGCCCGCCTGCCGGGCTTGCTGACGTGCGGCACCCGCACGCATGCCACCAACTCGGCCTTACCGATGTCGACGGCACACACCCGCTCGACCAGCCCTACCGGCTCTTCAGTGATCTCCTCCATCGGCTCGCCTTCGGCTCGCAGAAACCTAGGACGGCCGCCCGCAGGAACGATACGGGGCTAGGACAGAGGCGGACTCGCGTGCTCGAAGCGACAAGGCAGGGCCCCAAGATCACATTCCCAGCGTCAGACTACTTGACGGCCTCCAGGCACCAAGCAGCAACGACGTCGGCGGGCGACCACCCCGATTTTCACGCACGGCAGGGCGTCACGGAAGGGACATCGGGGACTACTTATCTACTGGTGTTACGACCGCAGCCCGGCCAGGCTTGGTCGAGGTGACCGGCGGGATCGTGACGATGCCTGCGAGCTGGTCTGGGACGAGGAAAGCGGAGAAGATCTGAAATTCTTGGCGCCTACTTCACCGAGCAGAAGGCCCAGGAGTGCCTTATCCGCGCACGCGCACTGCCCGGCTTCCGCGAAGAGCCAGACTGCTTCCTCATCGACCACTACACGCTCGACGAGGACCGATGGCTTCATCACCGTGCCGCGCGACAAGTGAGAACGTCCCCACAACCGGGGCGTGCACGTTGTCTGCGGCCTGAGCGGACAGTGCGTCGTCGGGGATGGTCG
>NZ_DASYMU010000056.1:0-48295 GCF_036008905.1 Amycolatopsis sp. | reverse complement strand
AGCGAAACTCACCAAACGAGCCGACCACCGAGAAGCAAGGTACGCGGACCCACCGAACATCCGGCTGACACCTCGGGCAGCTTAAGTCAGTGGCATTGCTGTCGACAGATGGCGGTAGTTGCGGACGCGGGGTATCACGTGCTGTCGACATCTCGCGGCCGCGCAAATCCCCGTGGCACGTCTTGCCTTCGCAATTGTCCAATTATCGGCAATTCGATAAAGACCGCGAGTGCTATCGCCCGCGGGTGGCGGGAAACGCGAGTCCGATGATGGCGCAGGCGATCATGAGCACCGCCAGTACGGCGATCAGAATCGCCAAGAAGGGGCTGCTCACCGTGTCGGTCGCGAAGTTGGTCAGCTCCAGGCAAAGCAGGAGAATTCCGGCGGCGAGACTGAAGTAGCACTGGGAACGAGTCGTCGGGACGATAACGAGTTTCCGGCGGGTTTTGTCGGTCATGGTTTCCTCTGTGTCGCGGATGGCGAATAAACGAGGCTAACCACGATCGCCGCTTTCCGGCATCGGTCAAAAGTACGGTTTCCATATCAGCGTGGGGTCGTGACCTCAATGCGGCGTTGGTGTCACGTCACGGAGTCGTGGGGCCTGGCGTGAAGGCGGAGCGGACGGCCGCGGCGAGGCTGGTTCGCCGGCGCTCGTGGTCGGCGGCGGCGTCCGCGGTGGTCGCGGTGTAGGTGAGGCTGCTGGGGGACCAGGACATGGCCATGGCGATGACCATGGAGTGCACGTCGGCGGGCGGGTACGTGGCGGCGATGTGCCCGGCGTCCTGCGCGCGGGCGATGGCGTCAATTTTGGGTGTTTCGTCGGCTTGGGTGAAGAGGTGGCCTGCCGGGGAGCGTTCCAGGCGGGCCCAGGTCGCCAGGCGCACGAGCTGCGGGCGAATGAGATAGGCGTCGTAGAGGCTCACGGCGTAGCCCGGGAGATCCTCGGCGGTCAGGGGGGCGGTGTCGAGGATGCCGTTGACCTGGTCTAAGAGGACGGCGTCGAACAGGTTTTCCTTGCTGCCGTAGTAGGCGTAGAGCTGGGCTTTGCTCACCTTCGCCTCACCTGAGATGCGGTCGACGCGCGCGCCGGCGATGCCGTGGGCGGCGAACTCCACGGCGCCGGCGTCCAGGAGACGTCGCCTGCTGGCCTGCGATTTGTCCACGTCGTGAGTGTAAACGAACTGTTCTGTTTGCGAGATCCCCTGGTCGTGGCTACAGTCAAAGGCGAACGAACCAGTTTGTTTTGATGGAGGTAGACATGACCACCCCGCTTCTCGTGGACGCCGACACGCGTCCGACATCCTCGTTTCTGGACGGCGAGGTGAAGAACCTGCTGATCGACGGCGAGTGGGTTGCTCCACGATCAGGAGAAACCTTTGAAACCATCGATCCCGCGACCGGCAAGGTGCTCGCGACGATCGCCACGGCCGGGCCGGAAGACGTCGAGCTCGCGGTGGCGGCGGCCAGGAGAGCCTTCGAAGACCCGTCCTGGGCGGCCATCACCCCCTATCAGCGCAGCCGGATCCTGCTGCAGATCGCGGACGTGGTCGAGGAGCATGCCGAGGAGCTGGCGATCCTTGACTCGCTCGACATGGGTGGCCCGCTGTGGATGACCCGCTGGCTCCTGGAGCACTCCGTGGAGGTCTTCCGCCACTACGCCGGTTGGCCGACGAAGATCTACGGCCAGACCGCGCCGTCGGATCCCTCGGTGTTCAAACACCCTGCGGCAGCCGTTGGGCGTGGTCGGCGCGATCACGGCCTGGAACGGCCCGGTCCTGCAGCTCGCCTGGAAGCTCGGCCCGGCGTTGGCGACCGGCAACACCGTGGTCGCCAAGCCCGCCGCGTGGTCGCCGCTGTCCACGCTGCGGATCGGGGAACTGCTGCTGGACACCGATCTGCCCCGTGGCGTGGTCAACATCGTCGCCGGCGGTGCCACAACAGGCGAGGCCATCACCAACCACCCCGATGTCGACAAGATCTCCTTCACCGGGTCACTGGCCGTGGGCAAGCGAATCCTCGAGGTCTCCAGCCGGGACCTCAAGCGCGTCACCCTGGAGCTCGGCGGAAAGTCGCCCACGATCGTGTTCGCCGACGCCGATCTGGAGGCCGCGGCCAAGGGTGCGGTGGCGGGATTCGCCCAGGGCAGCGGAGAAGGCTGCGTCGCCGGCACACGGATCTTCGTCCAGGAACCCGTCCGCGAGCGCTTTCGTGAGCTGCTGGTCCAGGAAATGAAGGCGTACACCCTTGGCGACCCGTTCCATCCCGAGACCCGGATGGGCCCGCTGGCTTCCTCGCAGCACTTCGACCGCGTCTCGTCCTACCTGGACATCGCCCGCGAGGAGGGCGGCGAGCTGACGACCACCGGCGAGCTCGGGCACGGCCTGTACATGCCGCCCACACTCGTCGAGAACGTCGGCGCCGACGCGCGAGTCGTGCGGGAGGAGATCTTCGGCCCCGTCGCCGCCCTGATGACGTTCACCGACACCGACGACGCCATCGCGCAGGGCAACGACACCATCTACGGCCTGTCCGCGTCCGTGTGGACCACGAACCTGGAACACGCCCACCGCACCGCGAGCGGACTTCGCGCCGGAACCGTGTGGATCAACGCCTATGCCGACATGAGCGCGGGCACGGTTCCCTTCGGTGGCTTCAAGCAGTCCGGCATCGGGCGTGAACACGGCATCGAGGTCCTCGACGCCTACACCGAGACAAAAACCGTCATGGTCCACCTCTGACCGCCTACATCGAGCCTCGCCAGGAGAAAACATGCACCGCGAGATCGCTCGTGCCCTCGCTCTCACGAGGTCCTCGACCGCCCGTGAGCGCACGGCCGACGCGTCTCGAGGACTGGATGACGGGCGGCCGCTGGCAGCCGTGGTCACCGGGAGCCGAGGCTCTGCGCCGGCCCCTCAGTCGAGACAGAACTCGTGGCCCTCGATGTCCTGCATCGAGATGCACGACTCGTTGACGCCATCGGCAAGCAGTGTTTGCACGTGTACCGCGCCGAGTGCGACCAGTCGTGCGCACTCGACCTCGAGTGTGGCGAGGCGCTCTTCACCCCCGAGCCCGGTGCCGGCCCGCACGTCAAGATGCTGCCGGTCCTTGACGACCTTGCCTTCGGGAACGCGCTGGAAGAACAGTCGCGGGCCCACCCCTGAGGGATCAATGCAGGCGAACGCCGAACCCTGACGCTCAGGTGGCAGCGAGCGATCGAAATCGTCCCAGGTGGCAAACCCTTCCGGTGGCGGCGGTACGACATACCCCAGCACCTCGCACCAGAAACGAGCGACGCGCTCAGGTTCTGCGCAATCGAAGGTGACTTGGAACTGCTTGACCGACGCCATTGGTCCACCATAGTGGCGCGTGCTGTTCACCGAGACCCCGGATGTCATCGCCGCTGCTCGGCACCTCCGCTGTCAGTTAATCCGTTGTGGGCAGCCATGCGCATTGCGGATGATTGTGGCCATGGCCACGACCCGACGAGCCGATATGTTCACCGCGGACGGCAAGCCGTCTGACGACGACCCGCGTGAGAACGGGCCGATGTTGGGCGACGAGCGCACGACGCTGGTCGAATCCCTGCGCTGTCAACGCCTCACCTTGGAGATGAAATGCGCAGGTCTTGACGCGGAGGCGATGGCGCGGCGTTCCGTCGAGCCGTCGACGATGTCGCTCCTGGGGCTGGTGCGACACCTGGCCGAGGTGGAGCGCGCGACGTTCCGGGTGATGATGTCGGGACAGGACGTGCCCCGGCTGTTCTGCTCCGGCACCGATCGTGACGGTGATTTCGACGGTGCTGTTCCCGACCCCCAGGTGGTCGCGGAGGCGTGGGACGCCTGGCGTGCGGAGGCGGACTTCGCCACGCGGTTTGTGGCCGAGGCACCCAGTCTCGACATCATCGGCGACGATCCCTTGAACCAGCATGGCAGCGGCGGAGGGTCGATGTCGCTGCGCCAGGTGCTGGTCGGAATGATCGAGGAGTACGCCCGCCACATGGGGCACGTCGACTTGTTGCGCGAGCGGATCGACGGGCGCCTGGGCCAGTGATGATCATGGGCGGCGTCAGCGGAGTCCGGTGACCACCGTCAGTGCGTGCGCGACCGCTTCGGCGAGGGTGTCGAAGACCGGAACGCCATGACGCCGGGCGACATGGATGAGGTATCGGTTGCGCTCCGGGTTCGGGCAACCCGGCGGGGCGCCGAGGACAGCCTCGCGTCCGAGGCCGACGTCAAGCCCGAACTCGACGTTCGTGGTGAACCCGGGCAACTTCCGCAGATCGCGCGGGATCCAGAACAGGATCACGGTGGCGGCCGCGCGGGCAGCGGATTCCCAGTCGACCTGGTCGTCGTACTTCGCGGCCCGGCGTCCGCCACGGCTTTCGGGCGAGAGAACCGTCAACGGTTCACCCGCGGCCGGCCAGCGGGCCCGGATGAGGTCGATCGCCCCCGGCCGCCAGGACGGCACGTCCTGCGCACTCGGGGTCGGCCCCGCCAGGAAGATCGCCGGTGAACCGTTGCCAGGCAAGGCTTCCCGCGCCATGACGACGTCCACGGTGTCGGCCACCGATGTCAACCCCGATCCCCGTCCAGGCGGGAACCCTGTGTGCTCCAAGGCAATGGCAGGTTGTCACCCGCCGCACGGGGCACGACGTGTACGTGGAGGTGGAAGACCGTCTGGGTCGCGGTGGCTCCCTTGCTGGTGATGATGTTGCACGCGGGTAGTTCCGCCGCCAGTTCGGCCACGCATTCCATCACCCGCGCCGAAAGCGCGGTGTCGGCGCCGATGTCCGGTACGCACTGATGGGGGATGACGAGTACATGCCCGTCCGCGACGCCGCCGCTGCGTGGCCGGATGGCGAGTACGTCGTCCCAGCGACGGACCACCTGAGCCGAAGCGCGCTCGGCCACGATCTCGCAGAAGCTGCAAACCGCAGCTGATGGTGTCGAAGTCATGCTCACAGCAAACAAGTCCAATCCGTTCCTTCATAAGGGTTTCCCGTTTCCGACCTGGGTGGTACGCCGAAGGGCGACCACTCGCTGGTGAGACGGTCGTCCCCGTCGAGCGGTGAGCGCGGTCAGCGGGCCCGTTGTCCCCCGGGACGGCATGATGAAGTGTGTGAGTGACGCGGCGGGGGAACCGATCCCGTAGCGCACGACCGGCGCCGCCACCATCGCCGCGCCCCCGGCGACGGCGAGCCCGGCCGCGGCCCGCCACGACAGACGACGGCAGCCCGTGCCGACCAGCAACGCCAGCGCGAGGACCTCCGTGGCGCCCGGCCACGCCCGCGAACCCGCGCCCGTCACCGAGATCAGCACACTCGATCCGGTGCTGACCAGGGAAAGCGCGACCACGGCCGCGCCGAGCTGCCCGACGTGGCGGGGGAACCGGCGCCGCAGCACGGCGAGTACCGCGGCCGCCGGTCCCACCGCGGGCACCAGGCTGGTGAACGCGATCGCGAGCAGGCCCTCCGCGCCCGGAGCCCGCAGCACCAGCACCGAATCCACGACGGTGGCCAGGAGCAGCACGGCGATCTCCGCGACGAGCAGCCCCTTGCGCGCCGGGGGACTGGGCAGCCAGGTGGTCATGAGCCGATCATGCCCGCTCGCCTAGCGGGCCTGTTTCACCCGGGCGCCACCGCGCGGCAGCGGCGTGTCGTGGGATGCCCTGAACGACGCGTTGAGGCCTTGAGTGACACGAACGCGTCGTTCAGTGGCCGAGCTGGGCGCGGCGGTGGTTGAGGGTGTTGCGGGTGGCGTCGATGATGAGGAACGCGCCCAGGCGAGGGCGGCGGTGGCGAGCGCGATGAGAAACACCGTCGGTTGCCCGAATCTGTGCCAGGCCTGGTTGGCACGGTCTGGGTCGCGTGCGATCCAGTTGTTCGCAGGTCTCTACCTGGTGCTTGCCCTTGGCTCATCTCCGATGGGTGTCAGTGCGGTGAAGCCGACACCGACCTCCATGGACAACAGCCGGGAACTCAAGGACTTGCCATGCGTGTCGAGCGCGAGCGAGGTGGTCACACCGCCGTCGACGATCTGGTGACACACGAAGTGCAGCGCGCCGAGACCGGGCAGTTCGTGGCGAACGACCTCGCCGTCGATGTACTCCGCGAGGTGCGCGCGGACCCGTTCGGCCGTCACTTCCCTTGCCAGCAGGGAGAACTGGGCTTCGTCGTACGGGAACACCGACAGGGTCGCGACGTTCCCCTTGTCGCCGGCCCGGCAGTGCGCGAGTTCATGAAGCAGGGGCATCGGGCGCCTCCAGCAGGGTGACGGCGGGGCGCACACGCTCCCGCGGGATGAGGGTCGACGCGATGCCGATCACGTCGCCGACGTGCACCCGGACCCCGCCACCGCCGGCGGGACCGTTGGTGTACAACGACTCCACCTCGTCGCCGACACGGTCGAGCAGCGTGAGGTCGTGGCTGAGGGCAGCGACTCGCAGGCGGCAGTCGGTCTCACCGCCGAGCACCTCGGCCCGCAGCGGCACTCCGGCAAGGCGGGTCGTGACGACCTCGGCGGCCAGTGCGGCCCGGCGTGCCGCGTTCGGTCCCACGTAAGAGATCTCGGCCTCGACCTTCGAGCCTGCCCGGTAACCGACGCTGACTTTCAGCTGGTCCGGCCGCGGTTTACCGCGCGCGCCGGCGACCCGGACCCCGCGCGGGTGCTCGGTGACGGTCACCTCGCGCAGGTCGAGCACGACGTCCGGAGTCAGATAAGCGGCCGGGTCGGTGATTTCGTACAGCAGTTGTTCGCGCACGGTCGCGCGGGACAGGACGCCACCGGTGCCGGGCAGTTTGGCGAGCTCGGCGGTCCCGTCCGCGGCGACGTCGGCGAAGGGGAAGCCCAGCCCGGCGAGGTTCGGCACGTCCTGGTGACCGGGGTCGGCGAAGTAGCCGCCGGTGAGCTGGCCGGCGCATTCGAGGAGGTGGCCGACCAGGGTTCCGGCGGCCGAGGCGGGGACGTCGTCGAGATCCCAGCCGAGACGGTGCGCCAGCGGCGCGAGGAACAGGGACGGGTCGGCGACCCTGCCGGTGATCACCACGTCCGCGCCGAGTGCGGGCCAGATCGCGTCCGCGCCGAGGTAGGCGTTCGCGGAGACGATCTCGCCGTGCTCCCGCAGCGGACGCCCTGTCTCCCAGGCCGGTGCGTCGAGGTCGACCTCGGCGAGGACGTCGTCGCCGGTGACGACCGCGACGGTGGCGCGAGAGCCGATCTTGTCGAGGATCTCTCTGGTGACCCGGCCGGCGGAGAGGGGGTTCGCCGCGCCCATGTTGGTGATCACGCGGACGCCGCCGCGGGTGGCGAGCGGCAGGAGGCGTTCGAACCGGGCGGGGAGCCGGCGTTCGTAGCCCGCGTCCGGGTCGGCGAGCCGGCGCTGCTGGGCGAGTGCGACGGTGCGTTCGCCCAGGCATTCGAGCACGAGGTCGGCGAGGTCGCCGCGGCGCAGCAGGTCCTCCGCCGGTTCGATCCGGTCGCCGGAAAAGCCGGCTCCGCTACCGATCCTGGTGGTGTGCAAGCGTTCTCCTTAGAACGAGATGGCGCCGGTCAGCAACGCGACGGCGGTCATGACGAGGGTGGTGCCGAACGCCCACTTGAAGATGAACCGCTGGTGCGCCCCGAGTTCGACACCGCTCATGCCGATCAGGATGAACGTCGACGCGGTCAGCGGGCTGAGCGGGAAGCCGGTGGTCATCTGCCCCAGAATGGCCGCGGTGCCGACCTCGGACGCGCTGCCGCCGAACGTGGCGGAGGTCTCCGCGAGCACCGGCAACACACCGAAGTAGTAGGCGTCGGGCGTGAACACCAGCGAGAGTGGCATGCTCGTGATCGCCACGGCGACCGGCAGCGCGCCCCCGGCCCCGTCCGGGATCACCCCGACCAGGCTGCGAGCCATCGCTTCGATCATGCCGGTGCCGCTGAGGATCCCGGTGAACACACCGGCCGCGAAGATCATCGTGGTGACGAGGACGACGTTGCTGCCGTGTCTGGCGAAGAGTTCCTGTTGCTGGGTCCAGCTCGGGCGGTTCACGATCACGGCGATGACGAACGCGATCACGAACACCACCTCGAGATCGGCCAGCTGTGCCAGCAGCACGCCTACGAGCGCGAGCGTGAGTACGACGTTGAACCAGAAACGCAGGGCCTCGGGCCGGGTACGCGGTGCGGGCTCCGGGGTGAGCTCGTCGAGTTCGATCACGCCGAGCCGTTTGCGTTCCGACCGTCCGATGAGGACGGACGCCACGAGTACCCACACGATCCCGGCGGCCATGGCCGGGATGGCGGGTACGAAGATCTCGGAGCTGTCGAGCTTCAACGCGGCCATCGCCCGCGCGGTCGGGCCGCCCCAGGGCACCATGTTCATCACGCCGGCCCCGAGGCAGATCACCCCGGCGAGCACCAGTGGGCGCATGCCGAGCCTGCGGTAAACCGGCAACAGCGCCGATACGGTGATCAGGAAGGTCGAAGTGCCGTCCCCGTCCAGCGAGACGAGCAGCGTCAGCACCGCCGTCCCGACGGTGATCTTGAGGGGATCGCCCTTGGCCCAGCGCAGCACCCGCGTCACGGCCGGATCGAACAGCCCGGCGTCGACCATGAGGCTGAAGTAAAGGACCGCGAAGGTGATCATGATGGCGACCGGGGCGACCTTGCCCAGCCCGTCGCCGATCAGGGTGCCCAGTTCACCGCCGAACCCGGTCACCAGCGCGACGAGGATCGGGATGGCGGTCAATGCGATGAGCACCGAGACCCGCCGGGACAGAACGGCCACCAGGAACAGCACGATCGTGACGAAGCCACTCACGGCGAGCATCGTTGACCTCCTTTGAGTGCTTCCACCTTCTGGCGAATCGCTATCGCTGGCAAGCATCAATATGCGATAGAATGATGCACTATGCGCATGGATCTGACCGTCCAGCAGCTCCGCGTAGTCGTCGCGGTACACGACGCCGGGAGTTTCACCGCGGCCGCCGAGGCCCTGCTTCAGGCACAGTCGTCGCTGAGCCGCTGCGTGCTGCAGGTGGAGCGCAGGCTGGGCGTAGCACTGTTCGAGCGCACGACCCGCAGGCTGGAACCGACCGCCGAGGGGCGTGAGTTCGTGGCGATCTCCCGTGCCACGATCGCCACGTTCGACGCGAACCTGCGGCACTTCAGCGGTTTCCTGGACGGGCAGCGCGGGCGGGTCCGGGTGGCGACCCTGCCGTCGCTCGCGGCGATCCTGCTCCCGGCCGTCGTCTCCGCCTACCAGAAGGACCATCCGGACGTACGACTGTCCATTGAGGACGCTTTGGCGACCGAGGTCCTCGAGCGGGTTCGCGCGGGAGTGGTGGACTTCGCGGTCACCGTCGTGTCCGCCGCCGAGCCGATCGACGACCTCGAGGTCACTCCGGTGGCCACCGACCGGTTCTGCTGCGTCTTCCCGCCGGACCACGCCTTCGCCCAGGTCGAGGAAGTGGCCTGGGCACAGCTCGCCGGCGAGGCGTTCATCGCGTTCGACCGGACGACGAGTATCCGTCAGCACCTCGACCGCGCTTTCGCCGAGTCCGGCAGTCGCCCGAGGAACGCGATCGAGGCACGCAACATCAGCGCGGTGGCCGGTCTCGTCGCCGCCGGCCTCGGGGTGTCGGCCGTGCCGGGACTGGTGTTGCCGCTGACCCGGTTCGCCGGCCTGTCGCATCGGCCGCTCGGTGCCCCGCGCACCGAACGGCGGATCGCCGTCGTCCGGGTACCGCATCGCCCCCTGTCACCGGCCGCGACCGCGTTCCGGACGGCGATCACCGACGCCAGCCGGCAAGGCGTGACCTTGCCTCCCGAAACCGCCTGGCTGACCAGCCGTAAAAGGTGACCCCACCTGCCAGCGGAACTTGCGGCCAATCCCGTCGCCGGAATGCCGTGAAGGGAACCTTGAGGGACTCTGAGTCCCTCAAGGTTCCCTTCACGGCATCAACGACAAGCCGCGAGGGCGGGTGCGCGGCAGGCCGCCCGCGGCGGCGGCGATGTCACGGGTGCTGGCTTCCCTCGGCACCGTGCCGGGCTATCAGTACCCGCGCGGCGGTCAGCAGTGACTTGCGCGTGGCTGTCGCGTCACGACGCCGCGGTTTGTCCGCGCCACTGGTGCAGTCGGGGTCCATCGTCGCCCTTCTCTCGACCGGTTCGTCCACTGAAGACATCAGTGTAGATTTCGAACGTGCTGGTGTCCCCGGTCGGCAGACTGCGCGAGATGCCCACCCGACCGGAAACCGGGAGTTGACGGCCCGGACAGAATCGCCCGGCACTTCCGCTGGTCAGGTGGGTCGTGAGTGGCTACGAGTGTTCTAACACCCGTAGCCACTCACGAGCCCAGACGTGGTGCCCCGACGAGCTGACGTCTTGTGCGTCGTGCATCATTCGCCCGGTAAGACCGAAGCACGGATTGCCAGCGGGGGAGACGCGTTGAGTACCGCACCTGAGTTCGTCGTTCCGGCCAGTGTCGAGAGTCCGGTGAAGGCCAAGCCTCCGGGCAGCGCGGCCGCTCGCTGGCTGCTGGAGCACCGGGTCGCACCGGTGGGACCTGAAAGCGGTGAGGACCACGCCAAGCCCCAGGCGTGGTGGAAGGTGATGTGCCTGACCGGGGTCGACTACTTCTCCACACTGTCGTACCTGCCAGGTATCGCCGCACTCGCGGCCGGGGCGTTGTCGCCGCTGGCGACGTTGCTGATCGTCGCGCTGACGTTGTTCGGCATGCTCCCGATGTACCGGCGCGTGGCCAGGGAAAGCCCGCACGGCCAGGGTTCGGTGGCGATGCTGGAGAACCTGCTGCCGTTCTGGCGCGGCAAGGTCTTCGTCCTGGTCCTGCTCGGGTTCGTGGCCACCTCGTGGATCATCACGATCACGCTGTCCTCGGCGGACGCGACCGTGCACCTGCTGGAAAACCCCATCATGCCGGGCTTCCTGCACGGGCACGCCGTCTTGATCACGGTGGTGCTGCTGCTGATCCTGGGCGGGGTGTTCCTGATGGGGTTCAGCGAGGCCGTCGGTGTCGCGATCCCGCTGGTCGCGGTTTTCCTGCTGCTGAACGCGGTGGTGGTCGTGGCGAGCGTGTTCGACCTCTTCACCGAGCCCGCCGCGTTGTCGGCGTGGACCGACGCGCTGACCTCCGGCGGTGGCGGCTTCACCGGCATCGTCGGCCCGGCGGTGGTCGCGTTCCCGTTGCTCGTGCTCGGGATGTCCGGGTTCGAGACCGGCGTCAGCATGATGCCGCTGGTCGCCGCCGAGGGCCGGACGAAGGAGGAGCTGCTCGAGTCCCGGATTCGCAACACCCGCAAGCTGCTGACCGTCGCCGCGCTCATCATGTC
This sequence comes from Amycolatopsis sp., assembly GCF_036008905.1. Lineage (GTDB taxonomy): Bacteria > Actinomycetota > Actinomycetes > Mycobacteriales > Pseudonocardiaceae > Amycolatopsis. The sequence goes on along the minus strand of NZ_DASYMU010000056.1, from coordinate 36,963 downwards.
GGTGTATCTGATCGCGACGAGTTTCATCACGACCGTGCTGATCCCGGCCGAGCAGTTCAAGGAAGGCGGCGCGGCCAGCGGGCGCGCCATGGCCTATCTCGCGCACCAGGAGCTCGGCGAGGTGTTCGGCACGGTCTACGACATCAGCAGTGTGCTGATCCTGTGGTTCGCGGGCGCGTCGGCGATGGCCGGGCTGATCAACATCGTGCCGCGCTACCTCCCCGCGTACGGCATGGCACCGGAATGGGGCCGCGCCGTCCGCCCGGTCGTCATCGTCTACACCGTGATCAGCATCCTCATCACGATCGCGTTCGGTGCCGACGTGAACGCCCAGGCCGGTGCGTACGCGACGGGGATCCTGGCGATGATGGTCTCCGGCGCGGTCGCGGTCACCATCTCCGCCGCCCGCCGCAAACAGCACCTCGCCACTGTCGCGTTCACTGTGCTGACGCTGGTGCTGCTCTACGCGCTCGTCGAGAACATCATCGAAAAGCCCGACGGGCTAGCGATTTCGGCGTTGTTCATCCTCGGGATCATCGCGGTTTCCCTTATCTCCAGGGTGTCGCGGACGACCGAGCTGCGCGCGGAGCGGATCGAGTTCGACGAGACCGCGCGGCAGTTCGTGACCGATTCGATCAGTCATGACGGTGCGCTGAACATCATCGCCAACCGGCGCCAGGGCGGCGATTTCGCGGAGTATTCGGCGAAGGAGGCCGAGCAGCGCGGCATGAACCCGCTCCCGGGCCGGGCCGACGTGCTGTTCCTGGAGATCGACGTCGTCGACCCGTCGGAGTTCAGCAACGTCCTGCAGGTGCGCGGCGTCGAGATCGACGGCTATCGGATCCTGCGTGCGCAGAGCCCGGCCGCGCCGAACGCGATCGCCGCGATCCTGCTCGCGCTGCGCGACGCGACCGGTGTCCGGCCGCAATGCCATTTCGAGTGGTCCGAAGGCAATCCGCTCGGGCACCTGTTCCGCTACCTGATCCTCGGCCGCGGCGACACCGCGCCCGTGGTGCGCGAGATTCTGAGGACCAGCGAGGACGACCCGGCGCGCCGGCCGGGTATCCACGTCGGGGGCTGACCCGGAATGGCGGTTTTCCGTCGTCGCCGAGGCTGACGGGCCGGAACCGATGTGCCAGCGCCAGGTGTTATTCGGGCAGGCGTCCTTTCGGTGCCGCGCGGACATGGGCGCGTTCACCTTGTTTGCCGATGAGGCTGAGGAACTCGACGGGACCGGAACCGGTGGCCCCGAACCAGTGTGGGGTGCGGGTGTCGAACTCGGCGACCTCTCCTGATTCGAGGATGAGGTCGTGCTCGCCGAGGACCAGGCGGAGCCTGCCGTTGAGGACGTAAACCCAGTCGTAGCCCTCGTGGGTACGCAGGTCGGGTTCCGCGTCGTCGTTCCCGGTGGGGAGGACGAACTTGTACGACTGGATGCCTCCGGGACGGCGCGTGAGGGGGATGATGGTCGATCCGTCGCCGCAGGCGATGGGGCGCAGGTTGATGCGGGGGTTCCCGGTGGGGGGCGCGTCGACAAGTTCGTCGAGAGTGACCCCGTGGGCGCGGGCCAGCGGGAGCAGCTGTTCGAGCGTGGGGTGTCGCAGGCCCGCTTCGAGTCTCGACAGCGTGCTGGTGGAGATGCCGGTTTCGTCAGCGAGGTCGGTGAGGGTGATGTCGCGGTGCATCCGCAAGCGCTTGAGCCTCGGCCCGACGGCATCGAGGGTGCGGTTCAGGTGGTCGTCCATGGCACCAGTTTGCCATTTGGCAAGAAGGTTTGCGCATTGGCTTGGTCGCACGCACGATTGTCAAGAACTCGGCCACCGAAGAAGGCCGGTCGAGTCGGGACACACGGAGGCGTGATGACACAGGGATTCGACAAGGACTACTGGGAGTCCCACTGGCGGCAGGCGAACGAGCGCGGAGCCGGGCGGCAGCTCGCCCCGAACCCGTATCTCGCGCGTGAGACCAGCGGCCTGGTGCCGGGCACGGCGCTGGACGCGGGTTGTGGCGAGGGCGCGGAAGCGATCTGGCTGGCCGCTGAGGGCTGGCAGGTCACCGCGGCCGACATCTCCGCCGAGGTCCTTTCCCGCGCCTCCGAGCGCGCGGTAAAGGCTGGTTCGGCACCTGAGCGTGTGCGGTGGCTCGAGACGGACCTGAGTGTCTGGAAACCGGGTGAGCGGTTCGACCTGGTCACCACCCACTACGCGCATCCCGCGATGCCGCAACTGGCGTTCTACGAGCGCATCTCCGACTGGGTGGCGCCGGGCGGCACCCTGCTGATCGTCGGACACCTGCACACCCCGGGGCACGGCCACGGACACGGTCACCCTCCCGAGGAGGCATCGGTCACCGCCGCGAGCGTCACGGCGGGCCTGGACGCTGCCCGGTGGGACGTCGTCACCGCCGAGGAGCACGTCCGCACTCTCACCAACCGCGCGGTCCAGTTGCACGACGTCGTCGTGCGCGCCACCCGGCGCCCCTGACCACGCGAATCCGCCGGCCGTAGAGCCACCAATACCCGCGCCCGGGTTCTTGCCCGTGGCGCTGATCCCGCATGCCCTTCGGAGGGAAATCATGAGTACCAACGGGTCTCCGCAACTGGCGACCGCCGGCCCGACCATCCACGACCCGCGTCAGCGCCGCGCCATCCTGATCGGGGTGTGCATCGCCCTCATGGCGGTCATCGCGTCGGTGTCCGGGCTGAACGTCGCTCAGCCGCAGGTCGCCCTCGCGTTCGGCGCCTCGCAGAGCGAGGTCCTGTGGATGATCAACATCTACACCGTCACCCTGGCCGCGCTGCTGCTGCCGCTCGGCGCGGTCGGCGACCGCTGGGGCCGCAAACCAGTGCTGCTCACGGGCCTGGTCGTCTTCGGCGTGGCGAGCGCGGCGGCGGGTCTGGCCCGCTCCTCCGAGGTCATGCTCGCCGCGCGATTCCTCGGCGGCGTCGGCGCGGCGATGATCATGCCCGTCACCCTTGCCGTCATCACCTCGACCTTCCCGGACGAGGAACGCTCCAAGGCGATCGGCGTGTGGACCGGCGTCGCCGGTGGCGGTGGCATCCTGGGGATGTACCTGTCGGCTGTACTGGTCGACGTGGCGAGTTGGCGGTGGCTTTTCGTCCTGCCGGTCGCGCTCGTCCTCGTCGCCATTCTCCTGGCGCTGCGAACCATCCCGAACTCGCGCGAGGAGTCGCCGCACAAGTTCGACGTCGTCGGTTCGCTGTCGTCCCTGGTCGCTGTGGCCGGGTTCATCTTCGTTCTTCACGAGGGACCGGACCAGGGCTGGACCGCACCCGTGACGCTGGTGAGCCTCCTGGCCGGAGTCGTCGGTGCCCTCGGTTTCGTGGCGTGGGAACTGCGTCAGCGGGCGCCGCTCCTGGACGTCCGGCTGTTCCGCGAGCGGGGCCTGGCGAGTGGTTCGGTGTCGCTCCTCGCGGTGTTCGGCGTGCAGGCAGGGATCTTCGTGGTCCTGTTCCCGTATTTCCAGGCGGTGCTCGGCTGGTCCGGTCTTCGCTCCACCCTCGCGCTCATGCCGATGGCCGTGCTGATGATGGCTGCCTCCGGCCTTGCCCCACGAGTAGCGGCACAGGTCGGAGCCCGCGTGACGATGGCGTCCGGGATCTTCCTGGGAGGCGCTGGTCTGGCCCTCATGGCGACCCTTGTTTCAGTCGGCGGCGGCTACCTCTCCGTCCTGCCGGGCATGCTCGCCATGGGACTGGGCATGGGCCTGTCCATGACGCCGTCCACCGAGGCCATCACCACGTCACTGCCGCGTGAACGGCAAGGTGTCGCGTCCGCACTCAACGATGTCACCAGGGAGTTCGGCACCGCGCTCGGTGTCGCGCTGCTCGGCGCGGTCCTGACCGCCGGGTACCGAAGCGCTATCGACGCTCGGCTGGAAGGCGTCCCACACGACGCCGCCGACACCGCCCGCGAGGGCGTAGCCAACGCCCTCGCAGTCGCTGACGGACGGCTCTACTCGCGAGCGCTGATCCGAGCCGCACAGGAGTCGTTCGTCGACGGCTGGCAGCAGGCCATGTGCGCCGGGGTTGTCGTGATGACGATGCTATTCGTCTACGTACTCGTGCGCGGTCCTCAGCGCACCGGGACCAGTTCGAAAGCCGTCAGCCCGCGGCCCGCGCGGTGACGCGCTGAATGGGCAGAGCCTGGTTCGTCAGTAGTTCTTCCAGCCTGGTGCCGGCACCAGTGACACCGCGTCATACCTTCACCCCAAGAATGCCATGGTGAGGTCATGACGCGGTCGCACTGGTAGATATGCCCGGGGATGACTGGAATAGACGGCAGCAGGCTCCGGCGGCGGCGGTGATGGGCTACTCGGCAGAGGTTGCGTGCCGTTCACGCACGCGCAGCACGAACCAACGGCCGGCCAGCCCGAGGGCGAACATCACCACGCCGGCGCTCACCGAGGGAAGGGGAAGGGTCGCGACGAGGACGACGCACCCCGCGGCTCCGACGATGTTGAGGGCGCGAGGCCAGCGGCGGTGCTCGGCTGTTTGGCCGGCGGCGGAGAGGTTGGCGATCAGGTAATAGACCAGGACGCCGAACGAGGAGAACCCGATCACGGAGCGCAAGTCGGTGGTGAGCACGAGGACGCAGACGACGGCGGCGAGCGCGGCTTCGGCGTGGTGGGGCACCTGGTAGCGGGGATGGACCGCGGCCAGCCAGCGGGGCAGGTCGTGGTTGCGCGCCATCGCGAGACTGGTCCGGCCGACGCCGGCGATGAGCGCCAGCAGCGCGCCGAGGCTGGCCAGCGCCCCGCCGATCCGCACGACCGGGGCAAGCCCGGGGACGCCGGCGGCGGTGACGGCTTCGGTCAGCGGTGCGGTGGCGGCGGCCAGCCGGTCGGGGCCGGCCGCGAGCAACGCGGAACCCCCGATGAGGACGTAGATGACCACGGTGATGCCCAGGGCGATCGGGATGGCGCGGGGGATGGCGCGCTGCGGGTCTCGGACCTCTTCGCTCATGGTGGCGATGCGGGCGTAACCGGCGAAGGCGAAGAACAACAGCCCGGCGGCTTGCAGGGTCCCGTAGACGCCACCGGTGCCCAAAGCCTGCCAGCCGCCGAGGTTGGCGGTGCTGGTGTGCCCGCCGACGGCGATGCCGACGATGATCGCGGCGAGCGCGAGCAGGGTGCAGGTGACGAGGACGCGGGTGAGGGCGGCGGTTCTGGTGATACCGCGGTAGTTGAGCGCGGCGAGGCCGAGCACGCCCGCGCAGGCGACGAGTCGTTGCGCCCACCAAGGGCCGGGGATGGCGTAGGTCGCGAAGGTCAGTGCCATCGCGGCGCACGAGGCGGTTTTCCCGATGACGAATCCCCAGCCGGCGGTGAATCCCCACCAGTGCCCGAGTTGCTCGCGGCCGTAGAGGTAGGTGCCGCCCGAGGTCGGGTAGGTCGCGGCGAGCTGGGCGGAGGCGGTGGCGTTGCAGTAGGCGAGGATCGCCGCGATCGCCAGGCCGATCAGCAGCCCGGTCCCGGCGGCTTTCGCGGCGGGACCGAACGCGGCGAATACCCCCGCGCCGAGCATCGACCCGAGGCCGATGATCACCGCGTCACGGGTTCCCAGTCGCCGTGCCAGCTGGGGTGGCGGTGGGGTCACCGGTTGTCCTTTCGTGCCAGGTCGTGGTTGGCGCATCGAATCGCCCGGTGCTCGGCGGATGTCACCGGCGTGGCTGGAACAGTTCGACGAGGTTTCCGGCGGGGTCGATCAGCAGGATCTGCCGGCCGCCGGGCCCGGTGACGACGTCGTTGCGGAAGCGGACTCCGGCCTCGCGCAGCCGGGCGGCCTCGGTGTCCAGGTCGTCGACGAGGAGGTGGATCCGGTTCCAGCCGCCGGCCTCGGGGACGGCTCCGTCGGGCATGGGGCGCCCGGCGGAACTCGCCGGTCCGGACAGCAGGAGGCGCAACGGCCCGCGTACGACGTCGGCGAAGGCCGGGACCGCCGACGAGAGCAGCGTGAAGCCCAGATGGGTGGTGTAGAAGTCGACGGCGGCTTGGACGTCGTCGACCAGGTAGCGAACGTGTGCGTGCTCGTCGGTCATGATCGTCTCCGTTAGGTGTGGGTGCGGGCCAGGTTCGGCAGCAGGAACCCGATCCGGGTGGTCAGTTCGTCGGCCGTGCGGCCGAAGGCGGGGTAGCTGGCCTCGGCGGTGTCACCGGCCGCGGAGGGGTCGGGCATGCTCCAGTGCACGAGGCCGGGGTGGCCGGGGAACTCGGGGCACACCTCCCGGACCTTGTCGCAGAGGCTGATGATGTAGTCGAAACGCTGCCCGACGAATTCGTCGAGGTGTTTGCTGCGGTGCCCGGACAGGTCGATGCCTCGTTCGCGCATCACCGCGACCGCGTTGGGGTGTAACGGTTTCGGGTGGCTTCCCGCGCTCGCGACCTCGACGAGGGGCGCACTCCGGCGTAACAGCGCTTCGGCCATTTGGGAGCGGGCGCTGTTGCCGGTGCACAGGAACAGCACCCGGCCCCGCATCGACCCCGGTGTGGGCGGTGTGGGTGGGACGAGTCCCAAGGCCGGGTGCAGGCCCTGCCCGGTCTCGGCGAGCAGTTCCGCGCACCGGTCGAGGTCGAGACGGTAGTAGGTGTCGCGGCCGTCGGCAGAGCTGCGGCGCCCGGCGACCAGTCCGCCGGTGCGCAGCTTGCGCAGGTGGTAGGACACCAAGTTCTGGGGCTGGCCCACCGCGATGACCAGGTCACCGACCCGCTGGTCGCTACGGGCCAGCACGCGCAGCAAAGCCCAGCGCAGTTGCTCCCCGGCGAGATGGAGGAACCGCGGTGCACCCGGAGCCCGGCCGGCAGCGTCCATCTGCCGAAACTACATCAACTGGCGTTGATTGACCAGCATGGAGCTGCGGTGATGTGCGCCGCCGGGCAAGGTCACGGGTTCGGCAGAATCACCCAGGGCTCGGCAATCGAACCATCTGGCTCCCAGCCGAACCGTCGCAATCGAGTACTTTCCTCTGTCCGCCCTGTCTTTCGCAGCATCCAGGCCGCCGAGGGAAGGGCGCGGGGGTCTTCGGCTTCGGCGGCGCGTCGGTACCAGGTGATCGCCTCCTCCACCTGCCCTAGTTCCTCCAGCAGCCGGGCCGTGACCCACGGGCCGTCGTGATCGCCGGCTTCGGCTCGGGTCTGGAACTTTTCGATTGTCTTCTTGATCGTCCCCGTCTTCTTCAGCAGAGGAGCCAAGTGCTGCATCTCCTCCGCCACGGTGCCGCGACGGGTCGCGTTGATTTCGAGCCAGGTGATCGCCGTCTCCTCCCGCGTCGCGTCGTTCGCGAGTCGGTCCGCCTCGGTCAAGCCGCGTGAGTCACCCGCACGTCGGAACCAGATGACCGCCTCCTGGATCAGCTCGGCTTCCAAGAGCAGCGACGCCACGGAAGAGGCGGCAAGGTGGTCACCGGCTTCGGCGGCGCCGGCGTAGAGACGGGCGCCGATGCGCCTCAGGCCGCGGCTGGCGGCCGCGTGGGCGAGGGTCTTGTGGTCGGCGGACGTGGCGTGGTCGATCAGGGCGTTCCACAAAGCGGGCGGCGTGGGAGTGATGCGGCGCGTGGTCAGGGCGTGCTGTTCGAGGTAGTCAGCGAGGCGGTAGTGGGGCTGGGCAGGTTCGGGCCGGCCGGGGTGGGGGCGGATGCGGGTCAGCGGGCCGCGGACGCCGTGCAGTGGCTTGGCTGTGTAGGCGAGAGATCGTTCGAGCCAGTCGTCTTCCAGCAGGTCGTACTGGTCGTCGGTGAGGCTGCCTTCGGCGGCCGCTGCCAGCAAGGCCCGGGGCAGCGCCACGCTGTGACCAAGGCGCCGGGCGTCCATGGCGGCGGTGATCAGCGCCCTGGCGGGAACGGGAGCGGTGCGATAGCGCTCCAGCAGGGCGGGAGCGCCGGCGAGGTATTGGGTGATCTGCCCCTGCTCGGCCCGTTCCGCGGCATACTTCAGCCGTGGATCGTCTGTGGCTTCGAGCGCCAGGGCCTCCAGATCGGTGCCCGTGAACGTCTCGGCGACGGGCAGGTCATGGCCGGCCAGCAGCGCGCGGGCTTGGGCGTGAGGGTCATGCGCTCCGTCGGTGGATGGGGTGGTCAGCGTGGCCCAGTAGCCGGGCCAGCTGGTGCCCAGCACCAGCACCGGCGCCCGGCGTGGGTCGCGCAGCACCGCTCGCAGCCCGGCGGCGACGCGTTCACCCAGTGCAGGGTCGGCGAGGTGGAACTGGGCCTCGTTCAGCCACACCACCGTGTGCGGCTCGATCTGCGCCAGCCCGGCCAGCGTGGCCTCCGCGTGGGTCGGATCGATCGGATGCCACAATCTCCACTCCTGGTCGACGCTCCGCAGCGGCTTCAGCGCCTCCCAGCACGCCCTGGTCTTGCCGGTGGAAGAGCCGCCCACCAGCACCACGATCTGGCTGACGCCGCCGACGGCCCGCGCCACCACCTCACCCAGCAGACGGTCATGATCACGGTGCACGTACGCCGGGAGCACCGGAAAATCGGCGATGCGGGAGCCGGCCTCGATGGCGCGGTGAACCTCCAACGAGAACGGGTCGGTCACCTCACTCAGTGCCCAGTCTGGCCGCACCCCGGCCCGGCCCTGCCCGGAATGGGCCGCCTCACGCGTGCCGTCCCCGTGGAAGTGGATCTCACCGATGTCCCTGGCCTGCACCACCGGACCCGAGACCGAACCGTCGATCCGGTTGCTGACATGCTCAGGGCCAGGCATCCTCCCATCATCACCGATCCGGCTTGATCACGACAGCCGGTGTGCCGGCCGTTCCTGTACGAGTGTCAGCCAACCCCGAATCCGCCCCGGCCGGTCAGGTGACCGGATCGGGCTGACGCTGTGGGCGGGGAGTGAGACCGGCGGCGCGGTAGCAGTCGTCGATGAGTTGCATCGTGGCGACGGCGTCGTCGAGGTCGTTCTCGAGTGGTGTGCCTTCGCGCAGGTGTGCGGCGAAAGCTTCGAGTTGGTATGTGTAGGACGACCTGCGCCCGAGCTCTTCGACCCGGCGGCCGCGGGCGTCAGTGATCGTGACGCGGTCGTCCAGGTGTGGCTGGACGAAGTTCTCGGCGACAGCCTCACCGCGGCTTCCGACCAGCCGGCAGCTGAACTGCCATTCCGGCGCGGCCATGTGACAGCGCGCTCGCCCGGTCACACCGTTCGGGAACTCGAGCTCGGCGTCGAGCCATTCGTCGACTCCGGGGTGCCCGGCGCGCTCACCGGCCCGTGCCCCGGACAGCCGGGGCGGTCCGCCGGTCCACTTGGCGAGGGCCCGGTGCGCGTGGAGGCCGTAGCAGCCGAGGTCCATCAACGCACCACCGGCGAGGTCGTAGGACCAGCGGGGGTCGGTCTCGTCCGGGGCGGGCATCAGCATGTCGACTTCGACTGCGCGCAGCTCACCCAGCTCACCGTTGTCGAGGAGTTCGTGCAGCCGCCGGGTGACCGGGTGGTACAGGTAGTGGAAACCTTCCATGACGCGCACTCCCGCGGCCACCGCCGAGTCGCGCACGGCGGCGGCCTCGGTGGCGTTGCTGGCGAACGGTTTCTCCGACAGCACGTGCTTCCCCGCCGCCACCGCCGCTAGGTTCCACGGGCCGTGCCAGGCGTTGGGAAGCGGGTTGTAGATCACCTCGACGTCAGGGTCTTCGACAACCTCGGCGTAGGAGCTGAGCACGCGTTCCACTCCGTGCACGGTCGCGAACCGTTCCGCCCGCGCGCGGTCGCGCGCGGCGACGGCGACCAGGCGGTGTCCGGTCGCGGCCGCCGGTGCGGCGATGGCCTGGCCGGCGATACGTGCCGCGCCGAGGATTCCGATCCGCAGCGGTGTCAAGGTTTCCTCCTGATGGTCAAGCATTGCCGAGCCGCGTCGAATGCTTCGGCGACGGCGATTTCCGGTTCCAGCGCCCGGTGGTTGTGCGACATCATTTCCACGCCCCAAGGACCGTCGTAGCCGAGTCCGGCCACGGCGTCGATGAACGCGGCGACGTCGAAGTCGCCCTGTCCACAAAGGACTCGGTTGTCGAAGGTGTCGTCGAGGCCCGACCCGAGCTGGGTGGCCGAGCCGTCGTCGAGTTCGACGGCGAAGAGGTACTCGGCCGGGACGATGGCCGCCATCGTGCGGTAGTCCATGCCGCTGCGGTAGATGTGCCAGATGTCGAGTAGGAGCCCCGCGCCAGGATGGGCGACGTCGGTGACGAGCCGCACGGCCGGTTCGAGTGTCGGCATGCTGGAGAACGCGCACGCTTCGAGCGCGATGCGGGTACCGGCTTCGGCGGCCTCGGATGCCAACGCCGCGAAGGACTCGCGAAGCACTGCCGGATCGTAGCGGTCGCCGAGCACGCCCACGCCCACCTTGACGTGGCGGGCACCGAGGACGGCCGCGGCGGCGAGCAGATCCGCCCGTACCCGGTCGGAGGCCGCGCGAACGGGACCGGTCGCCCACCATTGGTCGACGACTTCCAGTTCGATGTGGACCAGTCCGTGCGTCGCGAACAGGTCGGCGAGCCGGGGCAGGCCGATCTCGTCGCGCGCGGCGACGAGATCGGCGTGGCTGAGGCCGAACCCGCGATAACCCGCGGCCGCGACGGCCTTGATCCGCCGCTCGATGCCGATCGGGCTGCGGTCGCCGGTGCGGGCCGGCATCACGTCACCGGCCGACGTCCAGCAGGTGGCCAGCAGATCCGGAGTCACCATCCCAGGCTCCGCAGGTAGGCCACGGACGCGCGGACGTCGGCTCCCGGGCCTTCGCCTTCGGGCCTGCCGGTGAGGATGGTGTCCTGCTCCATCGTGTACCAGCCCCGGTAGCCGTAGGACTCCAGCACGCCGATGATCCCCGCGATGTCGATGTCCCCAGCGCCCAGCGGCCGGTACATGCCGTCGCGCACCGCGTCGGTGTAGGTGATCTCGCCCGCCCGCACCTTCTCCGCGATGGAGACGTCGACGTCCTTGAGGTGGGTGTGGGAGATTCGCTCGGGGACGGCCTTGGCGAGCTCGACCGGGTCGGTGCCGCCGACGATGAGGTGGCCGGTGTCCAGGCACAGCGGGACCGTCGACCCGGTGAGGACGCGTTCGACTTCGGTGCGGCTTTCGACCATCGTGCCGACATGCGGATGCAGCGCCGCGGCGACGCCTCGCTCGCGCGCCCGCTCGGCGATGCGGTCGAGGTTGCCGAAGAGGGTGCGCCACGCCCGCTCGTCGAGGTCGGGCCGGGTGTCGTAGCCGTCGAGGCCACTGACCGCGGCGAGCACGATCGTGCCCGCGCCGGCCGCGACGAAGCCGTCCAGTTCGCGGTCGACCTCCGGGAGCGGGTCACGCCCGGCGTCGTGCAGGACGACGGGAACGAAGCCGCCGACCGCGGAAAGGCCGAGTTCGCGCAGCTTGGCCGCCTTCGCGGCCGGGTCGCGGGGGAGGAACCCGTCCGGACCGAATTCGGTGGCGACCAACCCGATGGCCTTCATCTCCGGCAGCACCTGCTCGGGGGTGAGCTGGTAGCCCCAGCCCGGCACCTCGCACACGCCCCACGAGATCGGCGCTCCGGCAACCCTGTCCATGATCATGTCAGTACTCCATCGGTGAGGTGCGGGGATACGGTGACGGTCCGGCCGGTGGCCGCGCTCTCGATCGCCGCCTCGGCGAGCACGAGCGCGGCCCGGCCGTCGGCGAAGCCGGGTGACGGCTGCCGCTGCTCACGGACCGCGTGGACGAACTCGTCGAACTCCGCCAAATACGCGTCGCGGTAGCGCTCGACGAAGAACCGCAGGTACGTGTCGGACGCCTCGGCTCCGAAGGGGCCGGAGGCACGCACGCTCGACGACGTCTGATTGCCCGCCTCCAGCATGCCGTTGTCGCCAAAGGCTTCGACGCGCTGGTCGTAGCCGAACACACAACTGCGGCTGTTGGTGATGGTGCACAGCGCGCCGCTCCGACTTCGCAGCAACACCATCGCCTGGTGTGCGTCGCCTTCCGCGGCGAGCATCTCGTTGCCGTCGTCGGCGGTGAAGGCCTGCACTTCCGCGATCTCACCGAGGAAGTACCGGGCCAGGTCGAAGTCGTGGATCGTCATGTCGCGGAAGATCCCGCCGGACGAGACCACGTAGGCCCGCGGAGGCGGCTCGGGATCGCGGCTGGTGATCCGCAACGCGCGGAGAGTACCGATTTCGCCTGCGCCGACGCGGCGGCGGATCTGGGTGAACGTGGGATCGAACCGCCGGTTGAAACCCATCATGACGAACGGCCGCAGCCCGGCGATGTCCGACCAGCACTGGTCGATTCGGGCCAGATCGAGGTCGATCGGCTTCTCGCACAGCACGGGTTTGCCGGCGAGGGTGGCGCGGCTGAGCAGGTCGATGTGGGTCGGGGTGGGCGAGGCGATGACGACCGCGTCCACATCCGGGTCGGCCAGCACCTGTGCGACGTTGTCGGTCGCATGGCCCCCGAGCCGGGCGGCGAGGGTCTGGGCGGCGGGCAGGACAGGGTCGCATACCCAGGCCAGCTCGGCGTCGTCGTGGCCCGCGATCGAACGCGCGTGGACCTGGCCGATCCGGCCGCAGCCGAACAGTGCTACGCGGAGCATGTGTCACCTCCATTGTTGTCGGGCAGGCCGCTGCTCCAGGACAGGTCCCGCACGTCGGCGGTCACCGCGAGGACGGCGGCGAGCAGGTCTTCGTCGATCGGGGCGGATTCGGCGGCGACGGCGGCGTCCAGGTGCCGGGCCTTGGTGGTGCCCACGACCGTCGTCGCCGCACCCGAGCGCTGGATCGAGAACTGGTTGGCCAGGAACGCGATGTCGGCGCCGCGCCGCGCGCACACCTCGGCAGCGCGCCGTGCCGCGTCGACGATCCGTTGTCCCGCGGGAACGGTGATCCGCGAGCCCGCCGGGGTGAGCAGGCCGAGCGCGACCGCGGCGGCATTGATGAGCCCGACGCCGCGCTGCCCGCACAGCGGCGCCAGGTCGTCGGCGAGCCGGGTGTTGAGCAGGGTGTAGTGCGCGTAGGAGAGGACGACATCCAGGTCGGTCTCGGTGACGGCGCGGCGCAGCGTCCCCATCGGGTAGCCGGTCATCCCGATGTAGCGGCACTTGCCTTCGTCGCGGAGCCGGACCAGCTCGGCGTAGGTGTCGGCGAAGACGCCGCCGAGGTCAACGAACTCGATGTCGTGCAGCTGCAGGATGTCGACGTAGTCGGTCTGCAGCAGCTCGAGGCTGCGGTGCACGCTCTCGCGCAGCCGCTTCGGCGTGAAGTCGAACTCGTCGCTGCCGTAGCGGCCGGCTTTGGTGCCGATCACGACGTCTTCGCGGTGTTCGCGCAGTGCCGCGCCGAGCCGGCGCTCGGCCAGCCCGTTCCCGTAGTAGGGGGACGAATCGAAGAAGGTGATCCCGGCGTCCAAAGCCCGGTGCACCGCGGCCGTCGCTTCGGTTTCGTCGGCGGCGCCGAACATGTCGCCCAGCGGTGCAGTGCCGAACGACACCGCGGACACCTTCAGATCGGTGTTACCGAGGGGGTGATAACGCATTGTTCCTCCGTGGGGGACTCGTAGAGGGCAGGCCGCTTCGGCATGGTCACGGCGACGGTCCGCCGCTCCTCGGCCGCCTGCAAGCAGGTCTCTGCGGCGACGCCCGCGGCATAGCCGTCCCAAGCGCCGGCCCCGCAGGCACCGTTGGTGCCGGCTGCGGTGACCCAGGACTGCAGTTGCCGTCGATAGGCGTCGGCGAACCGCGCCCGGAAGTCGCGGAAAACCGGCGTCGGCGTGAGGCCGGCGGTACTCGTTTCCCCGACCAGTTCGCAGCGGACGTCGTAGCCGTACTGCGCGTTGACGAAGATTTCGATGTCCGCGAGTACTCCGCTGCTGGTCTCCACGACCAGCAGGCGCGGGTCGCTCAGCCCGGCCGCGGCCAGGCTGCTGCTGCGCGGGGTGAACACCGACACCTGGGCGATGTCGGCCGACAGCAGCCAGCGGATGACGTCGAATTCGTGGACGGCCGAGTTCAGGATCGGCATTTCCGGGGTGAACCACGGCATGGCCACGGCGTTGCGGTGCGCGCAGTGCAGCATGAGCGGCGCACCGACGCGGCCGTCCCGCAGCGTCCGCTTCAGCTCGACGTAGGCCGGGTCGAAGCGGCGCATGTAGCCGACCTGCACCAGGCGACGGCCCAGAGCGACCTCGCGCTCGACGATGCGCAGACAGCCCGCAACCGTCGCGGCGAGGGGTTTCTCGCACAGGACCGGTTTCCCGGCGTCGAGGCAGGCCAGCACGAGGGGTTCGTGGGCCTCGTCGGGCGCGGCGATCACGACGGCGTCCACATCGGCCGCCGCGATGAGGTCTTCCGCGGCCGGGAACACGCGTGTCCCGGCACATTCGCCCGCGACCGCGTTGGCGCGGTCCAGGTCGGCGTCGGACACCGCCACCACGGTCGCGTCGCTGATCTCGGTGTGCAGGGTCCGGACGTGGGCCGACCCCATCGTGCCCGTGCCGATCACGCCCACTCGCAGCGTCATGTCCGCACTTCCTGGTACACCTCGGGATTGGCGACGTGTTCGGCATGGCCGCCGCCGAGGACCGCGGCCATGCCGGTGGCCATCTCGACGCAGGTGCGATGCCATGCCCGGGCGGAGATCCCCATGATGTGCGGGGTCAGCACGACGTCCGGGTGGTGGAACAGCGGGTGGTCGGCGGGTGGCTCGGGGTCGTAGACGTCGAGGCCGACACCGGCGAGGCGGCCGTCCAGCAGCGCGGCGTGCGCCGCGTCGAGGTCGAGCAGGCCACCCCGGGCACAGTTGACCAGGACGGCACCCGGCTTGACCTGCCGCAGCTCGGCCGCGCCGAGGAGGTGCCGGGTCTCGGGGGTCAGCGGCGCGTGCAGGCTGAGCACGTCCGCGGCCTCCAGCAGCCGGGGCAGGTCGGTCACGGTGATCCCGTCCGCTTGCCCCGCGTCGAGGTGCGGATCGCAGACGAGCACGTCGGCGCCGAAGCAGCGAGCCAGTTCGGCCACGCGCCGCCCGATCCGGCCGTAGCCGACGAGCCCGACGGTGGCGCCGTCGAGGTCGTACGCCGTGAGCCGGTTCCGCTGGGCCCACTTGCCCTCGCGGACCAGTGTGGTGTGCCGGCCGAGCTTCTTGAGCAGGTGCAGGGCGAGGGCCAGGGTGCCTTCGGCGACCGCCCGGGTGCCGGCGGTCGGGGTGACGACGACCGGCACCGACCGGGTGCTGGCCGCGTCGAGGTCCACACGATCAACGCCGACGCCGGTGCGGCCGATCACCCGCAGGTTCGGCGCGGCGTCGAGCAGCGCACGGTCCACCTGGCTGGTCGCGCGGGCGATGAGCCCGATCGTGTCCGGCAGCAGGGCACGCTGGTCGGCCGCGGATTCCGCGGTGACGAGCTCACCGAACGGCGAGAGCTGCTCGGCGACGAGTTCGTCCACGGGCCCCATGGCCATGATGACGGACCCGGTCATGGCTGGGTGTCCTTCTGTGCGTGGGGTTTGGTGGTGGAACGACGGACGACCAGGGTCGGCGCGATCAGGTCACGAATTCCGTTTTCCCCGGCGGATTCTCCGCCGTTGAGCCGGGCGAGGATGCGGGTGGCCGCCAGCTCACCGATCTCCTCGCTCCGCGGGTCCACTGAGGACAGTGAGAGGTGGCTGACCGCGGCGAGCGTGGTGTTGTCGTAGCCGACGATGGACAGGTCCGTGGGCACGGACAGGCCGGCATCGTCGGCCGCGGAGAGCGCGCCGACACCGGCGAGGTCGTTGAGCGCGACGATCGCCGTCGGACGGTCGCCGCCCAGCAGCCGCGCCGCGGCGGCGTGGCCGGACGGTTCGTCGTAGTCGCAGAACTCCACCTGGATGTACTGCGCGAGCCCGTGCGCGCGCATCGCGCCCTCGTAGCCACGCCGCCGCGCCTCGGCGACGCCGTCCGGGCCACCACCGATGTGGGCGATCCGCTGATGTCCCAGGTCGATCAGGTGCGTGGTCGCCTTGCGGCTGCCGTCCTCGTCGTCGTTGACCACGCTGTCGGCATACGGGAGTTCGTAGCTGTGGCTGCTGGCGACCACGGCGGGCACGGACTTCATCGCCTCGGCCAGCGCTTCGTCGTAGGGCAGCGTGCCGACGACGCACAGTCCTTCGACCCGCAGATCGATGAACGCCTCGGCGACGCCCGGGTCCACCTTGTTGTCGAGCTGGCCGCCGCCGATGAGCACCCGGAGACCATTGGCCTTCAGCACCCGGCGAAAGCCGTCGAGGATGTCGACGTACCAGGGGTTGCGCAGGTCGGACACGACGACGCCGATTGTCCGGGTGCGTCCCTCGACCAGGCTGCGCGCCACCGTGTTCGGCCGGTAGCCCAGTTCTTGCGCTGCCTGCAGCACTGCCTCCCGGCGGCCGTCGCTGACCTGCGGAGCCCCGCGCATCACCAGGGACACGAGCGACTTGGAAACCCTGGCGCGCCGGGCGACGTCGTTGATGGTGGGCCGGCGACCCTCCTGCTCGCTCATCGCACCGCCCCGGCGGGGACCGTCGCGGGAACCTTGAGCCAGCCGCCGTTCTCCGCCGAGCGCGCCATCGTGTCGACGACATGAGACGCGGTCAGCGCGTCGGCCACGCCCGGCGCCACCTGCTCGCCGGTTTCGATGGAACGCAGGAACAGCGCGGCTTCGACCACCTTCAGGTCGTCGTAGCTCATCGAAATCGCCGGCCCCGGCTGGAAGCGGCCGTAGTCGCCGTGGCCCGGTCCGGCCAGGACCGTGCGGTAGCCGTGGTCGGGGCCGCCGCGGCCGAGGCAGACCTCCAGTTCGTTCATGCGCTCGAAGTTCCAGGCGACCGAGCCCTCGGTGCCGTAGATCTCGAACCCGATCTGGCACCGTGGCCCGACCGTCACGCGGCTGGCTTCGACGGTGCCGACCGGTCCGTCGGCGAACCGCAGCAGCCCGGCGGCGTAGTCCTCGTTGTCCACCGGCGCCGTCGGCCCGCCCTCGATCACCGCGAAATGCGTACTGGGGCCGTCGCCGGGCAGCGGGCGTTCCGGGATCATGATCGACGTCAGCGCGCTCACCTCGGTGATCGGCCCCAGGAGGGACTGCAGCAGGTCTACCGCGTGCGTCATCAGGTCGCCCAGCACGCCAAGGCCCGCCCGGTCCCGTTGGAAGCGCCAGGACAGGGCGCCGTTGGGTTCGGCGGCGTAGTCGTTGAGGAACCGGCCGCGGACGTGGGTGATCCGGCCCAGCCGGCCGGAGGTGATCAGCTCGCGGGCGTGCGAGACCGAGGGGGCATGCCGGTAGTTGAACCCGACCGCGGTGCGGATCCCGGCCGCCTCGGCGGCGTCGGCGACCGCGATGGCGTCTTCGATGGTGCGGCCGACCGGCTTCTCGATCCAGAAGTGCTTTCCCGCGGCGGCAACGGCGGAGGCGATCTCCCGGTGCAGGTAATTGGGCGCGGTGATGCTGATGGCCTGGACGTCGGGGTGCGCGACGACGTCGCGCCAGTCGTCGGTGGCCTGCGCGTAACCCAGTGCGGCACGCGCGAATTCCTGCTGTTCGGCCAGCACGTCGGCGGCGATGATCAAGCGAGGTCGTAGTCCCAGCTCGGGATAGTGGTAGTTCACCCGGTCGTAGGACCTCGAGTGCAGCTTGCCCATCCAGCCGACGCTGATCAAACCGATCCCAAGTTCGGTGGTGCTCACGAGCCCTCCTCGCTGACGCTCGTCCGCCGCGTTCGCGGTGCTGCTGTGTCTGATGGTTCGCTCGCGGGCTCGCTCACACGATCTCCTTCTGTCGCCTCGTCGCGTTGTCCGCGGCTGTGTCGATGATGGTGCGGATGGCGTCGGCCACCGCCCCGGCGAGGATGCTGGAATCCGAACCTACGCCGACGAAAGTGAACCCGTCCGTGACGTATCCGGCCGCGCTCGCGGGGGTGGCGGCCAGGGTGCCGGCCGCGATGCCGGCGCCCCTGGCGGCGTCGAGCACCTGGCCGAGTGCGTCCAAGAAGTCGGGGTGGCGGACCTGCCCGGGGATCCCCATCGCGTGGCTGAGGTCGCGGGGTCCGACGAACAGGACGTCGACCCCGGGGACCGCGGCGATGGCCGCCGCGTTGGTGACCGCCTCAGGGCTCTCGATCTGGATGATGCCGAGGATCTCGTCGTTCGCCCGGTCGAGCGCGCCGGTGTCGAGCCCGAACCCGCACGCCCGGTTGTAGGTGGCCACACCGCGGTCGCCTTCGGGTGGATAGCGCAGATGCGCGATCGCCTCGGCGGCCTGCTCGGCGGTGTCGATGCGCGGGAACATGACCCCGCGGACGCCGAGGTCGAGTACCCGGCCGGCCCGGATCCGGTCGGCGGTTTCGACGCGCACGAGCGCGGCGACTCCCCGGGCTTCCGCGGCGAGGATTTGGGGGAGCAGGGCGTCTTCGCCGGTGCCGCCGTGTTCGAGGTCGATCAGCAGCCAGGCGGCGCCGCCGAGCGCGCAGGCCTCGGCGGCCAGCGGCGAGCCCAGGTTGACGAAGGTGCCCAGCGCCGGCCGTCCGGCCGCCATCAGGTCCACCAGCTGACGCCGGTTCATGCGTACCACCTCTGTGCTGTCTTCGCGGACTCGTACTCGCGGCGCTTCTCCTGCACCGCGGGGTCTCGGGACACCTCGGCCGGAGCCACGTCCCACCACACCCCGCCGGGTGGCAGGTTCTCCTGGGGCGCGGTCTCCACCACGATGACGGCCGGGCCGGTGTGCTCGCGGGCCTTGTGCAGCGCGGTCCGCACCTCTTCGGGTGTCGCGGCGGTGAAGGCGGCGGCGCCGAGCCCGCGGGCGATCGCCGCCAGGTCGAGGTCCACGTATCCGCCGGTCAACGCGCCGGGGTGGCCGTCGCGGCGGCGGAACTCGTTGCCGAAGTCGTTGCCGCTGGCGGTCATCTGGAGCCGCCGGATCACCTGGAACCCGTGGTTCTCCGAGATCACCACGGTGATCTTCAGGCCTTCCTGGACCGCGGTCGCCAGCTCGGTGGGTTGCATCAGGAACGTGCCGTCGCCGATGAAGGTGACCACCTCGCCGTCCGGCTGGGCGAGCCGCACGCCGATGCTCGCCGGCAGTTCATAGCCCATGCACGAGAAGCCGAACTCCAGGTGGCAGCCGCGGCCGTCCGTCGCGTCCCACACCTTGAGCAGGTCGCCGGGTGGTCCGCCGGCGGCGGCCACGACGGTGTCCCCGGAGCGCGCTTCCTCTTGGAGCACACCGATCAGCTGCCCCTGTGTCATCGGGCTGCTCGACGTACCGGCCAGTGCCCCGGCCCGGCGGGGTGCCCACTCGGCGCCGAGCGTCCGCGCCCGCTCGGCCCAGTCGGCGCGCGGCTCGACACCGGCGTCGCGGGCGGCCTCGGCCAGAGCCCGCAAGGCCAGCTTCGCGTCGGCGACGATCGCGGCCGCACCTTGCTTGACCGCGTCCTGCTCGGTGACGTTGATCGAGGCGAACCGGACCTCGGGGCCGGCGAACAACGACTGCGAGCCAGTCGCGAAGTCGGTCAGCCGGGTTCCGATGTGGACGATGAGATCCGCTTCGGCGGCAAGCGTGTTGGAGGCCGGGTTGCCTTCCAGGCCCAGTCCGCCGACCTGCCACCACTCGCGGGCCTGGACCGCGCCCTTGCCACCGAAGGTTTCCACGACCGGCAGGCCGAACTCCTCGGCCAGAGCCTCGAGTTCGGCGGTGGCTTCCGAGTAGTGAATGCCGCCGCCGGCGATCACCAAGGGCCGCTTCGCCGCGGCGAGCAGTCGCGCGACCTCCGCCACTTCGTCCGGGTGGGGGCTGCGCCGGCGGATGAGCCAGTCCTTCTCGGCGAAGAACTCCTCGGGGAAGTCGTAGGCCATCGACTGGACGTCCTGGGGCAGGGAGATCACGACCGCGCCGGTTTCCGCCGGGCTGGTCAGCACTCGCATGGCCGCGGGTAGCGCGGTCAGTAGTTGTTCGGGCCGGGTGATGCGGTCGAAGAACCGGGAGACCGGCCGGAACGTGTCGTTCACGGTGACGTCGGCCGCGGCCGGGTCCTCCAGCTGCTGCAGCACCACACCCTGGCGCCGGGTGGCGTAGGTGTCGCTGGGGAACAGCAGCACCGGTAGCCGGTTGATCGTGGCCAGCGCCGCGCCGGTGACCATGTTGGTCGAGCCCGGCCCGATCGACGCGGTCACCGCGAGCGTCGACTTCCGCCGGCTGGCCTTGGCGTATCCGACCGCGAGGTGGACCATCGATTGTTCGTTGCGGCCCTGGTAGTAGGTCAGCTCGCCGGAGTACTCGTCGAGCGCCTGGCCCATCCCGGCGACGTTGCCGTGGCCGAAGATGCCCAGCATCCCCGGCACCAGACGGCGGCGTTCGCCGTCACTGACGCTGTACTGCTTGCCCAGGTACAGCACGACCGCCTGCGCGGCGGTCACACGTACGGTGCCCATGCTCCCTCTTTCTTCGAAGTCTCTTGCGCGTTGCTAGCCGTGCAGCACGACCGTCTTCTCTTCGGTCATCTCGGCCACCGCGGCGCGGGGCCCTTCCTTGCCGAAGCCGCTGCCCTTGAAGCCGCCGTAGGGCATCAGGTCCGCGCGCCACAGGGGTGACCAGTTGACGTGCACGTTCCCGGCCTCGGCGTCGCGCGCGAAGCGGACGGCGTTCGAGACGTCCCGGGTGAAGATGCCCGCGCCGAGCCCGTACCGGCTGTTGTTGGCGATCGCCAGTGCGTCATCGACGGAATCGGCGGTGGTCACGGCGACCGCGGGCCCGAACAGTTCGTCCTGACTGAACGCCGAATCCGGATGGACGTCCGTCACGATCGCCGGCTGCACCACGGCACCGTCGCGATCCCCGCCGTACCAGATCTTGGCGCCGTCCACGGCCGCCTGCTGGATGGCGGCGTGCACGCGGTCGGCTTCCCGGGTGGTGATCAGCGGGCCCATCGTCGTCGCGTCGTCGAACGGGTCGCCGGTGCGGATCGCGGCGACCCGTTCCGTGAGCGCGTCGAGGAAGTCACCGGCGATGGACCGGTCGACGATGACCCGCTGCACGGAGATGCAGACCTGGCCGGCATTGCCGTAGCCGCCGATCGCGACCGAGTTCGCCGCGAGTTCGAGGTCGGCGTCGGGCAGCACGACCACTGGGCAGCTCGCGCCCAGCTCGAGGGACAGCTTCTTCACCCCGGCGACGCGCGTGATGTGTTCGCCGACCGCGGTGCTGCCGGTGAAGCTGATCTTGCGCACCCTAGGGTCCGAACACAGCACGTCGCCCAGTTCACTGCCCGGACCAGGCAGGACCGAGAGTGCCTGCGGCGGGAGCCCGGCTTCGAGCAGGAGATCGGCCAGCATCAGCGCGGTCAATGGGGTGGTCCGGGCCGGTTTCAGCACGACTGCGTTTCCCGCCGCCAACGCCGGTCCGATCTTGTGCAGCACGAGCAGCAACGGGAAATTGAACGGCGTGATCGCCACGACGACGCCACACGGCTGCCGCAGCGTGAAGCCCAGCTTCGATCGCCCGGCACCCTTGTGCGCGTCCAGCGGCAGCGAGTGGCCGTAGAGCTGGGTGCCTTCGAATGCCGACAGGCGAAGGATTTCGCCGGCCCGCGACGCTTCGCCAGTCGCTTCGGCCAGCGTCTTGCCGGACTCCGCACTGATCGTCGCGGCCAGCAGTTCGATGCGCTCGTCGGCGAGGGCCGCGGCCTTGAGCAGCACGGCTTGCCGGTCGTAGGCGGTGGTCTCCCGCTGGATCCGGGCGCCGGCCACCGCGGTGTCGAGTGCCCGGCGGGCGTCGTCGGCGGTGGCGATCGGGACGGTGTCGACGGCCTCGTCCGTGAAGGGGTTCCGGATCTCTTCCTGGGCGCTTCCGGCGGTCCACTCGCCGGCGACGAACATCTTCACGGCTGACCTCCCCACCGGGAAGGTGGTGGGGAAACGGCTTTGGAACGCTCCAAAATCGCAGGTGAGGGATGCGGCATTGCATTTCCGATCTGGTGGTCGCGAACCGGGAATTCCGTTGCGGGGAACCGCGGTGCTCCGACGGTGATGACGGCGATCAAGGGGTCCGGCCGGATGAGCCGGGCAGACCCTGGCGGCTGTTTGGAACGCTCCAAGCGTGCGCTGCGTCACCCGAATCTGTCAACACCTCGGCTGTAAAACGCCGGAAACAGGCCGTTTACCTGCGGGTTCTTTGCGCGGGGGTTGACAAGGCCGGCAATGAGGGTGCAGGGTCTCGTTCCCAAGTTGCGGGGTTGACCGGCAGCGCACCCATGGGTGCCGGTGCTTCACCTCTGGCAGGGCGCTTTAGAGCGCACCTGACCGGGAGTTTTGGTGCACGACGAGATCGGCAGCGGCAGACGAGCACGTCCGCCAGCGCCCCTTCGTCAGTAGGGGACCGACCTCCAGGGATCCCGGTTACATGCACACCATCGAACACTGGATCAACGGCACCGCCACCGCGGCGGGTTCGACCCGTACGGCGCCGGTCTACGACCCGGCCACCGGACGGCAACGGGCAGCGGTTCTGCTCGCGGAGGCGTCCGATGTGGACACCGCCGTGGCGGCCGCGAGCAAGGCCTTCGAATCGTGGGGCAACTCGTCGCTGTCGCGGCGGGCCAAGGTCATGTTCGCCTTCCGCGAGTTGCTGGTGAAGCACGAGGACGAGCTGGCCCGCATCATCTCCGGCGAGCACGGCAAGGTCGTCGACGACGCCCGCGGCGAGATCGTGCGCGGCCGTGAGGTCGTCGAGTACGCCTGCGGCATCGCCGACGCACTCAAGGGCAGCTTCTCCGACCAGGTCTCCCGCGACGTCGACGTGCACAACTTCCGGCAGCCGCTCGGGGTGGTCGCCGGGATCACGCCGTTCAACTTCCCGATCATGGTTCCTTCGTGGATGCACCCGATGGCGATCGCCACCGGCAACACCTTCATCCTCAAGCCGAGCGAGCGCGATCCGTCCGTGTCGGCGCTGTACGCCGAGCTGTACGCCGAGGCAGGGCTGCCCGAGGGCGTGTTCAACGTCGTCAACGGCGACAAGGTCGCGGTCGACGCGATCCTCGACCATCCGGACATCGCCGCGGTGTCGTTCGTCGGCTCGACCCCCATCGCGAAGTACGTGCACGAGCGCGGTACCGCGGCCGGCAAACGCGTCCAGGCCCTCGGTGGTGCGAAGAACCACGCGGTCGTGCTGCCGGACGCCGATCTGGAGTACGCCGCCGGCCACCTCACCGCCGCCGCGTTCGGCTCGGCCGGGCAGCGGTGCATGGCGATCTCGGTCGGGGTCGCCGTCGGACCGGCCGGTGACAAGCTGGTCGAGATCCTCGGGCGCAAGGCCCGCGAGGTCAAGGTCGGGCCCGGCACCGACCCGGCCAGCGACATGGGCCCGGTCGTCACCCAGGCCGCCCGCGAGCGCGTGGTCAACGCCGTCGCCCGCGGCGCCGAGCAAGGCGCGTCGGTGGTGGTCGACGGTCGCGGGCTGACCGTGGCCGGCCACGAAGACGGCTTCTTCGTCGGACCTTCCCTGCTGGACCGCGTCACGCCGGACATGCAGGCCTACCAGGAGGAGATCTTCGGCCCGGTGCTGGCGATCGTCCGCGCCGGGAGCGTGGACGAGGCGATCGAGATCATCAACGCCAATCCGTACGGCAACGGCACCGCGATCTTCACCGCCAGTGGCGAGGCCGCACGCAGGTTCCAGCGTGAGGTCAAGGTCGGCATGATCGGCGTCAACGTGCCGATCCCCGTGCCGATGTCCTACTACTCCTTCGGCGGCTGGAAGGACTCGCTCATCGGCGACAGCCCCATCCACGGTCCCGAAGGTATCCGTTTCTACACCCGCGCCAAGGTCGTCACCACCCGCTGGCCCCACACCGAGGCCGCCTTCAATTTCCCGACAGCAAACTGAAAATCAACTTTCCCCGCACAAAGAGGTGTACGAAATGAAAAGAAATCGTGCTGTCCCATTCTTTGCCGTGCTCGCGGCCTCTGCTGTGATAGTCGCAGGCTGTAGTAGCTCCGGCGGGAAACAACAGGAGCAATCCGGTGCGGCCGCCGCCGCGGGGGTCGCGAACACGCCGCGGATGAAGGTCGCGATGATCACCCATGCGACCCCGGGCGACACATTCTGGGACATCGTGCAGAAAGGCGCCCAGGCCGCCGCCGCCAAGGACAACATGGAGTTCGTCTACTCCAATGACCCCGACGGCCCCAAGCAGGCGACCCTGATGCAGAACGCGATCGACCAGAAGGTCGACGGCATCGTGGTCGACCTGGCCCATCCGGACGCGATGGCCGGCGCCGTGGCGAAGGCGAAGGCAGCCGGAATCCCTGTCGTGGCCTTCAACTCCGGGCTGGACGACTGGCAGCGGCTCGGCGTATTGGCTTTCTTCGGACAGGACGAGTCGCTGGCCGGGCAGGCGTTCGGCAACCGGCTCAACGACGTCGGGGCCAAGCACGCGCTGTGCGTGATCCAGGAGCAGGGCCAGGTCGCGCTGGAGGCCCGGTGTGCCGGGCTGAAGCAGGCGTTCAAGGGGCAGAGTGAGCTGCTCTACGTCAACGGCGCCGATCCGTCGGCGGTGCAGAGCACCATCCAGGCCAAGCTCCAGCAGGACCCGAGCCTCGACTTCGTCGCCACGCTCGGTGCGCCGATCGCGCAGCTCGCGGTCCAGTCGGTCGCCGGTGCGGGCAGCTCGGCGAAGGTCGCGACGTTCGACACGAACAAGGCGCTCGTGCAGCTGGTCAAGGACGGCTCGGTGCAGTGGTCGGTGGACCAGCAGCCTTACCTCGAAGGCTATCTGGCCGTCGACGCGCTGTGGCTGTACAAGGTCAACGGCAACGTCAGCGGTGGCGGCAAGCCGGTGCTCACCGGGCCGTCCTTCATCACGAAGGACAACATCGACGCGGTCGCCGAGTTCGCAAGCAACGGTACCCGATGACCGCCTCGCCAGGCGCCGGCTCGGTGCCCTCTCCTAGGAGAATCCCATGACGCAAGCACTCACCCCCGTGCCTGCCGCGCCGGAGACCCGCCGCGTCCAGGTCCAGCCACGCTCCTTCACCCGCCGGGTGATCTCCCGCCCCGAGCTGAGCTCGCTGCTCGGCGTCATCGCGGTGTTCGTGCTGTTCCTCGCCGTCGCCCCACCGTTCCGCTCGCCGGCTTCACTGTCCACAGTGCTCTACTCGAGCTCGACGATCGGGATCGTCGCGGTCGCGGTCGCCCTGCTCATGATCGGCGGTGAGTTCGATCTGTCGGCGGGGGTGGCGGTCACCAGTTCGTCCCTGACCGGCTCGATGGTCGCCTACCAGTTCTCAGTCAACGTGTGGGTCGGCGTCGTCGCCGCTCTCGTGGTGTCGCTGGGCATCGGGTTCCTCAACGGGTACCTCGTGGTACGCACGAAGCTGCCGAGCTTCCTGATCACTTTGGCGACTTTCCTGATGCTGCAAGGGCTCAACCTCGCGGTGACGAAGGTCGTCA
The DNA here is from genome assembly GCF_036008905.1 of Amycolatopsis sp. Classification (GTDB taxonomy): domain Bacteria; phylum Actinomycetota; class Actinomycetes; order Mycobacteriales; family Pseudonocardiaceae; genus Amycolatopsis. The sequence goes on along the minus strand of NZ_DASYMU010000056.1, from coordinate 11,529 downwards.
CCGGGAATGTCGCCTCCGACTCCATCGCCGACATGGACGGCTTCGATTCGGCCAAAGAGATCTTCGCCGCCGACATCCCGATCGGCGGAGTCACCGTCAAGATCACCGTGTTCTGGTGGATCCTGTTCGTGGCGGTGGCGACCTGGATCCTGCTGCGCACGAAGGCGGGCAACTGGATCTTCGCCGTCGGCGGCCAGGCCGAGTCGTCGCGGGCGGTCGGCGTGCCGGTCAAGCAGACCAAGATCGGGCTGTTCATGGCCGTCGGGTTCCTGGCCTGGTTCGGCGGCATGCACCAGCTGTTCGCGTTCGACTCGGTCCAGTCGGGCACGGGCATCGGGCAGGAACTGCTGTTCATCGCGGCGGCGGTGATCGGTGGTTGCCTGCTGACCGGTGGCTACGGATCGGCGATCGGCGCCGGGATCGGCGCCCTGATCTACGGAGCGACCACGCAGGGCATCGTCTACGCGGGCTGGAATCCGGACTGGGTGAAATTCTTCGTCGGCGCGACCCTGCTCATCGCGACACTACTCAACATGTGGGTGCGGCTGCGCACCTCGAGGAGGTGAGCGGCCATGACTGAAAAGGCTCCCGTCGTGGAACTGGTCGGCATCGGCAAGAACTACGGCAACATCACGGCGTTGCGCGGCGTCAGTATCGCGGTGCGCGACGCGGAAGTCACCTGCGTGCTCGGCGACAACGGCGCCGGCAAGTCCACCCTGATCAAGATCATTTCCGGGCTGCACTGCCACGACGAGGGCGAGTACCGGGTCGACGGCACCCCGGTGCAGTTCGCGTCGCCACGCGAAGCGCTGGACCGGGGCATCGCCACGGTGTACCAGGACCTGGCCGTGGTGCCGCTGATGCCGGTCTGGCGCAACTTCTTCCTCGGGTCCGAGCTGACGGAGGGCGTCTGGCCGTTCCGCAGCCTGGACACGGAGCGAATGCGCCAGACGACGGTCGACGAGTTGGCCAAGATGGGCATCGAACTGCCCGACGTGGACGCACCCATCGGCAGCCTTTCCGGCGGACAACGTCAGTGCGTAGCGATCGCACGGGCGATCTACTTCGGAGCGCGTGTGCTGATCCTCGACGAGCCGACCGCCGCGCTCGGCGTCAAGCAGTCCGGCGTGGTGCTCAAGTACGTCGCCGCCGCCCGCGACGCCGGCCTCGGCGTCATCTTCATCACCCACAACCCGCACCACGCGTTCATGGTGGGCGACCACTTCATCGTGCTGCGGCAAGGCGAGATCGAGCTCAACGCCACCCGGCGGGAACTCACGTTGGACGACCTCACCCACCACATGGCCGGCGGTGCCGAACTGGAGTCACTCAAGCACGAACTCAACCGGTTGCCCGCGCCGGAAATGGGTGCGTTGCAGGAAGTCTCCCCGACCGGGTGAGACGGGCAGGGCTTTCCTCGCGCGGCACGCGAGGAAAGCCCTTGCCGCTCGGGACATCGCCCCGGTCAGGCGCGTGGGGTCGTGAGTGTTTACGAGTGTTAGAACACTTGTTGCCACTCGCGACCCAACCGGAGAAGCGCTTTCTCGCCTAACTGCGTTAGCGAGTGAAGTTCAGCGAGCTACGGCCTGCGTAAACAGCCTCGGCACCGAGTTCTTCTTCGATGCGGATGAGCTGGTTGTACTTGGCGGTGCGGTCGGACCTCGACAGCGAGCCGGTCTTGATCTGGCCGCAGTTGGTGGCCACCGCGAGGTCGGCGATCGTGGTGTCCTCGGTCTCGCCGGAGCGGTGCGACATGACGACCGAGTACCCGGCCTTGTGCGCGGTCTCCACCGTGGTCAGCGTTTCGGTGAGGGTGCCGATCTGGTTGACCTTGACCAGGATCGAGTTCGCGATTCCCTGGTCGATGCCGTCCTGGAGCAGTTTCACGTTGGTACAGAACACGTCGTCGCCGACGAGCTGGCAGCGGTCGCCGATCCCGTCGGTGATCAGCTTCCAGCCCAGCATGTCGTCCTGCGCCATGCCGTCCTCGATCGAGACGATGGGGAACTTCGCCACCAGTTCGCTCAGGTAGGCGACATGCTCTTCGACCGAGCGCTTGCGGCCTTCGCCCTGGTAGTCGTACACGCCGTCGGCGTAGAACTCCGACGCGGCGGGATCCAGCAGTAGCGCGACGTCCTCGCCGGGGGTGTAGCCGGACCGCTCGATGGCGCCGACGACGAATTCGAGAGCTTCGTCCGCGGTGCTGAGGTTCGGGGCGAAACCGCCTTCGTCGCCGACGTTGGTGTTGTGCCCGGCGTCGTGCAGGGACTTGCGCAGGGTGTGGAACACCTCGGAGCCGATGCGGACGGCTTCGGAGAAGCTCTCCGCGCCGACCGGCGCGATCATGAACTCCTGGAAGTCGATCGCGTTGTCGGCGTGCGCACCGCCGTTGATGATGTTCATCATCGGCATCGGGAGCAGGTGCGCGAACACGCCGCCCACGTAGCGGTAGAGCGGCACCCGGTGCGCGGCGGCCGCGGCCTTGGCGACCGCGAGTGAGACACCCAGTGTCGCGTTCGCGCCGAGCCTGGCCTTGTTGTCCGTGCCGTCCAGCTCGATCATGATCCGGTCGATGTCGGCCTGACCCTCGGCCTGCAGTCCCTTGATCGCGTCGGCGATCTCACCGTTCACGGCGTCGACGGCCTTGCGGACGCCCTTGCCATGGAACCGGGTCTTGTCGCCGTCGCGAAGTTCGACCGCTTCCTTCGTGCCGGTCGACGCGCCCGACGGGACCGCGGCGCGACCGAGGGATCCGTCCTCGAGGTGGACGTCGACCTCGACGGTGGGATTGCCGCGGCTGTCCAGAATTTGCCGTCCTGCGACTCGGACAATGGCTGTCATTTCACTCCTTGATGGGGACGGCGTCATCGATCCCGGTTCGCTCGCCGGTGAGCGCTTCGAGGATGCGCACGAAGCATAGCGACAAGTACTGATGAGAAGATCAAATGCGACGCCGCTGGGGAGCGAGCCCGAGCGCCGTGGCTTGTCGCCGCAGGTCCCACCCACCCGAGTTGCGTGCCGCTCTCAGCCACGCCGTCGGGCGGCGGTTTCCAGCGCACCGCCGATCACGCGGAAAGCACGGGCCACGTCCGAGCCCTGCCGATCGGTCAGCGCGTCGATGACCTCGGCCTCGAGCACGAGGCGGCGAGGGATGACATCGTCGACCGCGGCGGCACCCGTATCGCTGATCGTGACCAAGGCACTCCGCTTGTCCGCGGGGTTGGCCACCCGTTTCACCAGGCCACGTCGCTCCAGCTTTGTCAACGCCTTGCTCAGGGCGGCCGCGGACTTCCCTATGGTCTGGGCGAGACGGCGGGCGATGATGGGCTCCGGCGCGTGGCGAAGGTGGAACAGCACGTCGAACTCGGACGAGCTGATCGCCGAAGTCTCAAACACGGGTTCGAGCAGGAATTCGAGCATGGCGTTGGCGTGCTTGAGGCCGCCGAAGAGTGTCATCGGGGTCAAGTCGAGATCTGGGCGTACCGCACGCCACTGATCCCAGGTCGCCGCCTCGCTGCCGGCCACGGTCACCTCACTTCGTCAACGGGTACATTACGGCTTAACTGTATCGAGGTGGGTGATACAGGTTCGGGTGTATCCACAAGGTGACAGGTCCAGTCTCGCGCGGGTGTGCTCGACCCCGCCGAAGCTATCTCACCGGGATCGACGTCGACGGCGAGTACGTCACCTCGGTCCTGCCGGGACTGCTGATGGCCGGGCTCGGGCTGGGTGTCGTATTCGGCTCGGCGAAGAGCTCGGCCGCCGCGGGAGCGGCGCCGTCGCAGTCAGGCATCGCGTCGGCAACGGTGAACACCACACAACAGGTCGGCGGTTCGGTCGGCATCGCGCTGCTGACCAGCTTGTCGCTGTCGGCCACGCGTAGCGGCGACGAAGTCGCCGGGTATCACGCGGCCTTTTGGGGAGCGTCGGTCTCGTTGGTGATCGCCGCCCTCGTCGCTGGCGTACTTATCCGCGCCGCGCAGCCGAACCAGCGTCGTGACCGAAGGAGAACGCATGTCCCAGCCCAGGACCGCCGGGCGATTGGCCCGCGCTGTCGACCTTCTCCAGAGCAGGGCCTTGGGCCTGGCGCCCGTACGAACCCGCTACACCGTCGACCGTGGCGTGCGGGTACCCACCCGGGACGGCGCCGTTCTCGTAAGCGACCACTACGCGCCCACCGGTGTTGCCCTCGGGACGGTGCTCATCAGGACGCCCTATGGGAGGGGACTGCCGGTGAGTCTCTTCCACGGCCGGATGCTCGCCGGGCGTGGTTACCACGTCATCGTGCAGAGTGTTCGTGGCACCGGCGGTTCCACCGGTGACTTCCGGCCGATCGTCCAGGAAGCAGCGGACGCCCAGGACGCGGTCGCGTGGCTGCGGGCACAGTCCTGGTTCGACGGACGCCTCGCGACCTTGGGCGGGTCCTACCTCGGCTGGGCGCAGTGGGCCTTGCTCGAGGACCCGCCCAGTGAGCTGTGCGCCAGTGTGATCATGGTCGGTCCGCACGACTTCGGCCGCGCGGTGCGAGGCAGCGGAGCGTTGGCGTTGGCGGACTTCCTGAGCTGGAGTGCGACGGTCGAAGCTCAAGGAGTTGGCGGTCTTCGCGGCGTTCGGGAGATGGTCGCGGCACGTAAGCGGACAGCCGCGGCACTCAGTACACCGTCTCCCGCCGGGGACATCGCGACGACCGCACTGGGCGGCCGGGGTGCTTGGTTTCACGAATGGCTGGCTCACGACGATCTCGGAGATCCGTACTGGGCGCCGTACGGCGCGTCATCGGTCTTGAAGAGCGTCAGTGTCCCGACGCTGCTTATCGGCGGATGGCAGGACGTCTTTCTCGAGCAGACCATCGAACAGTATCTGGCGTTGTCCGGGCACAACCCCGAGGTCGGGCTGACGGTCGGCCCGTGGACACATCTCGACACCGCGGTCAAGGCGTCCAAGGTGGCCGACGCGGAAACCCTCACGTGGCTCGATCGTCATCTCGGAAACAGGGGCACAGGACGACAGGCGAAAGTGCGGATTTACGTTACCGGTGCCGAAGAATGGCGCAGTCTGTCCAGTTGGCCCCCCAAAACCGCGGAATGGGCTCTCTACCCGAACACTGACGGACGTCTCGCCGAGGATCCCCATGAGGGGCTGGTCGAATTCCATTACGATCCCGGCGACCCGACTCCGGCGGTCGGTGGCCGCCACATGTCGCCGGGTGCGGGCAGTCGTGACAACCGGAAGCTGGAAGAGCGCGAAGACGTGATCACGTTCACGTCGGACCCGCTGCCCGGAAATCTGGAGGTATTCGGCGTCCCTCGCCTGCGGCTGGGGTTGCGCCCGGCCGCCCCGGACAGCGGCATCTTCGTACGCGTATGCGATGTCGACACCCGGGGCAGGTCCTGGAATGTGTCCGAGACGTTCCACAAGCTGGACGGTCCGGGAAAAGCGGTCGTGGAAACCAGCCCTTGCGCTCATCGGTTCCGGGCTGGTCACCGCATACGTCTTCAAATCTCCGGTGGAGCTTATCCGCGATACGACCGCAACCCGAATTCCGTCAGCTATCTGATCGATTGCGGGGATTCCTCGCTCCACCTCCCGACCGGGAACCCATAGAAAGCTGGAAGGACGGCGGGCCACGTGCGGCTCGCCGTCCTTCCAGCGTATGAGAAGTTCTTCTCTGTTCAGTTCTTCAGGTTCTGGTTGAGGAAGTCGATCAGCGGGTCGGCTACCTCGGTCGTCGTCCACTGCGGGGCGCTTTTGGTGTCACCGGTGAAGGACAGATCGCCGTGCCCGCCGCCTTCGACGACGTAACGGGTGCTGTTCGCCCCGGCGGCTCGCAAAGCGTTGTGCAGTTTGAGGGTCTGACTGGGCGAGATCAGCTTGTCCGCGCTGCCGTGGAAGATCACGAACGGCGGGTCGCCGGGCTTGATGTGGGTGATGGGGTTGGCCGCCGCGACCGTCGCGGGGGTGTCGGCCAATGACTGGGTGCTGTCCGGCCCGTTCACGTACTTCGCCGCGATGGCCATCAACGGCGCCATCGCCTGCTGGGAAGCCGGGTCATAGTCCGATTCGAGTTGTGAGAGCTCGGAAGCGCCGAACTTGTCGACGACAGCCTGGACGTCGCTGCTCTGGTCGAGATTGTCGCCGGCGTCGTACTGCTTGTCTCCGTTGGTCACCCCGACCATGGCCACCAGGTAGCCGCCGGCCGAGTCGCCCCAGACACCGACCTTGCCCGGGTCGATCTGATAGGTCGACGCATGGGCCCGGAGGTATCGGATGGCGGACTTCACGTCGGCGATGCTGTCGGTGTAGGTGGCGCCGTCAGGCTGTACCCGGTACTGGACGCTCGCCACGACGAATCCGGCGTTCGCGGCGTAGCTGCGCAACGGGAGGTTGCCCTCCTTGCCGGACTGGACGAACCCGCCACCGGGGACGTAGACGACCAGCGGTTTCGGCCCGGGGGTCTGCGGCACCTGGATGTCCATCAGGAGCTGCTTCGTTTGGCCGTTGGCGAGCTTCGGCGAGGCGTAAGCGACGTTGCTCTTGGTCTCGACCTGAGTCTTCCCGCACTGGATCTGGTGTGCCTGGTCCGGCTTGAGGACCGTGCTGGTGCTGGTGTCCACGGGCACCGTCAGCGTCACCTCGGGCGCTGTCCCGGCCGGACCCTGGCCTGGTGCGCCTGGGGGAGTGGGGGGCATCGGACTGTCCGGGCAGCTCGCGGAAACGGTGGACGGCGTTGCGGGAGAGTTGGCCGGCGCACCGGTCGAACTGTCTGAACACGCGGCCGCGGTGAGGGCGCTCACCGCGGCCAGCGCGATCAGGGACATCCTGGCTGATTGCATGGAGTGGCTCCTGTGCTCGGCTGAGGGTTGTCGAGGACGCTGGGAATCGTTTTGACCATTGACAAGTCAACCGGCTGCGGTTGTCAGAAAACTTGGTCGCCGGAGTGAAAGCTTTCACTCATTCGAGCGGACGGAGGGACGTCGTAAACTGATCATTAACTGGTTAACTACTAGTTACGGTAGCACGGCCCAGTTCGGTCGCGCCTGACAATGAGTTCGGCACCCGGGTGTACTTGATCACCGACTAACTGCGGCGAAAATCGTGCCCTGCTGGTCATTCGACGGAAACCACGATGGCTTCCCGTTCGGCTGCCGATGGTTCACGGAAGGCGAGCACGGCGGCGAGTGTGACGAAACAGGTCAGCAGCATGTACGCGGAGACCGACAGTGAGGATCCGGTGATCCCGATCAGCCAGGTCGCCACCAGCGGCGCGAACCCGCCCCCGAGGACCGCGCCGAACGCGTAGGCGAAGGAGACACCGCTGTACCTGACCGAGGTCGGGAAGAGTTCGGCGTACGCGGCTGCTTGCGGTCCGTAGGTCAGGCCCAGGCCGACGGCCAGTGCGACGACCGCGACCAGCATCAGCGGCACGGAACGGGTGTCGAAGAGCAGGAAGAAAGGAAACGCCCACGCTGTCAGCGCCAGGGTCCCGACGAGGTAGGTGCGCCGGCGCCCCCAGCTGTCGGAGAGGTGGCCGGCGAAGAGGGTGAAGACGCCCCATGCGACCGCGCCGACCATGCCGATCATCAGCATGGTGGAACTCGGTAAACCGAGTGTCCGGGTGCCGTATGAGGTGACGAAGGCAATGAGAATGTACCCGATCATGTTGTTCGCGATGAACAAGCCGATGGCCACCAGCAGTTCGCGACGATGGGATCGCATCAATTGCTTCAGTGGAGCCGAGCGGCGACGCCGCCGTTGACGAAGTTCGACGAACACGGGACTTTCGGAAACCTTGGTGCGAATAAAGAAGCCGACGCCGATCAGGACGACTGACAACAGGAACGGGATTCGCCACCCCCATGATTGGAACTGCTCTGTCGTCGTCGTGGTCGTCACGGCGAAGAAAGCCAGGTTCGCCAGGAGCAGGCCGATCGGGACGCCGATCTGCGGGAACGAGCCGAAGAGCCCGCGGCGTCCCGGTGGAGCGTGTTCGACCGACATGAGCGCGGCGCCGCCCCATTCGCCACCGGCCGAGAGCCCTTGCAGCAGTCGCAGAACCACCAGCAGCACCGGCGCGGCCAGGCCGATCGACTGGTAGCTGGGCAGCAGGCCGACACCGACGGTGGCGATACCCATCGTGAGCAGGGTTGCGACCAGCACGGCTTTCCGGCCGAACCGGTCCCCGAGGTGACCGGCGATCACGCCGCCGATCGGTCGTGCGACGAAACTGACGCCCAGTGTGGCGAACGAGGCCAGCAGGGCGCTGGTTCCGTCCAGTGCGGGGAAGAACTGCTTGCCGAACACCAGGCCTGCCGCGGAGGCGTAGACGAAGAAGTCGTACCACTCGATGCTCGTGCCGACCAGGCTTGCGCCGATGACACGTCGTAGCCGGCGCCTGTCGTCGATCACCGGGGCAGATTCGGCGGAGGCACTGCTGGGGTGACTGGACGTCATCGGGCAGCCCCTTTCGGGCGCGACTGGCCCCGGTGGCCGGGTGCCAGTAGAATGTTAACTGGTTGACTACCGCTAAGCTATGTCACGCGAGCTGCCGGCGCCAGAGTTCCCGGTGTCCGGATTGTCTTCGGGATCGCGGAAGAACAGGCTCACCCGGTTTTCAAGGTCGATTTCGACGGGAAAGCTCATCACGTCCTTATAGAAGGCTCTCGTCTCCTTCATCTTCCCGCAGAGCAGGATCGTATAGTCTAAATTACGGATTTCCTTGATGCTCATTGCGGTGAATCCTCGAGTTCTGCGCGGGTGCGACCATATCCTGACCAGAATGATCCGCTCAAACATCGAGGTCACAACAAGCGACCATGACCGGCCTGCCGCAGGACATGGGCAAATGCTCACCCAGTGCTCAGGTAAATGCGGAAAGGTTTGAATTCGCGCGGGAAGGTACAAAGTTATACGTTGGGTCGGGCTTCGCCGAGCGCGGGCGGCAGCAGAGGCGAAATCGTCTGCGGCAGGCCGGTGTCAGGGCCGTGGCGGTCGTATGTCAGGTCTGTCGGCGAATGTGGCCGTAGCAACCGCCACGAAAGGAAATCCGATGACTCAGACGGTTCCCGTCCCGCACGGCCTTCCCATGGACCGCGATGCGGGCCCCTTCGACCCGCCCCGCCAGATCACCCTGCTGCGCGACGCTCGCCCGGTCAGTCCCATGGTCTTCCCCGACGGTCACGAGGGCTGGCTCGTCACCGGCTACGACGCTGTCCGCCGGCTCATGGCGGACACCCGGTTCAGCTCCCGCCTGGACATCGACGTCATCCACATGCCGTTCGAGACCCCCGGTATGCCCGTCGCCACCGAACCTTCCCCGCAGATACCGGGCATGTTCATCGCCATGGACCCGCCGGACCAGACCCGGCTGCGGAAAAGGCTCACCGGCGCCTTCACCGTCAAGCGTATGAAGCAGCTCGAAGAGCACATCATCGACATCACGGCGCGGCAACTGGACGAACTGGCCCGCTTGACCCCGCCGGTCGACCTGGTCAAGGAGTTCGCGTTGCCGGTGCCCTCGCTGGTGATCTGCGAACTGCTCGGTGTCCCCTACGCCGACCGGGAGAACTTCCAGGTCAACTCCGCCAAGTTCCTGGTCAAGGACCAGTCGCTCGACGAGAAGATCGCCGCGTACGTCGCACTGACCACATACCTGTCCGAACTGGTCACGCGGAAACGCGCCGTGCCCGACGATGACATCCTGTCCGACCTGGCCCGCCACGACGACCTCACCATCGAGGAGCTGACCGGCGCCGCCTTCCTGCTGCTGCTCGCGGGCCACGAGACCACCGCCAACATGCTGGCACTGGGCACCTTCGCGCTCCTGGAGAACCCCGAGCAGGTGGCCGAAGTGCGCGCCGACCCGGAGCTGCTGCCCAACGCCGTCGAGGAACTCCTGCGCTACCTGTCCATCGCCGACATCTTCTATCGCTACGCCACGGAGGACATCGAACTCGGTGGCGAAACAATCGGCAAGGGCTCGACCGTCGTCGTCTCGCTGCTGGCCGCCAACCACGACCCCCGGCACTTCGACAACCCCGACACCCTCGACATCCACCGCAAGGCCCGCGGTCACCTGTCCTTCGGTCACGGCGTCCACCAATGCCTCGGCCAGCAACTGGCCCGCATCGAGATGCGCGCCGGTTTCGAGGGACTGCTGCGCCGCTTCCCGACCCTCGAGCTCGCCGTCCCTGCCGGCGAGGTGAAACTCAAGACCGACATGAACATCTACGGCGTCCACGAACTACCGGTCACCTGGACGGAAACGGCCCGGTAGACCGTCGGCCGGGTAGGCACTGGACTCGGCCCGGTCCCATTTCCCGAAGACCGGAGGTGGGCGGCGCGCACGATCGGCCGGCTCGCGGCGACCGTGCGCGCCGTCCGCCACCGCGTTCTGACGGGGTAGCGGCACGAGCGCGGGCGAACCTTCCTACTGGTCGTGCTGTCGGCGCACCATCTCGGTGATCCAGATGGGCGCGAACGGAGACGTGCAGTTCGGGGGAGTCGGGTAGTCCTTGAGCACCTCCAGGCGCTCACCGACGTCGGTGGCACGGGCGCGATGCTCAGCGTGCTCGATCCCGATCTGAGCCAAGCAGTGGTTCATCGCCCACTGCAGGCGATCCGGGGCGTCTCTCATCTCCGCCTCGATGACGTCGAGCAGTCCCGCGAGGTCGAGGCCCTCGGGCTTTTTGGCCACGCGTTCGGTGGTCAGCGCCCAGCCGGCACTCGCGACCACTGGATCCGGATCGGCGGACCAGGCCAGGCGCAGCTCTTCGACATGCGGGTTCTTCTTCACCACGTAGTTCACGAACCAGTCGTGCACCTTGGGGGTGCGCGCCTCGCGCAACATGACGTCCAACTCGTCACGCTCGAACGCCTTCGGGCGGCAGATCAGGAGCGCCAGCAGTCTCGCCGCGGTGTCAGCCGTCTCCCAGAGCCGGCGCGCGAGTTGCTGCTGCGTTTTCAGTCGCTTCGCGAGCGCGCGCAGTTTGCTGAGGTTCACACCGTGATCGTCACCGTGTTTCTCGTTCACCTCGCGTGTCTTCGGGTCTTCGAGCGCGGCCAGTTCGGCCATCACCTCGGCCACCGTCACCTCAGCCTCCTGTCGATCACGTGTGAGGTTGGAGCCTACGGGGAAAGCACATAATGGACAGACCATGCGCTTGCTGATCACCTGGTTCCCCACGTCCTGGCTGCCGGCCGGCAATTCTGAGATACCGCAATATCTGATCACTCGGCGACCTCGTCTTACGTTTGCCGGGAAGCAGAATCACGCAACGCTGGTGGATGCCTCTCGCTTGAATTGATTTTTCCTTGGCAAGAACAAACATCCCAGCTCAGAGTCCCTGAACGAGGCGCGCTACAAAAGTATTGGGAAGGGCACGTCCGGGTTCGTAAATCAGACTGGGCCGGAGAGTATGCCGTTGGCGAAAGTACCGGGGTGGTTGGCGGAGTCCTGGCGCACGACGGGGAGGTCCGAAGGCCAGTCGGCGGTGAGACCTGTGTCATCCGCTGTGGCGTGCGACGTCGTTT
>NZ_DASYMU010000055.1:0-1524 GCF_036008905.1 Amycolatopsis sp. | reverse complement strand
AGAAGAAGTGGATGGATTGTGGCCCCTGCGCTCGCGTGTGCGGTGATCGGGCTTTCCGCCGCCTGCGCCACGTCCCCCTCGGCGACAGCCACGTCGCCCTCGACGGCAGCCTCGTCCGCCTCGGCACCAGCAGGGCACGGCATGCCCGGCGGCGCTCCCGGATCCGGCGGCGCGGGATCCAACGCTCGGTCCGGACCGGCCGACGGGGGAGCAGTCGGCACGGTCGGCAGCGTGTCCACGTCGAGCTTCACGATGTCGACAACAGGGGGTCAGACGGTGACCGTCAACGAGGCGCCCTCTACGACGTTCCAGAACGGGACGACCTCGACCTCGGCGAGTGCCATCACAACAGGCAACAGCGTCCTCGTACTCGGGACGGCCAGCGGAACGACCATCACGGCCACGCAGGTCACCGTGCAACCGAATGGCGACGGCGGATCTGCGACTTCCGCGGCGGCAGGGGTGGTCCCATTCCAGCGCGGTGCACCGAGCGCGTCGAAGCAGGTCGGTCAGATCCCGGCGAACTACACGGAGGGGGCGGGCACGATCGTCAGCGGGACCACAGCGAACAAGGCAACGGAAGCTGCGCTGGCCGCCTACCCCGGGGGCGTCGTCGACCGTGTTGTGCAGCTGAGCAGCGGCGAGTACGAGGCCCACAACGTCGGCGTCAACTGGCCGCACCACATCTTCGTCAACCAGGACTTCACGGTCGTCGGCGCCGAGTAGCCGCCGCAGTAGGGCATTCTCGGCCGGTTCTTCCAAGCCGGCCAGGGACGTTGCACGACGAGCAGGCGTGTCTGAAGGCCCGCGTGCAGCGTCGCGTGTCAGCCTGTGTGGAGTTTGCGTAGGGGCGCGCCCGTTCCGGGCTGGTTCGCCGGAGGTTTGTGGCCTGGCACGGCGCCGGCCGCGGTCTGACTCAACAGAGGTGTGCGTGTCACGAGCCGGAAGTCGGAATGTCGACCGCAGCCCCTCTCCCACTTCTCGAGGAAGGAACGTTGCTCGGTGATCGTGATTGGGTTGAGCCGCACAAGTCCAGCCACACCGCCGCGGCATTGGATGCGAACTCGCACCGGGCGGTGGAGACGGTGCGGGTCGAGGCCACGCTGCCGGAGTACCGCCCTCTGCTGAGCTGGGCGAAGCGGTTCACCGAGCGCCGGTGGGCGGTGGAGAACGCCGGTGGGCTGGGCCGTCACCTCGCGCAGTGGCTGATCGCTCGGGGCGAGACCGGATCGCCGGCGCCGACAGGTCGCGCCATCGGTTGTCCCGCCAGGGCGACCGGAAACTGAACAACTGGTAGGGGGATGGCATTTTTAGTCGGCCGTGACCGGATCGCCGGCGGTATTCGGCACGGAGGTCGGGCCTTCTCCGACAGCTTTGCGGGCGGTGCGACGTCCGAGTTCGACGGTCAGTGCGGAGGCGGCAGCTCCGGTAGCAAGCGCGCCGTACGCCCATCCCGGACCGGTGTCATGGATGCCCAGTGCCCGATCAAGGGAGAGTTCGCCCGGGCCGCCGTCGACGAGCTCG
>NZ_DASYMU010000054.1:0-14474 GCF_036008905.1 Amycolatopsis sp. | reverse complement strand
TCGTAGCCACTCACGACCCACCTGACCAGCCTGTGTTTATCGGCAGGCGCGCCATTGAGATTGCGTGACCAGGGCGTGGCATGCGCAGGTCGCTTGCGGAGAGCGCCGGGGGCGCCCAGCTCCGGCAAACTCGGCCTTCGGCAAGTTCGCCCGGGAGAGCTATTGTCGGCGTGCCAATAAAGGGGGATGGTAGACCGGGTAGGCAAGTCGCTCACTCTCAACGTAGAGAGGAACGGTCATGACCAGCACCGTCGGCAAAGTCACCGAGGCCATTCGCGAGCGGGTCCCGCCGCTCACCGCGATCCCGCTGCCCCGCGCGGTGGACGAGAAGTGGCTGAACCAGCGCTGGCCGGTGCGGGAACTCGCCGCGCCGCCGGCAGGCAGCGACCTCATGCCCGTCCTCGGCGACGCGGGCGCGCCCGTCATCGGCCATTCACTCGACTTCATGCGCTTCGGGCTGGAGTTCGCGCTGCGCCGCTACGCGAACTACGGCCCGGTGTCCTGGATGGGCGCGTTCGGGCGGCAGATCGTCAGCCTGTCCGGGCCGGAAGCCACCCAGATCGCGTTGGTCAACAAGGACAAGGCGTTCTCGCAGGAGGGCTGGAAGTTCTTCATCGAGAAGTTCTTCCACCGCGGCCTGATGCTGCTCGACTTCGGCGAGCATCACATGCACCGGCGGATCATGCAGCAGGCCTTCACCCGCGACCGGCTCACGGGTTACGTCGGCAAGATGGGCCCGGCCCTGCGCGAAGGGATCGCCGCGTGGTCGGCAAAACCCAACCCGCGGCTGTACTGGTCGCTCAAGCAGCTCACCCTCGACGTCGCGACGAGCGTGTTCATGGACATGCGCAGCGGCGAGGACGCGACGCTGATCAACCGGTCCTTCGTGGACTCCGTGCGCGCGGGCACCGCGGTCGTGCGTTATCCCGTCCCGGGTGGACGGTGGGCCAAGGGGCTCAACGGGCGCAAGGTGCTGGAGCGGTACTTCGCCGAAAAGCTGCCCGCCAAACGGACGGACGACGGCGTCGACCTGTTTTCGGCGCTCTGTCACGCGACCGACGAGGACGGCGAGCGGTTCAGCGACGCCGACATCGTCAACCACATGATCTTCCTGATGATGGCCGCGCACGACACGACGACCATCACCAGCAGCGCGGCCGCCTACTACCTCGCCAAGCACCCCGAGTGGCAGGAACGTGCCCGCGCGGAGTCGCTCGCACTCGGCGACGAGATCCCCGGAATCGAGGCGCTGGAACGACTCGAGACGCTCGACCTGGTCATGAAGGAGGCACTGCGCCTGGTCGCGCCGGTCCCGTCGATGGCCCGGATGACCACAAAGGACACCGAGGTCCTAGGGCACTACATCCCGGCCGGCACACTGGTCAGCGTTTCCCCCACCGCGAACCACTTCGATGAGGACTGCTGGACGAACCCGAGGGAGTTCGACCCGGAACGGTTCAACGCGCAGCGGCGCGAGGACAAGTCGCACCGGTACGCCTGGATGCCGTTCGGCGGTGGCGCGCACAAGTGCATCGGGTTGCATTTCGGGACGCTGGAAGTAAAAGCACTGCTTCACGAGATGCTGCGGGCCTACCGGTGGTCGGTCCCGTCGGACTACACGGCCCGCTGGGATTACGTGTCCCTGCCGGTGCCCGTCGACGGACTGCCGGTACGGCTCGAAAAGCCTGATTTCCGCGCGGGTTGCGGCGGTGACAGCTGGTGACGGGCGATATACTCATGATCACTCGTTCAGCCGGTAGACACCAAGCTCCACACGTGATGCCGTGGCATGACTCTCGGCCAGCATGGACCCGGTGTGGGACTTGGAACCGCCACACCCGGTCTGAGCTGGCCTTAACCCGCGCGTGAAGAGGTGAAGTGTGCCAGAGCCTGGTTTCGCACCAGGGTTGGCCGAGGTCGCGCGCCACTGGGCGGCGACGTTGGCTGACACCAACGGAGTAACGCTTCCTTGTGAAGAACTCGAAGGCATTCTGCTGAATGTCGCCCGTGACACGGTCAAGGCGGCCGAGTCCACACGCGACGCGAGCGGCGAGCGGTTCGCGTCGCTCTACTCCGCTTCACCGATGGGCATCGCGCTGGCGGACCCGGCGGGCGAGATCGTCGAAGCGAACGACGCGCTCGCCACCCTGCTCGGTCTCGCTCCGGACGACCTGCGCGGCCGGAACATCGCCGACCTCGGCGCCGCCGGGCGTGACGCCGTCTCATTGCGGCGCGGCCTCGACAAGCTCAAGAACGCGGATGGGAATACGGACGGGAAGAAGCACGAGGAGCGCGTTCGGTTCGAGCACGCCAAAGACGGCCCGCTGTGGGTCGACGTCACGCTCACCGAGCTTCCCGGCGACACTCCCGGCTCGGCGTACCCGATCCTGATGGTGCAGGACGCCAACGAGCTCCACCTGCTCCAGGAACAGCTGCGGCACCAGAACCTCCACGACTCGCTGACCGGGCTGCCGAACTCGTCGCAGTTCACCACCCACCTCGAAGCCGCCCTCGGCAGCACCGCGCAGGAACAGATCGCGCTGATCTACCTCGACATCGACGGGTTCAAGGTCGTCAACGACGGCCTCGGCGCCGGGGTCGGCGACCAGGTCCTCCGCGGGATCGCGCGGAAGCTCTCGGCCGTGTTCACCTCCGAGCACGACGGTTTCGTCGCCAGGCTGTCCGGTGACGGCTTCGCTGTCCTGCTTCGCGGCGAACTCGCGGCGACCAAGGTCATCGCGCTCGTGGAACAGGCACTCGACGACCTGGCCGAGCCGATCTATCTCGCCGGCCACGGGATCGGCGTGAGCGCCAGCGCGGGCATCGTCGTGCGGGCCGTCAGCGAAGGCGGCCCCGCGGAGCTGCTGCGAGCCGCCGAGATCGCGCTGCACCGCGCGAAGGAAGCCGGCAAGGCGCAGTGGATGCTGTTCGACCCGGAGGCCGACGCCCGCGACCGCAGCCGCTACCAGCTGGGCGCGGTGATCGCCGGAGCGCTGGAGAACGGCGAGTTTTCGCTCATCTACCAGCCGACGGTCAAGCTCGCGAAGCCCGACGAGCTGGCCGCGGTCAACGCCGGTCTGCGCTGGAACCACCCGGAACGCGGCGAGCTCGACTCCGACGAGTTCTACCCGCTCGCCGAGACCACCGGGATGACCATCCCGCTCGGCAAGTGGCTGCTCGCGGAGTCGCTCGCGGCCACCGCGCGCTGGCGGGACGAGTTCGGGGATTCGGCGCCGGACGTGTGCGTGCGGCTGCCGACCAGGCTCGCCATCGACCCGGACCTGGTGCTGCTGGTCAAGGAACAGCTGAACCGGCACGGCCTGCCCGCCAGGGCACTGCGGCTGTGCACCAGCGCCGAGTCCATTTTGGACCCGCGCGGCGAGGTGCTCGACTCGATGGCCACGCTGTCGGATCTGGGCGCGCAGATGGTCTTGACGGTCTCCGGCACGGCCGATCTGGAGCTCATCCCGGTGCACAAGCTCCCGGTGCGGCACGTGATCCTCAGCGGCGCGATCATCGACGCGCTCGCCGACGGCGACGACGCGGCGGCGGTCCGGAACCTGGAGCACATCATCACCAGGGCGCGCGAGCTCAACCTGCGGGTCGGGGCCGAGGGTGTCAGCAATGACGAACAAGCCGCCAGGCTGCGCAAGCTCGGTGTGCTCGCGGCGCGGGGTTCGTTCGTGTCGGAATCCGCCACCGGCGACGAAGTGGACGAACTGATCGAGCGGCACGCCCGGTAGCACCACGCCGGTCGCGAACCGGCTCCGAAGACAGGGCAGGATCACGTTGTCACGCCCTTATTCGAAAGGAGCTCCATGAACACCGGAGACCTCGCCCCGGACTTCACCCTGCTCGACGACAAGGGCGACGAGCGCAAGCTGTCGACGTTCCTCGAAGCCGGCCCGGTGGTGCTGTTCTTCTACCCGGCCGCGATGACCGGCGGCTGCACCGCGGAGAGCTGCCACTTCCGCGACCTCGCGGCCGAGTTCGAAGAGGTCGGCGCGCAGCGGGTCGGCATCAGCCCCGACTCGGTCGCCAAGCAGCGAGAATTCTCCACCATCAACGCCTTCGACTACCCGCTGCTGTCCGACGACGACGGCGAAGTGGCCAAGCAGTTCGGGGTGCACCGCAAGTTCATCCCGCTGCACACCAAGCGGCACACCTTCGTGATAGACACCGACCGCCGGATCCTCGAGGTCATCAAGAGCGAGCTGAAGTTCGACGTGCACGCCGACAAGGCGCTCGAAGCCTTGCGTGGCCGCAAAGTTGCCTGACAAACCCTCCTGATCAGGGGCGAGTCAGCCGCCACACCTGGTCGAAGCCGCTGGTTCCCGAAGTCGGGGGCTGGTCCGAGGGCCGCTGCTCGATCTTGGTGAAGCCCAGTCGTTCCGGGACGGCGCCACTGCGGACGTTGAGCACGTCGTGCAGGATCTCGATGCGGTCGGCGCCGATCCGGAACGCCTCCGCCACCAGCAGCCGCACGGTCTTCGTCATCACACCGCGGCCGGTGTGGCGGTGGCTGAGCCAGTAGCCGATCTCCAGGCCGCCGGGGCCGATGCGCGCCATCATGCCGCACCCGCCGATGACTTCGCCGTCACGCGCGTGGATGGCGTAGTCGAAGGCCTCGCCGCTCTTCCAGCTCTTCGTGGTCATCTCGAGGAAGTCGGCCGCTTCCCGCTCGCCGTAACCGGTGGCGGCCCAGATGAGCCACGGCGAGAGGTGGTCGATGGAGTCGCTGACGACCCGCCGCACGACGTCGACCTGGCCGGGCCGCCAGCGGCTCAGCGTGATCTCGCCGTCGGTGAGGGTCTCGGCCGGAGTCTCCATGCCCTCATCCTGACGCACCACCGTGTTTCACCCCAGCGGTTTTGCGCCAGAGCCAGCCACGAGATGTCGACATCACGTGATCTCTCAGTAGCCAAGAGATCACCATCTGTCGACAGATGGTTAGTTGACGATGACGCTGTCGGGGATGGTGGTGTCGCCCTTCAGGGCGTCGAACATCTGCTTCGACTTGTTCTTGTCCCAGTTCTCCGCCGACCCCGAGGTCACCGGCACGGTGGTGGTGACGACGCCGCCGGTGGAGATCCCCCGCATCGCCATCGCCAGACCGACGAGGTTGTGCAGGTGGTCGCCCGAGTCGATGGTCAGCGCGTCCGGCGCGGCCGAGAGCAGCGGGAAGACGGCGAACGGGTTGAGCAGCGTGCCCGGGCTCGCGATGGTGCTGACGAGCGCGCCGATGAACTTGCGCTGGTTGGCCACGCGGTCGAGGTCGGAGCGCGGGGTGGACGCGCTGTGCCGCATACGGACGAAGCCGAGTGCCTTCGCGCCGTCGAGGTCCTGGCAGCCTGCCGGGATGGTGACGCCGGTGACGGTGTCGTGCATTTCGCTGTCGATGCACATGTTGACCCCGCCGACGGCGTCGACGATGTTGGCGAAGCCGCCGAAGCCGATCTCGGCGTAGTGGTCCATGCGCAGCCCGGTGGCGCCTTCGACGGTTTCCAGCAGCAGCGGCGCGCCGCCGATGGAGAACGCGGCGTTGATCTTGCTGGTGCCGTGGCCCGGGATCTTCACCTGCGAGTCGCGCGGCAGGCTCAGCAGTGTCGGGCGGACGTCGTTGCCGGGGATGTGCGCGACCATGATCGTGTCGGTCCGCTTGCCACCGCCGGCGGCCTTGCTGTCCCCTGTGGACAGTCGCTGTTCGTCGGCGGTGCTCAGGCCGTCACGGCTGTCGGAGCCGACGATGAGCCAGTTCGTGCCGGACGCGGCCGCGGGGCGTCCCGCGTAGTCGTGGATCGCGTCGTCGCGCTTGATCGAGGTCTCGAGGTAGATCCAGACCCCGCCGACGAACACCACGAACACGATCAGCAGCGTCAGCAGCACCCGGCCGACGCCCCACTTGCGCCGCCGCCGGGGCGGGCGCTGCTCGGGCGGCGGCTGCTGCGGCGGGCCCTGGTGCGGCGGCATGCCCGACCGGTTCCGCGGGTCGTTCGGCGCCTGGAACATCCCCCTGGTGGCCGCGTCCTGCTCGCGACCGGGCAGCGGCATCATCTGGGCACGCTGAGGCTGCCTGGTCCGCCCTGAACCCTGACGAGGCCCGGCCGGCGGCCGGTAGCCGCCGTAGTCTCCGCCATGGCTCATCACGCATCACCCGTTCCCGATTTGTCGTGCCCGTACCGCATAGTGAACCGCAGGGTTCTTGTACACAGACGTGCGACACCCGTATCGGGTTGTTCGATGCCCTGTACGGGGCCGTTATTTGACGAAGCCGAACTGGTGCACCTTGAGGTATCCGGAGCGGAATCCGGCCTCGGAGTACGCCAGGTAGAACTCCCACATCCGCCGGAAGATCTCGTCGAACCCCAGGTCAGCGACCTTATTCCAGCGCTGGGTGAACTTCTCGCGCCACAGTCGGAGCGTGTGCGCGTAGTCCTGCCCGAACTCGCGGACGCCGTGGAGTTTGAGGCCGGTGTTCTCCGCCATACCCCGCTCGACGGCCTGGGTGGACGGGATGAGCCCGCCGGGGAAGATGTACTTGTGGATCCAGGTGTACGACGCCGCGCTCGCGAGCATCCGCTCGTGGTCCATGGTGATGGCCTGCAGCCCGAACCGGCCGCCCGGGCGTAGCCGCTCCCCGACCGTGCCGAAGAACGTCGGCCAGTACTCGGCGCCGACGGCTTCGATCATCTCGACGCTCACCACCGCGTCGTACTCGCCTTGGGACTCGCGGTAGTCGCACAGCTGGACGTCGACGCGGTCGCTGAGCCCGGCCTTGGCGATGCGCTCGTCGGCCAGGGTCCGCTGCTCCTCGGAGATGGTCAGCGACGTCACGCGCGCGCCACGGCCTGCCGCGCGGATGGCGAGTTCGCCCCAGCCCGTCCCGATCTCGAGCACCTCGCTGCCGTCGCGGACGCCGGCGTAGTCGAGCACGCTGTCGATCTTGCGGTGCTGGGCGGCGGTGAGGTCGTCCTCGGGGCCGAAGATGGCCGAGGAGTACATCATGGACTGGTCGAGGAACGTCCCGAAGAGATCGTTCGACAGGTCGTAGTGCCGGTGGATGTTGGCGCGCGCGCCTTCGAGCGTGTTCTGCTCGGACGTCGGCTGCCGGCGGTCGACGAACCGGCGGAACCGCTGCAGCACCGGCGGGATCAGCACGGCCATCCGCTCGGCGAACGGCGTCAGCAGCTCGGCGAGGGTGTCCGACGTCCAGTCACCGGCCATATAGGACTCGCCGAAGCCGATCTTGGCGTCGGCGCCAAGGCGGTGGAAGAAGGCCTCGGGGCGGATTATCCGCATTTCGGGCGATCCGGAACCGCCGGTGCCGAGTTTCTCGCCGCCGGGAAGCAGCACCCGGACGTCGAGGGTGCGCACCGCGCGGCGGAACAGGCTCTCGGCGATTTTCGCCCGGAAAGGTGAATGTGGCGGGGTTTCCAGTCCCGGCCAGTGGTTCTCGTCGGGGCGCGGAACATCTGCTGTTGAGGCAGCCCGGTCAATGCTTGAGGTGGTCAAGGCACTCCCCTCCCGCCGGCAGTACGCAGCCGGTAGATGGTATTCCAGTAGCACGGATCGTGCCCGGATTTTGTGACGCGAAGTCTTCGTGCGCTGCCATCGCTCAGACCGGGATTCGCAGTCGCTCGGCGCTCGGCTTGGTCCAAGCCGCGGCCAGGATTTCGTCGGCGGTACGGCCGGCCGCGACGCCGAGGGTGAAAGCGGTCACCAACCGGGTCCAGACGGCGGACCGACGGAGCATCGCGTGTCCTTCGTCGCCCACTTCGAATCTGACCAAACGGGACGATCCGGCCTGCGCGCGGCTCGCGAACGACAAGGAACCCGCGGGATCGGTCATCCGGTCGCGGGTTCCGTGGACGATGAGCACGTCACGGCCTTCGACGGCGGCGACGGGCTCACCGGCCGGCGTCCACGGCGCCAGCGCGCACACGGCCACCACAGCCGGGTCGTCGGCGACGCGCAGCGCGACCCGGCCACCCATCGAATGCCCGACGAGGATCACCGGCACTCCGGGATGGTCGGCCTTGATCCGGGCCAGCGCCCATCGCGCGTCGCGAACGGGATCGAAGCCGGGCGCGTTCCAGCCGCGGACCCGGTTGCGCATCAGCCGCACTTCGACGCCGCTGCCGGCGCCGTCCGAATGGATCGCCTTGGCCAGCGGGACCATCCGCAGGTACGCGAGGCTCCACGGCCGCACCGGCGTGTGGCCGTGTTCGCGGCCGCCGTGCAGCACCAGTACCACCGCGTTGACTGGTCCGCGTCCGTGCCTGATCGACAGCGCGGGAAGACTCTTGCTCACCAGTGCAGACCTCCTTATCCCGTCAACCCGGGCTGGGGAGCCCGGTATTCCGGCGGACGGGCACTCGCTTCGCCCGATAGGTTCGGAACCGGGGACCAAAAGGAAAGGCGGATGTGGTGAGCACCACCGAACTGTGGGAGACCGTCGGCGGCAAGCTGGCGGATGCCGAGCGCGACAACGCGGAGCAGGTGAACCAGGCCGCGGAGCTCGTACTCGGCGTCATCCGCGCCGGTGCGCTGGTCTTCACCGCCGGCGCCGGCCACTCGCTGGCCGCGGTCGCCGAGACGTTCTACCGGGCGGGTGGCCTGGCCTGCGTGTATCCGCTCTACCACCCGGAGCTGCTCCCGCTGCACGGCGCGCAGTCGAGCACGGTGGCCGAGCGGCGCAGCGGGCTGGCGGAGCAGGTGCTGGCCGAGAAGGCGCCCGGACCCGACGACGTCGTCGTGGTGTTCTCGACTTCGGGGGTGAACCCGTACCCGGTCGAGCTGGCCGCGAAGGCCCGCGCGAACGGCGCCGCTGTCATCGCCGTGACGTCACGCGCGTCGGTGGCGGCGGCCCCTCGCCGCGCGCCCACCACGCTGGTCGAGGAGGCGACGGTGGTGCTCGACTCGGGCGTCCGCCCCGGCGACTCGAGCTACCCGGCGGACTCGCCGGTCACCGCGCCGCTGTCGACGGTGATCAACGCGTTCCTGTGGAACCTCGTGCTGGCGAAGGTGCTCGACCTCGGCAAGGCACAGGGCGTCGACGTCCCGCTGTGGCGGAGCTCCAACGTTGACGGCGGCGACGAGGCCAACGCGTCACTGCTCGCGCACTACGAGGTACTGGTTCCCGCGCTGCGGTGACGTCTCGCCCCGAAGTGGCATGAACGGACCTTTCATCTCGAATTTCGAGATGAAAGGTCCGTTCATGCCACTTTCGCCGGGCGGACGAGGCCGGGGCGGAGTGCTCAGGCGACGGCGGGTTCCTCGGCGAACTGCGTGTTGTAGAGGTCGGCGTAGCGGCCCTCGGCGGCGAGGAGCTCGTCGTGGGTACCGCGTTCGACGATCTCGCCGTGCTCCAGTACCAGGATCTGGTCGGCCGCGCGGACCGTCGAGAGCCGGTGCGCGATCACCAGCGCCGTCCGGCCTTCCAGCGCGGTGGCGAGGGCTTCGTTCACCGCCGCTTCGGACTCCGAGTCGAGATGCGCGGTGGCCTCGTCGAGGATGATCACCTTCGGCTGCGCCAGCAGCAGACGCGCGATGGTCAGCCGTTGCCGTTCGCCGCCGGAAAGCCGGTAACCGCGCTCCCCCACCAAGGTGTCGAGGCCGTCGGGCAGTTCCCGGACGAGTTCACCGAGGCGCGCGCGTTCCAGGGCGTGCCAGATCTCCTCGTCGGTCGCGCCCGGCCGCACGTACACCAGGTTCGCGCGGATCGTGTCGTGGAACAGGTGCCCGTCCTGGGTGACGACACCGACGGTTTCCCGCAGGGAAGCGAAAGTCAGGTCCCGGACATCCACATCGGACAATCGCACCGAACCCGAGTCGACGTCGTACAGCCGCGGCAGCAGCGAGCCGATCGTCGACTTGCCGGCACCCGAAGATCCGACGATCGCGATCATCTGCCCGGCTTCGGCACGGAAACTCAAGCCGTGCAGCACCTCTTCGCCGCCACGGGTGTCCAAAGTGGCCACGTCCTCCAGTGACGCCAGCGAGTACTTGTCCGCCGCCGGGTAGCCGAAGCGGACGTCGTCGAACTCGACGGACACGCCACCGGCGGGCACCTTCTTCGCCTCCGGCTTCTCGGTGATCATCGGCTCGATGTCGAGCACCTCGAAGACCCGCTCGAACGACACGAGCGCGGTCATCACGTCGACGCGGACGTTCGCGAGCGCGGTCAGCGGGCTGTAGAGCCGCGTCAGCAGCAGCGCGAGCGCCACCACGGTGCCGGGCGCGAGGTCGCCGCGCAGCGCCATCCAGCCGCCGAGACCGTAGACGAGTGCCTGCGCCAGCGCGGAAACCAGGGTCAGGCTGGTCAGGAACCACCGGGTCAGCATCGCCGTGCGGACACCGATGTCACGGACGCGGCCGGCGCGCTGGCCGAACTCCTCGGCCTCGGCGTCGGGCCGCCCGAAGAGTTTGACGAGCGTGGCGCCGGGAGCCGAGAACCGTTCGGTCATCTGCGTGGTCATCCCGGCGTTGAGGTTCGCCGATTCGCGTTGCAGGTCGGCCATTTTGCGGCCCAGGCGGCGCGCCGGGAGCACGAACACCGGCAGCAGCACCAAGGCGATCAGGGTGACCTGCCAGGACAGCGTCATCATCACCACGAGCGAGAGCACGAGCTGGATCACGTTGGTGACCAGCCCGGACAGCGTCGCGGTGAACGTGCGCTGCGCGCCGATCACGTCGTTGTTGAGCCTGCTGACCAGCGCCCCGGTCCGCGTGCGGGTGAAGAAGGCGATCGGCATGCGCTGCACGTGCTCGAACACCGCGCGGCGCAGGTCGAGGATCAGGCCTTCACCGATCCGCGCGGACTGCCAGCGTTCGGCCAGCCCCAGCCCGGAGTCGGCGATCGCGAGCCCGGCGATCGCCAGTGCGAGCCAGACCACCACCGACACACTGTCCTTGCCGATGATCGCGTCGACCACTTTTCCCGCCAGCAGCGGGGAGCTGACGGCGAGGACCGCCGAAACCACCGTCAGCACCAGGAAAACCAGCAGCCTGCGCCAATGCGGTTTCGCGAACCTCGCCACCCGGGCGACCGTGCCCTTGGCGAGCGTCCGCGGGATCTCCCCGGCCCGCATCGCCGAGCTCATCAATGACCACGTGTTGTCCATCAAAATCCTCGTCCCCAGGTGATAAACCTCTAGTATACTCTAGACATTTTCCGCATATTGCCTGCACAACGCCCTACCCAACACAAATCTTCCCATTTCGCCGAACTTTCCTCCGACCGACGGAAACCCGGCGGCCCGTGCTCGGTAACCTCCTGGTCAACGCTGTGCATCCTGGGGACGGAGGAACCGTGGTGGAGGCCGTTTCGCCAGCCGTCCTGCCGGAAAAGGCCCGGTTCGGCAACCCGCTCGGCATCGACGCGATCGTCTACGCGGCGTTCCTGGTGTTCGCCGTCGTCACGGCGATCGCGTCGGAATTCTACGGCTACCGCGTCTGGGGCAATTTCGCGATCGCGGGTTACGGCCTCGCGACGGCCCATTCGTGCTGGCTGCTCGTGCGGACACGGGCCGGGCACCCCCCTGAGGGCAAGCTGGGCTCGCGCTGGGTGTCCATCGCGCTCATCGGACTGCTGGCCATGGTCGCGCCGCTGGTGACCCTCGTGGTGCGCCGGCTGACCGGGGTCGACTGGCTGAACACGCCCGGCTCCTGGGCGGCCCAGCCCGAGGTGTGGGTCATCGAACGGTCGGCGAGACTGCTGCTGGACAACGGCACGCCGTACGTCGACGTCACCGCGCTCGGCCGGGCGGCGGAGGTCAACGACTACACGCCTTACGGCCCGGTGATGGCGATTTTCGGACTACCCCGGGCTCTTTTCGGCGGGAGCCCGCCGGCCGACGCGCTGACCGACGCGCGGCTGATGTTCGCGCTCGTGGCGTGCCTCTGCGTGGCCGCGACGCTGTGGCTGCTGCGGTGGCCCCGGATTCCCGTGCTGGCCGCGCAGCTCGCGATAGCCTGTCCGCTCACCGCGTTGACCTGGGCCGTCGCGGGTCCCGACCTCGCCATCGCCGGGCTGATGATACTGGCTTTCGCGCTCGCGGCGCGGGATCGGCCCGGGCTCGCGGCGCTGGCGCTGGCCGTGGTGCTGAGCGCGAAGCTGATAGTCGTGCCCGCGGCGGTCGTACTCGCCATCGTTGTCCTGGTACGTCAGGGAAAGCGCGCGCTGGGGATGTTTCTGGGGACCTTCCTGGTGACGTCGATCGTGATCCACGTCCCGGTGGCGATGGTCGACCCACGCTCGTTCTTCGAGCACATGTTCCGGTTCCCGCTCGGCCTCGGCGTGGTCAAGTCGCCCGCGGCGAGCCCGCTGCCAGGGCATCTGATCGCGAGCATCGGCCCGGCCGGCACGGTCGCCGCGTTCGTCCTGCTCGGCGCGACGGCGGTGACGATCGCGATCTGGCTGGTGCTGAGGCCCCCCGCGACAAGCTCGGATGCGTTGCTGCGCACCGCTGTCGGACTCAGCGCACTGACACTGCTCGCCCCGGCGACACGGTACGGCTACCTGGTGTATCCGCTCGTGCTGCTGGGCGCCATGCTGGTTTTTCGTCGATCGGAAGAAGATTCGGATCGGGCGACGCCCCCCGCGCCCGACTCCGCTACTTCTTCTTGACCCGGGTCGCGCCCCCTCGCCCACGCAACTGGACGCCCGATTCCGACAGCACGCGGTGCACGAAACCGTAGGAACGTCCAGTCGACTCCGCGAGTGCTCGGATGCTCGACCCCTTCTCGTACTTCTTCTTGAGGTCCGCGGCCAGCTTGTCGCGCGTATTACCGGTGATCCGCGCGCCCTTCTTCAGGTCAGCCACGTCGGTCCGCCTTCCGCCTGAGAGTGTCCTGGGCCACATTCGACCCCTGTCGCCGCAATGATCGAACACTGGGCGCCGGAATGCCAGACGGCAGGCACAATTATCCCGGAATTGCGATCACATTGGGCCATTTCAGTGCCCGACCGTAGTCGATCAAGCACCCGAATGGACCAATAACTCAGGCAAGCTGGACAAGTTCCAGATAGTCGGCGGACCAAAGGTCCTCGGTCCCGTCGGGCAGAAGGATGACCCGCTCGGGCTCCAAAGCCTCCACCGCACCAGGATCGTGTGTCACGAGCACTACGGCGCCGGAGAAGCTGCGCAGGGCGTCGAGGACCTGGGCACGGCTGGCCGGGTCCAGGTTGTTCGTCGGCTCGTCGAGCAACAGGACGTTGGCGGCGCTGGAAACGAGACCGGCGAGGGCCAGCCTGGTCTTTTCACCACCGGACAGCGTTCCGGCGGGCTGCTCCAGCTGTTCGCCGGTGAACAGGAACGAACCGAGCAGGTTCCGCAATTCCTGGGCGCCGGTATCGGGCGCGGCGTGGCGGATGTTCTCCCAAACGCTCGCGTCGTGATCCAGCGTTTCGTGTTCCTGTGCGTAATAACCCAACCGCATTCCGTGACCGGGGATGAGATGGCCGGTATCGGCTTTCTCCATTCCGCCGAGCAAACGCAGCAATGTGGTCTTGCCGGCACCGTTCAGGCCGAGGATGACGACCTTCGAGCCGCGGTCGATGGCGAGATCGACGCCGGTGAAGATCTCCAGCGAACCGTAGGATTTGGACAGTGACTCGGCGGTGAGCGGCGTGCGGCCGCACGGGGCGGGGGCCGGGAACTTGATGTGGGCGACCTTGTCGGCCTGCCTGGTCTCGTCCAGGTTCGCCAGCATCTGCTCGGCGCGGCGGGCCATGTTCTTCGCCGCGACCGCCTTGGTGGCCTTGGCCCCGAGCTTGGCCGCCTGCTGCTGCAGCGCGGACGCCTTCTTCTCGGCGTTCGCCCGCTCCCGGCGCCTGCGCTTCTCGTCCGCCGCGCGCGCGTCGAGGTAGCGCTGCCAGGTCATGTTGTAATGGTCGAGCTCGCCGCGCGTGGCGTCGAGGAACCAGACCTTGTTCACGACCTCGCCGAGCAGGTCCACGTCGTGACTGATCACGACGAGCCCGCCGTCGTGCTGCTTGAGGAAACCGCGCAACCAGGTGATGGAGTCCGCGTCGAGGTGGTTGGTCGGCTCGTCCAGCAGCAGGATCGTGCCGGAACGCCCGCCGGCACCGGCGTCGGAGGCGGCGAACAGAATTCGGGCGAGCTCGACCCGGCGCCGTTGACCACCGGACAACGTCTGCAATGGTTGCGCCAGAACACGGTCGGCAAGCCCAAGATTTGAGCAAATTCGAGCAGCTTCACTTTCCGCGGCGTATCCACCGAGCGACGCGAAACGCTCTTCGAGGCGACCGTATTTCCGAATCGCCCGATCCCGCGCCGATTCGTCGACGAGTTCGGACATCGCGGTCTGCGCCTTTTCCATATCGCGCAGCATCGCGTCCAGACCACGGGCGGAGAGCACGCGATCCTTCGCGGTGACGGAAAGGTCGCCCTCGCGCGGGTCCTGCGGCAGGTAGCCGAGCTCGCCGCTGTGGCGGACCTCGCCCGCGTAGG
>NZ_DASYMU010000053.1:0-2172 GCF_036008905.1 Amycolatopsis sp. | reverse complement strand
CTCGGCGTACGCGATGTGCCACGGCGAGACCTGGTGGTCGCGGTGGGTGCGGCCGGTTACCTGCCGTCCGGCGATTCCCGAGAAGCGGGCCTGGTGGAAGACGCCGACCCGCGGCTCGGTGCTCGCCCGGTGGCCGTCGGCGAGGGTCTCGCCGGCGTGCAGGCTGATCGAGGCGACCGTGGTGAAGACGCAGACCTTCGCCTGCCCGGTCTGGAACCGGAGCCGCTCGGCCTCGGAGTCGAACCGGTCGCGGCCGTAGATCGTGGCCACTTCGATGCCGGAGTCACGCAGCCGGTCGGCGATCGGGTCGGCGGCGGTCGCGACGAACTCGACCGAGCACGCCACCTGTCGCTCGGCCTGGACCTGCTGGGCGATCCAGGCGACCGTCGAGTCGACACGGATCAGCCCGGCCTTCTGCCGGAAGCGCAGCAGGGCGGCCCGACCGTTCGCGACACTGCGGCCACTTCGCGCGATTTCCATCTCACGACAGAACTCCCCCCACTCGGCCTCGTACGCAGTCCGCTCCGCCGGCGTGAGCGCCACCGGCATGCCGGAGATCGGCACCGACCCCCACGGCGCGGCGCGGTGCAGCATCGCGGGGGGCCGCTCGTCGGCGAGCCAGCCGCGCACCAGCTTGAGGTCCGCGGCGCGCCGCGCCGCGTCGGTGGTCCATGTCGCGCCGTAGCGCCCCTGCTCCACCCCGACGCCGTGGCGTTCGAGCGCGGTGGCGAACGCGGCCCCGGGTTGCGACGCCGAGGTCCACTCCTGCATCGGCTCGCCGAGCACCTGCGCGTATGCCGGGGCGAGGTACGGCAGCTCCAGCGGCGTGTGTCCGGGCGTCGCGGTCGTCGCGATGACGAACGGCGCCTTGTCGTGTGGCCGCCCGTGCCCTGAAATTCGCGCCCACTGCTTCCACCGCTTCGTCGTCGTTCGTCGCAGCGCGTGGGCCTCGTCCGCGATGATCACGTCCCAGGTGTGGTCCTTGACCTTCTCCAGCCGGTCCCACGTGATCACGACCCAGTCCAGACCCCCGTCGCCCAGCGCCGAGATCGTGCGGCACCAGTGGCCGATGGTGATCGCGGCGGGCCGGTCGGCCACGACGAGCACCCGTCGCGCGCCGCGGAGGTCGCCCACCGCCGTCGCCCCGAGGACCGCGGCGATCGTCTTGCCCACGCCGGGCTCGTCGGCCAGCAGGAACTGCCGTCCGCCCGCTGCCGCGCGCGCCGCGATCGCATCGGCCGCTTCGAACTGGATCTTCCGGGGCTCGAGCGCGTCGGTCGGCACGGGGCTGGGCGTTGGATTGCCGGGGTTGAGGGTGTTCTCGATGAACCGACCGAGTGTGTACGGCCCCGGAGCGTAGGGCGCTAGGTGCGCTGGCAAAGCGCGCCCGACGTACAGGTGAGTCTTGACGGCCGGGTGCCAGGTGGCGCCATCGACCTGTGTCCCGTAGGGGACGTCGAGCACCCACAGCCGCTCGCCCGGCCCCGCGGCCGGCAACGGCCGCTGCGGCTGTCGCGTCCCGCTCCGGCGCGGTGACGTGCTGCGTCGACGAGCCCTGGATGGGCGAGGGCTGGGCATCCCCGGACGCTATCGGGCCCGCTCGAAGAGAGCCGGCTCGCCCACGTCCGGTGCGCGGTCAGGCGCGCCGGTCTACCCGTGCTCGCGCCGACCGTTGTGGCGCGACGCAGCATGCAGGCACCGACTCGCGGGGCATCCAATGCCCCAGCCGCGGCGACAAGACGCACCCTCGTAGCGCGTATCGCGGCCATGACCGCGCGGACAGCGGTGCGGGTTCAGGCGGTCAACGCAACACCTCGGCGAGTGCTTGGGATGGTGCCTTGGACTTCAGGGTCTGTCGAGGGCGTTCGTTGAGCTCTCGGGCGATGGCGTCGGAGTCGTTGGACCGGGCGACGCGGATCGCAGGGCATGGTGGGTCCCGTCGCTCGGTCGCCAGAGCGTAGCGTCCGGGCAGCGACCTTTGAGCGAGCGGTTCGCGCCCCCGATGAGACGTTCGTCCCGGGGTGCTCGGTGTGGTCCCGCTGGGCCGCCGGTCACGGCTTGTAGGCGACCACGACAGACGGGCGCGGGAAGCCGTGAGTGTGCGGCCAGGTGCTGGTCGGCGACTCGAAGGTGGATCCGTCGGTCTCACCCGGATGCTGGACCGCCACGAAG
>NZ_DASYMU010000052.1:0-225449 GCF_036008905.1 Amycolatopsis sp. | reverse complement strand
AGTGCGTAACAGTGTTCTAACACTGTTACGCACTCACGACCCACCTACTCGGCCGCGCTTGCTTCAGCTGAGTTTGTCGACCACGAACTCGATGCTCTGGGTCAGCTTCGTGATGTCATCCGGGTCGATGGCCGGGAACATGCCGACACGAAGCTGGTTCTTGCCGAGCTTCCGGTACGGCTCGGTGTCGACGATCCCGTTCGCCCGCAGCACCTTCGCGACCGCGGCCGCGTCGATCTCGTCGGCGAAGTCGACCGTGCCGACGACCTGCGAGCGCAGCGACGGATCGGTGACGAACGGCGTGGTGTAGCTGGTCTTCTCGGCCCACTGGTACAGCCGGGTCGAGGACTCCAGCGTGCGCGCGGTGGTCCACTCGAGGCCGCCGTTGCCGAGCATCCACTCGATCTGGTCGGCGAGCAGGAACAGCGTCGCGACGGCAGGTGTGTTGTACGTCTGGTCCTTGCGCGAGTTGTCCAGCGCGGTGGTCAGCGAGAGGAACTCGGGGATCCAGCGGTCGCTCGCGCCGATCTCGCCGATGCGCTCGACGGCCGCGGGCGACACCAGCGCCAGCCACAGGCCACCGTCGGAGGCGAACGACTTCTGCGGCGCGAAGTAGTAGACGTCGAAGTCCTCGGCGTTGACCGGCAGGCCACCGGCACCGGACGTCGCGTCGATCGCGACGAGGGCGCCTTCGCTGCCCGCGGGACGGCTGACCGGCACCATGACACCGGTCGACGTCTCGTTGTGCGCCCAGCCGACGAGGTCCACGCCCGGCTCGAAGACGATCTCCGGCGCGCTGCCCGCGTCGGCCTTCACGACTGTCGGGTCGCCCAGGAACGGCGCGCCCTTGGTGACCGAGGCGAATTTCGAGGAGAACTCGCCGTAGGTGAAGTGCTGCGACCGCTCACGGACGAGACCGAACGCGGCGGCGTCCCAGAATGCGGTCGTCCCGCCGTTTCCGAGGATGACCTCGTAGCCGTCGGGGAGCGAGAAAAGCTCGGACAGACCCGCGCGGACCCGGCCCACGAGCGACTTCACCGGCTTCTGGCGGTGGGAGGTGCCGAGGTACTTGGCACCCTCTTTCGCCAGGTTGGCGAGCTGCTCGTCGCGGACCTTGGACGGTCCGCAGCCGAAACGGCCGTCGGCGGGCTTCAGTTCAGCGGGGATGGTCAACTCGGCTGCGTCGCTCATACAGGCAGTGTCCCAGGTTCCATTCCGGCCGGTAACGGCGGTGGCCGAGTGTCCGATAGGTGGGATCGATGAGTGAGCACGGATCGCCCACGGCCCCCTTTCCGACCGATTTCGGACCGGTTAGCGAACGTCCGCGCCCGCGATGGGGCTGGTTCGTGCTGTTCGGGCTGAATGTCGTGATCCACCAGCTCGCCTGGTCGGAGTCCGAAACCATCGGCGTGGCTTTGGGGCGCCGTCGCCGCTGGGCGCATCTGCTGAACGCGGGCCGCTGACCGCTGTCCCGGCTGCCGTGGACGAAGTCGAGGAGTGGCGGGACCTCGACCGGCCGGAGCACGTCAACGGCTGGGCGGTACTGCCGGACGGCCGTGCTGGCCACCCGGACCGTCCTGGTCTACGGCGAACCCAGGCTCGGCGAAGCCGCTGTCGGCCTCCGTGAAGGCCCGATCTCCGCCAAGGCGGACTTCTCCGCCGGGTACGTTCCTCAACCATGACAACCGTTCAGGCACTGTTCCCGGCGCCACCGGAGGCCATCTGGCAGGCGCTGCCCGCCGCGGTCACCGGGAAGACGCCGTTCTACAACTCGCAGCAGGGCACCGTTTCCTTCAGTACATCGATGTCGCTGCTCACCTGGGGACAGAACGTCGTCGTCCAGTTGAGCCCCGGCCCGCAGGGGACGATGGTGACGGTGAACAGCAACATGAAGTTCGGGCTGTTCGACTGGGGCGAGGGCAAGCGGATCGGCAACCGGTTCATCGCCGCTGTCGCCTCCACGATCCGCGTCGCCCCTTACCCACAGTCCTAGCTCGTGAGTGGCTACGAGTGTTCTAACCCTCGTAGCCACTCACGAGCCACCTACCCGGCTGCGCTCGCTGCTCAGGCGGTCCAGCCGTTTTCGTCGACACCGCCGGGGATCGGGGCCGCCGGGTCGTACGGCGTGCGGGTGAAGATGAAGGTCGCCAGGTCGAGGTGGTTCGGCGTGCCGTCCGACGCCCGTCCGACGCGCAGCGTCTCGCCCGCGTAGTAGCCGTCGAGGCCGATCCAGACGTCTTCGCCGTCAGGCCGGAAGCGGGACGCGCGGCCGGAGGCGTCGACCGGGGACAGCAGGAACGAACCTTCGGGGAGCAGTCGCAGGTGGTACGGCGTCGGGCCCCAGTGCCAGAGCCCGGTCAACGACAGGAGCGCCGGGTCCACTGTGGACGGACGCCAGTCCTCCGGCAGCGCGGGTTCGTGCTCTTCGGCGATCGTGATGAGGTCGATGGCCACCTGCACGACGGCGACGCCGGCCGTGGTGTTGGCCAGCACCAGCGCACCCGTCTGGGTGGCGGGGTCGATCAGGCTGCAGGCGACGAACCCTGGCATCGAGCCGGTGTGCCCGGCGAACCGGCGGCCCTGGTGGCGCACGAGTTGCAGGCCGAGGCCGTAGCCGATGTTCCAGGCGTCGCCGTCGTCGACGGTGACCATCTCGCGCATCTCCGCGACGGTGTCCGGGCTGAGCACGTCACCGGTCTGCCCGCCGACGAACGCCGTCCAGCGCGCGAGATCGTTGACGGTGGACCAGAGCTGGCCCGCGGGGGCCATGGCGCCGGCGTCCGGCGACGGCTCGGGGAGTAGCACGTCGGCGAAGGGATGCACGGCGTAACCGGTGGAGTGCGGCGCCTGCGCATCCGGCGTGGTGCGCGACATACCCAGCGGCTTCAGGATTTCGGCGTGCACGGAGTCGAGGCAGCTCGCGCCGCGATACCGCGCGACGAGCTCACCGAGCACGCCGTAGCCCACGTTCGAGTAGTGGAACCGGCTGCCGGGACGGTTCCTGATCGCGTTCGTCGCGAGGCTCTTGTCGAGTGCCGCCCAGTCGGCGCCGGGGCTGCGCTCCCACCACGAACCCGGCGATTCCGAGGTCAGCCCGGAGGTGTGGGACAGCAGCTGCGCGATCGTCGCCGAGCCGAAACTCGTGCCCTGGACGTGCTTTTCGAGCGGGTCGTTCAGCTCCAGCTTGCCCTCGTCACGCAGCCGCATGACGTTCACCGCGACGATCGACTTCGTGATCGAGCCGAGGCGGTACTGCGTGTCGTTGTCCGGCCGGTCGCCGTCGACGAACCCGCGCCCGCCCCACCAGGCGAGCTCGCCGTCACGGACGACGGCGGCGACCACGGACGGCGCCCGGGTCGACGCCTGCTCGTGCGCTAGGCGGCGGAGGAGGGCGAGATCAGTCGTAGGCAGCATCCCGGCATTGTGCCTCTTCCGCCCGCGAGGTCATTCGAGGAGGTGGCGGGACATGGCCGTGGTCACCGCGGCGGTCCGGTCCGACACGCCGAGCTTGTTGAACACCCGCAGCAGATGGGTCTTCACCGTCGCCTCGCTGATGTGCAGCGCGCGACCGATGTCGCCGTTGGTACCGCCCGTCGCGACCAGCCGCAGCACCTCGACCTCCCGCGCGGAAAGCACCTGGGTCACCGGATTCCGGACCCGGTTGACGAGCTTGCCCGCCACCGACGGCGCCAGCACGGTCTCCCCGCGCGACGCCGCCCGGATCGCCCCGGCCAGCTCGGCCCGCGACGCGTCCTTCAGCAGGTAGCCCGAGGCTCCGGCCTCGACCGCGCGCAGGATGTCCGCGTCCGTCTCGTACGTCGTCAGCACCACGACCCGCCGACCAGGCGTTTCCGCGAGGATCTTCCGGGTCGCGCCGACGCCGTCGAGTCCGGGCATCCGCAGATCCATCAGGATGACGTCGGGCTGCTTGACCCTCGCCAGCGCGACGGCTTCGTCGCCGGAACCGGCTTCGCCGATGACGCTCAGATCGGCTTCGGCTTCCAGCATGCCGCGCAGGCCCTCGCGCACCACCGGATGGTCGTCGACCAGCATGATGGTGATCACGCGGGCACCTCCAGTTCCACGGTCGTTCCCTCGGTTCGTCCACTATGGACCTTGACCGTCCCGCCCACCTGCTCGGCCCTCGCCCGCATCCCACGCAGACCGAACCCTTCGGCAGGCGTCTCCGGGTCGAACCCGACGCCGTCGTCGGTCACGCTCAGCCGCACGGATCTGTCCACAACGGACAGTCGCACTTGGACCCGTGACGCCTCCGCGTGCTTCCGCACGTTGGTCAGCGCTTCCTGCGTGGCCCGCAGCAGGACCACTTCGGCGGCCGTCGCCAGTATCGGCAGCGGGCCGTCGACCTCGAACGACACGGTGACCGGCGATTCCTCGCCGAGCCGCTCGGCCTGCCGACGCACCGCGTCTTCCAGTGAACCCGCTGTCAACGCCGACGGCGTCAGTGCGGCCACCATCGCCCTCGCCTCCGTCAGGTTTTCCCGCGCGGTGCGGGCCGCGAGGTCGAGATGGCGCCGGGCGGCGACCACGTCGGTGTCCAATTCGGACTCGATCGCCTGCGTCAGTGCCACGATGCTGGTGAATCCTTGTGCCAGCGTGTCATGGATTTCCCGCGCCAGCCGCTCGCGTTCGGCGGAAGTCCCGGCCTCGTGGGAAAGCCGGGCCACTTCCGCCTGGCTCGCCTCGAGTTTTTCGATCAGCTCGGCACGTTCCCGGCTCTGCTCGATGATGCGCGACGTCCACCGTCCCAC
Organism: Amycolatopsis sp.; assembly: GCF_036008905.1. GTDB lineage: Bacteria > Actinomycetota > Actinomycetes > Mycobacteriales > Pseudonocardiaceae > Amycolatopsis. The sequence goes on along the minus strand of NZ_DASYMU010000052.1, from coordinate 220,677 downwards.
CAGCAGTCCGAAGACGACCAGCAGGGCGGTGATCGGCAGCAGTGTGCTGAGACTCGGTTCGTCGAAACCGAACCGGACGATCACCGAAACGGGGACCAGCACGACGCCCACCGTGGTGATCACCGAGGCGACCCAGGTCGACAGCGACATGTACATCAGCGGGCACACCGCGAACAGGATGAAACTCGCCGAAGTGCAGGTGAACATCGCCACCAGGAACAACATCGCCACCAGTACGGCGAAGGTCACCGCCGAGTCGCCCACGTCGCCGGGCCCGATGAGCCGCCGCCCGGTCGCCAGGTAGGTGATCGCGATACCGCACAGCGCGAGCGTGCTGGTCACCTTCAGAGCCGTCGCCGTGCCGTCGGTGGTCACGACCAGGAACAGGGTGATCCCGAAGGTGATCGCGAAGTAGACGTCCCACAGCCAGTACCAGCGATCCCAGGCGTCGCTCATTTTTCGGTGTTCGTCCAGCGGAACGTCAGCTTGCACAGCACCAATCCCACCACGCACCACGCACCGAGCACCAGCGCGACCGTCCCGAGTTCCCAGGTCCCGGCCAGTTCGAAGGCCGCGGCCTGCTCCGGCAGGAACACCGAGCGGAAGCCTTGGCAGATCCACTTCACCGGGAAGAACGACGCGATGTCGACCATGACCTTCGGCAGGTTGCTGATCGGCGTGACGAACACCCCGGAGATGAACTGCAGGGAGATGTAGACCAGGTTGATCAGCGCCACCGCGCCGTTCGCCGATCGCACGACCGAGCTGATGACGATCCCGAGCAGCGCGCAGCTGATGACACCGAGGGCGAACACCCAGAGCAGCGTGAGCCATTTCGCCGGTTCGCTTGGGAGCTTCAGATCGAACAGCGCCATCGCGACGGCCAGCATCAGCACGACTTCGGCGACGCTGGTGACCGCGACCAGGATGATCTTGCCGATGAAGTACGAGGTCGCGGGCATCGGCGTGCCGCGCAGGCGTTTGAGCGTGCCGTCCTCGCGGTGGGCCGAAAGCCCGATTCCCATGCTGTTGAACGACGTCGACACGATGCCCGACCCGATCATGCCCGCGGCGAGCATCTGCCCGGAGGACATGCCCGGCCCGAAGTCGCCACCGCTGATCATCGAGCCGAGCAGGATCATCAGGATGGTCGGCAGGGCGAAGGTGAACACCACCTGTTCGCGGTGCCGGAAGAACTGGCGTAGCTCGGTGCCGCCCCGGGTGAGCCCCATGGCCAGGGTGTTCGGCAGGACCATGGTGGTCATTTCCGCTCTCCGATCAGGTCGAGGTAGACGTCTTCCAGGGTCGGCCTGGTGACGGTGAGTCCGGCGAGCTCCCTCCCCCCAGCAGAGAGCTCGTGGATGACTTTGGTGGGGAAGTTCGTCCGTTCGACGTGCTCGCCGCGCTCGTCCTCCCAGCGGACGGTCGCTTCAGCGCCGGCGCGGCCGCCGAGGGTCTGCGGTGTGCCTTCGGCGACGACCCGGCCACGGGCGATCACGGCCACGCGGTCGGCGAGCGCTTCGGCTTCGTCGAGGTAGTGCGTGGTCAGCAGGATCGTCGTGCCCTCGGTGGTCAGATCCTTGATGAGGCCCCAGAACTGGCGTCGCGCCTCGGGATCGAAGCCGGTGGTCGGCTCGTCGAGGAACACGAGCTCGGGCCGTCCGATGATGCCCAGCGCGACGTCGACCCGACGCCTTTGCCCGCCGGACAACGACTTCACGCGTGTCCCGGCCTTCTCGGTCAACCCGACCTTCTCGACGACCTCCATCGGGTCGAGCGGGTCGGCGTAGAACTTCGCGAAGTGCCGCACGGTCTCCGCGACGGTCAGTTCGGCCGCGTCGCTGGCCGTCTGGAGCACGATGCCCAGGCGTGAGCGCCATTTTCGCCCGGCGGTTCCGGGGTCCTCGCCGAGTACGAGCGCCTCGCCCGCTGTCCGGTTTCGGTGTCCCTCAAGGATTTCGACGGTGGTCGTCTTGCCGGCGCCGTTCGGGCCGAGCAGGGCGAACACCTCCCCACGTTCGATCTCCAGGTCGAGGCCGTCGACGGCGACGTGCCCCGGGTACTCCTTGCGCAGTCCGCGCACTTGCACCGCTTTGGTCATGTCCTGATCGTGCTGCGCGGGAGGGGGTCCGCGGGACGTCCGGCAAGTTGAACCCGGCTGTCCACCGTTCGGTGGACACGGGTGTCTCGACGTGCAGGTTTCCCGTGGAACCACCGATCTTGTTGACAGAGTGTCTAACATGACTACATGTCTCATAAGAGGGTGACGGCCAGTGACGGTGTACGCCTCTCGGTCCGGGTGACCGGTCCGGACGACGCGCCGACCGTTGTGCTGGTCCACGGCTATCCGGACAACGGTTCGATGTGGGACGGCGTGGTCGCCGAGCTCTCGGGACGGTTCCGCTGCGTGGTGTACGACGTGCGCGGCTCGGGCGAGTCCGACAAGCCGCGAGGTCGCGCGTCCTACAAGTTGGACCAGTTGGCCCGAGACCTGCGCACGGTCATCGACGAGGTCAACCCCGAAGGCAAGGTCCACCTGCTGGCGCACGACTGGGGCTCCATCCAGGCCTGGCACGCGGTGACCGGCGACGAGCTGCGCGGCCGCCTCGCATCGTTCACCTCGATCTCCGGCCCGAGCCTGGACCACGCGGGCGCTTGGTTCCGCGCGAACCTGCGGCCGAGCCCGCGCCGGCTGAAGAACGCGCTGACGCAGTTCGCGCACTCCGGCTACATCCTGTTCTTCCAGCTCCCGCTGATCCCGGAACTGTTGTGGCGCACCGGAATCATGCGTTCGCTGATGAAGAGGCTCGATCCCGCGGGCGGTGTTTCCGAGACCGCCGACGGCGTGCTTGGGCTGAACCTGTACCGCGCCAACATGATGACGCGCCTATCCCGTCCGGCGCCCCGGGCCGCCGACATCCCGGTGCAGGTGCTCGCGCCCAACGGCGACGCGTTCGTCAGCACGCCGTTGCAGACCGAGGTCGAGCGCTGGGCGCCGGATCTGCGCGTACGCAAGCTTGTTGGTACCCACTGGATCGTGCGCAGCAAGCCCCGCGTGATCGCCGAAGCCGCCGCCGAGCTGATCGACCACGTCGAAGGCGGCGAGGAATCGCGCGTGCTGAAGCGGGCGCGAGTCGTTCCCGGCAAGGGACGTTTCGCGCACAAGCTCGTGGTCATCACCGGTGCCGGGAGCGGGATCGGCCGGGCGACGGCGTTGGCGTTCGCCGACGAAGGCGCGGACGTCGTGCTCACCGACATCAACTCCGGCGCCGCCGCCGAGACGGCGAAACTGGTGCGCGCCAAGGGTGTCAGCGCCGGTGAGTACACAGTGGACTCTTCTGATGGTGACGCCGTCGGCCAGTTCGCCAAGCAGGTGCGCGACGAATTCGGCGTGCCGGACATCGTCGTGAACAACGCCGGGATCGGCATGTCCGGGTCGTTCCTCGATACTTCGGTCGCCGACTGGGAACGTGTCATCGACGTCAACCTGTGGGGCGTGATCCACGGGTGCCGCGCGTTCGCCGGTCAGATGATCGAGCGGTCCGAAGGCGGGCAGATCGTGAATCTCGCTTCGGCGGCGGCTTTCCTGCCGTCGAAGATCCTTTCCGCTTACGCCACCACGAAAGGCGCGGTGCTGACGCTCAGCGTGAGCCTGCGCGCGGAGCTCGCGGCGGACCAGATCGGTGTCACGGCGATCTGTCCCGGGATCGTGCACACGAACATCACCAGTACGACGAAGTTCGTCGGTGTCGACGAGCAGGAGCAGGGACGCCGGCAGAAGGCGTCGACGAGCCTGTATGCCAAGCGCGGGTTCGGCCCCGACGGTGTGGCACGCGATATCCTGCGCGCGGTGGAACGCGATAGCGCGGTCGTGCCGTCGACACCGGAAGCCAAGGTGGCGTACGTGCTTTCGCGCCTGACACCCGGTTTGCTGCGCCAGGCGGCCAAAATGGACGTCACCCCTTGAGCGGACCCCGTAGACCACGCCGGATGTCACCCCAGGCCCGGCGGGAAAACCTGATCGCCGCGGCGCTCGAACTGTTCGGCAGCCGGGCGCCCGAACTCGTGACGGTGGACGACATCGTGGCGCGCGCCGACGTCTCGCGGCCGTTGTTCTACCGGTACTTCTCGGGTATCCGCGAGCTGCAGGTGGCCGCGCTGAAGACGGTCACCGACGGCTTGATCGACGGCCTCGCGCAGATGCAGGAGGGCACACCGCTGGAGCGCCTTCGCGGCGTGGTGCGCGGGCTGATCGCGGTGGCCGACGAATACCAGGCCGGGTACATCGCGTTGCTGCGCGGGGGATCGGTGATCGCGACCTCCGAAACGGACGCCGTCGTCGACCAGGTCCGCGACCGCGCGGTCGAGCTGATCCTGGAGGCGACCGGCGTCAGCGAGCCGTCTCCGTTGCTGCTGCTCACTTTGCGCTGCTGGACGGCCGTCGTCGAGGGCACGTTGCTGAGCTGGCTTCAGGAACGCTCCGTGCCGCGTGAGGAGCTCGACGGGTGGCTGGTGGACCAGTTGGTGGCGATGGTGTCCGCCACGGCCCGGCATGAGCCTGCGGGCACGGCTTGGGCGGGTGGCTCGTGAGTGGCTACAAGTGTTCTAAGTGCCTGTTTTGGAACCTGGCTAGGTGGTCCTGGCCTGCTTTTCGCGGGTCAGGCGCCTGGTCATCATAGTGATCGTGGATAGGTTGATGAATGCCGCGGAGTGGTCGGTGAGGCGTTCGTAGTCGCGGACGTTGCGTCGGGCTTGGGTGATCCAGGAGAAAGTGCGTTCGACGACCCAGCGGCGGGGCAGGATGACGAAGGATGTCTGCCCGGCGATCTTTTTGACGATGTGGAGGGTCAGGCGCAGGGTTTCTTTGGCCCAGTCAACTAGTGCTTTGCTGGTGTAGCCGCCGTCGGCCCAGACCCAGGTGACGCCGTGTTGGACCGCGTGCAGCGCCGCTAGTAGCAGTCTCGCGGCGGTGCGGTCCTGGTTGTTGGCTGCGGTGACCAGCACGACCAGCAGCAGGCCTTGGGAGTCGGTGGCGATGTGGCGTTTGCGGCCGTCGATTTTCTTTCCGCCGTCATAGCCTCGTGAGGGGCGGCTGACGGTTTCGGCGGCTTTGACTGATTGGGAGTCGATCACCGCCGCGGACGGTGCTGGGTTCCGTCCTGCTGTGACCCGGATTTTCTCGCGTAGCCGATCACGGATCTTGTCGAACACGCCGGCTTTGCCCCAGCGGGTGAAGAACCCGTGCACTGTTTGCCAGGGCGGGAAATCCGACGGCAATGCTCGCCATTTGATGCCGTTGTCGGTGACGTAGCGCAGTGCGTCCATGATCGCGCGGCGGTGGTGTTTCTCCGGTCGGCCACCCGCGGCGGTCTCGGAGGCCGGTGTGGGGAGCAACGGCTGCAGCAACGCCCACTCGGCATTGGTGGTGTCGGAGGGGTAGCGACGGGTGCGACAGCCCGCTGACGTGGGCTGATCGGTGACACGGTACAAAGAAGATCGGGCCTCTGCTGGTCGTGATCATGATGTGGTGTCTAGATCATTAGCAGAGGCCCGACCCATGCCCACTGTCGGGATCAAAAACAGGCTCTTAGAACACTCGTAGCCACTCACGAGCCACGCTGGGTCGGACCCTTAAATCAGGTCCCAGCCCTCCACCTCTTCCGGCTTCCGCGGCCCAGGGCCGACGTATTTCGCCGACGGGCGCACGAGACGTCCGGTCCGCTTCTGCTCGAGGATGTGCGCGGCCCAGCCGGCCGTGCGGGCGGAGCTGAACATCGCGGGCATCATGTGCGGCGGCACCTCGGCGAAGTCGAGGATCACCGCGGCCCAGAACTCGACGTTGGTCTCGATCGGGTGATCCGGGCGGCGCTCGCGCAGCTCGGTCAGCGCGGCCTGCTCGAGCTCCGCAGCGATCTCGTAGCGCTTCGCGCCGAGTTCCTTGCAGGTCCGGCGAAGCACGCGCGCCCGCGGGTCCTCCGCGCGGTACACGCGGTGACCGAAGCCCATCAGCCGTTCCTTGCGGTCGAGGATGCCCTTGACCAGACCACGCGCGTCACCGGTCTTCTCGACCTCGGCGATCATCGGCAGCACCCGCGCCGGCGCGCCACCGTGCAGGGGGCCGGACATCGCGCCGATGGCACCGGACATCGCGGCGGCGACGTCGGCGCCGGTGGAGGCGATGACCCGGGCGGTGAACGTCGAAGCGTTGAGACCGTGTTCCGCGGCGGAAACCCAGTAGGCGTCGACGGCCTTGACGTGGGCCGGGTCCGGCTCGCCGCGCCAGCGGACCATGAACCGCTCGGTGATCGACGCGGCTTCGTCGACCCGCGACTGCGGCACGGCGGGCTGGCCGATACCGCGCGCCGACTGCGCCACGTACGAAAGCGCCATGACCGAGGCGCGCGCGAGCTGGTCGCGGGCTTCGGCGTCGCTGACGTCGAGCAACGGGCGGTAGCCCCAGATCGGGGCGAGCATGGCGAGCGCGGCCTGGACGTCGACACGGACGTCGCCGGTGTGCACCGGCAGCGGGAAGGGCTCGGCGGGCGGGAGACCGTGCCCGAACCGGCCGTCGACGAGCAGGCCCCAGACGTCGCCGAAGGTCACCTTGCCCGCGAGATCCTCGATGTTGACCCCGCGATACCGCAACGCGCCGCCGTCGCGGTCGGGCTCGGCGATCTCGGTGCGGAAGGCGATGACGCCTTCGAGCCCCGGGCGGAATCCGTCGTCAGGCTCGTCTTTCTTACCCGGACTGGTCGATACGGGAGCTGACGTAGTCACTATGCGTAGACCCTTTCGATGCGCGTTCCCCGAACAAATTCCTCACGCGCGGACAGGCCCAGCCAAAGCGCGCCTCATCGCACGGTTGGACACACCTTGCTCCCCCAACTGCGCAGTAGCAATCGAAAGATGTGGTGCTTTCGGTCACGATTACGAGAACGATTCAGTTGAGAGGGTGTCCTGCACGTAAATCCTGTGTTTCCAGATGGGGCGAGGCGGCCGCGACGGTGATAGACCTTTCCCATGCATCTGAGCCCACAGGAGCGGGACAAACTGCTCATCCACGTGGCCGCCGACGTCGCGCGGCGCCGGCTGGAGCGTGGAGTGCGCCTGAACTATCCGGAGGCCGTCGCGCTCATCACCGAGCACGTACTCGAAGGCGCACGCGACGGCAAGACGGTCAGTGAACTCGTTTCGAGCGGCCGTAGCGTGCTTTCTCGTGCGCAGGTGCTCGAAGGCATCCCCGAAATGATCGATTCCGTTCAGGTCGAGGCCACCTTCCCCGACGGGACGAAACTCGTCACCGTGCACGACCCCATTCCCGGGGGTGGCGGGGTGCATCCGGGCGAAATCATCCCGGCCGACGACGCACCGGTGGAGCTCAACCCCGGCCGCCCGCGCACGCGGCTGCTGGTGCGCAATCTCGGCGATCGCCCGATCCAGGTCGGTTCGCACTACCACTTCGCCGCGGTCAACCCGGGGCTGGAATTCGACCGCGACGCGGCGAGCGGGCACCGGCTGGACGTGCCCGCCGGGACGTCGATCCGCTTCGAACCCGGGGTCGAACGCGAAGTCGATCTTGTCCCGCTGGCCGGTAACCGCGTTGTGCCGGGGCTCAGGATGGAGAACTCATGACGTCGATCGACCGTCAGCGCTACATCGAGCTGTTCGGGCCGACGGTCGGCGACCGGATCCGGCTGGCCGACACCGATCTGCTGATCGAAGTCACCGAAGACCGCAGCATGGGCGCCGGTTCCGGTGACGAGGTGCTGTTCGGCGGCGGCAAGGTGATCCGCGAGTCGATGGGCCAGGGCATGGCGACCCGTGCGGAAGGCGCGCCGGACCTCGTCATCACCGGTGCGGTGATCCTCGACCACTGGGGCATCGTCAAGGCCGACGTCGGTGTCCGAGACGGCCGGATCGTCGGCATCGGCAAGGCGGGCAACCCGGACACCATGGACGGTGTGCATCCGGCGCTGGTCATCGGGCCGTCCACGGAAATCCTTTCGGGCAACGGGAAGATCCTCACCGCGGGCGGCGTCGACTGTCACGTCCACTTCATCTGCCCTGAGCTCATCGACACGGCACTGGCCTCTGGGCTGACGACGTTGGTCGGCGGCGGCACCGGCCCGACCGACGGCAGCAAGGCCACCACGGTCACGCCCGGTGCCTGGAACATCGGCCGCATGTTGCAGGCGATGGACGACCAGCCGATCAACATCCTGTTGCTGGGCAAGGGGAACACTGTCCGCTCGGACGCACTGCGCGAACAGCTCGTCGCCGGAGCCGGCGGGTTCAAACTGCATGAGGACTGGGGCTCGACGCCCGCCGCGATCGACGCCTGCCTCACGGTGGCCGACGAATCCGGTGTCCAGGTGGCGATCCACACCGACACGCTCAACGAAGCCGGATTCCTCGAGTCCACTGTGGACGCGATTCGCGGGCGCTCGATCAACGCGTACCACACCGAAGGCGCGGGCGGCGGGCACGCGCCGGACATCATCAAGGTCGTCGGGCAGCCGAACGTGCTGCCGTCGTCGACCAATCCGACCCGTCCGCACACCGCGAACACCCTCGACGAGCACCTCGACATGCTCATCGTCTGCCACCACCTGAACCCGTCGGTGCCAGAGGACCTCGCGTTCGCGGAAAGCCGTATCCGGCCGACGACGATCGCGGCCGAGGACATCCTGCACGACATCGGCGCGATCTCGATGATCAGCTCGGACTCGCAGGCGATGGGCCGCATCGGCGAGGTCATCATCCGGACCTGGCAGACAGCGCATGTGATGAAACGCCGTCGCGGCGCGCTTCCCGGCGACGGCCGCGCGGACAACCTGCGCGCTCGTCGCTATATCGCCAAATACACGATCAACCCGGCCATCGCGCACGGGATGGAGCGCGAGATCGGCTCGGTGGAGGTCGGCAAGCTCGCGGATCTTGTGTTGTGGGAGCCCAAGTTCTTCGGGGTGCGGCCGCATGTCGTACTCAAGGGCGGGTTCTCCGCGTATGCGGCGATGGGCGACGCCAACGCGTCGATCCCGACCCCGCAGCCGGTGCTGGCGCGGCCGATGTTCGGTGCGGCGCCCGCGGTGGCGTCGGCGAGCAGCCTGTTCTTCGTCGCGCCGGAGGCGATCGACGCCGGGCTGAAGGAACGGCTCGGTGTCGCACGTGACCTGGTGCCGGTGTCGAACATGCGGCAGCGGACCAAGGCCGACATGATCCTCAACAACGCGCTGCCGGACGTCCAGGTCGATCCGGACAGCTTCGCGGTGCACGTCGACGGCGACCTGATCGAACCGCAGCCGGTGAGCGAACTGCCGATGGCGCAAAGGTATTTCCTGTTTTGATGGACTTGTCCGCGTTGATTCTGGCCGACTCCCGGTTCCCCGGGGGCGGGCATGTGCACTCCGGTGGGCTTGAAGAGGTCGTCGCGCGCAAGCTGATCCGGCATGAGCGTGACTTGCCTGGGTTCTTGAGCGGGCGACTTCGGACAGCAGGCGAGTTGGCGGCGGTTTTCGCGGCGGCCTCGGCGCATGCCGCGGCTCGAGGTGTCCACAAGGGACACTGGCGGGTGCTCGACGTCGAGCTGGATGCCCGTACGCCTTCGTTGGCGCAGCGGGAAGCGTCTCGCGCGCAGGGGCGCGGGACAGCGCGGGCCGGTCGGATCGCGTGGCCTTCGCCGGTGCTGGACGGGTTGTTGGCGGTGACACCGCGGCCGCATCATCCGGTGATGCTGGGGGCGTTGGTCGGGGTCGCGGGCGGGTCTCCGCTTGATGCCGCTGCGGCGGTGGCGTACCTGGCCGTCAGCGGTCCGGCTAGTGCGGCGGTCCGGCTGCTGGGGCTGGACCCGTTCGCTGTCAACGGTGTTGTCGCCCGGCTTTCCGGAGAACTGCGGGCGGTGGCTGAGCGCGCCGCCGCTGTCGCCGGGGACGATCCGGCCGCGTTGCCCGCGCCGGGTTCGCCCGCATTGGATCTGCTCGCTGAGGCACACTCACGGCATCACAAGGAAGAGGTGCGTCTCTTTGCCAGTTGAAGAACACGGTCACGGACATGGTCACGGCCATGTGCATCCAGTCAACTTCGATCCCACCGCCGCTGAGCCCGATCCGTACGCCCCGGCGTCGACGGCTGGGCGTGCCTATCGGATCGGTATCGGTGGGCCGGTCGGCAGCGGTAAGACCGCGCTGGTCGCCGCGTTGTGCCGGGCGCTGGGCGACGAGATCGACCTCGCCGTGGTGACCAACGACATCTACACCACCGAAGACGCGGATTTCCTGCGCAAGGCCGGAGTGCTCGATGTCGAACGCATCGAGGCCGTGCAGACCGGTGCCTGCCCGCACACCGCGATCCGCGACGACATCACCGCGAACCTCGACGCCGTCGAGCGGCTCGAGGAGAAGTTCCCCGGGCTGGAACTGGTGATCATCGAAAGCGGCGGTGACAACCTCACGGCCGTGTTCAGCCGGGGACTCGCGGACAGTCAGGTGTTCGTGGTCGACGTCGCCGGTGGCGACAAGGTGCCACGCAAGGGCGGGCCGGGGGTGACCACCGCGGATCTGCTGGTGATCAACAAGGTCGACCTCGCCCATCTCGTCGGCGCGGACATGGACGTGATGACCTCCGACGCGCACCGCATGCGGGGCGAGCTGCCGGTGATCAACCAGTCGCTGGTCGCCACGCCCGACGCGCCGGACGTGGCGAAGTGGGTGCGCTCGCTGCTGTGAAGGCACACGCGCTCCTGGTCGCCGAGTGCGACGACACCGGGCACACGACGCTGAGCGAGCTCCGCTCGATGGCGCCGCTGACGCTGTTTCCCAAGCGGCGCGGGGGTTCCGTGGCGATCGTGCACCTGGTGAACTCGGCGACCTCGCCGCTCGGCGGGGACGAACTCCGGCTGACCGTGCGCATCGGCCCCGGCGCCCGCGTGCGGCTTTCCGGCGTCGCGGCGACGATCGTGTTGCCAGGCCAGCACGGCGAGCGCAGTCTGTCCATTGTGGACATCAAGATCGGGGCGGGCGGGGAACTGGAGTACCTGCCGGAGCCGGTCGTCGTCACCGCGCGGGCCCGGCACTTCGCGGAACTGTACGCATCACTAGCCCCCGACGCGAAGCTGCGGACACGCGAGGTTCTCGTCCTCGGCCGGACCGGTGAGCGTCCCGGGCGGATGACGACGTCGCAGCACGTGGTGCGCGGCGGGATTCCGTTGCTACGGCAGACTTTGGAGATCGGTGACCCTGCGCTGGATGCCAGCGTCGCCCACCTGGCCGGTCGCCGCGTCCTCGCTACCGAGCTTGTCATCGACGACTCCGTCAAGGCCGAAGCCGCCAGCGGCGACTGGTGGTCCCGAACCCCTCTCGCCGGAGGTGGCACCCTCACCACCGCCCTCGCCCACGACGCCGTCGAAGCCCACTCCAACCTGGACTCCGTAAACTCAGCCACGCGGGCTTTTAGATCTTGAGACTCAGTCACAGCGACTCGCGTCCGCCCAACGGGCGGGAGTCTTCACCGCGCCTGCCAATAAACACAGGCTTCTAGCCGTACCTCTGCACGAAACCACCAGCTTTGAGCCGTACAGGCCTGAGGCCAACCACCTCTGGCCGTACCTCTGAAGGTGACCACCGTTGGCCGTGCCTCCCGACCCAGCACCCCTCGTGAGTGGCTACGAGTGTTAGAACACTCGTAGCCACTCACGAGCCACCCACTCAGCTGCGCGTGGCTCCCCGGGGCAGGTCACGTTGGATGGGTGCTCAGCAGGTCGGGGTGGCGGGTTTTCCGGCCATGCGGTCGCCCAGCCAGTTCAGGGCGGTCGTGCCCCACACGGACACACCGACGATGTGCCCGGCCAGCGGCACCGGCTGCCACTGGATGTTCGCACCCACCGCGCAGTACCGGTTCTTCAACGCCACCGCACCGGAGTAAGGGATCAGCTCGTCCACGGTCCCGTGGTACAGGTAGATCGGCGCCGCGGGCTTGACGTTGCCCAGCTGGTTCTCCGCGAGCCGCGCCTTCCAGCGCGGGTCGTTGAGCACGTCCGGGTTCGTCGTCAAAGCCTTGAGACGGCCGAAGGGCGCGGAAGCCGCCAATCCCACCACGCAGGAGTTCTTCGCCGTCTCGACGAGTTGCTTGCCGCGAGCCGTGAGGATGTCCGTGAACGGCAGTTCCGGATACGCCGTCGCCAGCCCGGTGGCCGCGCCGACGACGAGACCGAAGCCGATCCCGCCGTCGTTGCTCTTCGCCACGACGTTCAGGTCGGACGGCACGCCCCCCTCGGACACGCCGGCCAGCTTGACGTCGGGCGCGTAGGTCGCCTGCAGTTCGCCCGCGGCGGCCGCGGCTTGGCCGCCCTGCGAGTAGCCGAACGCCCCCACCGGCGCCGACGCGCTGAGCCCGGCTTCGGGGACCCGGGCCGCCGCGCGGGCGACGTCGAGCAGGGCGCGGCCGGAGGACTGGCCGACGGCGTAGGTGTGCGTGCCGGGCATGCCGAGGCCTTCGTAGTCGGTCACCGCGACCGCCCAGCCCTTGAGCAGCGCCTGCACGATGAACGCGATCTCGACCTCGTCGCCGTTGCGCAGGTGGTACGACGGCGCGCAGTTGTCGGCGAGGCCTTGCGTGCCCATCGCGTAGGCGACGATCGGCCGCGAACCCGCCCCGGTCCACGGGATCGGCGGCACGATCACGGTGCCGGACACGGCGTTCGGCGTGCCGGTGGCCGACGTCGAGCGGTAGACGACCTGCCAGGCCTTGACCGGCGCCGGGAAGACGCGGAACGGCTCGGCGTAAAGCTGCACGTCACGCTGTCGGATGACGTCGCCCGGCGCGCCAGCCAGTGAGGTCGGAGCGGTGTAGAACGGGTCGACGGCGGGGGACGGTGGCGCGGGATCGGCGATGGCCGCGGGTGCCATCGCGGCCATCGTCACCGCGGCCAGCACGGGGATTAACACTCGGCGAAGCATCGTTGCCTCCGGGCTAGAGTGGTAATTCAGATTTTCGCAATGTAGGCGCAGTTGCTAGCATCTGGCAATCTTCAGCGACGAAATTGACCCGGAGGAGGCACGGTGGCCCGCGGTTACGGCGGTGTCCCACCCGAGCAGCGCCGGGCGGAACGCCGCGAAAAGCTGCTCACCGCAGCGCTGGAACTCTTCACCTCACGCGGCTACCAGCAATCGAAGATCACCGAGCTCTGCGCGCTGGCGGGCGTGTCGACGCGCAACTTCTACGAGGAGTTCGCGGGCAAGGAGCAGGTGCTGCTCAACCTGCACGCGCGCATCAACACCCTCGCCATGGACCACGTCGTCGCCGTTGTGGAAAAGCTGGCCGACGCCGAGCCGGTGACGCGGATCTTCCAGCTGCTCGACGCGTTCGTCGCGAGTGTCACCTCCGACCCGCGGCTGCCGCGGCTGAACTACGTCGAAGCCGTCGGCGTGAGCGCGGAACTCGAGGCGCAGCACCAGGAATGGGTCGACCAGTGGGCGGCCTTCATCGAGGCGGAAGCCGAGCACGCCGCCCAAGCCGGACTCGCCCCGCGAAGGAACTTCCGGTTGACGTCGATCGCGCTCGTCGGCGCGGCGACGGGCCTGCTCCGGGAGTGGCAGGCACACGACCCGCCACTCCCGGCCGATCAGGTGGCCGAGGAACTCCGCGGCCTGATGCTCGCGGGCATCACTCGGAAGCCCGTGCGGTAGGCATCGGCAGCATCACCGGCGACTTGCCCGGTTCCTGGCACAGGTCGTGGCAGGTGCTGTCGAGCGTGCAGCACAGTGAGCAGATCGCGCCGCCCTGTTTCGCGCAGTCGGCGACGTCCGGCAGCTCGTAGTCGTCGCCGCAGACCAGGCACTTCTGCGTGGCCTGCAGGTCGGGCGCGTCGGCGTCCGGCCCGCTGACGGTGTTCGGCCGCGCGAGGTAGTACTTGCCCTTGGTGAGTACGGCCAGCAGCGGCACGCCGACGATCGCGATCAGCAGCGCCAGCAGCGGGCTGAACGCCGCCAGGAACGAGCCGAAGGCGCCGAAGTACGCCGTGATCGACACCGCCGAGGCGACCACCATCGAGCCGAACCCGACCGGGTTGATCTTGTGCAGGTAAGCCCGTTTGAACTCGATGTAGCGCGGGGAAAGTCCCAGCGGTTTCGCGATGACGAGGTCCGCGGTCACCGCGCCGATCCACGCGATGGCGACGTTGGAGTAGAAGCCCAGGATCTTGTTGAGGAACCCGAAAGCGCCGAACTCCATCAGCGCCAGCGCTATCCCGCAGTTGACCAGGACGTACCAGACCCGGCCCGGATGCTTGTGCAGCACGCGGGAGAAGAAGTTCGCGAACGACAGCGAGCCGGAGTACGCGTTCGTCGTGTTGATCTTGATCTGCGAGACCACCACGAACAGCGCCGCGAAGGTCAGCGCGACCGGCCCGAGCGCGGGTTTCACCGCTTCGAGATACGGCGCGATCGGCTCCAGCGCCTCGGCCTTGCCGATGACGCCGAGCGCCAGGAACGCCAGCAAACCGCCACCGATCTGCTTGAGCGCACCGAGAATCACCCAGCCGGGACCGGCCGCGAGCACCGCGCCCCACCAGGACCGCTTGTTCGACGCCGTTTTCTCCGGCATGAACCGCAGGTAGTCCGCCTGCTCGCCGATCTGCCCGATCAGCGACAGCGCGACCCCCATGCCGAGGCCGAACCCGATCGCGGAGAACCCGGACCCCGCGCCTTCGGTGCCGCCGAAGGAGGCGAACTCGCCGATCTTGCCCGGCTCGCGGATCGCGACCACGACGAACGGCAGGATCAGGCCCGCGATCCACAGCGGCTGCGTCCACGTCTGCATCTTCGCGACCGCGCCCATGCCGTACAGCGCGAACGGCAGCACGATCAACGTCGAGAGCAGATAGCCGATCGGCAGCGGAATGCCCAAGGCGAGCTTGAACGCCTGGCCCATGATCGAGCCTTCGAGCGAGAAGAAGATGACCGTGAAACTGGCGTACACCAGCGAGGTCAACGTGGACCCGAAGTAACCGAAGCCGGCACCGCGGGTGAGCAGGTCCATGTCGACGCCGTACTTCGCGCACGCCGACGCGATGGGCACGCCCGTCACGAAGATGATGAAGGCGGCGGCGAGGATCGCCAGCACCCCCGAGGTGAAACCGTAGGACAACACGATGCTCGCGCCGATGGCGAAGTCGGCGAGATAGGCGATGCCGCCCAGTGCCGTGGTCGCGACCACGAACGGGGACCAGCGGCGGAAGGAATGGGCGGCGAACCGCAGCGAATAGTCCTCACGGTTTTCGTTCGCCGCGAGGGGTGCGTAGGTGCGTTTCGGGGAGCTTTCGACGTTTTCCAGCATTTCCGTCACGTGCTGCCTCCGGGGCGGGTGGTGGTCGGCGCGGGAGCAGGGTGACGGTAGGGCCGGACTTTATCGATCGAGGTTTCGCCGGTAACTGTGGTGTTACAGCTGGTTGCGCTGCGGAAACGTCTCAGTGGCCAAAAGGGGTGGCAGGAGTCACCGTTCAGTGGGTTCCCACACCGCCTGCCAGGCAATACGGTCGGCTCATAGCCGTGAACACGAGATGCCCCACCGGGTGCGGAGGTTTGGCGATGAGTCTGGAGATCGACAACACGGACGTGGCTGTCCAGCTGCCGGGAATGCGGGTGGCCTACGACAGCGATTCGTTCGACGAGTCAGCGCTGGCGGCCACCTGGACCGAGCAGTTGCAGGGCTGGCTGAACCAAGCCGTCGCGGCCAACTTCCCCGAGCCGAACGCGATGGTTCTCGCGACGGCCGACGCCAACGGGCGACCCTCGTCGCGGACGGTGCTGTGCAAGGGGCTGGACGAACGCGGGGTCGTCTTCTACACGAACTACACCTCGAGCAAAAGCCACGACCTGACGGCGACGCGTTACGCGTCCGCCACGTTCCCGTGGTATCCGCTGCACCGCCAGGTGACCGTCCGCGGTGAGGTGGAGAAGGTCAACTCGAAGGAGACAGCCGCCTACTGGGCGTCACGGCCGCGTGGTTCCCAGCTGGGCGCGTGGGCGTCGCCGCAGTCGCGGGTCGTCGACGGCCGCCGGTCGCTGGAAACCGCTCTCCACGGCATCGAGCGCCGGTTCGCCGACGTCGAGAAGATCCCGGTACCCCCGCACTGGGGCGGCTGGCGGATCCGGCCCGACCTCGTCGAGTTCTGGCAGGGCAGGCAGGACCGCATGCACGACAGGCTCTGCTACGTGCGCACCGACGACGGCTGGCACATCGACCGCGTCGCGCCCTGACGTATTTGTCGGAAAAGGCCCCTCGTGTCCGCGCGAGGGGCCTTTTCCGTGTCCGGTAGCGGGAGGAAAGTCACGCGACGGGCGATAGTTAGCGCCGCTAAGGTATTGGGTTGTGAGTACTGAGCCGGGGACGGCACCGCGTAAGAGCGCGCGCAAGGTTCTCGGCTCCATTGTGGTCGACACCCGCCCGCTGAAGCTCCCGGCTTACCGGCGGTTGTGGGTGTCCACTGCGATCACCGCCGTCGGCAGCCAGCTGACCGCGGTGGCCGTGCCCAAGCAGGTCTTCGACATCACCGGCTCGTCCGGTTTCGTCGGGCTGACCGGGGCCGTGGCGCTGGTGCCGCTGCTCGTGTTCGGCCTGTGGGGCGGCGCGATCGCGGACACCGTGGACCGGCGCAAGCTGTTGCTGGTGACGAATACCGGGGTCGCGGTGACCTCGGCGGCGCTCTGGTTGCAGGCGTTCCTCGGCTTGAACTCCGTGTGGCTCGTGCTGCTGCTGCTCGGCGTCAACCAGGCGTTCTTCGCGGTCAACATGCCGACGCGCAGTGCGGTGATCGCTCGGCTGGTGCCGGTCGAACTGCTCCCGGCGGCGATCTCGCTCGGCGCCACGGTCATGCAGTTCGGTGCCGTGCTCGGGCCGATGGCGGCCGGCGCGCTGATGCCGGTCGTCGGTCTGTCCACTTTGTACCTCGTCGACACCGTCGTGCTGACGGTGACGCTGTGGGCGGTCTGGAAACTCCCGCCGCTGCCCCCGCTCAACGGGCCGGTGCGGCGCGCCGGGCTCCGCGACGTCATCGACGGCTTCCGCTACCTCGCGACGCAGAAGATCCTGCTCGCCTCCTTCCTGGTCGACATCATCGCGATGGTCTTCGGCATGCCGCGCGCGCTTTTCCCGGAGATGGCCGAACGGACCTTCGGCGATCCACCGGGCGGTGGACCGGCGCTGGGCTGGCTGTTCGCCGCGATCCCGATCGGCGCGCTGCTGTGCGGTATCGCGTCGGGCTGGCTCTCGCGGATCAGCAGGCACGGCGTCGCGGTGACGATCGCCGTGGTCGCCTGGGGCGTGGCGATCATCGGGTTCGGGCTGTCGCAGTCGCTGTGGCTCGCCGTGGTGTTCATGGCGCTCGCCGGTGCGGCCGACTTCGTGAGCATGGTGTTCCGCAGCTCGATCCTGCAGAGCGCGACCACCGACGAGATGCGCGGACGGCTGCAGGGCGTGTTCACCGTGGTCGTCGCGGGTGGACCACGGATCGCCGACGTCACCCACGGCTGGACGGCGGCGGGGGTCGGTACCGCGGCTTCGGCGGCGGGCGGCGGGTTCCTGGTGATCGTGTTCGTCGTGCTCGCGGTCGCGCTGCTGCCCGCGTTCTGGCGCTACCGAGCGCCGATCTCGTCCTGACCGACAGTGCTGACCGACAGTGCCTGACCGACGGCGTTACTGTGGATGGATGCGTACGAAACGGGGAATTGTCGCAATTGCGGCGCTGGCCTTCCTGGCTGCTGGGTGCTCCGACGAGAAGCCCGCCGCCGCGCCGGCGCCGTCCTCCACACCGGCTCCGGCTTCGTTGAGCGCTCCCATGGCCGAGGTCAAGGAACCGTGTTCGCTGCTCAGCGGTGAGGCCGTGGGCAAGGCCATCTCGGTCGAAGGGGTGACCAGCAAGCCCGGTCCCTCGCAGACCGACCCGGTCAACAAGGGACAGTCCAAGACCTGCGTGTTCTCGGGCGGCGGCAAGGAGGTCGGCGCGCTCGCGGCGACCCGCTACGAGGGCAACAAGGTCACGCCGGCCGAGATGATCGCCTCGATCAAGACCAAGAAGGCCGGTGCCGTCGAGGTTCCCGGCGTCGGCGAGGGCGCGGTGTACTACACCGAACCCGGCACGACGGCCACGCTCGCCGCGGCGAAGATCGTCGGCGGCGTGCCCACCTTGGTCAGCTACGTCGGCCCGGACAAGATGACCCAGGAAATGATGGCGCCGCTGGTCAAGCAGGCTGTCGACGCGCAGTAGCCAGCTTCCGGAACTCGACGGCGTCGTGTGAGGAGAAGACTTTCACCTCACCGGCGTGGTCTTGGACGAGCTCGCGCAGCCTGCGCTGGTTGTCCAGCCGCGGCTGCTTTTCGGTCTGTGCCTTGCCTTCGAACCACGCCAGGCCCGGCGGGCAGTGCGGTTTGACGGGGTCGAGTTCGCCGTGGAAGAAGTACGAGTCGCCGGCGTGCAGCAGCCAGCCGTCGCCGGTGTCCACCGCGATCCCGGCATGGCCGCGGGTGTGCCCGCCGAGCGGGATCAGCAGGATCTCCGAAGGTAAGCCGTCGAGCTCGCGGACGGCGTCGAAGCCGAACCAGCTCTCGCCGAAATCGCCGTAGCTGCTCCACTTCGGCTTGTGCGCGAACTGGACCGTGCGATAGCGGGTGCGCTCGGCGTCGTCGCGAGGATGCTCGAACGCGCGCAGTTCTTCGGCGTACACATGGACTTTCGCGTGGGGGAAGTCGACGAGCCCGCCCGCGTGGTCGAGGTCGAGATGGGTCAGCACGATGTGCTTGACGTCCTCGACGGCGAAGCCGAGTTTCTTGATCTGGCTGACTGCCGACAGTTCGTCGTCGAGCACGGGCTTGGTGGCGCGCACGAACCCGCGCCCCAGCCACTCGTCCGGACGCCGGACCGCGGGGGAACCCATGCCGGTCTCGACGAGCACGAGCCCGTCGGTGGTTTCGAGCAGCAGGCAGTGGCAGACCAGTTCGGCGCGGTGCAGGAACCCGCCGCGCCCGTCGACCAGCCTGCCGCCCAATGGGCGCATGGTGCCGCAGTTCAGATGATGGACCCGCATCAGCCGACCTCCCTTTCGATGGTGCCGCGTAAGTGGACCGCGATCGCACGCAGTGGCGCGATGTCTCTTTTTGTCTTCGCCAGCAGTAGCCCACCCTCGATCGAGGCGAGCACGACCGTCGTCAGATCTGCCGCTCTCTCGGCGGAAAGTCCTTGCTGTATAAGGTAATCCGCGAGCGCATCATGCCACGAGCCGTAACCATCCACACAGGACTGACGGATGAGTTCACTCTCGGACGCGACGTCGAGTGCGACTGTCGCAAGTGGACATCCGCGTTGGAAGTCCGAGTCGAGCAGGGACTGGGCGAGCGCGTTCACGACGGATTCGATACCGGTGGCCGCGTCCGGTGCCTGGACGACGAGTTTCTTGAGCACCTCGCACAACTGCGCGCTGGAGACGGCGATCGCTTCCGCGGCGAGCTGCTCTTTGCCGCCCGGGAAATGGAAGTAGAGCGAGCCCTTGGGGGCACTGCCGACGCTGGTCAGCTGGTTCAGGCCGGTCGCGTGATAGCCCTGCGTGTGGAAGAGCTCGGCGGCGGTGTCCAGTATGCGCTGGCGGGTGTCGGTGCGGCGGACCATGACGGTCACCGTAGCCCAAACTATGACGACCGGTCTAGTTGTCGATGGCAAGGCCACGTGGCTTGGCGGACTGGGCTGGGTGGCCGGGTTCGGCTTGGGCGGGTGGGTCGTGAGTGGCAAAGAGTGTTCTAACACTTGTTGCCACTCACGACCTCCACGACCAGTCGAGGGGCACTTTCCCACCAAAGTGCGACACTTCGCATCCGAGCGACACCACCTTTGACCTTGCCCATCAATAACACTTGTAAACACTCACGACCCATCAATAAAACTCGACGCCGAGCCGGTCCGCTCGCGAGGCCGGAGTTCACCGGTAGATTCACGCGCATGGCGAATCCCACCGGAGAGCAGTTCGAGATCACCCGAGGCGCCGCCCGCGCGGTCGTCACCGAAATCGGCGCGGGCCTGCGGGCCTTCGAGATCGGCGGGGTGCCCTACGTCGAGGAGTTCGACGCCGACGCGAAGCCGCCGATGGGCGCCGGGCAGGTGCTGCTGCCCTGGCCGAACCGCACGAAGGCGGGCCAGTGGGTCTACGAGGGCGAGAAGCAGCAGCTCGAGATCACCGAAGCGGCCCGCGGCAACGCCATCCACGGGCTCACGCGCCACAAGGAGTGGCAGTTGCTGGAGCACGCCGAGTCGTCGATCACCCTCGCCGTCGACATCGCCGACGAGCCGGGCTGGCCGGTGCCGCTGCACGCCGTGATCACCTACGAGATCGCGCCGCGCGAGCTGAAGGTGACCCACGAGCTGCGCAACGACGGCGAGACGACGATCGGCGTCGGCGTCGGGACACATCCGTACTTCCGCATCGGTGACGTGCCGACCGACGAGCTGACCCTGACGCTCCCGGCGAGCCGTGTCCGGCCGTACGTCGGCGAAGCCCAGATGCCGTACGCCGACGAGCAGGACGTCGAGGACACGGAGTACGACTTCCGCACCGGAAAGCTACTGGCCGGCGTCGACCTCGACACCGCTTTCGGCAGCCTGACCGCCGCCGAAGACGGCCGTCACCACCATCTGCTCACCCACGGCGAGAAGCAACTCGATATCTGGACCGGCCCCGACTTCGGCTGGGTCCAGGTATTCACCCCCGGCGACCTCGTCGGCCGCGGCCGCGCCATCGCCATCGAGCCGATGACCTGCCCCGCCGACGCCCTCAACACCGGCACCGACCTGATCGAGATCCCGCCCGGCGAAGCCTGGATCGGCAGCTGGGGCATCCGTCTCGCTTGAGTGCAGTCTGTGCGCACTCAAGCGCGTTCCATGAACACTCGAACGCGATCTGCGACGAAGGTCCGTATTCCAAGTTGGTACGAATCGTAATTTCCTTGCTAAGGGGAGCCTTCCGGGCGTCTCCTTGATGGCCGGTGGCCACAAGCGCCACCGGTCATGGATCTTTGCGAGGAGAACGATGGAACCGACGCGACTCGGACTGCCCGACGCGGGCGAGTTGCTGACCCTGCAGCGCGCCGCGTACGTACCGGAAGCGCGGGCGCACCACACGCTCGACCTGCCGCCGTTGCTGGAGACGTTCGACGAGGTGCACCTCGTGTTGCGGGACCCCGCCTGTCTGGCGTGGGGTTTCCGCGACACGGGCCGTCTCGTGGCGGCCGTGCGGATCAGGGTGGCCGGCGCCGTCGGCGAGGTCGGCAGGCTCGTCGTCGCCCCTGATCAGCAGAACCAGGGGCTCGGCAGTGCGTTGCTGATCGCGGCCGAGGAGCGTCTGCCGCGCGGGGTGACGGTGCTGCGGCTGTTCACCGGTGAGCACAGCGCGGGTCCACTGAGGATGTATCCGCGGCTCGGCTACCGCGAAACCCACCGTTCACCTGAGGGCGACTACGAGCTCGTGCATTTCGAAAAGGCCCGTGTCCACTGTGGCGGGGCAGTTCGTTAGCGTGTCGAACTATGGTTAAGGCGATTGTTGGTGGCTATGTGGTCCCCGTCGATGGTGACCCGATCGACGGCGGAACGGTCCTGATCGAAGACGGAAAGATCGTCGCGGTCGGCAAGGACGCGAATGTGGACGTGCCAGAGGACGCCGAACTGATCGACGCGTCCGGCTCGTGGGTCTTGCCCGGGTTCATCGACGCCCACGCGCACCTCGGGGTGCACGAAGAGGGCGAAGGCTGGTCGGGCAACGACACGAACGAGATGACCGACCCGAACGGCGCGCGGTTCCGCGCTATCGACGGCATCGACCCGTTCGAGACCGGTTTCGACGACGCGCTGGCGGGCGGGGTCACCAGCGTGGTGATCAAGCCGGGTTCCGGCAACCCGATCGGTGGCCAGACGATCGGCGTCAAGACGTGGGGGCGCACGGCGTTCGACCTCGTCTTCGCCGAGGACGTCAGCGTCAAGAGCGCACTCGGCGAGAACCCGAAGCGCGTCTATGGCGACAAGGGCAAGACGCCGTCGACCAGGCTCGGTGTCGCGTCGATCATCCGCGACGCCTTCACCGGCGCCAAGAACTACGCCGCGCAGCGCGAGCACGCGCGGACCGAGGGCAAGCCGTTCGACGTCGACCTGTCCAAGGAGACCTTGGCCAAGGTGCTCGACGGCGAGCTGTTCTGGGATCAGCACGTCCACCGCGCCGACGACATGGTGACCGCCATCCGGCTCGCGGACGAGTTCGGCTACAAGCTGGTCATCAACCACGGCACCGAGGGCCACCTCATCGCCGACCTGCTCGCCGAGCGCGACATCCCGATCATCCTCGGCCCGCTGTTCACCACCCGCTCGAAGGTCGAGCTCCGCAACCGCACCCTGCGGTCCGCGGGCATCCTGGCGCGCGCCGGGGTCACGATCGCCATCACCACCGACCACCCGGTGATCCCGATCAACTTCCTGGTCTACCAGGCGGCACTGGCCGTCAAGGACGGCCTGGACCCGGATGTCGCCCTGCGCGCGCTCACCGTCAACCCGGCCGCGATGCTTGCCCTCGACGACAAGGTCGGCGCGCTCAAGCCCGGCCTGGACGCCGATGTCGTGATCTGGTCGGGCGACCCGCTCGACGTGATGAACCGCGCGATGCGGGTCTTCGTGCGCGGCAAGGACGTCTACCACTTCGACGACAGCAAGGGTGTCGGCGTGGTCGCCGAACGCCGCTACCAAGAACGCTGAGCCCCCGCTCCACCGAAGTTGACTGAAGGGACCTTTCGTACGAAAGGTCCCTTCAGTTCTTTAAGCCGGGGACAGCCACGTCGAGTGGTGACGTACCCACCCACAACCAGCCGTGCAAGCCCCACCCAAAGTCACGAAGCGCGGAGCTCTCGGGCGATGACCATGCGCTGGATCTGGTTGGTCCCCTCGAAGATCTGCGGCACCTTCGCCTCCCGCATATACCGTTCCACCGGGAAGTCCTTCGTATACCCAGCCCCACCGAGCACCTGCACCGCGTCGGTCGTCACGCGCATAGCCCCGTCGGTCGCGACGAGTTTCGCGATCGACGCCTGCCGCTGGAACGGCATGCCACGGTCGCGGCGCCGAGCGGCGTCCAGATACATCGCGCGCGACGACTCCACGGTCGCCGCCATGTCGGCAAGCAGGAACTCCAGCCCCTGGAACTCGATGATCGGCTTCCCGAACTGAGTGCGCCCCTTGGCATACGCGACGGCTTCGTCCAGTGCCGCTTGCGCGAGCCCGACAGCGCAGGCCGCGATGCCGAGCCGTCCCGAGCTCAGCGACGACAGCGCGATCTTCAGGCCTTCGCCCTCGCCGCCGATCAGCCTGTCCGCATCGACGCGGGCACCGTCGAACATCAGCTGTGCGGTGGTCGACCCGGTCAGGCCCATTTTGCGTTCGGGTTTCGCGGCGGCCAGGCCGGGTGTCGCGCCGTCGATGAGCAGGCAGGAGATGCCTGCGCTGCCGGTGTCGCTCGTGCGCACCATCGTCGTGTAGAAATCGGCCTCGCCGGCGTGCGTGATCCATGCCTTGGTGCCGTTGACGACGTACTGGTCGCCGTCGAGCTTGGCCTTGGTGGACAGCGCGGCGGCGTCCGAACCGGCGTGGGTTTCCGAAAGCGCGTAGGCGCCGAGCAGGTCGCCGTCGAGCATTTCGGGCAGCCACTTGTCACGCTGGTCGTCCGTGCCGCAGTGGGCCAGGGCGTAGCAGGACATCGTGTGCACCGACAGGCCGACGCCGACCGACATCCACGCGGCCGCGATCTCCTCCAGTACCTGCAGGTACACCTCGTACGGCACTTCGCCGCCGCCCCAGCGCTCCGAGTACGGCAGCCCCAGCAAGCCGGTCTTCCCGAGCAGCCGGAACTGTTCGCGAGGGAACTGTGAGGCCTCTTCGTACTTGCTCGCCAGCGGCGCGAGTTCTTCACGAGCCAGCTCGGTGGCGAGCGCGACGAGGTCTTTGGCTTCGGTGGTGGGAAGCAGTCGTTCGGCCGGCATGGGGGTCTCCCGAAGCGCAGGTGTACCGAAAACAGTACTGTGGGCCCGTTAACAGTACCGTATTGGCTGAACCGGGGCTATGGCGCGCGTCACGGCTTCCCGGACGGAATACGGTGAACGGATGGCGAATGTCGATGCCGCCCCGTCGCGGGCTCCCCTGCGTGCCCCGGCGCCGCGACGGCAACCCACGGCCCGGCAGCGCGCGTTGCTCGCCGAGCTGGAAGAACTTTTCCTCGCCGAAGGGTTCGCCCAGTTCACGCTGGACGAGCTGGCCGGGCGGATGCGCTGCTCGAAGTCCACGCTCTACGCGCTCGCGCCGAGCAAGGAGCAGCTCGCGGTCAAGGTCGTCGGGCACTTCTTCCGCGGCGCGGCCGAGCTGCTCGAAGAACGCATCGGCGGCATCGAGGACGCGCGCGAGATCATCGGGGAGTACCTGGCCGGGATCTCCGAGTACCTGAACCGGGCCTCGGCGGCGTTCATGTCCGACATCGCCGCGTTCGCCCCGGCGCGGGCGACCTACGAGCTCAACAGCCGCGCGGCCGCCGGGCGGATCCGGACGTTCATCGCCAAGGGTGTGCGCGACGGCGTTTTCCGCGACGTCCACGCGAGCCTGATCGCCGAGATGGCCGGGCTACTGATCGAAGGCATCCAGACCGGCGTGATCGGCTCGCGGACCGGGGTGTCCGATGCCGACGCTTTCACCGCCCTTTCCGACCTGCTTCTGGGGGGTCTGGCTGTAGCATCACGCCCGTGATTGTGGTGGGTGGAGAAGCGCTGGTCGACATGGTCCCTGGTGAACCCCTTGATTCCACTGTGGACGGTGGATTGCGGGCGCTGCTGCCGCGGCTGGGCGGTGGTCCGTACAACGTCGCGCTCGCCGCCGGGCGGCTCGGCGTTCCGTCGGGTTTCCTTTCGCGTGTCTCGAACGACCGCTTCGGCGAGGCGCTCGTCACGCGGCTGCACGCGTCCGGTGTGGACACTGGTCTGCTGCAGCGCGGGGACGAACCGACGACGCTGGCCGTCGTCGCGCTCGACGAAAAGGGCGCCGCGCACTACACCTTCTACACCGAGGGCACCGCGGACAGGCTCGTCGCCGATCCCGGCCCGCTGCCCGAAGACGTCAAGATGCTGTGCCTCGGCACGCTCGGCATGGTGCTGGAGCCGGGGGTCAGTGCTTACGAAGCGATACTGCGCCGGGAGTCCGCGCGTGGCGTGCTGACCGCGCTGGACCCGAACATCCGGGCCGCGCTCATCGACGACCCGGCGGCGTACCGCGCCCGGTTCGTCTCTTGGCTGCCGCATGTCCGGCTTCTCAAGCTTTCCGACGACGACGCCGAGTGGCTGGCCGAAGGCGCCGACGCGGTGCACGCCGCGAAGTCCTGGGTGGCGTCCGGTGTGGACGCGGTGGTGCTGACCCGCGGCGCCGAAGGCATCGCCGTCATCACCGCGGCCGGTGAACTCGCCCAGGTGCCGTCCGCGAAGGCCGACGTCGTCGACACGATCGGCGCGGGGGACACCGTCCAGGGCGCGTTGCTGGCCTGGCTGTACCAGCGGGACGTGCGCGATCTCACCACGTTGGGTGAATCCGAATGGACCGAGGCGCTCACCTTCGCGGCCAAGGCCGCGGCGATCACCGTCTCCAGGAGCGGCGCGGAGCCACCGACGGCGCAAGATATGGCATCCACCGTGTGAACCTGGTCCCAAAGCACCGCCTATGAACAACCCCACGGCTGCGCCGACACCCTATTCTCGACTAGCGTGGTGGGTAGAATTCATACCCCAGCGGGGCGGTGTGCAGCGAGGCTTATGGCCTCCTCGCCTGAACATATGGCTGCCTGTGGAACCTACAGGCGCCGCCGGCCCGTGCAAACGTGAGAGGGACATCCATGTCCGACGCGACGTCCGGCGGCGAAACAGTCTCGCTACGCCTGCCGACTGGCGAGCACGAGCTCAAGGTGGTCCACCCGGTTGAAGGGGCGCCGGGGATCGAACTCGGAAAGCTGTTGGCCTCGACGGGCTACATCACCCTGGATCCGGGGTTCGTCAACACCGGCGCCGCGTCCTCGGCCATCACCTATATCGACGGTGATGAGGGGATCCTGCGCTACCGCGGTTATCCCATCGAGCAGCTCGCCCAGAAGTCGACCTTCATCGAGGTCTCGTACCTGCTGATCTACGGCGAGCTCCCGACGCCGACCCAGCTCGAGGACTTCACCGGCAAGATCCAGCGCCACACCCTGCTGCACGAGGACCTGAAGGCGTTCTTCGGCGGTTTCCCGCGTGACGCGCACCCGATGCCGGTCCTGTCCAGCGCGGTCTCCGCGCTGTCGACGTTCTACCAGGACTCGCTCAACCCGTTCGACGAACCGAACGTCGAGCTGTCGACGATCCGCCTGCTGGCCAAGGTGCCGACGCTCGCGGCGTACGCCTACAAGAAGTCGATCGGCCAGCCGTTCCTCTACCCGGACAACTCGATGGGCCTGGTGGAGAACTTCCTCCGCATGACCTTCGGCCTGCCCGCGGAGCCGTACGACGTCGATCCCGAGGTAGCCAAGGCCCTCGACCTGCTGTTCATCCTGCACGCCGACCACGAGCAGAACTGCTCCACCTCGACGGTGCGGCTCGTCGGCTCGTCCGAGGCGAACCTGTTCGCCAGTGTGTCGGCCGGGATCAACGCGCTCTTCGGACCGCTGCACGGCGGCGCGAACGCGGCGGTCCTCGACATGCTCGAGGACATCAAGAACGACGGCGGCGACGTGCAGAACTTCGTCAACCGCGTGAAGAACAAGGAAAAAGGCGTGAAGCTGATGGGCTTCGGGCACCGGGTCTACAAGAACTACGACCCGCGCGCGAAGATCATCAAGAACACCGCCGACGAGATCCTCGGCAAGCTCGCCGGCGGCGACCAGCTGCTCGACATCGCGAAGAAGCTCGAAGAGACGGCTCTCTCCGACGACTACTTCGTCGAGCGCAAGCTGTACCCGAACGTGGACTTCTACACCGGTCTCATCTACCGGGCGCTCGGCTTCCCGACCAAGTACTTCACCGTGCTGTTCGCGCTGGGCCGTCTCCCCGGCTGGATCGCGCACTGGCGCGAGATGATCCAGGACCCGGCCACCAAGATCGGCCGCCCGCGCCAGATCTACACCGGTGAGAAGGCAAGGGACTACGTCGGTATCGGCGAGCGCTGACCCCTCTCGCTTCAGCCTGAAGTGCCACCATGGCCACCTTGGTCACTGTGTTCTTAGGTTCCGTCGCCACGTTGGCGAGGGGCCTCAACGCAACCAAGGTGGCCATGGTGGTTTTTGCGAGATCAAGGCTGCGGAGTCTACGAGTTGCGCAGGGCATCCTTGAGCTTGACGCGGCTTCCCGTGCGCAGCACCGCGTTCTGGTAGATCCGGCCGCCGAGCCAGGTGAACAGCGCGACGGTGGCCAGCGTGAGCACAATGGACAGTGCGATCTGCCAGCCTGGCGCCAGCCCGGCGGCGATCCGGCCGGGCATCAGCACCGGGGACAGCAGCGGGATCAAGGAAAGCACGGTGGTCGCCTGGCCGTCCGGGCTCTGCAACAGCAGGTTGACGCCGACGATGAACCCGATCACGAGCACCATCGTCACCGGCGTCAGGACCGACTGGGTGTCTTCCTGACGCGAAACCAGCGACCCGGCGCCGGCGAAAATGGTCGCGTACAAGAAGAAACCGAGGATGTACCAGAGCAGCCCCCAGAGCACGGTGCTCACGGCGACCCCGGACACGGTCAGGCTCCCGGTCGCGGTGGCCATCGCGAGTCCGGCGCCCGCGAGGATGAGCAGCTGGATCAACCCGGTCAGCCCGAGCCCGATCACCTTGCCCAGCATCAGCTGCCACGGCCGCAGCGTCGACAGCAGAATTTCGACGACCCGGCTTGACTTCTCCTCGACAACGCCTTGCGCGACAAGGGTTCCGTAGGTGGTGATGCTCATGTACAGCAGGAACACCATCACCACGCCGATGATCAGGCGCTGGTTCTTTTCGGGATCCTCCGGGGTGATCGAGGTGACCTTCACCGTCGCGCTGTTGATCGTGTTCAGCACCTGCGGCGCGTCGAGACCGGCTTCGAGCAGGGTCGCGTTCAGGACCTGTTGCTGGGCAATCGAATTCAGGGCCGCGTGCAGCTGCTTGTCCAAATCGGACTTCACGAGCACCTGCAGATCGGAGACGTTGCCGGAGAGCAACGCGTCGAGGTCACCGCTTTCGACCTGAGCCCGGCCCTCTTCGGGACTGGTGATCGTGACCGTCTCGACGTCCTTGCCGAGCTGCTGCGAAACGGTTTTCAGCTGGTCCGAGATCCCGGTGGCCTGCCCGGTGAGCCCGATCTTGCTGCGCCCGGCGTCACCGAGCAGCGTGGCCTGCAACAGGAAGTACCCGGCGAACACCACCAGGATCACGGCCGTCCCGATGAGGAACGACTTCGTGCGCAGGCGGGTGTTGAGCTCGCGCTTGGCCACCAGACGGACCGCGGTGAACGGCTTGACCGTGCGGTCGCGATAGCTGGGCGTGGTCATGCCGGAGCCCTCTCTGGTGCGTTGACGGCGTCACGGAACAGGTCGGTGAGCGAGCGACGGCGTCGGCTGAACTCCGTCACCGGCCCGGTGTTCAACGCGGCGGTGAGCACGGCCTGGTCGTCGGTGCCAGGACTCAGCTCCAGCACCACCGTCGCGTCACGCTCGGACACGATCCGCACACCGGGCAGGTTCGACGCCCAGCCACCAGGGGCGTGTGGTGCGGTGACGACCAGGAGGCTTCCGGCGTCGGCCGTCAGTTCGGCCACGCTGCCGCAGGCGACCATCCGTCCACTCCGGATGATGCCGACGCGGTCACACAGCCGCTCGACCAAGTCCAGCTGGTGGCTCGAGAAGATCACGGGTACGCCGGTGGACGCCTTCTCCCGCAACACTTCCGTCATGACGTCGACCGCGATCGGGTCGAGTCCGGAGAACGGCTCGTCGAGTACCAGCACGTTCGGATCGTGCACCAGCGCGGCGGCGAGCTGGACGCGCTGCTGGTTCCCGAGGCTCAGTTTCTGGACCTCTTCGGTCCGCCGCTCCTTGAGTCCGAGCCTGCCGATCCAGTTTTCCGCGCTCTGGTGGGCTTCGTCGCTCGTGAGCCCGTGGAGTTCGGCGAGGTAGACGAGCTGGTCGAGTACCTTCATCTTCGGGTACAGGCCGCGCTCTTCGGGCATATAGCCGATATGGGTACGAGTCTGGTGGGTGATCGGCTTGCCGTCGAACCGCACTTCGCCCGAGTCGGCCGCCAGCACACCGAGCGCGATGCGCATGGTCGTCGTCTTGCCGGCACCGTTGCTGCCGACGAACCCGAACAGTTCACCGGCGCGCACGTCGAAGGTGACCGAGTCGAGCGCGACGATGTCGCCGTAGCGCTTGGAAACGCTGTCGATCTCCAGTGCCGGGTCAGTCAACTTCGGTCCCCCTGTCGATGAAGCCGCGATCGCGATCATTTTCCACCCTCGCGGTAAACTTGGGTGGACAGCGGTGCGAACGGCTCCCGGCCGAACACCGCCTCGACCGGCAGGCCGAACACCCCGCAGAGGCGGAACGCCAGGTCGAGGCTCGGATAGTGGTCGCCGCGCTCCAGTGCACCGATCGTCTGGGGATTCACCTCGACGGCCTCGGCGAGCGCGGCCCGGCTCAGCCCGCGCTCCGCCCTGAGCACCTGGAGCCGGTTGTAGATCGGCAGCTTTTTGCCTCGTCGCACCGGGCTCATGACACATTGTTGCGAAAACCCAACACTCCGTCAATCCAGGCAACATCCCCGGGGAATATGTCGGCACATTCCCGGGGATGGGTCAGGCGAGGCCGGTGATGGACTTGTCGACGAGTTCGTGGACGAGGGAGGACGCGGCAGCGGCGTCGGCGGGGACCAACGCGAGGCGGGTCCGGCGTTCGAGGACGTCCTCGACGTCGAGGGCGCCTTCGTGGCGTACGGCCCAGACGACCTCGGCCGCGGTGATTTCGGTGTTCGCGCACAGTCGTTCGCCGAGTGCGCGGTCCACTTCGCCGAGTGCGGCGATCCGGGGCGCTTCGGTGCCGTACTTGCCGACCAAGCGAGCGGGAGCGTCCACAGTGGACAACTTGGTGCGCTGTGCCGCTCCCAGCAAGGGAAGACGGTCGGTGCACGCCGGCCCGGCGTGGAGCCGCGTGGCCTTCATCGCCGCGTCGACGGCGTCCGCGGCCATCTTCCGGTACGTGGTGAGCTTGCCGCCGACAATCGTGATCACGCCGTTCGGGTCGGTCAGCACGGCGTGGTTGCGGGAAAGGTCCGCGCTGCGGCCGGGCCGCTCGATCAGCGGCCTCAGTCCGGCGTACGAGCCGATGACGTCCTCGCGAGTGAGGTTCCTTGCCAGCGCGGAAGAAGCCACCTTCAGCAGGAAGTCCACATCGGACTCCGGAACCACCGGCACGTCCGGGATCGCGCCGCCGAGTGGCTCGTCGGTGAGGCCGAGATACACCCGGCCGTCCGGCTGCGGCAAGAGGAGGACGAATCGGTTGCTCTCGCCGGGTACGGTCACATTCACCGACGTGGCCCCGATCATGGCCGCCTCGGCGGAGAGCACCAGATGGGAACCGAGCGAAGGGCGCAGTTTCACCGAAGGCACGAGCTCGCCGGCCCACACCCCGGCCGCGTTGATCACCTGCCGTGCCGAGATTTCCAAGCTCTGCCCGGAAATCTTGTCCTGGCACCGGACTTTGTCGGCCGTGATCTCGACCGCGCGCAATTTGGTCAGGATGCGCGCACCGAACGCCGACGCCGTCCTGGCGAGCCCGACGACGAGCCGGGCGTCGTCGGTCAGCGCGCCGTCGTACGCGAGCAACGCGCCGCGCAGGTTGGTGCGATCGAGCCCAGGGGCGAGGGCGAGCGCTTCGGCCGCCGGGATCGTGCGTGGCCGCGGCAGGACCGAAGACGGCGTCCGGGCAGCTCGGCGCAGTGCGTCTCCCGCCTGCAGCCCGGCGGTGACGAGGGCCTGCCGGGCGTGCGAAGTGCTGGTGTACAACGGAAACAGCTGCGGCATCGCCCGCGTGAGATGCGGCGCTGTCCGGGTCATCAGGATCCCGCGTTCGACGGCGCTCTCCCGCGCCAGCGCGAACTCGCCCTTCGCGAGGTAGCGCAGGCCGCCGTGCACCAGCTTGCTCGACCAGCGGGAGGTGCCGAAGGCGAGGTCGTGCGCTTCGACCAGCGCGACCGAAAGCCCGCGCGACGCCGCGTCGAGCGCGATCCCGGCCCCCGTCACCCCGCCGCCGACCACGGCGATGTCGACTCGCAGGCCACCGGCCAGTTCTTCGAGTTCCCGTTCGCGGCGCTTCGCGTTGAGTGAACCGCGGATCATGGCCGCAACGTCGCGTCGAGCACGTGCCGGAATTCGTCGAGCAGAGTGGCTTCGTCGACATCGGCTGTCGCGGACCGCAGTGAGAACGCGAACGACTGTGCCACGAGCAGGATCGACCGGGCCTGCGCGGCGGGCTCGGCCGTCCGGATCGAACCGTCGGCGTGGCCCGCGGCGAGCAGCGCGAGGATGACACTTTCGGCCAGCCGCTGCGTGGCGCCGAGCCGTTTCACGATGTACGGCAGGACGAGTTCCGGGTCGACATCGAGCAGCGTGCGGAAGAGTTCGTTGGCGGACAGCGCGCCGACCGCGGCCGACGTGCTGATCACCAGGCGGTCGCGGGCCGTGGGCATGACCATGCCCTCCGCGCTCGCTTCCCGCATCAGGCCGCCGAATTCGCGGGTCATGAGTGCGGTGAGGACACTGCGCACGTCCGGGAACCGGCGGTACAGCGTCATCCGGCTGACGCTCGCGGTGCGGGCGATTTCGGCGAGGGTGGTGCGGCGTACGCCGACGGCGAGGACACAGAGCCGGGCGGCGTCGAGGAGCACGTCGTCGGCGACCCGGGCGGCGGCTTGCCTGGTGCGGGTGTCCGCCAGCGCGCTCGATGTGTGACGTTTGGTGGACATGTGTCACACTGTACCGGTGAATGACCTTATTGACCACCGCATTCGCCAGTTCTGGACCGCTGACGGCGGCGACGCCGCTCACCTGCCGGTCAGCGCCCTGCGCTGGCTCACCAAGAGGATTGGCACGCTCACCGCGAACACGGTGGTCCCCGAACCGACGGTACCCGCGTCCGCGCTCGGGGAAACGGTTCGAGATGAGTTTGTGGCGTTGGTTGGCAAAAATTACGTGTTGCTCACAGCGGAAGACCGGCTCGGCCGGGCGGGCGGCCTGTCCTATCTGGACCTTTTGCGCCGCCGCGGTGTCGGCACGCCGGAGGTGCCGGACGCGGTCGTGCTGCCCGAAGACCCGGACCAGGTCCAGCGGGTAATCGATATCTGTGTGCGGCACGACGTCGGCGTGGTTCCCTTCGGTGGCGGGACTTCCGTGGTCGGCGGGGTGAACGCGGTGCGGGGTGACAAGTCCGCCGTGATCGCGCTCGACCTCGTACGGCTCGACAAACTCGTGTCGGTCGACCAGGTCTCGCGGATCGCGGTGCTGCAGGCGGGGGTGCGCGGGCCCGAAGCCGAGCGGCTGCTCGCGGAGCATGGGCTGACACTCGGGCATGTGCCGCAGTCGTTCGAACGTGCGACCATCGGCGGATTCGCCGCGACCCGGTCCGCCGGGCAGGCTTCGGCGGGCTACGGCCGATTCGAGGACATGGTTTCGGGTGTCCGGCTGGCCACTCCGCGTGGCGAATGGCGGCTCGGGGTGGCACCCGCGTCGGCGGCCGGACCCGATCTGCGCCAGCTCGCTGTCGGCAGTGAAGGCACGCTCGGCGTGATCACCGAGGTCGCGCTCCGGGTGCGGCCGGCGCCGAAAGTCCACCGGTACGAGGGTTACGTGCTCGACGGCTGGGACAGCGGCTCGGCCGTCGTGCGGGAACTCGCACAGCACGGCGTGCTCGCCGATGTCACCCGGCTGTCCGATGTGGACGAAACCGAGGTTTCGCTGGCACTGAACACCGGCTGGAAGACCACGGTCCTCAAGCGGTACGTCCGGGCCCGTGGGATCGCCGAACCCTGTCAGCTGATCCTGGGCTGGGAAGGCGTCACCACAAAGGACTTCTCGGCTCGCCGCCGGGCCGTCATGGCCGTCCTGAAGTCCTCCGGAGCGGTCCGGATCGGCAAGGCGCTGGGAGAAACCTGGCTGCACGGCAGGTTTTCCGGGCCGCGCCAGCGTGACGCGCTGCTCGATAACGGCGTCTGCGTGGAAACCCTCGAAACCGCCGCGCACTGGTCGAAACTCAGCCAACTGCACGACGACGTCCGCGCCGCGCTCACCGCTTCGCTGGGCGCGCCGATCGTGATGTGCCACGTTTCGCACGCCTATGAAACGGGCGCCTCACTGTATTTCACCGTCATCACCGCCCGCGACGCCACCGATCCAGTCGGGCAGTGGGAGCGCGCTAAGAAGGCCGCAAGCGAGGCGATCACCGGACTCGGCACGATCTCCCACCACCACGCCGTCGGGATTGACCACGCGCCCTACCTCGGTGCGGAGATCGGCGAGATCGGCCTGGACATCCTGCGGGCGGCGAAAAACGCCGTCGACCCGACTGGGATCCTGAACCCGGGCAAGCTCATCGGTGGCTAGTACAACGGTTCCTTGGCGGCCGGGGTCCCACGCTTGTGGGCTTCAGCCGTGAGGTGACACCCGGTTGTCACGCTCAGAGTCGTATTGGTGCCGGTGCCAAAGATGAGTTCGGCGCCTGTGGTGCTCTTGTAGACTGCCTCATGGTCGCCGGGCCGGTCCACGATGATTTCCGGTGCGCCAAACCCATGTTGACCAGCTGTTTCGCCTACCAGCGCGACCGCGCGGGACCATTGACCATCAGGCAGGTTCCCCGGCGACCGGCCGGAGCTGTAGTTGCGCCGCTGACCTTCGGTGGTGATCTCGGTGAATTCTCCGCCGCAGGCGGAGGCACTCGGCTGGCTGTCCTTCGGAATCCACGGTGCGATACCGATCTCGTTGACGAGCTTTTCCCGGATCGAAGCGAGCATGTTCTGGTACTCGGCCTCGACCTGTTCGATATCGGGCCGCTTCATCAGCTCGGCGAACTGGTTGTTCACAGCATCTCCCTTGGGGTCCTCACTGGTGCAGCCACCGAGCAGCAGCGTCAAAGCGCATAACGCCGCCGGGATCGTGAATCGTCGTTTCATCAGTAGGTTCCCGGTACCGGCCAGGACAGCACGTCGCCGAACCCCTTGCCGTCGTCTCGGATGCGATGGTCGGCCATGCCGCCGGTGATCACGCTCATGTTGTACTGGCTCGTGCTGTTGTCATCGAGGTAGTAGCTGTGCCCGGCGGATTCGGTCATTTTCCCACCTCCGGGCAGGGATGTCTCCTTCGCGGAAAGATGTTCCACACCGTCCATATGGCTTGGGTCGATGCCGAAATAGCCGAGGTCGCCGACGGGGTCGTTGCGGCCTTCGATGTAGTACGTGTGGCCACCGGGGACCTTTAGATCGTCGATATTGCTGGTACCAAGGCCCGGTGAGCCGAAGAGCACGGCATCGTCCACACCTGTGTTTTGCTGCAGCGCCAAACCTGTGGTGGTGGAGCCGTATGAATGGCCGAGCGCGGTCAGGTGCGGATCGGTGTCACGAGCCGCATCGATGCCGTTCAGGAAAGGTGCGAGCTTGTTCGCACCCTGCTGGGCTGAGTGGTCGTCGACCACGGAGTTCTCGTCGAACAGGACGCCACCGACAGTCAACTGTGGTGCCTGGTAACCAATCCAGGTCACAGTGGCCACGGATTCGCCGTTGCCGTAGCGGTCTTGCAGGTCTTCCGTGCGGTTCTTGAGGTCGTACATGTTGTGGTCGTAGTCGCCCAAGCTTCCGTTGACCGTGGAGGTCAGCCCGGGTGTGAACACTGAAACATGGGCTGCGGTGTCGACATTGCCATTGGCGACAGCGGCTTCGGCGCGTTCGTCGGTCATGTCCAGCATCAGCAACTGCCGTTCACCAGGCTGCGCCAACGTCTCTTCGATGGCCTTGATGGACTCCAGTTTCGCCTTGACCTCGTCGAGCCGCGCGTCGGCGTTGGTGAAGGTGCCGCCGAACCAGTTGTCGTCGAGGTCGGCTTGCAGCCTGCGCGCTTCGTCCTGGAGCTTGGTCTTCTCCGTCTGCAGCAGCTGCCGGTTCGCTTCGTCGCGGGCACCGAACGGGACACCGTCGCGGTTGCCGATCCAGTCGGGGTGCTGGGCGATGATCTGCCGCTGCTCGGCATCGCTGAGCGAGTCCCACCAGCCCGCGTTGTCGCCGGGCGTTCCGGCGCCGCCCGGTGGCTCCAGTACGGACAGACCGCCTTTGCCCGCACCGTTCTTGGCCGCGCTCGCCAGGTCGGTGGCGCCGCCGTCGTCGATCTCGCCGTTCATCACGCGGCCGAGCAAGGCGTTGAGGTCGGCGTCGATGTCGTTGGCGCGCCGCAGGATCTGCTCGACGCGGTCGACGAGCTCGTTCCTGGTGCGTTCCCGTTCGCGGGCGACGTCGTCGACCTGGTCGGCCGGGACGCTGCGCTTCGCCGAAATATCGGTCACCGAGCCGTCGTCGCCGATGCTGAACTCGCGGGCCCTCGCCAGTGCGTCGGCTTCTTCGACGCCCTGTTTGAGGCCGGTCAGCGCGTCGGCGCCCTGCATCAGCCCGGTGCGTGCGGCGCTGACGCCGGCGACGATCCGTTCCATCCGGTCACTGACCTGGCCACGCTTGGTCGTCGCCGCTTCGGCGGAGATCCCGATCCAGCCGGCGGGCGTGCCCATGTCGACGAACTCGTCCGACAGGCCGAGCAGCTTCTCGCTACAGCCCTTGAGCCGTTGTTCGGCCGCGTCGAGCGGTTCGGGCCGCCACAGTCGCACCTGGCCGTAGGTGGGCATTACTTCGCGCCGACCCGGAAGTCCGCGGCCGCCGCCTGCTCGTTGGCGGCGTACCTGTCGGCGGCCGTGGTCAGCGAGTCGGCGTAGCCCTCGGCCTGCGAGACCCAGCCGGCCAGGTCACCGCGCCAGGCGTTGCCCAGCCTGGTGAACGAGCCGACCACCTGTCCGCCGGGCATCGCCGTCCCGGCGTCCGCGACGGCGTCGGCGAGGTCGACCTTCGCGACCTGACCGCCGGCGGACTTCGCCGCGTCACCGGCTTTGCGAAGCTCCCCGATCTGCGTTTCGTAGCTGCTCAAGACGTCGCCCCCTGCCCTCGGTACCGACTCGGCGCCACTATGACACGGGAGATGTCCCTTTCGTTCCCTTTCCGCGGGAATTCACTACGGAAAGGTGAGTCCATCCGGATGCGGCAGCACGGTGACGTCGAGGCCGTGGGACTCGGCGGCGACACCGACGAGCGCGGAGGCCTCTTGCTGTGGCATCTCGGCGACCCGTATTGGCTTGCCATCGACGAGCAGCGGCAGCCGGATGTCGGCACAGCCGGTGTACGCGAGGACTTCGTCGAGCACGGTGCCGTCCTCCATGGTGATGGTGCCGCTGTTCAGCCGGACGAGCTCGTAGCGGCCGCCGCGGCCTTCGCAGATGTCCAACGCCGAGAGCTGGCCCGGCGTGGCGAACCAGACGGCGTGCTGCTCGACCACGCCCGGCGCCGCGCCGAGGGTGGCCGGGCGCTGGCCGTCGCGGTGGCGCAGGCCGGTCGCCCACATCGCGGCCAGGCCCGCGCACTCGACCTTCACCACCACGACCGGCCCGGTCAGCCCGAATTCTTCACGCAACCAGGTGATCTTCGACGGGCACGCGTTCGAGCCGTAGGACAGCACGGGCTGCCTGTCCCGCCAGCCCTCCGGCGCGGTCTCCAGCGGATACCCGGCACCGTCGAGATGGACGAACGAGCAGTCCGGCCGTGTCCCCGGGTAGGGATCGGCCGGGTACTCGTCGTCTTTGAAGAGGGAACTCAGAAGACCACGACGCTGCGCAGGACGTCCCCGTGGTGCATCCGGTCGAAGGCTCCTTCGACGCCGTCGGCCGCGATCTTCTCGGTGACGAACTTGTCCAGCGGCAGCCGGCCCTTCAGGTAGAGGTCGACGAGCACGGGGAAGTCGCGGGACGGCAGGCAGTCGCCGTACCAGGACGACTTCAGCTGGCCGCCGCGCGAGAAGAAGTCGATCAGCGGCATGTCGTTCAGGCGCATGTCCGGGGTCGGCACGCCGACGAGCACCACGGTGCCCGCGAGATCGCGCGCGTAGAACGCCGAGCGCCAGGTCTCCGGGCGGCCGACCGCGTCGATCACGACGTCGGCGCCGAAGGAGTTCGTCAGCGTCTGGATGGCCTCGACGACCTCGTCCTCGCTCTTGCCCTTGGTGTTCAGCGTGTGCGTGGCGCCGAAACCCTTGGCCCACTCGAGTTTCCGGTCGTCCTGGTCGACGGCGATGATCGTGGTGGCGCCCGCGAGGTTCGCCCCGGCGATGGCCGCGTCACCGACGCCGCCGCAGCCGATGACCGCGACCGAGTCGCCCCTGGTCACCGCGCCGGTGTTGATGGCCGCGCCGAGGCCGGCCATCACACCGCAGCCGAGCAGCCCGGCGACGGCCGGTTCGATCTCGGGGTTCACCTTCGTGCACTGTCCACTGTGGACGAGCGTCTTCTCGAGGAACGCGCCGATGCCCAGGGCGGGGCTGAGCTTGGTGCCGTCGGCGAGCGTCATCGGCTGCGACGCGTTGTGCGTCGAGAAGCAGTACCAGGGCTTGCCACGCTTACAGGCGCGGCAGATCCCGCAGACCGCGCGCCAGTTGAGGATGACGTAGTCACCGGGCGAGATGTCCGTGACACCTTCGCCGACCTTGTCCACGTAACCCGCGGCCTCGTGGCCGAGCAGGAACGGGAACTCGTCGTTGATGCCGCCCAGCTTGTAGTGCAGGTCGGTGTGGCAGACCCCGCACGCCTTGACCGAGACCACGGCCTCGCCGGGCCCGGGATCCGGGACCAGCACGGTCTCCAGCGAGACCGGCTCGCCTTTCGCGAGGGAAACGACACCCTGCACTTCGTACGGCATCTACGACCACCTTCCGGCCCGGCAACATCACAAGGAACAGGATCAAATAACACCCAACCGCAGCTTGCCATGGATCACGCGGACATGGCGAGACGTGCATGAGTGCGCCGAGTGTGAGGTGAACCGCCCGCCCGGACGACACGTGTTCGGGGTATGGAGAGACCGAACACGCTCAACGCGTTGCTCCGAGACCAGACCGGGCACGGCCGGCTCCACCAGGTGGTGAGCCGCGAGTTCGGCCAGGAGCGGCTCGAGGTGCTGCGGCCGAGTGTCGGGCAGCTGGCGAACCGGTTGATCAGCCGGTTCGTGGCGCGTGGCCAGGCCGAACTGATGGAGGATTTCGCCGTCCCGCTGCCGCTGACGATCCGCATGGAGCTGCTCGGCGTGCCCGAAAGCGACCGCGAAAACCTGCGGTACTGGGTGGACGAACCGGGGCAGCAGGACGACGGCCTCGGCTACCTGAGTGATCTCGTCAACCACAAAACCACCCACCCGGGGATCATCGCGACCACGGATCTGCTGGGCAGGCTGTGCCGCGACGAAGGCGGCCCGGAGCGGCTTTCCGACGTCGAACTGGCATCGCTGGCCTGGCTGTTGCTGGTGGACTATCCGGTGACGGCCGGCCTGATCCGGGCCGGCGTGCTCGGTACCGACCTGGTCCGGCCCGCGGACCCCGTCGGCCTCGGGCTGCCGCTCGCGCTGACGGAGGCACGGATCGCCACCGGTTTACTGCGGGAAAGATGCCGGGAGCTCACGACGGGCACGCCCGGCCCGCGTTCGCTCCCGATCACCTTCCTGGCCGCTACGGCGTGATGATGTAGACGATGCCGCCCGGGCCGCCCGCCACCGAACCGCTCGCGGTGTAGCGCTTGGTCCGCTGCCAGATCTTCTCGAACTGGTCGCGCTTGTAGACGTTGCGCACCGCTTCGTTGCTGCTCGACGCCGGGTCGTTGGCGATGACGTCACCCTCTTTGGTGAAGCCGATGATGACCATGAGATGCCCGGCCGTGCCGTAGCCCGCGCCGTCGAGTTCCTCGGCGAGGAACGACTGCGACGTGATCACCGGGATGCCACGGGCGATGTAGCCTTCGAGCTCGTTGAGCGAGTGCAGCCGCGTGACGTGCCCGCGCAGGCCGAGGCTCGCGGCGTAAGCGGTGTTGAACGGCCAGTTGCCGGTGCCGTCGTAGGCGTAGTCGAAGGTGTGCCGGGCCGCGTAGGCGACTGTCGGATCGACGTAACCGTCCGGGATCCACGACATGTCGGACTTCTTCGGGTGCTTGCCCCAGTACTCCGCGACCATCTCGGTCGACGTCGGGCTGCACCAGTTCTCGCCGCCACCGCCGTACTCCGGGAAGTCGCCCTTGTGGAGGTTCTGCGCGTACGGCGGCACGGGCAGCTCGATCCCGGCCGCGTGCGAAGGCTTCGTCGGCTGCACCTCGAACCGGTCCGGCACCTGCGACGTCATCGCGCCGACCGAGGTCAGCTCCGGCGTCGCGTGCGTGCCCGCCTCGCGGTAGAGGATCACGCGCAGCTGGTACGAGCGGAGTGCGATCCCGGCCTTCGTGGCCAGCGTGTCGACGTCGACAGCGGCGTTCGCGTCGCTCTGGCCGTCGACGCTGGTGCGCTTGATGTCGGCGTCGCCGGTGGCCCACCGGCCCATCGAGTACCAACCGGTCTCGTCGCCGGTGGTGGTCTGGACCTTCACCTCGACCTGCAGCCAGGTCTTGGCCGGGGTGGTGGCGTTCCACGAGGCGATGAGCTGCGTCGCGTCGAAACCGTGGCGGTACGACGGCGACGTCCACTGACCGTATTCATAGGTGCGGGTCGTGCCGAGCGATGGCTCGCTGTGCTCGACGCTGCCGATCGGCCTGCCCATGCGCAGCGCGCCACGATCCGTTGTCAGGCCGTCGAAATCGCCGTCACGGAAATCGCGTGGCCCGCCCCATTCGTGGTAGTCGACCGATTCGTCCGCTCTCGGGATCGGCTGCGCTTCCGCCACCTGCGTGCTCACGACGGTCATGAGCGCGACCGTACACAGCGTTATGGAAATCCCTGCACGCATGGGGGTACTCCGTCCCTGGGGTGTCAGGGATTTTCGCCTACTTGGGCCTTCAGGTAAATAAGGCCCGCCGCATTCGTTATAGGACGGCTTGGCTCTGGGTCACCTTGGCGACGAGCTTGCCCGCGTCGTCGTGGATCTCGGTCTCGACGACGATCACGCGGCGTCCCGCGTGCAGGGGACGCGACGTGGCCACGGCGTGCCCGTCACGGATCGCGCGGAGGAAATTCGTCTTCGACTCGATCGTCGTGGTGCCCTGGCCGCCCTCGGGCAGGTTGAGGAACGCGCACACCGCGCCGTTCGCGTCGGCCAGCGACATCAGGGCGCCACCGTGCAGCACTCCACCGAGCGTGCACAGGTTTTCCGCCCAGGCGAGCCGGCTGCGGACGACGTCGGCGGAGTGTTCGAGGACCTCGATGCCGAGCTGGACGGTGAACGGCATCGTCTGGTGGAAGAGCGCGGTGCCCGCGGTATCGGTCATGCTCGTGAGCTTGCCCGAAGTCGCGGGGCTTCGCGATTACGTCGGAGGTAAGGATTCGGCACAAGTGTCGCCCAGCCGTCGACGGCCGGTTCGAGGACCCAGCCACCGGGCCAGATGCGGCGGGCCTCGACGTCCGTGCGGACGGTGGCGTCCTCGAACTGGGCACAGCAGGCGAACTCGGTGCCGCCGAAGCGCGCGCCTTCTTCGAACTTGGCCCCCTGGAAGAAGGCGTGTGTGCCGAAGCTCGCGTAGTAGAACCCGGCGGTTCCGGTGAACCGCGTGCCCTGGAACCTCGCCGGGCCGACGAACTTGGTGCGGGTACAGATCATCCGGCGGACCGTGCGCGCGTTCAGATGCCAGTCGCGCAGGGTCGCGCCGGTGAAGTCGAGATCGGTGTCCGGCCAGAACTTGGTGTCGTCAGCGGTGTCGAGATGCGCGATGAGGATGCGCTGCGCGGCCATGCGTACCTGGTATTCCTCGGTTTTCATGGCTTCCTCGTTCGTCTGGCCGTCGATCGGTTCGGGCATCCGGAGGTAGGCGCAGAACACGTTGACGACGGTCTGGCGCTGGTTGGGGGCGTCCTGCGCCAGGCGTTCCAGCGCGTAGAGGCCCGCGAGGCGCACAGGTGCCTTGTCGGAGCCGAGTTGCTCCGCGGATTTCGTGTACAACTCGGTGATCCTGCGCTCGGCCATGTCGTGCCGGGTGTCCGCCGCGCCCCGTTCCTTCTGCTCCAGGTCGAGCTCGGCGGACCGCTGGCGGCGCGCGGCGAGCAGCAGTGCGGCCGCCCCGCCCGTGCCGACGACGATGCTCGCGGCGGTCCGGATCGCGTCCAGCCGCGAGTTGTCCTGGCTGCTGCCGGAACCGAAGTTGGCCAGCAGCAACCACACCGAACCGGACGCGACCAGTAGCACGAGGGCCGCGCCGGTCCAGATGGCCACCGGCGTCAAGGCACGGGACTTTTCTTTCACCGGGCCATCTTGCCGTGCTACCTGAGCGGGTGTGGGAGAACCAGCTCGGTGTTCTGGTCGGGACCCGAGCCTTGACGGCCGAGGTCGACGTGGATGTCGTTGTAGGACAGCTCCCGGTACAGCGACGCAAGCGCTTGCGGGGACCGGTCGTCGTAGCTCACGGCGCGCCATCTGTCGACAGATGGCGGTCTCTCTCGCGCGAGACTTCAGCCGTTCAGGCCGGTGTGGGTGACGCCTTTGACCAGGTAGCGCTGCAGGGCGACGAAGAGGATCACGATCGGCAGGATCGACACGGCCGCGGCGAGGAACAGCAGGTTCGTCTTGGGGTTCTGCGACGTCAGCAGCCCGGACAGCGCGACCTGCACGGTCCACGAAGACGGGTCCTGCGCGATGATCAGCGGCCACAGGAACGCGTTCCACGCGCCGATGAAGTTGATCACCGCGAGCGCGGCGAAGAAGCCGGGCGAGTTCGGCACGACGATCCGCCAGAACACACCCCACCGGCTCAGGCCGTCCATCCGGCCCGCTTCCTCCAGTTCCAGCGGGAAGTCCAGAAAGTACTGCCGGAACAGGAAAACGGTAAACGCGCTGAACAGCCCGGGGATGATCAGGCCGCGCAGATCCGAAATCCACCCGAGGCTCGACACGACCACGAAACTCGGCACGAAAGTCACCGAAGTCGGGATCATGAGCGTCGCGATCACCGCGTAGAGCACCTTGTTCGAGTGCCGGTAAGGAATCCGCGCCAGCCCGTATCCGGCGAGCGAGCACAGCAGCAACTGCCCGAGCGTTTGCAGCGTCGCCACCACGGTCGAGTTGAGCAGACTGCGTGCGAAGGGGACTTCGGTGCTGTCAAACAGCTGGGTGAGGTTTTCCCAATGCAGTTCCGACGGAAAGAAGGTCCAGTTCGGCGCGGTGATTTCCGTGCGGGTCGACAAACCGTTGCGCAGCAGCAGATAGAACGGCAGCACGAACAACACCGCCGCGATGATCAGCGCGGCCCAGCGCAGGAATTTCACGATCCCACCCGCGTGAACCGGAAGATCTTGCCCTGCAACAAGGTCACCAAAGTGATCAGCAGCGCGAGAATGACCGCGCCCGCGCTGCCCCGGCCGAGATCTTGGCCGCCCGAGCCGAGCGAGGTGTAGTACAGATAAACCAGTGGCGGACGGGCGAACGGCGGATAGCCGCGAGAGTCACCCATGATGTTGTAGAACTCGTCGAAAGCCTGATAGGCGTTGATCAGATTCAGCAGCAGCACCGCGACGGCCGTGGCCCGCAGCTGCGGCAAAGTGATGTACCGCAACGTCTGCCAGCCCGGCTTCGCGCCGTCGAGCCACGCGGCTTCGTACAAATGCTCCGGAATCCGTTGCAGCGCGGCGATGAACAGGATCATGTAGAACCCGAGTTGCAGCCACAGCCGGGCCGTCACCAGTACGACCCAGTACAGCGGCGGGTTCACCGTGCCCGTCCACGCGACCGGGTCGACGCCGAACACGCCGAGCACCGAGTTCACCAAGCCGTACCGCACGCCCGAGAACAGCGACGTCTTCCACACCAGTGAAGCCACGACGTAGGAGCACGCGAACGGCAGGAAGAACACCGAGCGGAAGAACGCCCGCGCGACTTCGAGCCGGTTCACCGCGAGCGCCAACGCCAGCGAGAGCACGAACGTCACCGGCACGATCAGCACCGCGAACACGCTGAAAGTGCCCAGGCTGGAAAGGAAAGCTTCGTTTCCCAGCATGGCGACGTAGTTGTCCAGCCCCACGAAAGTCGTCGGGCTGACGGTGTTGCGCGCGTCGAAGAAGCTGAGGTACGCGCTCCACCCGATCGGCAGGTACGCGAAAATCGCCAGGCCGATCAGGAAAGGGCCGACGAACAGCCAGAAGGCGCGGGCGTTACGGCCCTTCATCAGCCGAACAGGCGCTTCAACTCGGCTTTGGCGGTATCGACGGCTTTGCGTGTTTCGTCCGCTGGGTCCGCGCCTTCCTTCGCGATCTTGGCGACGGCGTCGGCGAGCGCGGTGTTCGACTGCGCTGTCCACACCGGACCGCCGACGAGATGGCTGTTCTCCTTGACGAACCGGGCGACGTCGGAAGCGGGCCCCAGTTTCAGGTTCTCCGCGCGGTCGATGAGGCTCGTGCGGGCCGGGACGTGGAAGCCGTACTTCGTCGCGAATTCGAGTTGGTCGGCGGTCTGGTCGATCCACAGCCACTTGACGAAATCCTTGGCCGCGGCCACATTCGGGCTCCTGGCGTTGACCATCGCGCCGTACGCCCCGACCGGCACCGAGGGTGCGCCGCTGCCGTCGAGCTTCGGGAACGCCAGCACGCCGAAGTCGTCCTTGAGTGCGTCTTGGATCTTCGGCATGTTCCACAGCCCCGTCCACTGCATCGCGGCGAGGCCGTCGATGAACGCGGCGGGATCGGACCAGTCCGTCGGCGCGCCGAGCAGGAGAGAGTTGTTCGTGTTGAGCGTGCGCAGTTTGCCGAACGCCGTCGCCGCGCGGGGATCGTCGAAGCCGACCGTGCGGTTGTCCTTGCCGAGATAGTCGAGCCCCGCCGACCACAGCAGCGGCCCGGTGAGCACGCCGACACCACCGTCGTTGCCGGCGAACAGGCCTTTGACGTTGTCCTTGGTCAGCTTGGCCGCCGCGTCGATGAGTTCGTCGACGGTCTGCGGCGGCTGGACGCCGGCCGCCGCCAGCAAACTCTTGCGGTAGAACAACACCTGCGTGTCGGTCGCCTGCGGGATGCCGTAGGCCTTGCCCTCGACGGTCTGCGCGGCGAGTACCGACGGGCTGAAATCACCTTTGACCGGCGCGATGATGTCGTCCAGCGGGACGACCTGGTTCTGCCGGACCCAGTCGATTTTCACCTGGGCCTCGAAAAGGTCCGGCACCGCACTGTTCTGCAGCGCGGTGACGATTTTCGAGTCGTAGTCGCCGGGGTTCCACTGAACGGAGATCTTGGCTTTGTCGTAGCCCGCGGCGAACCGT
The DNA here is from genome assembly GCF_036008905.1 of Amycolatopsis sp. GTDB lineage: Bacteria > Actinomycetota > Actinomycetes > Mycobacteriales > Pseudonocardiaceae > Amycolatopsis. The sequence continues at coordinate 176,084 of NZ_DASYMU010000052.1, read as the reverse complement.
TTCACCGCGTCCTGGACGCCGTCCTCGCCATAGGCGTGGTACCACTGCGAGAGCTTGGGTTTCGGCGGTGCCGTCGGCGCGGAAGAGGCTGTCGACGGCGGTGCTACCCCTTGTCGCCCGGTATTGGACCCGCAGGCTGAAGCCGCTGCCCCGATCGCGGCCATGCTTGCCAACGACAAAAACCCGCGCCGACTGCGCTCCATCCCCGCCCTCCACCTTTCCGACGAAAATGCCTCTGAAGGTCACCATGCGGGCGTTAGATTCCCTCATGGTGACCTTCAGAGCAGTTAAGACTCGCCGAAAAGTTTGAATTCACCCAGCAGTGCGTAGCACTTCCGTTGAGGGTGGTGGTGGGCGACGGTGCGGGTTACAACTGAGAGATGTCGAGCTTTCCCTCGGAGTGGAACGCGCGGAGACGCTTCTTGTCGAACTTGCCGACACTGGTTTTCGGCACTTCGGCCACGAATGTCCAGTTTTCCGGCAGCTGCCACTTGGCGACCTTGTCGCTCAGGTAGTCGCGCAGTTCCTCGGCCGTGACGCTCTGGCCTTCCTTCACCACGACGGCGACCAGCGGGCGCTCGTCCCACTTCTCGTCGGGGATGCCGACGACGGCGGCCTCGGCGACCGCGGGGTGACCCATGACCTGGTTCTCCAGGTCCACCGAAGAAATCCACTCGCCACCGGACTTGATGACGTCCTTGGCGCGGTCGGTCAGGGTCAGGAACCCGTCGTGGGTGATCTTGCCGACGTCACCCGTGCGTAACCAGCCGTCGTGGAACTTGTCCGGGTCGATATCGTCGCCGCCGTAGTACGCGCCCGCGATCCACGGCCCCTTGACCTCGAGCTCGCCGACGCTCTCGCCGTCCCAAGGCAGGACGTCGCCGGAGTCGCCGACCAGGCGCGCGGTGACGGAAGCGGGGAAGCGTCCCTGGGTGTAGCGGTACTTCCAGGCCTCGTCGCCGGTCACCCCGGCGGGCGGCCGTGCGACGCTGCCGAGTGGCGAGGTCTCGGTCATGCCCCAGGCGTGCACTACGGAAACGCTGTGCTTCTCCTCGAAGGTGTGCATCATCGACGGCGGCACCGCCGAGCCACCGATGACGACCTCCTTGAGGTGGGAGATGTCCTGCGGGTTGACCTCGAGTTGCTGCAGCAGGCCCTGCCACACGGTCGGGACGGCGGCGGCGAAGTTGGGCTTTTCGGCGGCGAGGATCTGCGCGACCGGTCCCGGCTGCAGGAACCTGTCCGGCATGACCAGCGACGCGCCGACCATCAGCGCCGCGTACGGCAGGCCCCACGACATGGCGTGGAACATCGGCACGATCGCGAGGGTCTTGTCGCCCTGGGCCAGCCGCATGCTGTCGCTCATGCAGACCTGCATGGAGTGCAGCCAGATCGAGCGGTGCGAGTAGGCGACGCCCTTGGGGTCACCCGTGGTGCCGGAGGTGTAGCACATCGCGGCGGCGGAACGCTCGTCGATCTCGGGCCAGTCGAACTCGTCGGACTGCGCCGCGAGCAGTTCGGCGTAGGAGTGGACGGTGATGCCTTCGGGAGCCTGCAACGTCGACGCGTCGCCGTTGGCGACGATCACGTGCCGGACGGTCTTCATCTCCGGGAGCTGCTTGGCGAGCAGCGGCACCAGCGAGCCGTCGACGATGACCACCTGGTCCTCGGCGTGGTTGGCGACGAACACCAGCTGCTCGGGGAACAGCCGGATGTTCAGTGTGTGCAGTACGGCGCCCATCGAGGGGATGGCGAGGTAAGCGGCCAGGTGCTCGGCGTTGTTCCACATGAACGTGCCGACACGCTGGTCTCCTGTGATACCCAGGCCGCGGAGCGCGTTCGCCAGCTTCGCGGCGTGCTTACCCAGTTCGCCATAGGTTTCGCGGCGGCTCTCTGAACCGGTCCAGGTGATTACTTCACTCTGCGAGTGCACCGTGGTGCCGTGGCGAAGCAGTGTCGCCAACGACAGCTGCCCGTCCTGCATCGTGCTCAACATGGGTGACTCCTGCGGGTTTGTTCGGCAGTGAACTCCGGTTAACCGCGACTCTAATGCCGATCGGCTGAACCGGGCATGTGCCCGGAGGACATCCGTTTCGTCACGTTTCGGCGCCGGAGGGACGGCCGCGTGGGCTGTCCAGGGTGTCCAAGTTGGATTGGACGGCGTTCAACCTCCCCGGTGTGACCTTGATCAATGTCCTACTAACGGGTGTCTGATGGCGCGCGTTTCATCGCTCTGGGAGGGCCGTTTTTCAAGATCGACAAGGGCGCTCACGTGCTGATGGGACGCGTGTCCGGACAGACCCCCAGGTGGGGGACCTCCAGGGGCTGCTGGGAGCGCTCCGGAGATCGCCCGGCCGCGGTCGGCGAGCGAACCTCCGCGTGCCCCGGATCACCCTCGGTGACCATTGCCGAAAATTCGGATTTTGTTGTCAGCGAAGAGAATTCGACGGTAATTCCGCGCTTGGAACACCGGCCGGAATAAGCGTTTCCCGTGCTTGCCGGTGGATCATCCACAGTGGACTGGACGGCCTTCCTGGCGGTGTCGGGAAACCTTCTCCGAAGGCATTCCGGAACGCTGTTTCGGAGCGCTCCCAAAGGCCTCGGAACCCCCTTGCCGACGGCGCCGAAAAGCCCGTTTTCGCTGGCCCAAGGCTGGCGAGGACGGGTTGCCCCGGAAGTGGGTACACGGGTAGGAAGTGCGTGTCGGTTTCACGCCCCTGACTTGGGTGGCGTTTACTGGGGCCGTGGTAAGAGACGGCTTGGCCAGCGCTTGCGGGTGCAAGCGTCTGGATAACTGAAGTCGTCCCCGCGATAAGCGGAACTCGAGATGGAAAGGACTAATACGTTGGCTCTGCCCACGTTGACTCCGGAGCAGCGCGCCGACGCCTTGGCCAAGGCGGCCCTGGCTCGTAAGGCCCGCTCCGAGCTGCTTGCCTCGATCAAGTCCGGCCAGGAGAGCATCGACAAGGTGCTCTTGAAGGCCAAGGAAAACAAGACCATTGGCAAGACCAAGGTCACGCAGCTCCTCAAGGCGGTACCGGGTCTTGGCGCGGTCAAGGTCGCGGCCCTGCTCGAGCAGGCCGGCATCGACCCGGACCGGCGCGCAGCCGGTCTCGGCGAGCGCCAGCGCGAAGCGCTGATCGACGCGCTCAAGTAGGACCGCATTTAAGTAAGACGCTGTGCAGCTCAGAGCGTTCTGCGGGTGGGAAAGGTGTTGCGCTGGCGACACTTCCCACCCGCAGCCCGCCCGGCCTGGGACGCTGTAAGAGTGAATTCGTTTACGGGGTCGCAGGTAGCCGGTGCGTACACGCGGGGTGATTTCTTCTTCGCCAACGCCAAGCACACCATTCTCGGTCAAGGTGTTTCCGAGGCGCTGACGGAGCTGGATCCGGTGCGGTTGGCCGAATCCGTGACGAAAGCGCTCGCGGGATCCGCCGTTCCGGTGGCTGTCGGAGTGCTCCCGTTCGATACCAGCCCTGGCACGCGTACGCCGGGGCACCTGATCATTCCGCGGATCCTGCACCGCACGGGTCCCGTGCTCGAGGCCATGCCCCGAGAGGTGCTCGCCGCACCGCTTTCCACCCGTTCCGTGCCGTCGCCGGAGCGCCATCTCCTCGCCGTCGCCGACGCCGTGGCCGCGCTCGCGGACCGCCGGATGCGCAAGGTCGTTCTGGCCCGTGCTCTCGATGTCGACTTCGCGGACGCCGTGCGTCCCGAGCAGATCGTCCGCAACCTGGCCAAGGACAACCCTCGCGACTACACCTATGCCGCCGCGTTGCCGGACTCCCGCACGATCGTCGGCGCGACCCCCGAGCTGCTGCTGGCGCGACGCGGTCTGCAGGTGATCTCCCATCCGCACGCGGGCACCATGCCGCGGTCGGCGGACCCGGTCGCCGACCGGGCGAACGGCGAGGCGCTGCTGAGGTCGAAGAAGGACCACATCGAGCACGCCGCCGTCACCGAGGCGCTGGTCGAGACACTGCGGCCGTTCTGCCGGTCGCTGGACGTGCCGGACGAGCCGGACCTGGTGTCGACGCCGGCGGTGTGGCATCTCGGGACCACCATCACCGGTGAGCTGATCGACCGGGACATCACCGCGCTGCGACTCGCCGCCGCGCTGCACCCAACGCCCGCCATCTGCGGCACGCCGACGGACGAAGCCCGAGCGCTGGTCAGCGAGCTGGAACCGTTCGATCGCGGGTACTACGCGGGCGCTGTCGGCTGGGTCGACGCGGACGGCGACGGTGAATGGGCCGTCGCGATCCGCTGTGCCGAAGTCGCCGACACCTCCATGCGGCTCTACGCCGGGGGCGGCATCGTGCCCGAGTCGGATCCCCAGGCGGAACTCGACGAGACGTCCGCCAAGTTCCAGACCCTGCTTCGCGCGATGGGCTTGGACCTGCCGAGGTAGCCCCTCACCGCGTGCGCGGCGATGAAGGGGGCCTTCGTCGTGTCCAGCGTGCCGAACGTGCCTTTCACCGGCTTCACGGCGTCCACCAGCGTTCGGTGACGGAGACGTCGTCGCTGGTCAGGAACGCGACAGCGGCCCGGTAGCCTTCGCCCGCCTTGAGGTCTTCGAGGCGCGTTCCGGCCGGGTCGAGCGCCGGGTCCTCGGAGTTGAGCAGCGCCGCCTGTTCGTCGTACTTCGACAGCGTGATGGCCTTCAGCGGGATCTTCAGGCCGCGCCCGGTCGCCTTCATCAGGGCTTCCTTGCGCGTCCAGTAGGTGAAGAACGCCGTCGCGCGGGCTTCGGCGCCGAGCCCGGCCAGACCGGCCATCTCAGCCGGGTTCAGCGCGTACTCGATCAGTGAGTCGTCGGCCCGCCGCGTCGCCGTTTCGACGTCGAGGCCGAGCTTGGTGCCGGCGGTGACACCGACGCCGATCATCTCGCCGGAGTGCGAGATGGACAGCGCCAGCGCCGCGCCCGGTACGCGGGGGACGCCGTGCGGTTTCCCGCAGTCGTCGCAGGTCGCGTCGAAGGTGATCTTGTCCGCGGTGGTGCCGAGGTGCTCGGCGGCCACGGTTTTGGCCAGCACCCGGCCGGTCAGGAACCGGCGCTGGTCGATCTCCTGCCGGTAGGCCTCATGCCGGCCTTTCTCCAGCGAATCCAGCAGCTCGAGGTACTTCGGCTCATTCGGCAGCGGGCTGGACCACCACACCGTGCACTCGATCACGTGGCTGGCTCGGCTTCCGGCTTGGCGGCGTGGTCGTCCAGCAGGGTGGCTTCGTCGAACGGGTCTTCCCCGGCCAGCACGCGGTCGACCTGCTCGCGGTCGATCTCGTTCGTCCAGGTGCCGACGAGCACGGTCGCGATCGAGTTGCCTGCGAAGTTGGTGAGCGCGCGGGCCTCGGACATGAACCGGTCGATGCCGACGATGAAGCCGACGCCGTCGACGAGCTCCGGCCGGTGTGCCGACAGGCCGCCGGCGAGGGTGGCGAGGCCGGCGCCGGTGACCCCGGCGGCACCCTTCGAGGCGATGATCATGAAGACCAGCAACGAGATCTGCTCACCGATCGACAGCGGCTTGTCGAGCGCGTCGGCGATGAACAGCGAGGCCATGGTCAGGTAGATCGCGGTGCCGTCGAGGTTGAACGAGTAGCCGGTCGGCACGGTGATGCCGACGACGGGCTTGCTGACGCCGAGGTGCTCCATCTTCGCGATCAGCCGCGGCAGCGCCGACTCGGAGGACGACGTCGACAGGATCAGCAGGAACTCGCGGCCGAGGTAGCGGAACAGCTTGAACACGCTGAGCTTCGTGACCAGCCACATCAGCCCGCCGAGGATGACGAAGACGAACAGCAGGCAGGTTATGTAGAAGCCCACCATGATGATCAGCAGACCCTTGAGCGCGGCCCAGCCGGACCCGCCGACGACCGCGGCCATGGCGCCGAACGCACCAACCGGGGCAGCCCACATGATCATCGCGAGGATGCGGAAGATCCAGCGCTGGATGTTCTCCACACCGCGGCGGATCGGCTCGCCCTTGGTGCCGAGCTTCTGCAGCGCGAACCCGGCGAGCAGCGCGACCAGCAGCGTCTGCAGGATCTGGCCCGAGGTGAACGCCGAAACCAGCGTCGTCGGGATGATGCCGATCAGGAACTCGGTCGTGCTCTGGCTCTCGATGACCTGCGACTGGCCCTGCTTGGCGATCGACGCCGTGATGTGCAGGCCGGTGCCCGGCTTGAGGATGTTGCCGACGACCAGGCCGACGGCGAGCGCCACTGTCGACATGATCAGGAAGTACCCGATCGCGAGCCCGCCGACCTTGCCGACCTTCGCGGCCTTGGCGACCGAGCCGACGCCGAGCACGATCGTGCAGAAGATGATCGGCGAGATCATCATCTTGATCAGGTTCACGAACCCGGTGCCCAGCGGCTTGAGTTCCTTGCCGAACTGCGGGAAGACCAAGCCGACGGCGATACCGAGAATCACCGCGGCGATCACCGCGATGTACAGGTACTGCGTGCGATCCCGCCGCTGGACGGGTGGCTCGACGGTCATGGGTCCTCCTCGACACCGGTACTGGCGGGAGGAAACCTACCGTGTCCAATTCAGAACATGCGACAGCGGACGGGCACATCTGGGTGTTAATGTCAGGTAAGCAAGCGCTTAGCGAGCCTCTAGGAGCCGCCGACCATGGATTTCACCCTCAGCACCGAAGAACGCGAAGTGCGCGACTGGGTCCGCACTTTCGTGCAGAAAGAACTGATCCCCCGCGAGCAGGAGGTCCTGCGCCGCGAGCGTGAGGGCAAGCCGGGCATCACCTCCGACGAGCTGACCGAGCTGCAGCTCAAGGCCAAGGAGTCCGGTTTCTGGGGCGTCCAGACGCCGGAGTCGCACGGCGGCATGGGCCTGTCCGCGGTGATGACCGCCCTGCTGGAGGCCGAGCTGGGCCGCACGTTCGTGCAGTTCCGCTTCGGCGGCGCGGCCGACAACATCCTGTTCCACGCCAACCCGGAGCAGCAGGAGCGCTACCTCCTGCCGACGATCTCCGGCGAGCGCAAGTCGTGCTTCGCGATCACCGAGCCGGGCGCCGGATCGGACGCCAAGGCGATCAGGACGTCCGCCCGCAAGGACGGCACCGACTGGATCATCAACGGCGAGAAGACCTTCATCACCGGCGGGAACGAAGCCGACTTCGCCATGGTCTTCGCGATCACCGACCCGGCGAAGGGCGCGAACGGCGGCGTCACGTGCTTCCTCGTCGACCGCGACATGGGCTGGCGCTCGGAGTACATCGACACCATGGGCGAATGGGGCCCGGCGGCCCTGATCTTCGAGGACGTCCGCGTGCCGGAGACGCAGATCCTCGGCGAGCTCGGCCACGGCTTCGACCTGGCCATGCAGTGGATCGGCCGCGGCCGCTACCTGCTGCCCGCCCGCGCGATCGGCTCGTGCGAACGGCTGATCCAGATGGGCATCGACCACGCCAACACGCGGTCGACGTTCGGGCAGCTCATCGCCGAGCGCCAGGCCATCCAGTGGATGATCGCCGACTCCGGCGTCGAGCTGGAGGCGTTGCGCTGGCTCGTCCTGCACGCGGCATGGCAGGTCGACGCCGGTATGGACTCACGGCACGCGCAGTCCGTCGCGAAGCTGTACGGCGGCGTGAAGGCCAACGAGATCGTCGACCGGATCCTGCAGATCCACGGCGGCATGGGGTACACCCGTGAGCTGCCGATCGAACGCTGGTACCGCGAACTGCGACTGCTCCGGATCTACGAGGGCACCGACGAGATCCAGCGCCGGACCATCGCGCGCAACCTGCTCAAGGGGCACGTGAAGGTCGGCGGCTCGCTCGGCTGACGTTCCACCATGGCCACCTTGGTCGTGACCAAGGTGGCCATGGTGGCACTTACGGGGCCTATTCCTCGGATTTGGCGCGCATGGCGATGGGGACGCCGGCCAGGTCTTCCTCGTTGCACAGCAACTTGACGTCGTAGTACGGGGAACCCTTGCGGTCGTCGTAATCCAGATGGATGGAGAGGACGTCCAGCGGTTCGCCCAGCCACTCCTGTGCTTGCCTCAGCCAGGAGGACGCCCGTTCGAGGGCCGTCGGGAGGTCGTCATCGCGGAATTCCACCGGGCGATAGGGCACATCTTGTACCTGATCCCGAGGATTTGTCGGTACCGGCAGGCCTGGTGAGAGACCCGAGTCATCCAGTTCCAGTTGGATCGTTTGCTCAGTCACCCTTCGAGCGTCCCCCAGTAATGCCGCTGGGGCAAGGCGTACACGCCTTGACCCCCCTAGATCCTTACACTCCAAACCTGCGAAACCAGCGTTCGGCAGTGCTTCAAATCGGGTTGTTCGCCGACGTCGAGGCAGCCGAGCGCCCGCATGACCAGCTCCGCGTAATGGGCCGCGAGCTGGTCAAGTGTCAGAGTGCCACGTGGCGAATACCACCTGGCGACACCGCTGCACATCTCCAGCAGGGCGAGTCTGGTGACCGCGGGTTGCCCGGTGTGGAACACCCCCGCGGCGATTCCGGCGTCGATGACTTCGGACCAAAGTAGTTCGTAGGAATCACGCAATCCGACGATCGTCCTCTTCGCCGCGGGGGACAGCGCGTGCACCTCGTTGTCCACCACCCGGGTTTCGCTCGGCTGTGAAGCGTGGGTGATCACGTGCAGCGCGACCAGTTTGCCCAGCCGCAGCCGCGGATCCTCGACGCCTTCGGTGGCCAGCGCGGCCGCCGCCAGCAGGCGTTCCAGCGACTCGCGCATGATGTCGGCGAGGAGTTCTTCCTTGGTACCCATGTAGTGGTAGAGGCTCGCGGACGAAAGCTTGGCCGCCTGCGCCAGATCCCGGATCCCGGTGCCGTGGAAACCCTTGTCCGCGAACAGCTTCACCGCCGCCGCGCGCACCCTGTCCCGGCTGTCTACAACCACGACTTGACCGTTCTGTCGTAGGTGCCCGCGAGTGGGTCGGCGGCCTTGCGCAGTTCGCCCTTGGCGACGCGCTCGGACGGGGTCATCGGGAGTGACTCCACCACCGCCCAGTAGCGCGGAACCTTGAAATAGGCCAGTTTCCGCGTGCAGAACTCGGCCAACTCCTCGGGCGATGAGCCGGTGCCGTCGAACACCGTGCCGCCGAGTACGACGTATGCCTTGATCTCCTCGCCGCGGAGGTCGTCGGGCACCGCGATGACCGCCGCCAGCCGGATGTCCGGGTGCAGCATCAGCGCGCGCTCGACCTCGTCCGCGGAGACGTTCTCGCCGCTGCGCCGGATCATGTCCTTGGTACGGCCCACGTAGTACACGCGGCCTTCGGCGTCCATGCTCGCCAGGTCACCGGTGTGGAACCAGCCCCCGGTGAACGCTTTCGCCGTTGCTTCGGGGTCTTCGTGGTAACCGTGCATGAGCCCGATCCCGCGGATCAGCAGTTCACCGGTTTCGCCGCGGGGAACTGGGTTTCCGACCTCGTCGGCGATCATCACTTCACGGTCGCGTGACGGCCTGCCGAGACAGCCGGTGCCGACAAGGGCGTCGTGGTCCTCTTCGGACATCCGGATGTCGCCGCCGGTCTCGGTCATGCCGAAGGCTTCGAACCACGGGACACCCCAGCGCGCTTCGAGTTCGGCGTGCAGGTCGCGGGGGATCGCCGACGCGCAGATCGCGCGCAGCTTGTGTTGCTTGTCCTCGGGGGATTCCGGCTGCCGTAGCAGCAATGCCGGCATCAGGCCGAGGCAGTAGAACCAGGTGACGTCGTACTCGCGGATCTTCGACCAGAACGTCGACGGATGGAATCTGTCCAGCACCACCAGTGTCGCGCCGGAAGCCAGTCCTAACGCGACGTTCCACTGTGGATCGATGTAGTGGAAAGGCTGTGCGGTCAGCATGATGTCGTCGTCGGCGATCGAGGGGAAGTCCGTGGCGAGCCCGACGGCCAGCGTGGTCCAGTACCGGTTCGGGAGTACACAGCCCTTCGGTGCGCCGGTGGTGCCGGAGGTGTACTGGATGTTGACCGGCCGCTCGGGCTCGGTCGAAAACGTCTCGGTGGTTTCGCGCAGGCTCGCGGTGAGCTCACCGACGGGCAGTACCCGCTCGAGCTGTGTCGCCGGCGTGATTTTGGTGAGCAGCTCCAGGAATTCGTCCGCGGCGACGGCGAACCGCGCGCCGGAATGGGTGAGCACATGCGCGCCGTCGAACTCGCGGTAGCCGGTGTTGACCGGCACCAGTATCGCGCCCAGTTTGGCCAGCGCGAGCCAGACCAGCGGGAACTCGGGCTGGTTGCGCAGCATCACCGCGACCCGGTCGCCCGGCTCGACACCGAGTTCGCGCAACGCCACCGCGATCTGGCTGCTGCGCGCCTCGACGTCGGCGAAAGTGAACCGCTCGCCGGTGGCGTCGAAGATCCACGCCGTCTTGGCGGGCCAGCGTGCCGCGGCCTCGGTGACCAGGTCGACCAGGGTCATGCCCGGCTCCGGAACGCTTCGGTGGACGCCTTGACCGCGGCCGAATGCTCGGTGATCAGAGCGTGGCTGACCTCGAGTTCCAGTGCGCCTTCCAGCGTGCCGTCGAGCCCGGAGTCGAGTGCGCGCTTGGCCATCGTCGCGGCCTCGGCGGGGTGTCCGGCGATCTTGGTGGCCCAGGCGATGGCCCGGTCCATCAGCTCGTCGGCTGGCACGGCCGCGTTGACCAGGCCGATGCCGTGCGCGGCCTTGCCGTCGACCCGTTCGCCCAGCAGCAGGAGTTCCTTCGCCTTGAGCGGCCCGACCAGCATCGGCAGCAGCCGGGACGCGGCGCCGGTGACGCTGAGCCCGAGCGACACCTCGGGGAACGCGAACACGGCGTCCTCCGCGGCCAGGATCAAGTCGCAGCCCAGCGCGAACTCGGCTCCGGCACCGATCGCGTAGCCGTGGACGGCGGCGATCACCGGCTGCGGCAGCGTCCGCAGGCGGCGGGTGACGTCCTGGAGCCGGTCGAGCCTGGCGCGCGAATCGCCGTCGGGGATGGGCTCCTTGAGGTCGTGACCGGCGCAGAACGCCCGTCCGCGCCCGGCGAGCACCACGGCTCGCGCGCCGGAGTTGGCCGCCGCCTCAAGCGCTTCCAGGAGGTCGTCGACGAGCGCGGGGACGACCGCGTTCAGCCGCTCGGGGCGGTTCAGCCAGATCAGGGCGACGCCGTCGTCGTAGGCGAACTCGACAGTGCTCATGGCTCCGGAGCCTAGACGACCGATCGATCGATCGATAGGGTCGGCGAGTATGCGAGTGGATGCGGTCTACGAGAACGCGCAGGTCATCACCGGTTTAGGCCAGACGAACGCGCTTGCCGTGCTGCACGGGCGGATCGTCGCCCTCGGTGAAGACGCCCGGGAGCTGTCGACGTCGAAGCGGGTCGATCTCGGCGGCGCCTTCGTCGCGCCGGGCTTCCACGACGCGCACAACCACATGGCCTGGTTCGGTATCGGCCTCGACGACGTGCCGCTCAGTGACTGCAAGAGCGTCGACGAGGTCTACGACGCCATCGCTGCCCGTGCGCGGGAACAGCCCGCGGGCAGCTGGATCGTCGGCAGTGGTTACGACCAGAACAAACTGGTCGGCGGTCATCCAACGCGGCACGGCCTCGACCGCGCCGCGCCGAAACACCACGTGCGCGTCAAGCACACCTCCGGGCATATGAACGTGGTGAATTCACTCGTTCTGGGGAAACTCGACCTGGCGAACGTGCCCGTCGGCGGCGATGTCGTCGAGGACGCCGACGGCTCGCCGACCGGGCTGCTGCGCGAACAGGCGCAGCTCCTGCTGAACCCGCTCGTCTATCCGACCCCGATCGACACCGTGGTCCGCGGCCTCGACCGCGCCGGTGCGCATTACCTGGCCGAGGGCATCACCAGCGTGCAGGAAGCCGGGATCGGCGGCGGCCTGGTGGGGCAGACGCCGGTGGAACTCGCCGCGTACCAGCTCGCGCGGGACCGAGGTGTGCTTCGGGTGCGCAGTACCGTAATGGTGGCCGCGAGCGTGCTGCACGACGTCGAGCACGCGGCGTCCGACGACGTCGACTTCGGCCTGGATCTGGGGCTGCGCAGCGGTTTCGGCGACGAATGGCTGCGGATCGGCCCGCTGAAGCTGTTCGCCGACGGCTCGCTCATCGGCCGGACCTGTGCGATGCACGAGCCGTTCGCGGGGGAGCCGGACAACCGCGGCTACTTCCAGGTGCCGGAGGACGAACTCGCTCGCACGATCCTGCGCGCCCACGCGGCGGGCTGGCAGATCGCGACCCACGCCATCGGCGACCGCGCGATTTCCGTGGTGCTGGACGCTTACGGCGCCGCGCTGGCGAAATTCCCGCGCGCCGACCACCGGCACCGGATCGAACACTGCGCGGTCGTTTCGCCGGCCGAACTCACCAGGATCGCTTCACTGGGCCTGATTCCGTCACCGCAGGGCCGGTTCGTCAACGAGATCGGCGACGGGATGCGCGCCGCGCTCGGGCCGGAGCGCGAAGCCTGGTGTTATCGGCTGCGCAGCGTGCTCGACGCCGGTTGTGTGCTGCCCGGCAGCTCGGACCGCCCGGTCGTGAACGGCGCTCCGCTGCTGGGCATCGCCGACATGGTCCGGCGCCGGACTTCTTCAGGCGAGCTGCTCGGCCCGGACGAACGGCTGACCCCGGCCCAGGCGCTGCGGGCGTACACCCACGGCTCGGCTTATGCGGCGTTCCGCGAGCACGACGTTGGCACCTTGGAACCGGGGAAACTCGCCGATTTCGTGGCCCTGTCAGCGGATCCGACCGACGAAGCGAGCTTCGACGACATCCGCGTACTTGGCACCGCCGTCGGCGGGGAGTTGCTCTACCAAGCCTGACCGGGCTCGGCCTACTCCTGGGGAATGTGTCGACACTTTCCCCAGCCTGGGTGGGGACGGCTTAGTGGTGGTTGGGCTCTGGCTTGTATGGCTCAAAGCTGGTGGTTGGGTTTTGTGGTGCGTGCGGTAGAAAAGCCTGTGTTTATTGGCAGGCGCGCGATCAGGTTTGCGTGACCAGGGCGTGGCATGGGCAGGTCGCTTGCGACTTGCCCGGGGGCGCCCTGCTCCCGCAAACCTGGCCTTCGGCGAGCGCGCGCGGTGAAGACTCCCGCCCGTTGGGCGGACGTGAGTCGTGGTGACCGGCTTTACGGACTAAGGACCCGCGTGGCTGGGTTTTGGGGGTGGGGCTGGTGGTGGCTGGGTTTACGGACTGAAGAACTGCGTGGCTGGGCAGCGTTACCAGGCTTGGGCGGTGATTTCGCGGCGCAGTTCGTCCATCAGGTCGGCGAACTCCGCCTGTCCCACCGGCCACAGTTCCATGCGCTCGTCGGTGTAGTGCGGCTTGATGCGCAGGGCCCAGCGGCCGTCTTCGGTGTCGTAGACGCGCAGCGGTATGGGACCGCGCTGGCGACGGCCACTGGAGTCGCGCGTTTCGGCGTTGAACTCCGCGCTGAGTTGCGGCGTCAGTTCGGCGAACCGTTGTGCCCGCCGCACTTCCGACCTCGGGACGGTGTCGTACGCCAGCTTCTCCGCGTCGAGCATTTCGCTGCGGAGCACCACGATCGGTGACGCGGCGGGCTTTTCGGTGTCGTGGGGGAGAACCCCGGCCAGTACGGCGCTGAGCCTGTCCGGCTGGAACGTCCGGACCCAGATGTCGTCACCGTCGCGGACGGCGATCAGGCCGAACCACGAAGTCCCCGCCACCAGCACGCTAAGAGAGGTGTCGTTGCGTTTGTCGGTGATCCAGCCGTAGCGCGCTTCCGGGGGTTTGCTCAGCAGCTCGGCGATGGTCGCGAAATCGGGTTCCTCGCGGTCCGCCGGTTCGGCGGCGTACCGGGCATGCAGCTCGGCGACGGTCCGATCGAGCTCCGCCTGGTCCGCCGCAGGCCGCCACACGGCCTGCGGCGCCAGTGCGATGTGCAGGTCGCCGCCGGTCGTGTGGGTGACCAGCGCCGCGAGCTCGTCGGCGTTGAAGCGTTCGGGCTCGGTGAACCACATTCGCTGTTCTCTCCCCGGTTCTATTCGCCGATGACCGGCGGCGTCAACGGCATGCCGGTGCGTGGATCCGTCAGCCGCTCACCGTCGTCGGTCAGCTGGAACGCCTCGTCGTCGTCGACGATGTACTTCCGCTGGTGTTCCTCGTCTTCGTCGCCCTGGCCGCGCTGGCCCGCGCCCATGCCGGGCGTTCCGCCCGCGCCGCCCGGACGTCCGGCCGCACCGCCGCCGATGCCCTTGGCACCCGCCGCGCCGCCGCGGCCCATCGCCTCGGCCGCGCCCGACGCCGAACCCGCGCCGCGGCCGCCGAGCGACTTCTCGCCGCCCAAGCCACTGGCGCTGCCGGTGCCGCTGCCGCTGCCGAACCGTCCGCTGCCCGAGCCCGAACCGGAGCTCGAACCGGAACCGCCCAGCCCGCCGAACGGGCCGAAACCCGTGCCACTCGAAGAACCCTGGCCGGTGCCACTGGTACCGCCAGTACCGCCGGTGCCGCCTGGTCCGCCAGGCAAGTTCCAGCCAGGACGGTCGCCCGGCTTCTCCGGGGTGAAGTCCTCGGGCCTGGTCAGCTCGTCCTTGCCGTCGCTGACGGGCGGTCTGAGAATGTCGGGCTTGTCGATCTGCTCCGGGAAGGTGTTCCGCCAGTCGTCGTTGAGCGGGGGCGGGGGCCGCTCGGGGATACCGATGGGCCGGTCCTCCGCCGGAGGCCGCACGATCTTTTCGTCGGACCTGAGCTTGTCGTCGTCCGTGCCGACCTTCTTGTCGTCACCGTTGCCGACCTTCTTGCCGTCGTCACCGCCTTTGTGTTCGACGGGCTTCGGCGGCCACTCCCTCTCGGGCCAGACGGGTTTCCATGGGCCGACGGACTCTTCCTTGACGTCGAACTTCACCTTGTCGGTGGGGATGTCCCCGTAGTCCGTCGGCATCATCGCGCCATTGGTGCTGGAGGCGTCCGCCCAATCCCGCATGACGGCGATGTTGCGCTGGTTCGCCGCGTTGCTCGCTTCGACCTTGTCCTCGTAACCGTTCTGAGCCGAGCCGAGCGTCACGACCTTCTTGAACAGCGACGGTTCTTTCGGCACGTCGGGCACATCGACGACATTCACCCGCGCGACGCCGAAACTCTCCGACTGCCGGCTGAGCAGTTCCTTCGCCGTATGCATCTCGACGGACGCTCTGGCGTGTGCCTCCGCGAGCGGCCCGGCACCACGTTGCGCCGCGCCGGCCGCTTTTCCGGCCCAGCCTTCTTCCATCGAGGTGGCCAGCTTCTTGATCTGGCTCACCCTTTCGTCGTAGACCTGCGAGACCATGCCGATGCTCTGCTGGGATTCCATCAGCGGGCGTGTGCCGAGGCCGTCGATGAAGTTCTGGTAGATCGCCTTCCCGCTCATGCACTCTTCGGAACCCATTTCACTGACCTCCCTGGGGACTGCCGCTGTTGAGCGTGTCGGTGACAAGGCGTTCGCGAGTCCCGTACTTCACCAGCGCCTTTTCCAGGCCATGGACGTAGTTCTCGACGTATCCCAGCATTGCCTCGTTGTGCACGATCGCCGCCGTGATCGAAAACTCCGTCGCTTTCGCCTGCTCGCGCGCGGGCTGGTCCTTGGACGGCGCGTCGAGTGCCTCGCGGGCATCTATGAGATGCATTCGATCACGCGTAATAGCGACTTTGAGGTCTTCCCATTCGATGATCTTGGCCCTCAGGGTGTCTTCGTCGAACAGGTAGCCACCCCAGGTGCCGTCACCAGCCGGGGGAGGAGCGTCGCCGGCTCGCGACACCATCGCCGGTGCCGATACGGAATTGCTGAGCATGCCGCGCAGGTAGTCGTCGCCCGCGGTACCCATGTGGTCGTCCCCTCGCCCCTGAAAATCACCCACGGCGACGGTACCGCATCTGTTTCCGCTGTTGGAGCGCTTTGGGACATTTTCGCTCAATCCGTCACTCAAGGCAGGCGGGCCGGTGTCGGGCCGCGGGGTAAAGTGGCTATTACCACTAGCCACCTTTGCTCATGGTCCCTGGAGGAAGCCCGTGTCAGGTCAGACGTCCACCGTCCGCCGGTGGCAGCTCGGTCAGCGGTTGCGCAGCCTGCGCGAACGGGCCGGTATCGAGGCCAAGGCGGCGGCGCTGGAGATCGAGGTCTCCCCGGCCACGATGTCCAAGATCGAGACCGGCAGGCAGCTCGTCCGCCCGCTCTACGTCAAGGCGCTCACCACGTTGTACGGCGCGGATTCCGTCGAGCGGACGGCGTTGGCGGCGCTCGCCGTGGAAGCCGGGCAGCCGGAGTGGTTCGCGTCGCGGGCGAAGCACATCCCGGACTGGTTCAAGCTCTACCTCGGCTACGAAAGCGCGGCGGACGAGGTGCGGTCGTATGCGGTGGAGCTGGTGGCCGGGCTGTTGCAGACGGCCGAGTACGCGCGGGCGATAGCCACCGCCGGCCGCCCGGAGTCCGATGAGGACGAACTCGCCGCGATGATCGGCGTGCGCCTGCAGCGTCAGAAGCGGCTGACCTGCGTCAATCCCTTGAGCTTGCAAGTGATTCTCAACGAGGCCGTGCTGCACCGGATCGTCGGCGGCCCCGAGGTCATGCGCGCCCAGCTCGAGCATCTGGTGAAGCTGTCCCGGCTGCCGAACATCACCGTGCGGATCCTGCCGTTCAGCGCCGGGGCGCATCCGGCGATGACGTCGGCGTTCTCCCTGCTCCGGTTCGAGGCCTGTCCCGGCATGAACACGGCGTACCTCGAAAGCGGCCGCGGCGCGCTGTATCTCGACGCCGCGCCGGATCTGGCCAGGTACAACTGGGTGTTCGACGAGCTCCGCGGGCTCGCCCTCGGTCCCGGTAAGTCCCGTGCGCTGCTGGTTAGAGTGGCCGGGCAACTGTGATCGACGAGAAGAGGACTCCGACTGATGCCGGTACGGGACGCCGAGGTCGCCGACGCGGAAGAGATCTGCGCGCTGATCGAGGAACACGCTGTCTACGAAGGAAACACCACGCTGAAGCTCGACCGCGTGGAGATGACCAAGCATCTGTTCGGGCCGGAACCCAAGGCGTGGGTCCTGATCGCCGAGTCCCCCGACGCGCCGGGCGAAGTCGCCGGATTCGCGTTCTGCTCGTGGAACTTCTCCACCTGGGAAGCCCGGCCGGGCATCTGGCTCGACGACCTCTTCATCCGGCCGCAGCACCGGCGCCACGGCCTCGGCGGCGAACTGCTGAACGCGTTGCGAACCCGCACCAGCGGGCGGGTCGAGTGGGATATGCAGGAGGGCAACGAGAAAGCGGACGCCTTCTACCGGCAGCTCGGCGCCGAGCCCGTTCCGGAGTGGGTGCGCTACCGCTGGCGCCCCTGAGAGGTGTGCGCCCGTATCGTATGGACCATGCCCGAAAGCTCGAATCGCCGCTCGTCCTCCATCGAGGACTACGTCCGGGTGATCTATGGCCTGGTGGAGCGCGGTGAGTCGGTCACGAACACCTCGCTGGCCACCCGGCTGGAGGTGAGCCCTTCTTCGGCGTCGGGCATGGTCACCAAGCTCTCACAGCTCGGCCTGGTCGCGCATGTGCCGTACCGCGGGATCGAGCTGACCGGTGACGGCAGGTTGCTGGCGCGGTCGGTGCTGCGGCGGCACCGGCTGATCGAGACTTACCTGGTTTCCGAACTCGGCTACACCTGGGACGAGGTGCACGCCGAAGCGGACGCGCTCGAGCACGCCATTTCGGACAGGCTCGTCGAGCGGATCGCCCTCAAGCTCGGCAACCCCGTGCGCGATCCGCACGGCGACCCCATCCCGGCGGCGGACGGCAGCGTCGAAGAGCTGCCAATGCGCATCCTCGACGAGCTGGAACCCGGCGCGGTCGGCGAGATCGTGCGGGTCTGGGACACCGACCCCGAGCTGCTCCGGTATCTCACCGAGCACGCGATCGGCCTCGGCAAGCGGATCGAGGTCGTCGAGCGCCAGCCGTTCGGCGGCCCCATGGTGGTGAAGGTCGGCTCACCGCCGGACGCGGCGACCCACGCGATCGGCAAGGAAATCGCGCAGGCCCTTTCCGTCGCCGTCCACTAGCTCGTCGGACCACGTAAGGGTGACACCCGTGCGGGTGACCTTGAGCAGCGATCCCGCTGGTCAGGTGGGGGTCGTGAGCGGCAACAAGTGTTCTAACCCGCGTAAACACTCACGACCCGTGCCGCAGCCTGAAGGGGCGTCGTCCAAGGTTTGCGTGTTCTCGTCGCGGGATTGCGCTCGACGGTCTAACGGATACTCCGTTAGCCGTAACAAGCTTCTTTTTATAGGTACGTTCGTACTAGTGGTAAACGTTTTCCCCGTGTTAAACGACGTGCAAGGCGCGCGGGTGAACAATGCGCGGAGTGTGTATCAGATATCATAACTCGCCAGTTGGTTCAGCTCCAAGGAAAAGTCCATTGTGGAAGTTTCACCCCGGTGGGGAAATTGTCTCCGGGGTCATTGAAGGCTTGTGCCGCTGCGAAAACAGGCCCGGAACGCGCGTTCCGGAAGGGGTGCGTCCGCTTCGCTGCTGGTGACGGTGGTTGGGGATTCCCGGCGACTGCCGGAATTCGGCCTTTATGGAACGGATTTCACGTTTCGTCAAGGGACAGAATGGTCTCCCAGAAGTGCCCGTAAGGCTCTTTTCATCGGGTGTCGAGGCGCATACGCTGGCACGTCTTATCCGGTGATGCGGAGCAGACATGACGCTGGAGAAAACACACACCGTGCAACGAGCGGCCGCCGGCCGGGAAGTCGAGCTGCTGCTCGCGACAGGACCTTTCGCGGCGGCACTGCGCGCGGCCATCCGGGCGCGCGGGCTCGGCCTGGAACGGATTCGCTACCGCCTTCGCGGGCGCGGCGTTTCCATCAGCCTGGCGACGTTGAGTCATTGGCAGTCCGGCCGCTGCCGTCCTGAACGACCCGAATCACTGCTTGCCCTGTGCCATATCGAAGAAGTGCTGGAAGTCCCGTCGGGTTCCCTCACCAATCTGCTCGGGCCGCCGCGCTCGCGCGGCCGGGGGGCCTGCGCCGCGCACGCGCGCACGGATGGGAAGGTCATGCCGTCTGCTTGAACTGTCTCAAGCAGCCAGGACGGCGGGAGTAGGCCTGTGCGCGCGGTGGTGTTCGACGAGTTCGGTGTGCTGCCCGAGGTTCGGGAGGTCCCCGATCCCGTGGCGGCACCGGGCGGGGTTGTCATCGAGGTGGAGGCCACCGGCGTCTGCCGCAGTGACTGGCACTCGTGGCAGGGGCACGACTCCGCGGTGACCCTGCCGCATGTCGCCGGGCACGAGCTGGCCGGACGGATCGTCCAGCTCGGCGAAGGGGTGCGCGGCTGGGAGATCGGCGCGCGCGTGACCGTCCCGTTCGTCTGCGCGTGCGGATCGTGCGCGCAGTGCGCGAGCGGGAACCAGCAGATCTGCGATCACGAGTTCCAGCCCGGCGCGACGCACTGGGGTTCGTTCGCCGAGCGGGTCGCGATCGGTTTCGCCGAAGTGAACCTCGTCGCGTTGCCGGAGTCGCTGAGTTCGGCCGAGGCGGCCGCGCTCGGCTGCCGGTTCGGCACCGCGTTCCGCGCGGTCCTGCGTCAAGGCGCGGTGCGGGCCGGCGAGTGGGTCGCGGTCTACGGCTGCGGTGGTGCCGGGATCTCCTCGGTGCTGCTGGCCGTCGCCGCCGGCGCGAGGGTGGTCGCCGTCGACTTGTCGGCGGACGCCAGGGCACTCGCCGAGCGGTTGGGTGCGGCTATCAGCGTCGACGCGGGCGCGTTCGACGGTCCGGAGGCGATCGCGGAGAAGGTGCGCGAACTGACCGGCGGTGGCGCGCACGTCTCGCTGGATTGTGTCGGCACGCCCGGGACCTGCGCGGCGTCGATCGGCAGCCTGCGCAAGCGCGGGCGGCACGTCCAGGTCGGGCTCATGCCGCCGTCGCAGGGCGTCCCGCCCATCCCGATGCACCGGGTCATCGGCGGCGAACTGCAGATCCTCGGCACACACGGGCTGCAGGCCCACGAGTACCCCGAAATGCTCCGGGTGGTCACCGAAGCCTTGATCGACCTCGATCAGTTGGTCGGCAAGCGCATCGGGCTCGACGACGTCCCGGCGGCGCTGGTGGCGATGAACGATCCGGTACCGGCGCAGGCCGGGGTGACCGTGGTCGAGTTCCCGCCAGGTGAATAACTTCCGCTGTTGTATTCTGCGACAAGGGTGGTGGAGCGGGGGTGTCAAGCCGAGAAATGTTTTTGAAACGTTTGCTCAGTTTGTTCCGAACTGGCGAGGTGACCTTTCGCGGGCACCACATCGTCGAGAGTCCCCGTACCCCGGCCGAATCCCCGCGCGAAGCCGAGGAGCCCGGTGACGAGCGGGAAGTGCGACCCGCCAGGCAGGTATGGACTCGCTGATTCCCCGTCCCCGCGCGGAAATCGCTCCCGGCGCGGTACATCTTCCCGACTGGCTCGACGTCGAGAGGCAGCGTGAACTCGTCACCGCTTGCCGAAGCTGGGCAACGCCGAGCGCTGGATTCGGTGCGGCGCGGCTGCCGAACGGTGGCGTGATGTCGGTGCGGATGGTGTGCCTCGGCTGGAATTGGGTGCCGTACCGCTACTCCCGCACCCTCGCCGACGGCACCCCCGTCACCCCGTTCCCGGACTGGCTGGCCGACCTCGGGCAGCGTGCCGTGGCCGAGGCTTACGGCGACCCGGCCGCCGAGTACCGGCCGGACGTCGCGCTCGTCAATTACTACGACGAGACGGCGAAAATGGGGCTGCACCAGGATCGCGAAGAGCGCAGCCCGGAACCGGTGGTTTCGCTGAGCCTCGGGAACTCCTGCGTTTTCCGGTTCGGGAACACCGAAAACCGGGGCAAGCCGTGGACCGACGTCGAACTTTGTTCGGGCGATTTGTTCGTTTTCGGCGGTCCTTCGCGACTCGCCTTCCATGGCGTCACCAAAACCCGTCCCGAGACCGGAAACCCGGAGATCGGCCTCCCCTCGGGCCGGCTCAACATCACTCTCCGGGTCTCCGGTCTCGACTAGCTCGTCAACGCCGCGTAGATCTGATCCCGCAGGGCGTTCGCCTCCTGATCGGAGAGCGTGCGGGAGGGGTGGCGCAGGACGACCCGCAGGAGCACGTTCTTCTGGCCCGGCTTGATGCCGAGCCGCGCGACCGCCGCCGGTGGCAGGGCTTCGAGCGATGTTTCGCTGAGCACAAGGATCTCCTCGACGGCGTCGACCGCGGACCCGATCGCGTCACGCACGATCCCGCCGAGGATTTCCGCGTCGGCGTCGGCTTCGACGGCCACCGAGACGTCACGGGAGATCGGCGGATGCCGCGACACGGACCGGTACTCGGTGAGGTCCAGCAGCTGGCTCGCGATCCGCGGATCGGTCGCCGAGAGGAGCCGGATATCGCCGATTCCCTTGCGCAGCATGACAAGGCGATCGAGCCCTAGCCCCATCGCCAAGCCGTGGACGTCGTCGCTCAGCCCGGCCCCGGCCAGCACGGGCCGCGCGGCCAAGCCGCATTCCGCGACTTCGAGCCACTCGCCGTCGACCAGGACGTCCACCTGCCGTCCGGCGTCGGTGTAGGGATGCGACGCCGGCACCGTGCGGTATTCCGCGCCGGGCAGGGCGGCGTCGACGACGGTGGCGATCAGGTCGTCCAGGTCGGCGGAGGTCACCGGGCCGGTGGTGATGCGCCACAGGTCCAGCTGGTGCGGGGTGCCGGTGTGGATCCGGTCGACGACGTCACGCCGGTAGACCAGGCCGGGACAGAGCAGCACCACGTCCGGATTCCGGGGGAGGGCGCGGAGGGCGGGCGGGATCATCGCCGTGGTGTGGCTGCGCAGCATGGTGGTTTCGCTGGCGTAGCGGGTGTACCGGGCGTCGCGGGTGACGGCGTCGGGCGGATAGCCGAGTTTCTCGTAGTTGTCTTCCACCGGTACCAGCGGATGCGCGCGTATCTCGCGTACTTCTGTTGCGGGGTAGGCGTTTCGCATGGCATCGGTGATTGCCGTGACGATGAGTCCCAAGGCGTGCGGTCCCGCGCTGAGGTCGCGAAGGGTCAGTGCTTCGGTGAGTTCTTTTGTACTGAGTAAGGACATGGCAGGCTCCGATCGGCAGACGGTGGGAGTCACCCCCGGATGGCCGTCGCCGTGGCCCGATGCGGCTAGTGCAGCGCGCGTCGACTCGCCCCGGTGACTGGCGTAACCAGCCGGGGGCGGCTAAATCGCGGAGCTGTCGACATAGGTCCAGGATAGCCGTGTCGCGACACGGCGAATATCGGATTACCGCGTGAACCGGATGCGCCGGCCCGGCCGCGCCTGGGCGGCCAGGTCGATTCCCGCGTCGTCGACCACGGCTACCACGGGATAACCACCGGTCACCGGATGATCGACGAGGAACAGGATCGGCACTCCCGAAGGTGGCACCTGTAACGCCCCGGGGACACAGGCTTCCGGCGCGAGTTCGCCGTCCTGGCACCGGGTCAACTCCGGCCCGGAAAGCCGCAGGCCGACTCGGTCGGCGTTCGCCGTGACCTCATACGATGTGGTGGTCAGGGTGGTCATCGTGCCCGGTACGAACCAGTCCAGCCGCGGGCCGGGTGTCACCCGCAGTACGAGCTCCTCGGGGAAAGCCTTCTGCGGAGCCAAATCGACGACCGGATACCCGGCCACCCGAGCCCCGATCGGCAACGTCATCCCGGCGGAGAGCGCGGGCGGTCCCAGTTTCGCGAGGGTGTCCGTCGCGCGGGCGTGCAGCACCGGCGTGACGTCGATACCGCCGCGTACCGCCAGATAGGTCCGAAGTCCTTGCGAAGGAACGGAAAGCTTGACTTCCTCACCGGACCGGACCTGGATCGGCGCGAACATCCCGGCGGCCCGCCCGCCGACACGGATTTCGCAGACAGCGCCGGTCACCGCGATCAGCGCGGGCTCGGAGAACCGGATCACGAGCCCGCCGAGCGTCGCCTCGATCGCCGCGTTGCCTTCCGGATTTCCGGCCAGCCTGTTGCCCAGCCGCAAACTCGACCGGTCCGCGGCGCCGGACCGGCCGACCCCGAGGCTCGCCAACCCGGGCCGCCCGAGATCCTGGACGGTCGCGAACGGCCCCGGCGCCACGACCTCGATCTTGGTGCTCATGGCTCAAATTTCTCGAATGTCTCGACGAACCGGACCCGGGTGCCCGGCACCAGCAGGTTCGGCGGATCGCGGTCGACGTCCCACACCGGCAGGTCGGTGCGGCCGAGCAACCGCCAGCCGCCGGGCGATTCCCGCGGGTAGACGGCGGCGTACTCCCCGGCGATCGCGACCGAACCGGCCGGGACCCGCGTCCGCGGAGTGGTCTTGCGAGGCACGTGCAACCTCGGGTCGAGGCCGGTGAGATAGCCGAAGCCGGGTGCGAAACCGCAGAACGCCACGGTGTACGTCGAGGCCTGGTGCCGCCGGACCACTTCGGCTTCGCTCAGGCCGGTTTCCGTTGCCACTTCGGCGAGATCGGCGCCGTCGTACCGCACCGGCACTTCGACTTCCGGCCCCGATCGGTGCGCACCGTCCGCCACCGAATGCCGGGCGATCTCGGCGCTGATCCGCTCGAAACTGGTGCGGCCAGCGTCGAACCGCACGAGCAGGGTCCGCGCCGCGGGCACCATCTCCACGGTCCCGCACGGCGGCTCGTCGTCGAGCGCGGCGTGCAGGCCGAGGACCTGTTCGGGACGGTCCAGGTCGACCAGTGCGGCCTGGTCGCCGTACGGCAGTACCCGGATCACCGATCAGCGTCCACAAAGGACTTGATTTTGACGCCGGCCGAGACGAGTTCCTTCGCGATCCGGTGGGCCAGCTCGACCGCGCCGGGGGTGTCGCCGTGGACGCACAGGGAACGCGCCGGGATGGTCAGCTCACGGCCGTCGGCCGCGATCACCTTGCCCGTCTTCGCGATCTCGACAGCTCTCGTCGCGACGGCGTCGGCGTCGTGCAGCACCGCGCCGGGCAGCTTCCGGGAAACCAGGGTTCCTTTCGCGGTGTAGGCGCGGTCGGCGAAGGCTTCGGCGTACGCGCGGACGCCGAAGTTCTCCGCCTGCCGTGACATCTCCGAGTCGGGCGGGCACAGGATCGCCAGGCTCGGGTCGTACCGCCGGATACCGTCGAGCACCGCCCACGCCTGCTCTTCGTCGTCCGCGGCGGTGTTGTACAGCGCGCCATGTGGCTTCACATAACGCACCTGCCCGCCCGCGGCCTTCGCGAACGCGTCGAGCGCCCCGATCTGGTAGAGCACCTCATCGCTCAACTCGTCCGGCGCCATGTCGATCGCCCGTCTGCCGAACCCGGCGAGGTCCCGGTACGCCACATGCGCCCCGATGGCCACGCCGCGTTCGACAGCCCGCTCGGTCACCCGGCGCATGATGCCCGGATCACCGGCGTGGAACCCGCAGGCGATGTTCGCGCTGGACACGATTTCGAGGAGTGCGTCGTCGTCGCCCATCTTCCAGGCACCGAAACCCTCGCCGAGATCGCTGTTGAGATCGATGATCGTCATGCTCAACCCACCCTGTACTCGGAATCTCGCTTGTCTGACACGAACATGTACCCCGGCGCGTGGGTGATCGCGAACGGCGGCGCGGACGCCATCAGCGCGGCCTGCGGGGTGACTCCGCAGGCCCAGAACATCGGTACGTCACCGGATTCCGCGTCCACCGAATCGCCGAAGTCGGGCGCGTCGAGGTCCTTGATGCCCAGTTCCCCCGGATCCCCGATGTGCACCGGGGCGCCGTGGACAGCGGGCATCGCGCCGCTGATCGCCACCGCGTCGGCGACCCTGTCCGCCGGGATCTGCCGCATCGAGACGACCATCGGCCCGTGCAGCCGGCCCGCCGGCCGGCACTGCCTGTCCGTCACATACATCGCGACGTTGCGGCCCTGGTCGACGTGCCGCAGCGGGATCCCCGCGGCCACCAAGGCGGTCTCGAAGGTGAAACTGCACCCGATCGAGAACGCCACCATGTCGGTGCGCCAGCGTCCGGTGACGTCCGTGGCTTCACCGGCGAGCTTGCCGTTCTCCCAGACGCGGTACCGCGGCAGATCGCACCGCAGGTCCGCTCCGGCCGCCAGGATCGTCGTCGGGTCGCCCGGATCACTGACGTCGAGCACCGGGCAGGGCCGCGGGTTTCGCTGGCAGAACAACAGCACGTCGTAGGCCCAATCGGCCGGGACCGCGATGAGGTTCGTCTGGGTGAACCCGGTGGCCCAGCCGGTCGTCGGGTGTGCGGCGCCGTCCCGGAACAGCTTGCGGGCGGCGGCCGGGGTCAGCGTGGCGGGATCATCGAAAGTCGTCATTTCTCTCTCCGTCCTCAGACTAGTTCCCGGCCACGCGTTTCAGGGAGGCCCAACAGCGCGAGCGCGGCGACTCCGTAGCCGAGCGCGCCGAACACCATCGCTCCGCCGACCCCCAGGAAGCCCACCACGGTCGGGAACACCGCGCCGACCGCCCGGCCGAAGTTGTACGTGAAACCCTGGCCCGTGCCGCGCAGATCCGTCGGGTACAGCTCGGCCAGGAAGGCGCCGAAGCCGCTGAAGATCGCCGACATCGAGAAGCCGAGCGGGAACCCGAGCACGAGGACCAGGCCGTTCGCGCCGGTCGGGATCTGCGTGTACGCCACGATCAGCCCGGCGGACAGCACGGAGAACAGTAGGAAGGTCTTCTTGCGGCCCAGGGTGTCGGTGAGATAGCCGCCGCAGACGTACCCGATGAACGCGCCGGTGATGAGGAACGCGAGATACCCGCCCGTGCCGACGACCGTCAGCCCGCGAGAGCTCTTCAGGTACGTCGGCAGCCAGGTCGCCAGCGTGTAGTAACCGCCTTGGACCCCGGTCGCGAGCAGCGCCGCGAAGAAGGTCGTGCGGAGCAGGTCGCCGCGGAAGATGGCCTTGAACGAGCCACGCTGGGACGTCTTGCGGCGCTCGGTGGCGACGTCGGCGTCCTGTACGTGCCGCCGGATCCACATCACCAGCAGCGCCGGGATCACGCCGGTCCAGAACAGCAGGCGCCAGGCGAGATCCGGGTCGACCAGACTGAAGACGACCGTGTAGACGACCACCGACAGACCCCAGCCCACCGCCCACGCGCTCTGCACGAAGGCGACCGTGCGGCCGCGGTACCGCGGGCTGCAGTACTCGGCGACCAGGATCGCGCCCGCCGCCCACTCACCGCCGAAGCCGAGGCCCTGCAGCGCGCGGAAGACCAGCAGCGTCTCGAAGTTCGGCGCGAACCCGCAGAGCACGGTGAACACGGTGTAGGTGGCCACGGTGATCTGCAGCGTCCGGACGCGGCCGATGCGGTCGGCCATGATCCCGGCGAGCGCGCCGCCGAGCGCGGAAACCACCAGCGTGACGGTGGTCAGCAGGCCGGCTTCCCCTTTGGAGATGCCGAAGTAGGCGATGATCGCGCCGAGTCCGAGCGGCAGGACCTGGAAGTCGTACGAGTCCAGGCCGTAACCGCCGAACGCGCCACCGAAGGCTTTGCGGCCACGGGGACCGAGGGTGCGGAACCAGGCGAAGGGCCGGGTGTCTTCGCCGGCCGGGGCTATCGCGTTCATGGGCACCTCGCAGATGGGGTGAGTGGTGTGGCTCACAAGCTACGCGATTGTTGAACAATTCCACAAGAGCCTGATTTTATTGTTACCTCAGCGCGCGGGTACGCTGAGACGGTGATCACTGCGGATGACAGCGCTCAAGGGCTTGAGGCCGACCGGGGTCTTCTCGGCCGGACCAGCACCGCTGAGCGCGTCGCGGATATCTTGCGAACCCGTGTGTCAGAGGGCTATTTCCGGCCCGGGGTGCGGCTGTCGGAGCACGACATCGGGAACGCGCTGGGGGTCTCGCGGAACACGCTGCGCGAGGCGTTCCGGCTGCTGACCCACGAGCGGCTGCTGGTGCACGAGCTGAACCGCGGGGTGTTCGTCCGGGTCCTGACGGTGGAGGACGTTGTTGATCTCTACCGGGTTCGCAAGGTCGTCGAGTGCTCGGCCGTGCGTTCGGTGACTACGCCGCCCGCTGGGTTTGCCCGGGTGGCCAAGGCTGTGGCCGATGGCGATCAGGCGGAGCAGCTCGAGCAATGGCAGGAGCTGGGGACCGCGAATATCCGGTTCCATCAGGCGTTGGCCGCGTTGAGCGGCAGTGCGCGGATCGACGAGCTGATGCAGGGGATCTTTGCCGAGCTTCGGCTGGTCTTTCACGTGATGGCCGATCCGCGGCGGTTCCATGAGCGGTATCTGGTGCGGAACCACGAGATTCTCGAGCGGATCGCGGCCGGGGACGGTGTCGGGGCCGAGGCGCTTTTGGCGGTGTACCTGGATGATGCCGAGCGGCAGCTCGTCGAGGCTTATGCCGAACGGGCCGCCGCCGAGGTTTCCGGCTGACTTCTCTTGCGTGCGAGACACCGCCATCTGTCGACAGATGGCGATGGGTGGGCACCCGAGGTTGGCGCGCGTTGTGGTTTTTCGCCTGCCGCCCAACGGGATTACTGCGGTAGCTCGAGACTTAGCCGTGCTTACAACGTGCTAAAAGGCCACCATGAGGGAGTTGGAGTTCCCCATGGTGGCCTTTTAGCGGTAGCGGTTTAGCCGGCGTAGCGGGCGAAGATTCGGGTGAAGTCCCACGGTTGCTGGGAGACACCGGAGCAGGTGTCGTTGTTCGGGTAGGCACCGGGGCATGGGCGGTCCCGGTTGGTCGACCAGAACGTCAGCCGCGCCAGGTGGTGCTGGTTGGCGTAGGCCAGGATCGTGTTGAAGTCGGCCAGTGTCACCGTTTCCTGCACATCGGTGATGCCGTTCATCGACGAGATCCCGCTGTGCCGATAGGCGGCGTCATCGCTGTAGCCGTAGGCGGCCTTGAGCGTGTTCTTCAGGCCTTCGGCGGCCCGGAGGGTGAGCGTGCCCATGTTCTGGCCGGCGCCACCGAAGTCGAACGGCATGATGGTCCAGCCGTCGACGGTCAGGCCCGACTGCGCGGCCCGGTTCACCAGGCTGTTGTCCGGACCGGACTGGCCCGTGCCGAAGGTGACGAAGAGCTTGATGCCCGGGTTGTTGGCCCGCACGGTCTTCAGCGCGTCGACGGTGCGCTGCTGCACGGTCGGGTTGCTGTAGGCGTCGGCTTCGATGTCGATGTCGATCGCCTTGAGACCGAAGGCGTTGATGACCTTCTGGTACGCCGCCGCCAGCTCACCGGCGCTCGAACACGAGGACTCGAGCTTGTTGCCGCTGTACCCGCCGAACGACGGGATGATGTCGCCGCCCGCGCCGCGCACGGCGTTGACGGTGCCCTGGTCGGTGGCGTTGTTCAGCGCGCGGCCGCCGTCCCACTGCGGGTTGCAGTAACCGTTGCTGAGGATGAACGCCATGGTGAACCACTTGACGCCGGTGGCGGACATGATCGCCGTCGGGCTCGGCGGGTTGCCCCAGCCGTTGTAGATGTACGGCGCGACGGCCATCGAGCCGACACCGGGATCCGGCGGCGTGGTGCCGCCGTTCGGCACGGTCCACTGCTGGTTCGGCGTCGCGGCGCAGGTCCAGATCTGCAGGCGCGTGCCGTTGGCCGAGCTGTTGTTGGTGGCGTCGAGGCACTTGCCCGAGCCGGTGTTCACCAGGTTCCGCGAACCGTTGACGGTCCACTTCTGCGCGGCGGAACCGTTGCAGTCCCACAGCTGGGTCAGGGTGCCGTTGGCCGTCCCGGCGCTGGTGACGTCGAGACACTTGCCGAGCGCCTGGAGCGAACCGTCGGTACCGGTCGTCCACTGCTGGGCGCTCGAACCGTTGCAGTCGTAGAGCTGGATCGCGGTGCCGTTGGTAGTGTTCGCCGCGTTGACATCGACGCATTTGCCGCCGAGCCCGGTGAGCTGGCCGGTGGCCGCGCCCGCCGCGCTGGGCAAGGAAACCATGGCCAGCACGCTGAGCGCGCCGGTCAGTAGAGCCAAGGATCTCTTACGCATCAGGAAGTTCCGATCAGTCAGGCGGGGACGGTCCATTGTTGGTTCGGGGTCGCGGCGCAGGTCCAGATCTGCACTCTGGTCCCGTTGGCCGAGCTGTTGCCGGTGGCGTCGGCGCATTTGCCCGATCCGGTGTTCACGAGGTTCCGTGAGGCGTTGGTCGACCATTGCTGGTTCGGCCCGCCCACACAGTCCCAAATTTGCAGCGGTGCCCCGTCCGCCGTCGAGGCACCCGTTACGTCCAAGCACTTCCCGAGCGCACGCAGGGTGCCGTCGGTGCCGCGGGACCACTGCTGCGCGGCGGAACCGTTGCAGTCGTAGAGCTGGACCGCGGTGCCGTTGGCGCTGCTGGCGCTCGCGACGTCCATGCACTTGCCGCCGAGCCCGGTGATCTGGCTGCCGCCACCGGCGCCCTGGGTGCCGTTCCAGGTGAACGTCGCCGACGTCTTGGCAGGCAGGTTGTAGGTGAAGGACTGGTTGCCCCAGTTGACCCGCACGCTCTGGTTGGTGCCGGAGGTGTTGTTGGCGATGAGCGCCTTGGAGCCGTCCGGGTTCTTCCACGCGACGTTGCGCACCGCGGAGTTGTCGTTCGAGTCGATGCGGAAAGCGCCGGGCTTAACGAACTTCGTCAGGTGGCCCATCGTGTAGTACTCGACGGTGTAGTCGACCCGCCCGTGCTGGGCGTCTCCGTTGTGGACGGTGATGAACCCGGTGCAGGTCCCGCAACCACCGTTGTGCGGCCCCATGTTCTGGTCCACCGCGAGGCTCCACTTGACGAAGCTCTTGCTCCAGTTACGGGTGTAGTCGACGATGTTCGACATGTCTTCGTTCTGCTGGTTGGAAACCCAGGTGCCGCCGGAATGCTCCGTGCTGTAGGCGTTCACTCCCGGGTACTGGTTGTGCACGGTGGTCTGCTGGGCGACGTCGCCGCCGTAGCCGTGCCACGCCATGCCGCCGAAATTCGGGTCGTTGCGGATGGCGGCGTCGTTCATCGTCTCCGCGGCGTATGCGTTGTACGTGTCCCAGTTCCAGTCCAGCGCGAGGACCTTTGTGGACAGACCGGCGTTCCGGAGGGACGGCAGCAGGTTGTTCTTGGTGAAGGTGGCCAGCCCGTTGGAGTTCCAGTTCATCGACGGGTAGCTGCTGCAACACGTCGGTTCGTTCTGGACCGACACGTAGTTGACCGGGACCCCTTGCGCGGCATAGGCCTGGATGTACTTGACGAAGTACTGCGCGTAGGCCTGGTAGTACTGGGCCTGGAGCCAGCCGAGATTGAAGCTGGCGTTGTCCTTCATCCAGGGCGGGGCACTCCACGGCGACGCCATGACCTTGATGGCCGGGTTGAGTTGCTTCGCCTGCTTGGTCAACGGCAGCACGGCTTCCATGTCGTGCGCGATGGAGAACCGGGTCAGGTTCGGGTCGGTCTGCCCGGCGGGCATGTCGTCGAAGGAGTAGCTGAAGCGCGCCAGGTCCGAAGACGCCATCGGGTTGCGGATGAAGCTCAGCCCGATCCCGTTGACCGGGTCGAACAACTTGCGCATGGCGTCGTCACGGGTGGCCTGCGTCAGCGCGCCGCTGGAGTTCATCAGCCACGCCGCGGTGTCGGTGAAGGACGCACCGCCGCCTTCGAACTGCTGGTACGTGGTGTTTTCGTTGACGTTGATGGTCTGCCCGCCGGAGCCGGTACCCGCGGTGAAATTCACCGGAGTCTGCTGCTGCAGGCCACGCGTGACGTTGACACCCCTGGCGTCGTTCGTCGTGGTCAGCCAGATGTTGACCGCTTCACCGGCGGCGAGCGCTGAGCTGGGAATGGCCAAGCCGGCGGCGGCTATCAGCGCCGCGCCGACGAAGGGAAGAAAGCGACGTTTCTTCATGCTGTGGGCACCATCCATTTCTGGTTCGCGCCGGTGCCACAGGTCCAGATCTGCAACCGGGTGGCGTTGGCGGAGTTGTTGTCGGTGACATCGAGACACTTGCCGGAACCGGTGTTGACGAGGTTCCGTGACGCGTTGGTGGTCCACTTCTGCGCGGCGGAACCGTTGCAGTCGAACAGTTCCGCCTTCGCGCCGTTGGCGGTGCCCGAGTTCACGATGTTCAAGCACTTGCCCAGCGCCGTCACCGTGCCGTCGGTGCCGACGGTCCAGTTCTGGGCCGTGGTGCCGTTGCAGTCGTAGAGCTGTACTGCGGTTCCGTTGGCACTGCTCGCCGCCGCGACGTCGGCGCATTTGCCACCCAGCCCGGTGATGGTGCCGCTGGCGCCGCCGCCGGTGGGCGGGGCGGTGCCGACGAACTGGCTCGCGAGCTGTTCACCCAGCGACAGGGCGTTGGCGTGGTTCTCGATGGGGTTGACCCGCGAGTTCGGGAACGCGATGTAGGTGACGGGTCCTTCGGTGCCACCGTTGCTCGGGTCCGGGTTGATGCCGAGGTTCACCGCGGTGGCGTAGGAGGCCTCACCGATGATGCTCGTCGGCCCGGTGTCGCCGACCACCGCGTATTCGACTTTGTTGTTGTAGATGACGGCGACCACGCCGCCACCTTGGATGCCGACCTGCCGGTAGTCCCAGGTCGCCGTCGGCTGGGGCATGACGACGAACGGCAACTGCGCCGCGTTCAACGGCTGATCGGTCGACGTGTGGAACGCGGTGTCGTTGTAGAAACAGCAATCCGTGTTCTCGTTGCACTGCGTCGTGCGGACACCGTCACAGTCGATGTCCATATCGGCCGTGAAGAACACCGCACCGTTGGCCTGGCAGACCGGGATCGTCGCGGCGCCACCTTCGTCGGTGGCGTACTTGCCGTTCGAGATCTGCTGGCAGTTGGTCACTTTGGCGAGCAGCTGACTCGCCGTCGGGGCCGCGGCCACCGCTGCGGGAGCGGTGGCCGCGGCTTGACCGGAACTGGCCGTCGCCGGGGCGACCAGGAAGTTAAGCGCTACCAGCAGGGATCCGGCGAGGATTCCGAGAATTCGTCGCATAGCAGGTGTCTCCTAGCGAACCGGATCAGGCTTAAGGCGTGTTCCACTTTTGGTTGGCGCCGCCACCGCAGGTCCAGATCTGCACGCGGGTTCCGTTGGCGGAACTGTTGCCAACGGCGTCGAGACACTTGTTCGCGGCGATGTTCACGATGTCCTTCGCGCCGCTGACGGCCCATCTCTGCGCGCCGGTGCCGTTGCAGTCGTAGAGCTGGATGGGCGCGCCGTCCGCGGTCGAAGCCGCCGTGACGTCCAGGCACTTGCCGAGGGCGCGGATCGAACCGTCGGTGCCGACGGTCCAGTTCTGCGCGGCGTTGCCGTTGCAGTCGGTGATCTGGATGGGTGTCCCGTTGGCGCTGCTGGCGCCCGCGACGTCGAGGCACTTGCCGCCGATACCGGTGATCTGACCCCCGCCACCGCCACCGGCGGTGTTGGTGACGTGGACGTAGTCGACGACGAGCTGCTGCGGGAAGGTGGTGCTGCTGTTCGGGTCACCGGGCCAGTAGCCGCCGACGGCCAGGTTCAGCAGGAGATAGAAGTTGTGGTCGAATACCCAGCGGTCGCCGCCGAGATCGGCCGGAGTCCGCGTCTGGTAGAGGTTCCCGTCCACGGACCAGGTGATCTTGTTGGGCGACCAGTCGATGGCGTAGGTGTGGAACGCGTCGGAGAAGTTCGGGCCGCTGTAGCCGGCGCCGATGCCTTCCGCGCCCGAGTAGCCGGGGCCGTGCAGCGTGCCGTGCACGGTGTTCGGCTCGAAACCGACGTTCTCCATGATGTCGATCTCGCCGCTATTGGGCCAGCCGACGCTGCCGATGTCGGTGCCCAGCATCCAGAACGCCGGCCACATGCCCTGTCCGCGGGGGAGCTTCATCCGGGCTTCGTAGTGGCCGTAGGCCTGGGTGAACTTGTTGTTCGTCGTCAGCCGCGCCGAGGTGTACTCACACCGGCCGTACCAGCAGTTGTAGTTGCCGGGGTTTTCCTTCTTGGCGGTGATGACCAGGTTGCCCTGGCCGTCGAGGGCGGCGTTGTTGGTGTTGGTGGTGTACCACTGACGTTCGTGGTTGTTGACGTTGTCGCCACCTTCGAGATTCCACTTGCTCCCGTCGACGCCGCTACCGGCCGGGCCGTTGAAGTCTTCGGTGAAGGTGGCGGCGGCGACCGAGAAGTCCGCCGCGCTGGCGCTGGGTTCGGCCGCGGCGTTGGTCGTCGGGCCGGTGGCGCCGAGCACGATCAGGGTCGCGGCGGCCAGTACTGCGCCGATGCGGGATCGCCTCGACGAAAGTCTTTTCGACATCATTGTCACCTCTCGAGCGGGGAACCAGGCGTTTCGCGGGCAGCACGAAGACGCCATGGAGACGGTGAGAAAGGATCGGCAGGCAAGAGCCGCTTCGCGTCCGCTCCTGGAGGGGGACCGCAGGCGGGTGATGTTCGCCGGTTACAGCAATCGGGGGTTTTGTTGTGACTGGCAACGAAGTATGCATGCCCCTTACCAGGCGAAGCAACACTTCTGGTGGAATTTCGCGCGGAAGTCAGCCGCGCGGAGAACATTGTTTTGCACTCAAACTAAGACTTGAACAAGCTCTGACCTGCGCTTTTCCCAGCTTCTTAGGCCATACGTGTGGTTGTCGGGTCTTGACGGGAACCGGGGGCGGGGTGTTTCCTCCGGGTACCCGCCGAACGGGCCGACCTGGAGGTCCCGGTTCGGTGGACTGAACCACTGATCCAGTGGACTGAACCACTGAATCCACTTGGGACCCAGGCGGCGAACCCGGCCGTCGCGCTCAGGCCGCGTCGGTGCCCGCCGGCGCGCGTTTGCGTGCTGTGGCTGGATTCGTGCGTGCGTCCGAGCCTTGCTCGAGCAGTCCTGCCACCGGCAGGGTCGCCGCGCCGATCGCGACCGCGTCCGCGCCCAGTTGGCCGAGCTCGATGGAGGTCTGCCCGAACGGATGGCGCAGGGAGTGTGCCGCCGCGGCTTCGGTGATGCGTGCGAGCGCCACCTTGCCGACGGTCAGTCCCGCCCAGCCGCCGACCACTATGCGCTCGGGGTTGAACAGGTTGATCAGGTTCGCGAGTCCCGCGCCCAGATAGCCCGCGGTGTCGTCCAAGACGCGCTCGGCCGTCTTCGAGCGAGCTGCCGCCGTGACAAGCGAATCCAACTGCGCCTGCTGGTCTGCCCCCGGGATCACGCGGCCGCCGCGGGCTTTCCGGTATCGCTCGAGGATTCCGCCGGCGCCGACGTACGCCTCGAGGCAGCCGTGCGAGCCACAGCGGCAGGCCATCCCGCCGTACATGATCGTGGTGTGGCCCCATTCGCCCGCGCTGCTCGTCGAGCCGCGGTAGGTGGTGCCGTCGGTGATGACGGCCGCACCCACACCCGAACCGATCAGCACTATCACCGCGTGTGTCGCCCCGCGCCCGGCGCCGAACCACATTTCGGCCTGTCCTTGGGTTTTCGCGCCGTTGTCGATGAACAGGGGAGCGTCGACACCTTCGGCGCGCAGCAGGCTTTCCAGCGCGACGGCGTCCCAGCCGACCGTCGGCGCGTGCACCAGCACCGTCTCGCCCTGCTCGACCGTGCCCGGCACCCCGACGCCGATGCCGATGATGCTTTCGTCCTTGACCCCGGCGTTGGCGATCACCTCGCGCAGTCCGGAAACCACCTGGGCGACAACGCCGGCCGGTTCGGGGCGCGAGGACTCCAGCGCGTGGTCGACCGCGGCGAGCCGGGTCATCGCGAGGTCGAACAGTTCGACCTTGACCCCGGTTTCGCCGATGTCGATCCCGATGACGTGGCCGTACGCCGGATCGACCCGCAGCAGCACCCGCGGGCGCCCGCCGTCGGACTCGACGAGACCCGCCTCGATGATCAGCTTTTCCTCGGCCAGTTCGCCGGTCACGTTGCTGACCGTCGCCGCGCTCAGGCCGGTGAGCTGGCTGAGTTCGTGACGGCTGAGCGGACCGTCGAAGTACAGCTTCGACAGCAACAGTGAGCGGTTGTGGCGCCGTAGGTCACGGACGGTGGTGCGCTTCGTTGCCATGAGGTCCCCCAACTGGCGCGGGTGTATATGAGACAGCATGCCTGATCACTTAGGCGGAGGCTATGAATTAACTAGTGAATTAAGGCCTGGCTGAACGGTCATTGTGCCACTCTCTGGCACAATGACCAGTTGTGACTCGCGCGGTGCAGCAGACGACGCGTGACCTACGCCGGCACAACAGGTCCGCGCTGCTGTCCTACTTGTACCTGCACGGCCCCGGCAGCCGGCTCGAGCTCATGCATGCCTCCGGGCTGAGTTCGGCCACTGTCAGTAACGTCGTGTCCGATCTCGTCAACGACGGTCTGGTCATGGAAGCGGGTTCGGTCGAGTCCGACGGCGGCCGGCCGCGGACGTTGCTGCAGGTGCGGCCGGACTTCGGTCAGGTCGTCGGGGTGGACATCGGCGAGACCCATCTGCAGGTCGGGCTGTTCGACTGCGCGCTGTCCACCATCGCGACGACGACGTACCCGATAGCCGAGACCCGGCTGGATCCCGGGCTGGTGGCCCGGCTGGCGTTCGACGGTATCGAAGAGGTCGCCAAGAAAGCGGCGATCGCCCCCGAAAGCCTGCTCGGCGTCGGGGTGGGCGTGCCCGGCGCCGTCCTGGGCGACGGGCTCGTGCACGCGCCGACGCTCGACTGGTCCGCCGTCCCGTTCACGGCGATGCTGCGGGCCGGGATCACGGCGCCGGTCTACGTCGACAATGTCGCCCGCACGCTGGGGCAGGCCGAGATGTGGCGCGGGGCTGGACGCGGCGCGGAGCGGGCGATCATCGCGCTGCTCGGGGTCGGTCTCGGCGCGGCGATGACGACCGGCGCGAACTCCTACCGCGGCGCGACGAGCACCACGAGCGAATGGGGCCACACCGTCATCCAGGTCGGCGGCCTCCCGTGCCGCTGCGGGTCGCGCGGCTGTCTCGAGGCGTATGTCGGAGCCGAGGCGATCCTGGAGCGCTACCGCGGGCTGCCGGGCAACGAGCCGTTCGAGGCCGCGGGCACCGAGGCCAAGCTCAGCGAACTGGTGGCGCGCGCCGCCACGCCGGGTGCGGCCGCCGAGGCGCTGGGCACGACGGCCGAGTACCTGGGCATCGGCATCGCGAATCTGATCAACCTGGTCAGCCCGGATCGCGTGGTCCTCTCGGGCTGGGCCGGGGCCACCCTGGGCGCCGCCATCCTGCCCGCTGTCCGCGACGCCGTCCGGCGCCACGCGCTCTCGTACATGTACGGCCGCACGAGCATCGAGCTGGGCCAGCTGGGTCAGGAAGCGGTCGCCCTCGGCGCCGCGACCCTGCCGATCGTCGATCTACTGGCGACCGGCACCCGTCCCACGGGCTGAACCCCCGACGCCGATTGACCCAACCTCGGTTGCGACTTATCTTAAGTCGCGGATTAAGAGACCTTCACGACTTGCCAGGCCGCTGACGCCGCCGGGAATGGGCCACCACATGAGGACCGCGCTCGTCGTCCGCGGTGGCTGGGAAGGCCACGCGCCGGTCGAAACCACCGAGTTGTTCATCCCCGGTCTCGTCGACGCCGGATTCTCCGTGAGCGTCGCCGACGACCTCGACGTCTACCTTGACGCGGAACTCCTCGCACGGACCGATCTCATCGTCCAATGCTGGTCACAGGGCGAGTTGACCGACGCGCAGGGCGCCGGGCTGCTGGCCGCGGTCCGGGCGGGCACCGGGTTCGCGGGCTGGCACGGCGGTGTCGTCGGGACGTTCATCGCGAACTCCGCGTACCTGCGGATGGTCGGCGGCCTGTTCCTCTTCCATCCGGACCGGTTCCTCGAGTACGAGGTCGTCATCGAGCCCGGGCGCGTGGCGCATCCGATCGTGGCCGGGCTGGGCGATTTCACCGTCGACACCGAGCAGTACTGGATGCTGTCGGACTCGATGAACGACGTCCTCGCCACGACGTCGTTCACCCCGAGCGCGGGCGAGCACGGGCCCGGGCACGTCGAAATGCCCGTCGTGTGGACGCGGCGCTGGGGTGCGGGGCGGATCTTCTTCTCCGCGATCGGGCACCGGGTCGAAGACCTGCGGCAACCCGCCGTGCACGAACTGACCGCGCGCGGACTGGTCTGGGCGGCGCGGTAGCGACCCGGTGCGCTGGTCTGGACAACTTCCCCGGACTGCGCGGCTCTGTGGCCCGCCCGATCATGGTTCAATCGAGACGTCGCCCTACTCACTCGTGATAGCCGGCACGTTACCGTCAGTCATGCCGATGATCACTCGACTTCGGGTTTCGCCGCGTCCTGGCGGATTGACCTGGTCTCCAGGGCGATCAATTGAGTCGTGATGGTTTCTTCACGACTTAAAATTAGGCTAAATTCGTTACATCGGCGTGATTGACGTGAGTCGCGTCACCCAGTTGACTCGCCGTAACACGCGACCAGTTCGCTCATGCCTCTTCTCGTTAGAGGTCGACAAAGGAGGATCGATGCGAGTGAAACGCTCCATCGTCGTTGCCCTGGTGGGCCTCATGGCGGTAGCCGGGCTGGCCGCTTGCGGCAGTGGCTCGAAGGCCTCATCCAGCGGGAACGCGGCGGCCGTGCTCAACGTCGGCATGCCGAACGGGCCGCAGTCGGAGAACAACAACCCGTTCCTGGAGACGTCCGCGGCGGCCTCGCTCGGCTACCGCTGGATGCTCTACGAACCCCTCGTGATGGGGAACAAGGTCCGTCCGACCGACCCCGCCACCCCGTGGCTGGCGACCAAGTGGGAGTGGAGCGAGAACTACACCAAGCTCGCGCTCACCATCCGCGACGGCGTCAAGTTCTCCGACGGCCAGCCGATGACGGCTGAGGACGCGGCCTACACGTTCCAGCTCCTCAAGGACAACAAGTCGATCAACATCGACGCGTTGCCGATCAAGGACATCACCACCGCGGGCAACGTGCTCAACCTGAGCTTCGAGCGCTCGCAGTACGTCAACCAGGTCAAGGTGCTGCGCACGCTCGTCGTGCCGAAGCACATCTGGTCCCAGATCAAGGACCCGGCGACCGAGACGGTGAAGAACCCCGTCGGCACCGGCCCGTACGCGCTGAAGTCGTTCACCCCGCAGACGA
This sequence comes from Amycolatopsis sp., assembly GCF_036008905.1. GTDB lineage: Bacteria > Actinomycetota > Actinomycetes > Mycobacteriales > Pseudonocardiaceae > Amycolatopsis. Next base: position 138,086 of record NZ_DASYMU010000052.1, on the reverse strand, counting down.
TCACCGTCGCGCTGCGCGACAACTACTGGCAGGAACTCCCGAAGGTCAAGGAGATCCGCTACACCTCCTACAACGACAACAACTCGCAGACCGCCGCGCTCGCCAGCGGTGTCGCCGAGTGGAGCTTCGTCTTCATCCCGAACTACAAGACCGTTTACACCGCGAAGGACCCGGAGCACTACAAGCTCTGGTTCCCGGCCGGTCTCGGCGTGCACGGCCTGTGGTTCAACACCGAGAAGAAGCCGTGGGACATCCCGGCGCTGCGCCAGGCCGTGAACAAGGTCATCAACCGCGACGACGTCTTCAACCAGGGCGAGGCGGGCTACTTCTACCCCAAGGTCGACAGCGTCACGGGTATCCCGACCCCGGTCGGTGACTCGTTCATCTCGCCCGACTTCAAGAACAAGGTCGTCACGCCGGACGTCCCCGCAGCCAAGGCACTGCTGACCTCCAACGGCTTCACCTACAACGGTGACAAGCTCGTCGCTCCCGACGGCAAGCCGGTCACGCTCAAGCTGACCGTCCCGTCCGGCTGGTCCGACTACATCACCGACCTCGAGATCATCAAGGACAACCTGGCCGGCCTCGGCATCGACTCGACGGTCGAGAAGATGAACCAGGACGCGTGGACGAAGTCGATCGACACCGGTGACTACGAAGGCGCGATGCACTGGACCGACGACGGCCCGACGCCTTACGACATCTACAAGTCCATGATGGACGGCTCGCTGTACAAGCCGACCGGCCAAGGTGGCATCAACGGCAACTACGGCCGCTTCAAGAACGACACCGCCGCCCAGGCGCTGGACACCTACGCCACCGCCGCCGACGACGCCAGCCGCACCACGGCGATGAACACCCTGCAGAAGATCATGGTCGAGCAGCAGCCGATGATCCCGACCGGTGCCGCCACCACCGGTGGCCAGTACAGCACCAAGAACTGGGTCGGCTGGCCCAACGCCGAAGAGCCGTACGCACCGCTTCAGCCCAGCCAGCGGGAGTCGCTCAACGTCGTCCTCCACCTGAAGCCCGCGTCCTGACCGTGACCGATCAGATCCTTGATGACGAGGCAGCGGTGGTCCTGGAAGCGGAAGGGCTCACCAAGCACTTCCCTATCAGACAGGGCCCCGTCCGCAGACGGGGCCGGGAGGCGCTGACTCGCCGGGTGCGCAGCGTGCAGGCTGTTGACGATGTCAGCCTCACGCTGCGCCGCGGGCGGGTGACCGCGCTGGTCGGTGAGTCGGGTTCCGGCAAGTCGACCGTCGCGCGGTTGCTCGCGCAGCTCTACCCGCGGACGGCGGGGGACATCCGGCTGCACGGTGAGTCGGTGACCGTGAAGGGCGGGCGCAAGTTCCGCGCCTACTGCCGTCAGGTCCAGATGATCTTCCAGGACCCCTTCGCGTCGCTGAACCCGGTGCACACGGTGCGGTACCACCTCACCAGGGCACTGAAGATCCACGGCAACGCCGGCAAGGGCGACGCCGAGCTCGAGCAGGCGTTGAACGGCCTGCTCGAGCGGGTCCAGCTCACCCCGCCGGACAGGTATGTCGACAAGTTCCCGCACGAGCTGTCCGGTGGACAGCGCCAGCGCGTCGCCATCGCCAGGGCACTGGGCGCCGACCCGGAGGCCCTGCTGGCCGACGAGCCGGTGTCCATGCTGGACGTCTCCATCCGGCTCGGTGTGCTGAACCTGTTGCGTGACCTCAAGGAACGGCTGCACCTGGCCATTCTCTACATCACGCACGACATCGCGTCGGCCCGCTATTTCGCCGACGACACGCTGGTGATGTACGCGGGACGGATGGTGGAGGGCGGCGACAGTGAAACCGTCACCCAGCGCCCCGCGCATCCGTACACCCAGCTGCTCATCGACTCCGCTCCCGACCCCGACCGTCTCCTCACGGACGGGGCCGGGAGCGGCACCACCCCGAGGGACGCGGGTGGCGGCGAGCCGCCGAGCCTGATCGATCCACCGCCGGGGTGCCGGTTCCACCCGCGCTGTCCCAGCGCGATGGAGCGGTGCAAGACCCAGTCCCCGCCGCGGTTCGACGTCAGCGACGGCGCGGGGCATTGGGCCGCGTGCTGGCTGTACGACACGGACGTCACCGCCGAAGCCGCGGTCATCGCTGAAGAGATCGCCGAGGTGAGCCGGTGAAGTATCTGCTTCAGCGGCTTGGTTTCTATCTCTTCACAGCATGGGCCGCGGTCACGATCAACTTCTTCATCCCGCGGCTGATCCCGGGTGACCCGGTGCAGTCGCTCATCGCAAAAGCGCAGGGTCAGCTCAGCACGGACGCCATCGCTTCGTTGTACGTCCTTTTCGGACTCAACAAGGACGACAGCATCTTCGAGCAGTACTTCGACTACTGGGCCCAGTTGCTCAGGGGCGATCTCGGGCTGTCGTTCACCTTCTTCCCGACCCCGGTTTCCGAACTCATCGGGCAGAGCCTGCCGTGGACGGTCATCCTCGTCGGGATCACCACTGTGGTCGGCTTCCTGATCGGTACGTCGCTCGGCGTGCTGGCCGGGTGGCGGCGCGGCTCCTGGGTCGACGCCCTCCTGCCGGTGACCACTTTCCTTTCGTCGGTGCCGTACTTCTGGCTCGGCCTGATCGCGATCACCCTGCTCGCCGGCCCGGACAGCTTCTTCCCGGCCTCCGGTGGATACGACCCCGGGATGGTCCCCGGGTGGGACGGCGAGTTCATCGGCAGCGCGATCCAGCACAGCCTGCTTCCCGCGCTGACGATCCTCATCAGCTCGATGAGCAGCTGGATCCTGGGCATGCGCAACATGATGGTGACCGTCGCTTCCGAGGACTACATCACCGTCGCGCATGCCAAGGGACTGCCGGAACGCCGTGTCATGGTCAGTTACGCCGCCCGCAACGCGCTCCTGCCCAGTGTGTCCGGTTTCGCGCTGGCGCTCGGGTTCATCGTCGGTGGCACGCTGCTGGTGGAGATCGTGTTCTCCTACCCCGGCGTCGGGTTCTCGCTCTTCCAAGCGGTCGGTTCCAAGGACTACCCGCTCATGCAGGGAATCTTCCTGATCATCACCCTTTCGGTGCTGGTGGCCAACTTCTTCGCCGACATCGCGTACCTGGCCCTCGATCCGCGTACCCGCAGGGAGGGCTGAGCGATGACAGTGCCCACGACCGACCTCGCCGTCGTGGCGGACCCGACGGCCGAAAGCCTCGTCGGCCCGCCGGGGAAACGGCGCCGGTTTCGTTTCATCGCCAACGGGAAAGCCGCTGTCGGTATTGCGGTGCTGGGGTTCTTCATCCTCATCGCGATCATCGGCGAGTGGATCGCCCCGTTCGACCCGTCGGCCCGCAGCAACGACCTGCTCGAATCCCCTTCCTCGAAACACTGGTTCGGGACCACGCACCTCGGGCAGGACATCTTCAGCCAGGTGCTGGTCGGCACGCGCGGCGTCATGCTGGTCGGCCTCACCGCCGGCGTGGTCGCGACACTGCTGGCGATCCTCGTCGGAGTCACCTCGGGCTACCTCAGTGGCTTCGCCGGAGAAGGACTTTCCGCGCTGTCCAACGTCTTCCTGGTGATTCCCGCCCTTCCGCTGATCATCATCGTCGGCTCCGCCGTCTCCAGTGGCGGTGACTACGTCGTCGCCGTCATCATCGGCCTGACCTCCTGGGCCTGGGGCGCGCGCATCCTGCGTGCCCAGACGCTTTCATTGCGGCGCCGCGACTACGTCGAGGCTTCGCGGGCCAGCGGGGAGTCGACGTGGCGGATCATCATGTTCGAGATCCTGCCGAACCTGAGCGCGGTCATCGCGTCGGGCTTCGTCGGGACGGTGATCTTCGCCGTCATGTCCGAGATCACGCTGGCGTTCGTCGGCGTTTCGAGTTTCTCCAACTGGAACTGGGGCACCATCCTGTTCTGGGCGCAGAGCCAGCAGGCACTCGCCCAGGGCGCCTGGTGGTGGTTCGTTCCCGCCGGGCTCGCCATCGCGATCCTCGGTACGGCGTTGTCCCTGCTCAACTTCGGGATCGACGAATTCGTCAGCCCCCGCCTGCGTGGCAACGGCAAGACGAAGATCAAGACCTTCGACGGTCACACGGTCCGGATGCGCGTGGGCTTCACGCCAGTGCTCAGCCAGAAGGAGGACGGGCGATGATCAAAGACCCGGTTCTGGAGATCAAGGGACTCAACGTCGACTACGGCCTGGGCGACCACGCCGTTCACGCCGTGCGAGACGTGAACCTGACACTGCATCGCGGCGAGGTCCTCGGCCTCGCCGGGGAGAGCGGCAGCGGGAAGTCGACGCTCGCCTACGGTCTCACCCGGCTGCTCCCTCCTCCCGGGGTGATCAGCGGCGGTCAGGTCATCTACCACCAGGCGGACGGCCCGCCGGTGGACGTGTTGTCCCTGTCCCACAAGGAACTCCGCAAGTTCCGCTGGGCGGAGACGTCGATTGTGTTCCAGGGTGCGATGAACTCGCTCAACCCCGTGCACAAGATCTCCACGCAGCTCATCGACGTCATCAAGGCCCACGAGCCCACGAGCACCCCCGCTTCACGGCTGGCCCGCGCACGGGAGATGCTCAGCCTGGTCGGAATTTCCGCCGACCGGCTGGAAAGCTATCCGCATCAGCTTTCCGGCGGGATGCGCCAGCGCGTGATGATCGCGATGGCACTCGCGCTGGAACCGCGCGTGGTCATCATGGACGAGCCGACCACCGCGCTCGACGTCGTCATGCAGCGTCAGATCCTGGGGCAGCTGATCGAACTGCGGGAACGCCTCGGCTTCTCCGTTCTGTTCATCACCCACGACCTTTCGCTGCTCGTGGAGTTTTCGGACCGGATCGCCATCATGTACGGCGGCCGGATCGTCGAAGAGGCCCCGGCCGCGGACCTCTACCGCGACTCGCTGCACCCGTACAGCGACGGACTTCTGCATTCGTTCCCCGCTCTGCGCGGGCCTCGCCGTGAGCTCACCGGGATCCCGGGCTCGCCGCCGGACCAGCGTTCCATGCCCACCGGTTGTTCCTTCCATCCCCGCTGCCCCAAGGCTTTCGAGCCGTGTGCCGACAAGATCCCGGTACTCGGGGAGCCGAACCTGCTCGGTGACCAAGCGCGCAGTGTGGCGTGCTGGCTGCATCCCGCCCGCGAGACCGTCGCTTAACAGCCAGCCGCTCAACAGGCTTCGCCCGACAAAGGCACTACTGGAGGAGACACTTTGGAAACGACCGATAGCGCCACGACGACCAGTGCCATCACGACCAGTGCCCAGTCGGCGCTCATCGGCACGCTGCCCGCCACCTTCCGCTGGGGAGTGGCGACGGCGTCCTACCAGATCGAAGGCGCGGCCACCGAAGACGGCCGCACGCCGTCCATTTGGGACACTTTCAGCCGCGTTCCCGGGGCGATTGACAACGGTGACAACGGTGACATCGCCTGTGACCATTACCACCGCATGCCCGAGGACGTCGAGCTGATCGGTCAGCTCGGCGTCGACACCTACCGGTTCTCCGTGGCCTGGCCGCGGATCCAGCCGCACGGCCGCGGCCCGGTCAACGAGGCCGGCATGGCCTTCTACGACAGGCTCGTCGACGAGCTGCTCGGCAAGGGCATCGACCCGTGGCTGACGCTGTACCACTGGGACCTCCCGCAGGAGCTCGAGGACGCGGGCGGCTGGCCGGCGCGCGACACCGCGTACCGCTTCGCCGACTACTCGATGCTCGTCTTCGACCGCCTCAAGGACCGCGTGCGGAACTGGACCACGCTCAACGAGCCGTGGTGCTCGGCGATGCACGGATATGTGCACGGCGTGATGGCGCCCGGCCGCCGCGACCTCGGTGACGGCATCGCCGCGGTCCACCACCTGCTGCTCGGCCACGGCCTCGCCACCCAGCGGATGCGCGAAGCCGCACCCGAGGCGACCAACTTCGGCATCACCCTGAACATGGGCACCGCCGATCCGGCCACCGACAGTGAGGTCGACCGTGACGCCGCCCGCCGCGCCGACGGCCTCGGCGTCCGGATCTACCTCGACCCGCTGGTGAAGGCGCAGTACCCGGCCGACGTCGTCGACGATCTCGCGGCCCAGAACGTCCGGATCCCGGTGCAGGACGGGGACCTGGCGATCATCTCCGCGCCGCTGGACTTCCTCGGCGTCAACTACTACTTCGGGCAGCAGTACTCCGGAGTCGAGGAGGACGGCCGCACCGAGGACGCCGACGGCAACCCGGCGAACCGCGCCGTGCCGTTCGGCAAGCCCACCACCGCGATGGGCTGGGAGATCCTGCCCGAGAAGTTCACCCAGCTCCTGACGCGGCTCAGCGAGGACTACCCGGACCTCCCGATGTTCATCACGGAGAACGGTTCGGCGTTCGAAGACGTGCCGGACGCGTCCGGCTTCGTCGACGACCAGGACCGCGCCGCGTACTTCTCCTCCCACATCGCCGCTGTCGCGGCGGCGCGGCAGGCCGGCGCGGACGTCCGTGGCTACTTCGCTTGGTCGCTGCTCGACAACTTCGAGTGGGCGTACGGCTATGCCAAGCGCTTCGGGCTCGTCCGGGTCGACTACGAGACGCAGGAACGCACGGTCAAGCAGAGTGGGCTCTGGTTCCGCGACACGATCGCGCGCGTCCGGGGTTAGTCGTCTGTCCCCGGAAGGCGTCCGCACCTTCCGGGGATTCCCGTCACGATGGCGCAGGGGGCCATCGTGACGGGTGTTGAATGGCGACCATGTCCCACGGAATCCAGGTCTCCGAGCTGACCGGGCTTTGGCACCGTTCCCTGATCGCCCACAGTGACGGCCGTCGGGACACCGACACCCAGGTGCGGTGGCTACAGGGACCGAAGTCCTATGTGGACCTGCGGCAGCCCGCCGGTCGTCCTGTGTTCGACGGTGTTTCCCACGTACGTGACCTCCGTCCACACCAGATCGAGTGGATGGCCGGGCAACTCGCCTTCGCCGGTCAGCTGACCTGTGCCGGGGACGTGTTCTCGTGGCACAAAAGCATGGACCTGCATCCGATCGAACCGGATCTGGGCCGGTTGTTCTTCGACGGCGAAACGCTGGTCGAACAGGCTCTTGATCTGGCGTATGTCGAACACTGGCATCGCGAGACTGCTGCGGCGGAACCCATCGTCGAAGCTCGTCTGAACGACCCGGATGAAGGCCGCAGCGGTGTGCTCGTCCGTGTCGGCGCGCGATTGGGTTTCGCCCGTTCCAGAACCACGGAACTACCTCTCGGAGACTCGCTCGCCGACGTCCTCGCGGCACAACCGACGTTGCGGGCTCGGCAAGATCTCCTGGACTGTGAGGTCGCGATGGCCACGCCTGACGGCGGCCGATGGCGGATAACGCGGTCATCGCTGCCCTGGCGTGAAGGAACCATCTTCGCGTTCGAATCGGCGTCCGCGGGCGAGATGCTGGTCCGGGAACAGGACGCGGCAGGGCGAGAAGTGTTGTGGCACTGGGAGATAGCGGGATCAATGCCATGAGAACCGCCAGACCTCGCAGTCGATCAGGCTCTGGGCGAACTCGCGCAGGTTCCCCGGCTGGCTGCTGAACCGGCGCTCGCAGAACGAGCGGTGCTCGGCGGCGATCTTCATCGCCCGCTCGATCTTGGTCGGCGGGGCCGCGACGGACAGGATCAGTTCTTCGAACCCGAGCCCGACCAGCCTGGCGCCGAACCTGTCTTCCCAGCTGCGCAGCACCGAAGACAGGGCGGCCGCGTCTTCGGTCGCGTCCAGCATCCCGGACCAGCCCAGCAACGCGGGGATGTCCGCGGATCGCTCGGTGGGCACCAGCCCCAACCGGCACGATTCCATCGTGGCCATCAGTCCGCCGAGCCGAGCCGCGACGGGAAGCGGATCCCGTTGTGAGGTGGACCGGCGGGTCAGGCCGGGAAACGTGGCACCGAACGGTTCCAGGCACGTTCCTTCACAGCAAGGCTCACGCCACCAGGCTTCGAGCACCGCTTCGGCGTCCAGTTCGCCTACTTCGCCACCCGCGGGTGGGAGCCGTGCGCGGTCGTCGATCCAGTCCCCGCGGCCGGTGGTGAACCGCCGGTCCGGTGGGATCACCACCGGCCACAGGGCCGATTTCTTATGTGCGGCAACGAATTCATAGAAATCGCGCGGATTCTCCATGGGCCTTTCGGAAACCCAGATGCGCTCGTGCCAGCGCCCGGCCGGAACGGGTAGCCCGGACTGCTCACTCGTGCGGCGAATCGGAATAACTGTCATGTTCGTGCCTCCTTGAAGGGAATTCCTTCGACGAGGAGGACCATAGAACAAGGATCCGACAATTCCTGATTTTTCTGCACGACATGACCATCTCGCGGCGTTTAACCGTACGACAGGTACATGTCGCGACTTTGGGGCTTTCGCTTATCCGATTTTTGCGCTAGAAGTGCGTGGAGACGCCGAAAGCCTCGCGGAGCCGGGCCATGTCGTGCAGGTCGTGCTCCCGGGGTTCGTAGCCCCGGTGGAAATAGACCTGCTGTGCGGCCGACAGGCACGGCACCACGGTGCGCAGGACGCGTCCGGTGACAAAGCATTCCCGCGGGTAGTCGAAGGTGGCGCCGAGATCGTCCGCGGCTTGACGGGCCGAGCCGTCGGCCGCGAATACGAGTGGATGGAGGTCCAGTTCGAGTCCTGACGTGTGGGTCATGACAAAGCGCACGGGACGCGCGTCGAATGTTTCGGCGTAACCGTTCTCTTTCAATACCGAGACAAGGAGGTGCTCGTATTCGAAGTCGTGCATGAGGTCCAGATCGCGATGCGGCCGGGTTTGCCTGCCGAGCAGGGCGTCGATGCCCCAGCCGCCGCCGATCCAGACGTCGGCACCGGCGGCTTTGAGGCGGGTCAGCAGCTCCACAATGGTGTGCGCGTCCATCACAGGACGTGTTCTATCGCTGGACCTGCTCCGTGGGCAACCGAATTCAGCGGTAGAGCTCCCTGGCGATGATCGTGCGCTGGATCTCGGAGGCGCCTTCGTAGATCCGTGGGGCGCGTACTTCGCGGTAGAGGTGCTCGAGAAGGTGGCCGCGTTGCAGTGCCCGCGCGCCATGGATTTGCACGGCGGCGTCGACGACGAACTGGGCGGCTTCGGTGGCGAACAGTTTCGCCATCGCCGCGCTCCCGGCGAGCTGGGTTTCCCCGGCGTCGTAGGCCGACGCGGCCGCGTAGACCAGCAGGCGCGCGGCTTCGGTCCGCGTCGCCATCTCGGCGAGGGTGTGCGAGACGGTCTGCTGATCCTTCAACGGGCCGCCGAACGCCACCCGCGTGCCGGCGTGGGCCACGGCGGCGTCGAGGGCGGCTTGGGCCATCCCGACGGCGAAGGCGCCGACGCTGGGGCGGAAGAGGTCCAGGGTGCGCATGGCGACGCGGAAACCGTGGTCGAGGTTGCCGAGGAGTTCGTCGTCGTGCACGCGCACGCCGTCGAAGGTCAGCTTGCCGATGGGATGCGGGCTGACCATGTCGAGATGCTTGCCGGACAGGCCCGTGCGGTCGGCGGGCACGACGAAGGCGCTGACTCCGCGCGCGCCCGCACCCGGCGTCGTCCTGGCGAAGACGGTGTAGAAATCGGCCTCGGGCGCGTTGGAGATCCAGATCTTCTCGCCGGTCAGCCGCCAGCCTTCGGTGTCGCGCTCGGCGGAGAGTGAAAGGGCCGCGGCGTCGGAACCGGCGTCGGGCTCGGTGAGGGCGAAGGCGGCGACAGCGTCACCGGCGGCCACGGCGGGAACCCAGCGCTGGACCATCTCGTCTCGGCCGGACTGGAGCACTGGGTAGGTTCCGAGCCCTTGCAGGGCCAGCGCTGTCTCGGCTTCGGTGCTTTGGGTGGCGAGAGATTCGCGGAGCAGGCAGAGGTCCATCGCCGCGGCTTCGCGGGTGCCGATCCCGGGGAAGAGTTTCGCGAGCAGCCCGAGTGAGCCCATGGTCTTGATGAGCTCGCGGTTGACGCTGCCGGGGGTGCCGCTTTCCGCGAGCGGGCGCAGCTGTTCGGCGCCGAGCGTGCGCACTTCCTGGGTGAACTCACGTTGCCGTGGGGTCAGGGCGAACGCTGTCATGATCCTTCCTTCCTTCGGCGCCACCGGGCGTGGGCCGTTTCCGTGCCGCCGGACCGGATCAGGTCGAGCCGGGGTTTCGGACCGTCGGTGCGGCCGCCCTGTGGCTTGCGGTTGCCCGCCTCGAACTGGCGTGGCCACGGCGTCGCGTAGCCCTGCTCGGCCGCCGCGTGCAGTGTCCACTGTGGATCGTAAAGATGGGTTCTGCCCAGCGCGCACAGATCGGCGCGGCCGGCCAGGATGATCGAGTTCACGTCGTCGTACGACGAGATCGCGCCGACGGCGATGACGGCCACGCCGTACTTGCGGCCGACCTCGTTGCGGATCCGGTCGGCGTAAGGCGTCTGGTAGCTCCGGCCGTACGCCGGGCGTTCCTCGGCGACGACCTGCCCGGTCGACACGTCGATACCGTCGACACCGAGCTCGGCGAACGCGCGGGCGATCTCGACCGACGCGTCCGCGTCGATACCGCCTTCGTGCCAGTCGGTCGCGGAGATCCGCACGGTCATCGGTCGTTCGGCCGGCCAAGCGGCACGGACGGCACCGAAGACCTCCAACGGATATCGGAGCCGGTTTTCCAACGAGCCGCCGAAGATGTCGGTCCGCTGGTTCGTCAATGGTGACAGGAACGACGACAGCAAATAGCCGTGCGCGCAGTGCAGTTCGAGCAGGTCGAACCCGGCGTTCGCCGCGGCTACTGTCGAGGCGACGAACTGTGCTTTGATCTCGTCGAGCTCGTCGATCGTGAGTTCCCGCGGCGTCTGGTTCGACGGCGAATAGGGAATCGCCGAGGGCGCGCAGACTTCCCAGTTGTTTTCGGGCAGCGGCTCGTCGATGCCGTCCCACATCAGTTTCGTCGAACCCTTGCGGCCGGAATGCCCGAGCTGCACACCGATTCGCGCGGCACTGTGCTCGTGCACGAAATCCACCACGCGCTTCCACGCGGTTTCCTGTTCCGACGTGTACAGGCCGCCGCAACCAGGTGTGATCCGTCCGGTGTCGGAAACGCAGACCATCTCGGTCATCACGAGACCCGCGCCGCCGAGCGCCTTGCCGCCGAGATGCACCAGATGGAAGTCCGTCGGCACGCCGTCGCGAGACGAGTACATGTCCATCGGCGAAACGACGACACGGTTGGCCAGTTCGAGTTCGCCGATCCTGAACGGCTGGAACATCGGCGGCCGGACGCCGGTGGGCGTGCCTTGTTTCGACGCGAACCAGCGGTCGAGTTCGGCGACGAACTCAGGGTCACGCAACCGCAGGTTGTCGTAGGTGACGCGACGGCTGCGGGTGACGATGTTGAACGCGAACTCGTGCGGGTCCTGGTCGGTGTACTGGCCGATGTTCTCGAACCATTCCAGACTCGCCTGCGCGGCGCGCTGGGTCGACGTCACGACCGGCCGGCGTTCCGCTTCGTAGGCCGCCAATGCCAGGTCCACAGTGGATTGCTCGTGCAGGCAAGCCGCCAGCGCGAGTGCGTCTTCCATGGCGAGTTTCGTGCCGGAGCCGATCGAGAAGTGCGCGGTGTGCGCCGCGTCCCCGAGCAGGACGACGTTGCCGTGACGCCAGGTGTCGCAGCGGACCGTGCCGAAGGTTGTCCATTTCGAATTATTCGCGAAAACCTGGTGTTCGCCCAGTACCTCCGCGCACAGGTCGCGGACCAGTTCGATCGATCGTTCGTCGCTTTGCCCCGGCGCCAGGAACTTTGGCGCGATTTCGGCGAAACCGGCTCGCTCCCAGACGTCCTCGTGCACTTCGAGGATGAACGTGCTCGCATCGGCGCTGTAGGGATAGCCGTGGATCTGCATGACCCCGGCCGGAGTGTCGAGGATGTGGAACTTGAAGGCGTCGAAGACGAGGTCGGTCCCGAGCCAGATGTACTTGCAACGCCGCGTTTCGAGCGTCGGCCGGAAGCTGTCCGCGAACCGGGCCCGCGTAGGCGAATTGACGCCATCGGCGGCGATGACCAGGTCGTATTCCGCGGACAGCACGGCGACGTCCGGCGCCTCGGTGCGGAACCTGACGTCCACCCCGAGTTCGGCGCAACGCTCCTGCAAGATGTTCAGCAGCCGTTTCCGGCTCATCGCGGCGAAACCGTGCCCGCCGGAGGTGAACGTCGTGCCGCGGTAGTGCACGTCGATGTCGTCCCAGCGGGCGAACTCGTGCCGCATCGCGTCGAAGATCCCGGTGTCGGCGTGTTCGATGCCGCCGAGTGTCTCGTCGGAGAACACCACACCGAAGCCGAACGTGTCGTCCGGCGAGTTGCGCTCCCACACGGTGATCTCGTGCCGCGGGTCCAGTTGTTTGGCCAGCGCCGAGAAGTACAGGCCGGCCGGTCCGCCGCCGGTCACCGCGATACGCATTCGCCGAAGCCCCCTTACTGGTGCAGGTCCTTCAGGGTATGTCGTTACCTGTACGGCCGTCAACAAGGCGATACATGGGTTATTCTCGGCGCATGGCCATCGAGCGGATCAACCCCGAGGAGCTGGGCCGCCCGTCCGGCTTCTCCCACGCCGTATCGACCTCCGGCGAACGAATCGTGTTCCTCGCTGGTCAGACGGCGTTGGACAGCACCAACAAGATCGTCGGCGACGGGGTCGTCGAGCAGTTCGAGCGCGCGCTCGGCAACCTGCTCGCGGCGTTGCGCGCCGCCGGTGGCGAGCCCGCCGACCTCGTGAGCGTCACCATCTACATCGTGGACATGAACGACTACAAGGCCCACGCGCGCGAGATCGGCGCGGTCTGGAAACGGCTGGCAGGCGCCGACTACCCGGCGATGGCCGGAATCGGTGTCAGCCGGCTCTGGGATGTCGAGGCGCTGGTCGAAGTACAGGGTTTCGCCGCGGTCAAGGCGTGATGGCCGCGGCGACGTGGGCGCGCGCGGGTTCCTCCAGCTGAGCCTGCAAGGTGAAGAACAGATCGGCCGCCCGCGTTCCTGCCCACTGTTCCGGCAGTAGTTCGGCCGGCAGGCCAGGGTCGAGGTACGGCAACCGGCGCCAGTCGGTGAGCACACCCACGTAGTCGGCGAACGCCGTGCGCTGGTCAGGAACCTGGCGGGAGCGGTCGAGCACCGTGGAGTGTGTTTCCAAAAAATCGCCATAGAGGGCTTCGAGCTGGTCGAGGTCCCACCACTCTCGCACTTTTTCGGCCACGGAACCGAAGGCGAGATGCTCGGCTTGGAAAAGATCCGCGTAGCCGTCCAGTTTCAGGCGGCGTAACACTTCTTCGGTCGTCTTCCTCAGGTGAGCGGGTGCGATCCACACCCCGGGCGCCGCGGTGCCGAAGCCGAGTTTCGTCAGTTGCGAACGGAGGACGTGGCGTTTGTGCCGTTCGGACTCGGGCACCGAAAACACGGCCAGCAGCCAGCCTTCCGCCAGCGTCGCCTGCTTGCGCTCGAAGATCCGGTGGTCACCTTCGCGCAGGATGGCCAATGCCTGTTCCGACAGTTCGTAGCCGGCCGTGCCCCCACGGCGGACGGCCTCGAGGATTCCTCGGCGCTTGAGCCGGGAGATCGACGACCGCACCGCGGACTCGTCGACGCCGAGGTCGGCGAGCAGGCAGATCAACGAGGCGATCGACAGCCAACCGCCTTCGTTGCGTGAGTACAGACCGTAAATGGTCACGATGAGTTGACGAGGCTGGGCGACACGGGTCACCGGCTCGTCGAGCTCATCTGTCTCCGGTACGGCCGTCATCGGGTCACAATAACAACCGCTACGCTCGCCGGACCGCCGATCGCGAAGGGAACTCAGGTTGGGTGTGGGGCTGCTCGGCATGCGCCGGGGTCGCCGGGTCAACGCGGAAAAGTGCGTCAAGAACAGACATTTCGTCGCCACCGAGCGACTGTTCTTCCGCACGCCGACCGAATGGGAGATGGCGGCCGCACAGGCCGCGGCCAGCGACCTCGCCGCGCAGCGGTGGATCGGCTGGTCGGCCGAGGCCATCGTGCCGAAGACGGACCGGGCGCGATTCCTCGCGGTCGTGCCGGGCACCGGACCGGATTGCGAGTGGCCGGATTCCGCTTGCCTGGTGGCGATCCACCGCAAGGCGAACAGATGCGCCGGAATGGTCACCATCACGCGGGATCCCGGCGGATGGCCTGAACTCGGCGGCTGGCTCGCCCCGGCGTTCCGGGGGAGAGGCCTCGGCGTGGAACTCTTCCGAGCCGGCTTGGTTCTCGGCCACGATCACCTCGGCCTGTCCCGGATCCGAGCCGCCGCCGAGATGACGAACATGGGCAGCAGGCGCGCGCTCTACACCGCCGGGTTCTCCACAGTGGACGGGCCGGTCACCTACGCGTTGCAGAACGGCAGGATCATGACGCCGTGCTGGTACGAGCACGCGGTGACGGACACCCAAAGCTGTTCGGGACCGAGGCCGGTCACCTTGGAGACAGCCACTCGCCGCCCGTACTCACGAGCCTGACGCCGAGCGCGTAGCTGTTTTTCGGCAAAAGTGTCGGCCGGCACCGAAACGTTCTCGTTCTACGGTGCCCTCATGACCACTCCCGCCGTGATCACCGCACCCGACGAAGTACGAGCGGTGCTGGCCGACCCCGCCTTCGTCGTCCCGCCAGTACCGAACGACGGCTCACCTGGTGGGATCGTCTGGCTGCGAAGCACCGTCTCGCGCTTCAGCGCCAATGGCGACCACGAGCGGCGACGTTCGCTGGTCGTCGACGAACTCGCCGACGTCGACCCTGCCGCTCTAGGCCAAAGAGCCTTCGAACAGACCACGGTTTTGCTGAAATCCGGCTACGAGCCGATCGACGTGATCGCGAAGATCGCGAGAGTGGTCCCCGTAGAGCTACTTGCCGAAGCACTATCGCTACCGGCAGGGATGTCGGAAGACGTGAACACCGTCGCCGCGGCCTACCACCCCCGTGGCGATTTTTCCGCTACGGCCGATCAGGCCGTGGCCCGGCTCGTGAAAGCGTGTGGCGGAATCGCCGACGAACCCACCGCGGCCCGAATCGGGCTACTGGTCCAGGCTTGCGACGCCACCGCCGGTCTGGTCGGAAACGCGCTGATCGCCGCAAAACAGCAAAAGCCCACCACCTCGGTTTCGGTGATTCTGACCGAGACGCTTCGCCTGAACCCTCCCGTACGAGCCACCCGCCGCCAGGCGACCGCCGACACTCGTGTCGGAAATTTCGCCATCGTGGCCGGTGAGGTCGTCACCCTCGAACTAGCCGGTTCGCTGACTTTCGGCGACGGGCCGAGGAAGTGCCCCGGTTCGGAACACGCTTTCGCCATCGCGGGTGGCGTCGTCGAAGCCCTCCGCGGGCGACAACTAGTTCACGACGACGTCGAGTACGAACCTTCGGCGAATCTGCGGGTGCCCGCCTCGCTCACGGTGCGCTGAACTCAGGGCATCAGGCAGAACTCGTTGCCTTCCGGATCGGCGAGGAGCACGTGCCCGTCGCCGTATTTCGTCAACACCGTTGCTCCGAGTCCGCTGAGCCGTTCGATCTCCGCGTCCATGTCGTCAGCGTGGACATCGAGATGCACACGGTTTTTCGCCACTTTCGGCTCTGGAACGAGCGTGAAGAACAGTCGCCGGCCACCGACGGTTCCACCAGGACAGACGGGTCGTCTTCCGGATCGTCGATCCCACAGGCACGCGCAACCGGATAACCCCTGATCACCGTCGTGACCAGGGGTTTACCGCTGTATCGAGATCAGCTCGGCTGTGTCACGCGGTGCCGTGACGAGGTCGTGCCGCTCACGGAGCGCGTGGCCAACGCGGGAAGCGCGACACACAATGCCACGCCGCCGATCACCATCAGCGCGGTGACACCAGTGGCAATGCAGAGGCTGCCGCCAAGAAAGGCGACCGCGGGCCATACCGAAACTTGGCGCCGGAAGGCGAGCATCAGAATCAGGATCGCTGTCGCCGTAAGCTGCAATGCCGGCACCGCGCCGTAGAAGAACGTGTCGAACCCCGGAATGTCGTGGATAGAGCGTGAAATCCCGCTCATGTCGGCCCGGCTGTCCGCCCGGAACCCGACCACCAGATCGATCACCATCTGCCCGAGCATCGCGATGAGCCCGACTGTCCCCACGACCGCGAGCACATCCGCCGATCTGCGCTCGACGCCGTTGCGGGCGCTTGTCCTGGCTCGTGTCCACAGATCGGCGAGCACGATCCCGAAGAAGAGATAGCCCAGGATGTACATCGCGTGCGCGCCGGTCCACAGTGGCAGTGCGACACCCCAGTCGAGATCGGTGTTGCCCTTCCACCCGAACTTCATCGCGATGACACCGATCAGCAGAAACACCGGTGCCGCAAGGAAAGCTCTCCTGGTAACCGCTGCGTCCATCGTCCGTCCCCATTCACCCCAGCCCGGCTCCGCCTCCGGCGCCGGTGCGTGACAAACGATGGCAGCTGGTCAACTCCCGGACATCCGGGAAGGCCCGCGTATCTCCCCCTAGGGGAGCCAGTTCGCTGACAGAAGGTGTCAGTGGATCGCCTTTACCGTCGGGATCATGAAGTTCGCACCTGACATCACCGAGTTCGTCGGCCGCTACACCGCGGTGTGGAACGAGCCCGATCCCGAAATTCGCCACAAGGCCGTCACGGAACTGTGGGCCGAGGACGGTGTCGAAGTCATCGAATCGGCGGAGTATCGCGGGCGCGCGGCCCTCAAAACGCGGGTCACGAGGGCATACGAGGAGTTCGTAGAAGCCGGAGCTTTCGTCGTCAAGCCCAGCGGCGACGTCGTCGCCCACCACAACGCCATCATGTTCACCACGGTCATGGTTCCCGCAGTGGGCGGAGACATCGTCTGGACCGGCTCCATCTTCGTGCTACTCGGGCCCGACGGGCGCATCCAGCACGACTACCAGTTCGCCGTGACCTCGTCGGCCACCCACACCACCGCCCACGAGTTCCTCCGACGGCTCGGTGAGGGCGATCCGAATCGGGTCGCCGAGCTGTTCGCGGAGACCGTCGACTGGCGGCTGGACTGGCCTGACGAAGGCCACCCGGCCGTGCCCTGGATCCGTCGTCGCTCCACTCGCGCAGACGTCGCCGACCACTTCCGCATGCTGAGTGACTTCCACCTGCCCGGCAAGCACACAGGTGTGGCCCCCGAGATCCTCGTCGACGGAACGTCCGCGGTGGTGATCGCCGACATCCGGCAGACCGTGCGGGCCACCTGCCGGTCCTATGTCGCCCGATGTGCGCTGCGGCTGACCGTCGAGGA
Source organism: Amycolatopsis sp. (assembly GCF_036008905.1). GTDB lineage: Bacteria > Actinomycetota > Actinomycetes > Mycobacteriales > Pseudonocardiaceae > Amycolatopsis. The sequence continues at coordinate 120,841 of NZ_DASYMU010000052.1, read as the reverse complement.
AGGTCTGATCACTCGGTACCACGTCTACGAGGACAGTCTCACGGTCGCGCAAGCGCTTGCCACCAGCTGAAAACCAACGAAGCCGCCTGGCCGAGTACCGGCCGGGCGGCTTCGTCGATGACGCTCTTGAACACTGTGCCCTGGGTAGGATTCGAACCTACGACCCTTCGCTTAGGAGGCGAACGCTCTATCCCCTGAGCTACCAAGGCAGCCGACGTAGTGCCTACGGGCTCAGTTTAGCGGGTCGGAGCGGCAGCGGTTCGGTCGACCTATGTGGAGGATCGGCGTACTCGCCGGCGTCTGGTTGCGATTATCTGAACAACAGTAGGTAGCCTTCGTTAACGGATGCGGGGACCCCGCTCCACCGGCTGCCGGAGGGCTTCGTTGATCAAGCTCATGTTCGCCGACGACGAGGAACTTGTCCGATCGGGCCTGCGTGCGATGATGTCGGCCGCCCCGGACATCGAGATCGTCGGTGAGGCGAGCGACGGTAGATCGGCGGTCGAGGTCGCCCGCCGGCATCACCCGGACGTGGCACTGCTCGATATCAAGATGCGCGCGCCGGATGACGGCATCCGCGCGTTGCGGGCGATCCTGGCCCTGCCGGATCCGCCGAGGGTGGCGATGCTGACCACGTTCGACATCGACGAGTACGTCAGCCTCGCGCTGCGCCTCGGCGCGAACGGGTTCCTCCTGAAGGACATCGAACCGGCTGCCCTGCTCCGGGCCATCCGTGACCTGGCCAAGGGCGGTGCCGTGCTCGACCCGAGCGTCGCCGCGCGGATGGTCGCCACCCATCGTGACGAACAGCGTGCCGCGCAGCCCGCGAGGAAGCTGCTGGCGTCGCTGTCCGATCGCGAGCGCGAGGTCGTGGCGTTGATCGGGCAGGGGCTGTCGAACGCCGAAATCGGTGGTCAGCTGCACCTTTCGGAGGCGACGGTCAAGGGCTATGTCTCGGCCGTGCTCTCGAAGATCGGTGCCGCGAACCGGGTGCAGGCCGCGCTGCTCGCCTATCGCGGCGGGCTGCTCGACCAGTAAGCCGTGCTCACCGCGCTCGAGATGGTCGGCCTTGTCGCGTTCGCGGGATCAGGCGCGCTGGCCGCCGTCCGGGCACGCCTCGACGTGTTCGGGGTGATCGTGCTCGGTTTGACGACCGCGCTCGGTGGTGGCGTGATCCGCGACATCCTGCTCGGCATCCACCCGCCGACGACGTTGCGCACCTGGCCCTACCTGGCGGTTTGCGCGGTCACGGCACTCGCGGTGTTCCTGTTCCATCCACAGGTCGCGCGGTTGCGGCGGGCGGTGCTGCTGGCGGACGCGCTCGGTCTCGGGGTGTTCGTCACGTCCGGCACGACGACGGCGTTGAACGCGGGTGCTCCGGTTTACGCGGCCTGCTTGATCGGGATGACCACCGGGATCGGCGGCGGCGCGGTCCGGGATCTGCTGCTCAGGGAGATCCCGCTCGTGTTGCGCAAGGAGATCTACGCCGTCGCCGCGCTGGCCGGTGCCGTGCTCGTCGGAGTCGGTCACGCATTGCGACTACCGTCCGGGCCGGTGATCGTGATCGCGGCCACCGTCGTCGTCGCGGTGCGGGTGGTCGCGATCTGGCGGAAGTGGAACGCGCCGGTCGCGAAGGGGCCCGACCTCGACTAGATCCCGGCGCTGTCCGGAATGAACTTTGTCTATTCTTTGTGTGTTCTTAGGCGGGTCTCAGCACGCTGGGTAAGACTGTGGGTATGCGCATCCTCGTGGTCGACGACGACAGAGCAGTACGGGAGTCGCTTCGTCGCTCGTTGGAGTTCAACGGTTACAAGGTCGAACTGGCCAGCGACGGCGCGCAAGCCCTCGAAGCGATCATCGCGAGCAGGCCCGACGCGATGGTCCTCGACGTGATGATGCCGCGGCTCGACGGCCTCGAAGTGGCCCGCCGGCTGCGGAGCACGGGCGACGACCTGCCGATCCTGGTGCTCACCGCGCGCGACACCGTCTCGGACAGAGTGTCCGGATTGGACGCCGGCGCCGACGACTACCTGCCGAAGCCATTCGCCCTGGAAGAGTTGCTGGCCCGGTTGCGCGCGCTGTTGCGCCGTGCGATCCCGGACGTCCAGGGCCTGCCCGCCGAAATGCTGTCGTTCGCCGATCTGACGCTCGACCCCGGCACGCGGGAAGTGCGGCGGGGCGAGCGCGAGATCAGTCTCACCCGGACAGAATTCGCCCTGCTCGAATTGTTCCTTTCCTACCCGAAACACGTGCTCACCCGCGGGCGGATCCTGGAGGAGGTATGGGGTTACGACTTCCCGACGTCCGGCAACGCGTTGGAGGTCTACGTAGGCTATTTGCGCCGAAAGACCGAGGCGGACGGCGAGCCCCGGCTGATCCACACCGTGCGTGGGGTGGGCTACGTGCTGAGGCTGACGCCCCCGTGACCCAGCCGATCTCCGTCATCAACGTGACGGATTCCGTCGATGGGGACATCCGCGGCCCCCGGCGGCGTTTCTCGCTTCGCTCGCGGGTCGCGTTGCTCGCGGCCGCCTGTGTGGCGTTTTCCGTCGCGCTGGCGTCGCTCGGCGCGTACCTGATCGTCAACCAGAATCTGTACAGCCAGATCGACGTCAACCTCACCGCCCGCGCCGAAGCCGCGGTGGGGACTCCGCTCGTGCAGACCCAGTTCCAGCTCGTGCCGCTGGCCTTCCTGGTCAGCGCCGATCTGCAGATCGGCCAGCTCGCCGCGGACGGTCAGCTGCTCGTGCCCAACGGAGGCACCCGCCCGCCCGCGGGGCCGACCGAGCTGGCGGTCGCGGACGGCTCGTCGCCGAGCTCGCTGCGGACGGACCCGAAGACCGACACCAGGGTCATCGCGCTGCCGGTTTCGCACGGTGAGGCGATCGTGATCGCGCAATCGCTTGCGCCCACGAAACGCACGCTCAGCCAGCTGGCCGTGGTGCTCTTCCTGATCGGTGGCGCGGGGATTCTCGTGGCCGCGGCCGCGGGTACAGCTGTCGCACGAGCGGGGCTCGCGCCGGTCGAGAGGCTGACTTCGGCAACCGAAAGGGTCGCCCGCACGGGTGATTTACGGCCGATCCCGGTCAGCGGTGACGACGAGCTGGCGCGCTTGACGCACAGCTTCAACACCATGCTCGGCACGGTCGCCGAATCGCAGGAAAGACAGCGGCAGCTGGTCGCCGACGCCGGGCATGAGCTGCGCACACCGTTGACGTCGTTGCGGACCAACCTCGAGCTGATGTTGTCGGCGAGCAGACCCGGGTCGCGGGATCTGTCCGAACGGGACAGAACCGATATCGAAGCGGATATCCGTGGTCAGCTCGACGAGCTGACCCAGCTGATCGGCGACCTCGTCGAGCTCGCCCGCCAGGACGAGCCGCGCGGAGAACTCGAACGGGTCGAGATGATCGACATCGTCGAGCACGCGCTCGACAGGGCTCGTCGCCGCGCCGGCGACATCGAGTTCGACGTGAACCTGCAGCCGTGGGCGTTGACCGGTGATTCCAGTTCCCTGGAACGGGCCGTGCTCAACCTGCTGGACAACGCGGTGAAGTTCTCGCCGGAGGGAACGGCCGTGCAGGTACGGCTGTATCCGCTCGGCGACGGCACCGCGGTGCTGGAGGTCGCTGACGCCGGGCCGGGAATCGCCGACGAGGACCTGCCGAAGGTGTTCGACCGCTTCTACCGTTCGACGGAGGCGAGGACGCTGCCCGGTTCCGGGCTCGGTTTGGCGATCGTCAAACACGCCGCCGAGCGGCACGGCGGTGCGGTGTACGCCGCACGCGCTCCGGAAGGTGGCGCGTTGCTGACGCTGCGACTGCCGGGTTCTCCTGGCTGAAATTCCGACGATCAAGGGGTCTAGCTACCGCCGAATGGCTGGTCGAGACCCCTTGATCGTCTTATTCGAGCGCTCAGCCGCCGTTCTCCATGTTTAATCGTGTAGGATTTTGTGTGGTTGACGGTGATCTCGGGACGGAGTTGACAGTGCTTGCGCGGCAGCGACAGGCGATGATCCTGGAAGAGGCACGCCGAACGGGAGCCGTCCGGGTCAGTGACCTCGTGGGCAGGCTCGGCGTGTCCGACATGACGATCCGCCGCGATCTCGACGTGCTCGCCGGGCGTGGATTGGTCGAAAAAGTCTACGGCGGCGCGACCTCCATCGTCGGCAAAAGTACTGATGAGCCCGGCTTCGAAGCGAAGTCCGGCCGTCAACGTGTCCAAAAAGAAGCGATCGCGGCCGTGGCCGCCGGACTGGTCCGGCCGGGCACCGCCATCGGCATCTCCGCGGGCACCACGACCTGGACGCTGGCCAGGGCCCTCGATTCGGTGCCCGGGCTCACCATCGTCACCAACTCGATCCAGGTCGCCGATGTCCTTCGCGGCTCCAACCAGGCGGAACGCACCGTCGTGCTGACGGGCGGTGTCCGCACCCCGTCCGACGCGCTCGTCGGGCCGGTCGCGGTGGCGAGCCTGCGCACACTGCACCTGGACGTCGTTTTCCTCGGCGTCCACGGCATGGCCGACGGCCCCGGTTTCACCACCCCGAACCTGACCGAGAGCGAGACCGACCGCGCGCTGGTCGAGGCCGGCCGTCGGCTGGTCGTGCTCGCCGACCACACGAAATGGGGGACGGTGGGCATCTCCACCATCGCCGACCTGAACGAGGCCGACGTCGTCGTCACCGATGACGGGCTGCCCGACCACGCCAGGGAAATTCTCGCCGAACAGGCGGGCGAAGTTCTCCTCGCCGAGACAGCTGAGGCGGAAGAGGCGTGAGGCGAACGTTGCGGCACCTGGCCGACGGCCGGGAGATCATCTACTTCGACGAGCGTCCTGACGCTCCGGAACGGGTCGCGGTCGACACGCGAGACCTCGATCCGGTCGCCGCGAGCTCGGAAATCCGGCGCGACCCGCTGACCGGCGAGTGGGTGGCGATGGCCGCCCACCGGCAGACCCGGATCTACAAGCCGCCCGCCGATCTTTGCCCGCTGTGCCCGACGAAACCGGGCAAGCCCAGCGAAATCCCGGAGGCCGACTACGAGGTCGTCGTCTTCGAGAACCGTTTTCCTTCGTTCTCTCAAGGCGCGACAGGCGAAGAAACCACGCTGGACGGCATGGGGCTCGTCCCGACCGCGCCCGGCCGCGGCCGCTGTGAGGTCGTCTGTTTCACCAGCAACCACGACGGTTCGTTCGCTGGTTTGACGCCGGCCCAGGTGCGTACCGTCATGGACGCGTGGGCCGACCGCACCGAGTTCCTGTCCGGACTGGACGGTGTCGAACAGGTCTTCCCCTTCGAAAACCGAGGCGAAGAAATCGGCGTGACGCTGCATCACCCGCACGGCCAGATCTACGCCTACCCGTTCGTCACGCCCAAAACGGAACGTATGATCGAGGTCGCGCGCGCCTACCAAACCGAGCACGGTCGTCCGGTCCTCGGTGACGTGCTCGCCGCGGAACGCAAGGTCGGCACGCGCGTCATCGTCGAAAGTGAGCACTGGACGGCCTTCGTGCCGCCCGCCGCGCGCTGGCCGGTTCAGGTCCAGGTGGTTCCGCACCGCCAGGTGCCGGATCTCCCGGCGCTGACCGAGGCCGAGCGCGACGATTTCGCCGGGGTTTACCTCGAAGTGCTGCGACGCTGCGACGCGCTTTACGAGCGGCCGTTGCCGTACATCGCCGGCTGGCACCAGGCGCCGGTCAACCGCGACCGCGAATTGGGCTGGCTGCACCTGGAACTGTTCTCCGTACTGCGATCCAAGGACAAGCTGAAGTACCTGGCCGGTTCCGAATCGGGCATGGCCGTGTGGATCAACGACGCCACCCCCGAGCAGATCGCGGAGCGACTGAGAGCGGCTTTGTAGGGCGCGTCAGCGGGGTTCTGAAGAGCGTCGACGACATACTCACTTGCGATGCACAGGTTCCGTTCAGGAACCTCTCAGGAGCAACGCGCATGGTGGTGTCATGACCGAGAACGACCCCAACGCTCACGCAAACAGCGGTGCCCCGGCCGGACCTCCGGCGGGTGAGCATCCCGTCTGGTCGGCCACGCCCAGCGCGCCGGCGGGACAAAGCGAGCCGAGCACGCCGCCACGGGGTACTCCACTCGGCGCGGGCCAGGGCTACGGCACGCCGAACCCCTGGTCGGCACAGGCTCAACAGCCGAGCGCTCCGTACGCCCAGCCGGTTCAGCCGGGTGTACACGGTGGCCAGTACGGCGGCACGTCGGCGTACCCGGTGGCGCCGCAGCAGCAGAAACCCGCTCGCTCGGGTTCCGGCAAGCTCGTCGCCGGGGTCGCGGTGCTGGCACTGCTCGTCGGCGGTGGCGCCGGTGCCCTCGGCGGCTATGTCGCCGGTGGCGACGGCAGCAACACCGTCTCGGCCAACGCGCTCGACGCTCCGAAGCCCGCTCAGCAGACGGGGAACGCTCCGGCGGGTTCCGTCGAGGCGGTCGCCAACAAGCTGCTCCCCAGCGTGGTCGAGCTACAGGTCCAGGGCGGCAACAGCGCGGGTGAGGGTTCCGGGTTCGTGCTCAGCCAGGACGGCTACATCCTGACCAACAACCACGTCGTGGAGGTGGCCGCGAACGGCGGCCAGATCCAAGCGGTCTTCCACGACGGCAAGAAGGCGGCCGCGAAGGTCGTCGGGCGTGACCCGACGACGGACATCGCGGTGGTCAAGGTCGACGGCATGAGCGGCTTGACGCCGGTCGAGCTCGGCCGATCCGACGACCTGCGGGTCGGCCAGGGCGTGGTGGCCGTCGGCTCGCCGTTCGAGCTCGCCGGCACGGTGACTTCGGGCATCGTCAGCTCGCTGCACCGCCCGGTCCGGGCCGGTGGCAGCAACGGTGACCAGGCGACGGTGATGGACGCCGTGCAGACCGACGCCGCGATCAACCCGGGCAACTCCGGTGGCCCGCTGTCGAACACCTCGGGTCAGGTCATCGGCATCAACTCGGCGATCTACAGCCCGCAGTCGGGTTCAGGACAGCAGGCGTCCCAGGGCGGCAACGTCGGTATCGGCTTCGCCATCCCGATCGACCAGGCCCGCCGCACCGCGGACGACATCATCAAGACCGGCCAGGCGGTGCAGACGTTCATCGGCGCGCAGGTCACGGACGCTCCCAACGGTGGCGCCCAGCTCGGTGACATCACGCCGGGCAGCCCGGCGGAGAAAGCCGGCCTGAAGTCGGGTGACGTCGTCACCAAGATCGACGACAGGTCGATCGACAACGCCGACGCGCTCGTCGCCGCCATCCGCACCCGGGCGCCGAACGAGAAGGTCATGCTCACCCTCGGTGATTCGAGGGTCGTCGAGGCCACCCTCGGTGGTCAGCCGGTTCAGCCGAACTGATCGTTTCCCAAGACGCTCGGCCGCATTGCGCGGCCGAGACCAACTCCGGCTCGTTCCCCCTTTCGGGCCGGCACCAGACCGCGCGTGACCGGCGTCACCTTCCGGTCACGCGCGGTTTTTCTGTTTTTTGACTACGAACCGCGTGCCACCCGCGAGCAATACCGCTGCCCACACGACGGCCAGTGAGACCAGGAGCCCGGTGCCCGCGTCCTTGTGCGGACCGGGAGGCGGCGGAGCACCGTAGGTACGCCACAGCAACGGAATCGAGAGGATCGCGAGAACCGCGCTGAGCACTGTGCCGATGACCACGGGCGTTTTCCACGCGGGTGGCGCCAGGCGGGTCAGGAGCAGCCCGACGATCCCGACCACCGGCGCGATCAGCCCGTCATGCACCAGCGGACCTCCCAGCAGCCAGCCGAGGGTGAAAAAGCTGTCCGGCCGGAGCGGAAACGCGAAGTCCGCGAACAGCATCACGCCCCAGACCAGCGCCGCGATGCCCGGCAGGAAAAGTGCCACGCGCAGGATTCTCACGCCGCCTCCAGCTTGGTGACCCATTTGGTCTGCAACACGCCCGGCCGGTTCGGCGCGATGACCCGGCACGGGAACCCGTGATCCAAGTCGAGCACTTCACCGTTGAGCTTCAACGCGAGCAGAGTGATGTCGTCTGCGGTGTGCTCGCCGGGCAGGACACTGGTGGCGTACAGGCCGACCTTTTCCAGCGAAGTCACCGTGACCTGCGCACCCGGTTGGGCACCCGAGGCCCGGAGCAGTTCGGGAAAGGAGACGCCGGTCCAGGTCGCGGATTGGCTCCAGCCCTCGACACAGGCGATCGGCAACTCGGCCGTGGTCTGGGGCAACGCGTTCAACTCGGCGAGTGAGAACGAACGGCCACCGGACGGAGTGGTCACTTCGAGGCGCCAGTCCGGGCTCTGTGCGTCCGGGATGACTCCGGCACCGGCCGCGGTGCGGTTGACGGGAACGCCCTGTGAACCGCGATCCGTTCGCCACGCCAGCCCGGAAACATCGCGTAGCCAGGGGACGGTCGCTCCCGCTGTCGCGACCACAGCTACTCCGGAAGCCAGCCACGTCGTGCGCAGGAAACCCCGCCGGGACAGACCGCTGGAAGTTTCCGGTTCAGTGTCTCCCGCTTTGGCCAACGCTCGTCTCAGCACCGGGATCTTGACCGCGACATGGACCGCGATGGAGCCGATGGCGATCCAGGCGACCGCGTAGTGCACCGCTGGAAAGTAGAAATTCCACGGATAGTTCTGCGCGATGTTCAGCAGCCCGGTGGACAGTTCGAAAAAGGCGGAGGCGGAAAGAACGAGGATGGACAACCGCTCCAGCGCGTGTGGGAGCGAACGGACCAGTGGCCTGCCGAAGAGTTTCGGGAAGACGCTCCACAATTTGGCCAGCAGCAAGGGAATCGACGCGATCCCCGAGATGACGTGCAGGCCTTGCGTGACCCGATAGAAGCCGGCCGGGCGGCTGGGCCAGAAGAACCACGTCGGCGGGTGCTGGATCAGATGACTGATCAGCCCGGTGATGAAGCAGGTCGTGAAGGTGACGGCGAGCGCCATGCCGATACGCGAAGTCACCCGCTCCGAATGTGCGGCGCTGGTGAAGGTGCTTTCCTTCGGAATGGGAAGTTGTTTCATGATCGCCTCAGCTCCGCGAACCAGCGATGTCCCCGGCCCGCCGTCCATTCGACACACATCGCTGCTTGAGCCGCGAGATCGGCGATGGCGTCCACCCCGACCCAGGCCCAGGTGAACCACGAACCTTCTGGCTGTTCCTCGACGTCGTGTGAGAGGAGCCGGACGCGCTCGTGACGCAATCCGCTGCCGGGTGGGTCGAGTTCGACCACCGCGCTGCCGCCGGCCCCGAGTAGTTCGGTGATTCGCCGTAAAAGCGCTACGGGATCACCGCCGATCCCGATGTTGCCGTCCGCCAGGAGGACATGCCGCCAGCGTCCTTCACCGGGAAGGCGATCGAAAACGTTGCGGTGCAGCGCGACCGCACCACGTCGCCGCGTGAGGTCCACGGCCGTTCTCGAGCTGTCGACGCCGAGAGAAGCGACTCCGCGTTCGCCGAGCGCCGCCGCGAGCCTGCCGGGACCACAGCCGATATCCAGCGTCGGACCTTGGCAAGCCGCGAGCAGCAATTCGTCGCCGTCGCACGAATCTTCGGTCCAGCGGTCGACCGGTAATTCGACAAGTTTGCCGTTCGCCAGCTCGAGCGAGCAACGTCGACCGAGCAGGCCGGTGTCGAACTCGTTGCCGATATTCAGCGAAATGGTCATGCCGCGGCGCCCCTGCCACGCACCGCGGCGACAGCCGTGGCGAACCTGCCGTTTGGACGTAATTTCGCCACGCGCTGGGCGTCGAACATCGTGTCCACATCGGATAGCGCGACGATCGGCTCGACTTTCAGGCCGCTCGCGGTCAGCGCCCGCACTGTTCGTTCCCCGGTGTCGTCCTGCGACATCGGGACTTCGCCGAGCACCACCGCCTGGCGCGGATCGCGCAATCCGAGCGCCCACCAGCCGCCGTCCTCGGCGGGACCGAGCACGGCTTCGCGGCCGCCGTGCAGCAACGGTTCCGCGGCGGCCGTGAGGATCTCCGCGGTGACCTGCGGGGTGTCCATGCCGATCTGCACGACCGGCAGACCGGTGTGCAGTGCGTTCGCGTCGGCGTGGGCGTTCGCGAGCCTCGTGGCGAAATCCCAGCCACGCTGGGCGAAAACCGTGGCCGAGCGGAGCGCACGGAAGATCTCCTCGCTCCTCGCCGCTTCGGACAGGTCACCGGTCATCGCGACCAAGGGGATCGCACCAGGAGTCGAGAACACCGCTTCAAGCGTGTCGAGTAGCGCGGAGGCGGCGATTTCCGCGGCTTGCTGTGCGGTCGCGGGCGGGCATAGCCGAGTTTTCGCGAATCCGGGAACAGGTGCTTTCGCCACGACGAGGAGACAAAAGGCGTGATTCATTTCGCCAGCACCCGGCCCATGTCGCGAATCGCGCGCAATGTGCCTCGCACCGAGCCGGACACCTTCGACTTCGTACCTTTGGCACGTTCTCCGTAAGCGACGTCGAGTTCATGCACCCGCCAGCCGGCGCGTTGTGCCTTGACCAGCAACTCCAGCGGATAGCCGAACGCTCGATCGGTGATCCCGAGACCGAGCAGCGCGTCACCGCGGGCAGCCCGCATCGGCGCGATGTCGCGAACCGGCAAACCACGTCGCCTTAACAACGACGACAGCAGCAGATTCCCCGCCTTCGCATGCCAAGGCCAAACTCCGGCGCTCGTCGGCACACGCCGGCCGACCACCAGGTCGACGTCGGTCGTGAGCAGAATTTCGACTAATTTCGGCAATTCGGCGAGATCAAGCGAGCCGTCTGCGTCGCAGAAACACACGATGTCGGTAGTCGCCCCTTCCAAGCCGGTGTGCACGGCGGCGCCGTAACCGCGTCTGCTTTCGTGAAGCACTTTCGCACCGAGTCGAGCGGCGATTTCGGGCGAGCCGTCAATGGAGCCGTTGTCCACCACGATCGCGCGGTAGCCGGGCGGTAAGGAATCGAGTACACCGGGAAGGGCGCCTGCTTCGTCGAGGCAGGGGAGCACGACATCTACGGAATGGTCCATCACGCCAACGAACGCTAGGTCCAACATGGACTGCGTGAAAGCCTTGTGATGCTTACCGAATCCTGACATCGGACGAGTTATTACCGAGTCCTGACGGCTCGCTTTCCCCGCTGTCGGACGACGTCGACCGGGGTTATGGTGCCAGTGATGAGCGAGTCGATTCCTGGTACCCGGCTCATTGAGCCGCCCAGCTCCGAGCGTACTTCTGGCCTACGCGAGCATCGTGGTGATCTCATCGCCGTCGCGGTGGCACTGGTGCTGGTCGGTGCGGCGGTGGGACTCGGCCTGTACTTCAACCGCCCCGGTTCCGGAGTGGTCATTTACGCGTTCGCGCCACCACTGTTCGGCGATTGGCTTCCGCATATCGGGCCCGGTTCGCTCTTCGCTGTGGTAATCGCTATCGCGGTGATCGCCTGGGGCCCAGCGCTCGCCGCGCGGTTGCCGTGGCGCCGGTTGCTGGCTCTGGGCTATGTGGCTTCCGTGTGCTGGACGTTCGCGCTGGCCATGGTCGACGGCTGGAACCGCGGCTTCACCGAGCGTCTCACCACCAACCACGAGTACCTGCACGAAGTCCCCGGAATCACCGATATCCCACTCATGCTTCGTGAATTCTCTTCACGAATCCTGGATTTCCAGCCGAATTCGTGGGTGACCCATGTTTCCGGGCATCCGCCAGGCGCCACTCTCGTGTTCGTCTGGCTCGATCGGATCGGGCTCGGCGGTGGAGCTTGGGCAGCGACGGCTTGTGTCGTGGTCGGGTGCCTGATCGCCGTCGCTGTTCCGGCGACACTGTCCCTGCTGGGCCGCCCTGACGCGGCCCGCGCGACAGTTCCGTTCGCGGTGCTGACGCCGGGGGTGATCTGGATCGGAGCCTCCGCTGACGGCTTGTTCGCCGGAGTCACCGCGACAGCCATCGCGATTCTGGCTCTGGCCGGCCGGACAGCTCGTCGCGGTTTTTCGGCAACGCTCGCCTCACTGGCAGGCGTGTTGCTCGGATTCGGCATTTTCCTGTCTTACGGACTCGTACTACTTGGCGTGCTCGTTCTGGCGGTTTGTCTCCTTGGTCGCCAATGGCTAGTAGCGGCACTCGCCGCGCTGGGTGCATTGGCCGTCGTGGGCGTTTTCGCACTATCAGGTTTTTGGTGGCTTGACGGCTACCACCTGGTCGTGGAGCGCTATTACCAAGGAATCGCGAGCGACCGGCCGTACTCCTACTGGGTGTGGGCGGACTTGGCGGCCTTGGCGATCGCGGTCGGACCGGCCGTGATCGCCGGAATTCGGCGAACGGTCGCCGAGTCGTTCCTGGTGAGACCGCGTCGTGCCCTGCTGAGTGATCCAGTGCTCCTGATCGTCCTCGCCGCACTTCTCATCATCGTGTTCGCGGACCTTTCCGGACTGTCCAAGGCCGAGGTGGAGCGGATTTGGCTACCGTTCGCGGTGTGGCTGCTTCCGGCGACGTCGCTACTCCCCGCCGGTGGCCGCCGTTGGTGGCTGGCCGCACAGGCAGCGACGGCGCTTTTGGTGAACCATCTTGTGCTGACGATCTGGTAGGGACGGAAACGTGAACGAGCAAGCAGGCCGTGTGCTGGTGGTCGACGACGACGAGACCGTTCGTGACGTGGTCCGGCGGTATCTCGAGGTCGCCGGGTTCACCGTCGACGTCGCCGGGGACGGTGCCGATGGGCTGCGGCGGTTCGCGCTGCACCCGGCGGATCTCGTCGTGCTCGACGTGATGATGCCCGGAATCAACGGCCTCGAAGTGTGCAAGCGCTTGCGCCAGGTCAGCCAGGTGCCCATCGTGATGCTCACCGCGCTCGGCGAAGAAGAGAACCGGATCGCCGGCCTCGAACTCGGCGCGGACGACTACGTCACCAAACCGTTCAGCCCCAAGGAACTGACGCTGCGGGTTTCGTCCGTTCTGCGCCGCGCGCGGATGCCGCGGCAGCAGGCGGCGCCAGCGGAATTGCACGACGGCAATCTCCGGCTGCAGATGGGCGCACGCCAGGCGACGTTGAACAACGCCGAACTTCCGCTGACCACCCGTGAGTTCGACCTGCTCGCGTACTTCCTCGCGCATCCCGGCACCGCGTTTTCGCGAGCCGAGCTGCTGGAGAAGGTGTGGGGATGGGACTTCGGCGACCAGTCCACCGTGACCGTTCACGTGCGACGGTTGCGGGAAAAGATCGAATACGACCCCGCGAAGCCCGTCCGGGTGACCACGGTCTGGGGCGTCGGATACCGCTATGACTTGGGGCAGTCGTGATCGATCCTGGTGAACCGTTCGGCGACATGCTCACGCACGTCTGGCACATCCTGCCGGTGGTGCTGATGTTCGCGTTGCCGGTGGCGCTGCTCGGCGGTGCTGCCCTGTACCTGCTGCGTAAGGGCTCACTGGCCAGCACGATGACCGTGCTCGTGCTCATCCCGGTGCTCGCGACGCTGGTCGGGGTGCTCGGCGTCAGCGGATTCATGTTCACCCCCGCGCTCACGACGATGCTGTTCGTCTGTGTGCTCGTCGCGCTGATCACCGTGCCGGCCGCACTCGTCCTCGGACGGTTCATCGGGCGCCGAAGTGTCTGGGAACGGGAAGCGCGTGAACGTGAACGTGCCGCCGAGGCGTCACGACGTGAACTCGTCGCGTGGATCAGCCACGACCTGCGGAGCCCGCTCGCGGGCATCCGGGCGATGGCCGAAGCCCTCGCCGATGGCGTCGTTTCGGAACGGCAGGAAGTCGCCGACTACGCCCAGCGGATCAGCGGCGAAACCACTCGGCTGTCGGCGATGGTCGGTGACCTCTTCGAGCTTTCTCGTATCACCGCCGGCGCGCTGCAGTTGACCATGTCGGCAGTGCCGCTGCGTGACGTCGTCAGCGACGCGCTGGCGGCCCAGACCCCGGTCGCGGAACAGAAAGGCGTCAAGGTCCTGGCGAACGCGGACGCGTGGCCGATCGTCTCCGGAAGCGACCCCGAATTGGCGCGAATCATGCGAAACCTGGTTTCCAACGCGATTCGCCACACCCCGCCGGACGGCACGGTCGCGGTACAGATCGGCATCTCCGACGGTGACGCATTGATTTCGGTGGACGACTCCTGTGGAGGCATCCCCGAGGACGAAATCGGGCGAGTTTTCGACGTCGCCTTCCGTGGTACACAGGCGCGTACCCCGGAACGGTCCGGCAACACCAGCGGCGGTGGCCTCGGTTTGGCGATCGCCAAGGGCTTGGTGGAAGCGCACAGCGGCCGCATCGGCGTGCACAACCACGGCCCCGGCTGTCGTTTCGAAGTCCGGCTCCCGCTCGCCGTGCTCTGACGGTTCCCGAGGTCGCTGTCTGATTATCGCCGGCGGAGCGCGTCCAAGATCGTCAGGCTGTGGTGTCATGACGACAACACCGAAGGCTGTTCTGGAAGGAATGTACGCCGCAGAGGCGCGGTATCTGGCCGCTGGAGGGCCGGGCGTAGCCGAATTTGGGCTAATTGCTCCCTTCTTCGCGCCCGACGTCGTTTTGTACCAGGCCAAGGCGTTGCCATATGGCGGTGAATGGCACCGGCATAGCGGTCTGGAGCGGTTTTTCCTGGCGATGAGCCGGACATGGGAATCCTTCGAGATGAAGGAACAGACCTTTCTCGCCACCGAGAGTCCGCTCGTGTTGTTGACCCAGGTCCACGTACGCGCTCGCGCCACCGGCCTCGAACTCGACTTCCCGATCTTGCAGACGATCACCATTCGGCAGGGCGTATCGCGGAAGTCCGCCCGTTCTACTGGGACACGGCGGCGATCGCCGAGGCCTGTGGTGAAAACGCTGTCTAGATTCCCTGGTCGACAGGGGCGCGAAGTTTGGCTGTGGCGAAAGCGGTGATCCCCTCGGCGAAACCGGTCTCCGCTTTGAAGCCGAGCAGACGTTCAGCGCGCGCTGGATCTGCGACGACATGACGAACGTCGGCGGCCCGCGCGCCGCCGACAATTCGCGGCGCCGGTCCGTCGCACGCACGCGCCAATTCCACCGCCAGTTCGCCGACCGTGTGCGGCTGGCCGGAGCAGATGTTCAGCGGAGTCAGTTCGCCTGGTGTTCCCTGTGCGCGCAGGGCGAGGACGTTCGCCCTCGCGACATCATGGACGTGGACGAAGTCGCGATGCTGCCGACCGTCTTCCAGCACAGTCGGCGCTTCGCCACGAAGCAGCGACGAGCGGAACAGGGAAGCCACTCCGGCGTACGGCGTGTTTTGCGGCATCCGCGGCCCGTACACGTTGTGGTACCGCATCGCCCAAACCGTGCCACCGGTCTGCCGAGCCCACGCGCCTGCCAGATGTTCTTGGGCGAGTTTCGTGGCGGCATAAGTGCTACGAGGCTGTAGGGGCGCGTCTTCGGGAACGAGCTGCCACGCGAGTTCCTCGCCACAATCGCCACACGTCGGCTCGTAGCGATTTGCCGCCAAATCGGATTGGCGCCGTGGCGCCGGCGGAACCACGCCGTGCCGGGCGCATTTGTAACGACCTTCGCCGTAGACGACCATCGACGAGGCCATCACCAGTTTCCTGATTCCGGCGGCATGCATTCCCGCCAGCAGCACCGCGGTGGCGTAGTCGTTGTGCAGCGCGTACGACGGCGCGTCGGACGGATCGATGCCGTGCCCGACGACAGCCGATTGGTGGCAAACCGCGTCGACGTCACGGAGCAGGTCACCGATTAGTTCGATATCGGCTACGTCACCACGCAGGAAACGATGTCTCGAGGTGTAGTCAGGCGGCACGGAGGAGCCGTGGGCGCTGGACAACAGGTTGTCCAGCACTACGACTTCGTCGCCGGAATCGGCCAACAGGTCGGCTATGTGGGAACCGATGAACCCGGCTCCTCCGGTTACAAGCACTCGCACGCAGGTGACGCTAGGCCCGCCAAGACCCCTTCGCCGGGCGTAGCGGCAGCACGTCATGGAATCGTCAGAACTCGTCGGCCGAGTCAAGATCCGCGCCGGGCACGAACCGACTACGGTGGGTGCCATGGAACGGAGCGCACAGCGCCTTGGGCGGGCCCTCGTGGTGATCGTGGACGACCGTGTCGCACACGGTGAGCACGACGACACCGCTGGGCCTTTGGTCACGGAGCTGCTCGAGGAAGCAGGCTTCATCGTGGACGGCGTCGTGGTGGTGTCTTCGGACACCGCGGCGATCCGCAACGCACTCAACACCGCGGTGATCGGTGGCGCGGATCTGGTGATCACCGTCGGCGGTACCGGAGTGTCGCCTCGCGACAACACTCCCGACGCCACGACAGGTGTGCTCGACAGGCCGATCCCCGGGATCGGCGAAGCACTGCGGGCGTCCGGTCTCGCCGCCGGTGCCGTGGACGCGGGCATCTCGCGCGGCCTGGTCGGGATCTCCGGCAGCACGCTGGTGGTCAACCTGGCCGGTTCCCGCGCGGCCGTCCGCGACGGCATGGCGACGCTTTCGGCGCTTGTGCCTCACGTCATCGAGCAGATTTCCGGCCTCGAAGGGGCATGAGCCGCTCCGGATGTCGGCAGAGGACTCGGCCCTCTGCCGACATCTCGAAACCGGTTAGTGAGACCATGGGGCATGGCTGAAGAACGTAAGGCCGAACCGGACCGGCGCCGGTTCGACGAGGTGTTCGGCGACGTTTTGCCCGAAACCACTGCCGACGAGCGGGACCAGCAGACGTCGTCTTCGAGCGACGATTCGTGGTACCTGGAGAACCGGCCGCCCCACCACGACCGCTAGTCCTTGGTGCTCTGCCGGCTCAGCAGGTCACGGATTTCGATCAGCAGCTCCACGTCGGTCGGCTCGGACGGACCAGCCTCTTCGCCACGCTTGCGGCGCTCCTGGATGTGCTTCACCGGCAGGACGAAGGCGAAGTAGACGATCGCGGCGACGATCACGAAGTTGATCCCCGCGTTGATCACCCCGCCGACGTCCATGAACGTCGCGTCGTTGGAGCCGAGGATGTTGAATCCCAGCCCCTTCGCGGCGTCCGATCCACCGATGGCGTTGATCAGCGGCTTGATCAGGCCGGTCGTGAACGCAGTGACGATCGACGTGAACGCGGCGCCGATGACCACGGCGACAGCGAGTTCGACCACGTTGCCGCGCAACAGGAAGTCCTTGAAACCCTTGAACACCGATACTCCTCAGGAAAACAGGGGACTGGGTTAGCGGAGGGTAACGGCCACCGCCCGCTCCAGCGACATGGCGGCCACTTGTGTCGCGCTGTCGGCCGGGAGTTCGAGAAGTACCAGCGGGCCGTCCTTCGCCGCCGTGCCGTATCCGGACCCGGTCTCATCAGGGACGACAGTCACCACCACAGCCATGCTGGCCAGCACTTGTCGTCCGCCGTCGCTGGACGCTGTCACGACATCCACCCGCTCACCGGGGTGGAGCAAGCTCGCGACGGCGGATTCGGAGAGCCGGACCGGGACGATCGACTTTCCCGAATCACCTGAGCCGGGGATATTCGCGGGCGGGTTCACGAGTCGCGCGTCGGTGATCGGCTCGCCTGAGCGTGCCGCCCCGGCCAGCAACCGGCCTTCCGTGGCCTCAAGCGTGCTCAGCGCTCCCGCCGGGCGCAGCGAGTCCGGAACCTGGACCAGACGGACGTCAGCCGGGCTCAGGACGCTTCCGGCAGCGATATCGCGTGCCGAGACCACCGCGGGACCGCTGGGGCTGCTCTCGGCCTTCACCGGCCGTACAGCCAGCACGCCGGCGGTCAGCAGAAGAGCTATCGCCAGCACTCGGCGAATCAGGAAGCTCGGCCGGCCACGGAATCGGCGTCCGGCCGGCAAGGAAGACAAGGAAAATGCCGGTATGCCCATCGCGTCCCCCACGTTTCGCTCAGGCGGGGCGCTTCGGCCCCACTCCGACCGACGTTAGGCAAGCTCGGGCGACAGCAAAAGCGACAGTTCCCCAGCCTGTGGACAACTGGGGAACTGTGGATAACTCGCTTGTCAGGACGCCGTACTGGCAGCCTTGGTGGTGCTCGTCGAGGAGGACGAAGAGGCTGCGCTCGAAGCGCTGGAGCTCGATTCCGCCTTCTTGGCCTCGGGCTTTTTCGTGTCGGACGAGCTCTTCGACTCGCTCGTGGACGAACTCGCGGCCGGAGTGTCACCGGAGCCGGCGGCGACCGTGCTCGACGACTTGGCGTCGGAGCGCGCGTCGTTCCGATAGAACCCGCTGCCCTTGAAGATCACGCCCACCGAACCGAAAAGCTTGCGCAACGGACCTGAGCACACCGGGCACACGGTCAGGCTCGCGTCGGAAAACGACTGGACCGCCTCGAAGCGGTGATCGCATTCCTTGCAGGCGTATTGGTAGGTGGGCACAGCTACTCCTTCGCGCGTTGGCACTCGAGCCTCAAGAGTGCTAACCCAATTGTGCTTGACGGCATTCCCTCAACGCAAACCCTGCTTGCTCACACCGGCAGGCGAACCAGGCCCTGGCCTGGGGTCAGGGCCCCGGTCATCGGGACGTCGTGAGATTGGACGGGGAGCTGGTCGACGAATTCGGAGTCTCGTACGACGGCCACCAGTTCGGTGCCCGGCGAAGCGAAGACCAGCGACCGATCGTAGTGGCCCGCACCGCGGCCCAGCCGCACACCACCATGATCCACCGCGAGGGCGGGCAGCAACACCAGGTCGGCACCCTTCACCGCGGTCACGCCCAGCCGGGCGCCGCTCGGTTCGAGTATCCCGCGCAGCCGTCCTGGGATCAGTGTTTCCGGGCCGGTGTACTCAGCCCAGTCGAGCGGTCCCGCCACGGGTGCGATCACCGGAAGCAGCACCCGGGACCCCCGCGCGCGGAGGGCGTCGAGCAAGGCGAGAGAACCTGGTTCGTCTCCGAAAGGGACGTATCCGCACACAACGCCTCGTGGTAGCCCTGAAGCCGCTTCAGCCAGCTTCAGCGCCTCCTCGGCCCGCTGTTCCGGTGTTGTGGAGGCACGCTCGGCACTCAGCCACGCGCGCCACTCCGCCTTGCTCGACAGCTCATTGCCTGACCCATGCACCACACCAGGTTAGGCTTTGCGCCCATGACGGGCGCCGCAACCAAGAAGACGTTTCGAACCGCTATCGTGCCGGCCGCAGGCTTGGGCACCCGGTTCCTGCCGACCACCAAAGCCGTGCCCAAGGAATTGCTTCCGGTAGTGGACACACCGGGGATCGAGCTGGTGGCGAGCGAGGCGGCGCAGGCAGGGGCCGAACGCCTGGTGATCATCACCTCGCCGGGCAAGGAATCCGTGGTCAATTACTTCCAGCCGCAACCCGAGCTCGAAGAAACCCTCGAGCGCAAGGGCAAGACAGAGCTGCTCGAGAAGGTCCGCCGTGGCCCTGGGCTGCTGGCCGTTGAGGTCGCGATCCAGAAGGAAGCGCTGGGACTCGGTCACGCGGTGGCGCAGGCGGAACCGAACCTGACCGACGAAGACGAAGCCGTCGCCGTCCTGCTCCCGGACGACCTGGTACTCCCCGCCGGCGTGCTGAGCCGAATGTCCGAAGTCCGCGAAGCACACGGTGGCAGCGTGCTCTGCGCGTTCGACATCCCGAAGGCACAGATTTCGCCTTACGGCGTGTTCGACGTGTCCGATACCGACGACCCGGATGTCAAACGTGTGCACGGCATGGTGGAGAAGCCCGCACCCGAGGATGCCCCGTCGACGTACGCCGCGGCCGGCCGCTATCTGCTCGATCGGGCGATCTTCGACGCGCTGCGCCGCATCACTCCCGGATCTGGCGGTGAACTGCAGTTGACTGACGCCGTGGCACTGCTCATCTCCGAAGGACACCCAGTCCACATCGTGGTGCACCGCGGCGGCAGACACGATCTCGGCAACCCCGGCGGGTACATCCGCGCCGCGGTCGACTTCGCGCTCGAGCACCCCGAGTACGGGCCGTCCTTGCGGGATTGGTTGACAGAGCGGATCGGAACCACCAAGCCATGACAGAGCCCATCGGCGACGCAGCCGAGACCGAGTCCACGGCGGAGTTCCGTTCCGTCGACGAACAGATCTCGCTCACCCTGGACGCCGCCGTCCGGCCACGGCCGGTCCGGGTGGCGATCTCCGAAGCGCAGGGACTGCTCTGCGCCGAGGAAGTCGTGGCCGAGCACGCGTTGCCCGGATTCGACCAGGCGGCGGTGGACGGCTACGCGGTCCGGAGCGTCGACGTGAAGACCGCGGGGCAGGAGCCGGTACAGCTACCGGTGGTCGGCGAGATCGCCGCCGGATCCAGGCAACCCCGGCGGCTGCAACCCGGCCAGGCAGTCCGCGTCGACACCGGCGCGCCGCTCCCGACCCTTGCCGACGCCGTCGTGCCGACCGCGTACACCGATGGTCACCAGGCGAAGGTGACCGTCCATCGGTCGGTGCCTTCGGCCGGTTATGTGCGCCGCGCCGGTGAAGACGTGCAGATCGGTGACATCGCCGTCCGCAAGGGCGACACGATCGGTTCCGCGCAGGTCGGCCTGCTCGCCGCGGTCGGCCGGGCGAAGGTGCTGGTCTACCCGCGGCCCCGGGTCTCGATTGTTTCGGTCGGTGACGAACTGGTGGACATCGACCGCACGCCGTCCGTCGGCCAGGTCTACGACGTGAACTCGTACGCGCTCGCGGCGGCCGCTCGTGATGCCGGAGCTGAGGTCAGCCGGGTCGGGATCGTGTCGAGTGACCCGAAGCGTTTGCGCGAGGTCGTCGAAGGACGGCTGCTGATGTCGGAGATCGTGGTGGTCGCCGGTGGCGCCGGCGGAGGTGCTGGCGACGAGGTGCATGCCGCGCTGTCCGACCTCGGCCGGATCGACATGACCCGCATCGCCATGCATCCCGGTTCGGTCCAGGGGTTCGGCAGGCTGGGCCCGGATTCGGTGCCGACCTTCCTGATCCCCGGCAACCCAATGAGCGCTCTCGTGGTGTTCGAGGTACTGGTCCGCCCGCTGATCCGCGCGGCCCGCGGCACCCGCAACCCGCATCGCCGGGTGGTCAGCGCGCGGCTGCTGTCGCCTGTCACCTCCACGAAGGGGCGCAAGGGATTCCTGCGTGGCCAGCTTTTGCGCGACGAAGGCAACGGCGAGTATCTCGTCCAGCCACTGGGCACGTCGGGTGCGCACTTGCTCGCGTCCCTGGCCGAGGCGAACTGCCTGGTCAACGTCGACGAAGACCTCACCGAGGTGTCGGCGGGCGAACAGGTGAAGGTGACGTTCCTGGCTCAGCGCGCGTAGCGGGAAGAGGATGAGCAATCCGGCGCAGGGTGCGCCTTACCAGGTGGAAAGCCGTCATCCGGGCTGGCCGGCGCGGCTCGGGCCGATCCGTGTCGAAGCGGGGATCGTCGAGCTGCGCCCGGTGCGGTTGCGGGACGGCGGCGAGTGGAGCCGCATCCGCGTTCGTGACCGTGCGCATCTGGAAAAGTGGGAGCCGACGGCGCCGGGATCCTGGACGGACCGGAACGCGATGTGGTCGTGGCCGTCTCAATGGGCTGCTCTGCGCTCTTTGGCGAGGCGTGGGCAGTGCCTGCCATTCACGATCACCGTCGACGGACGGTTCGCGGGACAGATCACTGTGGGTAACATCATTCGGGCGTCGCTTCGCTCGGCCTGGGTCGGCTATTGGGTGTCCTCCGAGATCGTCGGTGGCGGGGTCGCGACGGCCGCGGTGGCGCTGGTCGTGGACCACGCGTTTCTTTCGTCCGGAATGCACCGGATCGAAGCGACAGTCCGACCGGAGAACGCCGCGAGCATCCGTGTCCTGACCAAGGCGGGGTTTCGCGAAGA
The DNA here is from genome assembly GCF_036008905.1 of Amycolatopsis sp. Taxonomy (GTDB): domain Bacteria; phylum Actinomycetota; class Actinomycetes; order Mycobacteriales; family Pseudonocardiaceae; genus Amycolatopsis. The sequence continues at coordinate 99,098 of NZ_DASYMU010000052.1, read as the reverse complement.
GGGCCTGTTCAGGCGCTATCTCGATGTCGCGGGTGGCTGGCGTGATCATCTTTGCTTCGCGACTACGTCCGAAGAGTTCCCAACGGGCCTGGTAGCCCGCTTGATCGGCACTGGCAAGGCGGAGCGCGTAGAGCGCTGACAACGCACCAGGCGACGTGGCCGCGTTACCACATGGCATTGGATTCACCTAATCCAGTGACCCAATTCCTTGATCTAGGTCGGCGTGCCTCCGCCCGTTCTGTTACTCCTGTGACTAGCGTGACGACAGTAGGTGGATCGGGGGAGGTGACGGGAGATGCCCAGTTCGTTGATCATCGTCGCGCTGGCGGCGGCATGGCTCGTCGTTCTCGTGCCCATGGTCGCTCGTAAGCGTCAGCAGGTCGCCAGGACTGCGGACTCTGCGATGGCGGCCAGGGTGGTGCGGAGCGGGAGCACACGCAATGAGGCGCGGGAGGAGTTTTCCATGTCCGGCGGTGCCCAGTTCGAGAATGCGGAGCCATCAGTCGAAGACGACCTTGCAGAGCTGGAGGGCGAGCTGGAGCTGGAGGACGACCTCGAAGACGAGGAAATCGAGCCAGACCCGTTGCCGCAGCCTTCACGGCGGGTCAGCCCGCGGGCCGATTCGGGCCGCAGGTACCGGCCAGGTCGAGGCGGATACGACCCCGAAGCGGCGGAGATGGCCGCGCGGGCGAAGTACTCCTTCCGTCAGCGGGTCGTGGTGCTCCTGCTGCTGCTCGTCGTGGCGACAGCGGCCGTAGCCGGCTTCGTCATGCCGCTGGTGTGGTGGGGCAACGGAGCGGCCGACGTCATCCTCGTCGGCTACCTCGCGTACCTGCGGCGCCAGGTGCGTATCGAGGAAGAAATCCGCCAGCGCAGGCTCGCTCGGTACAACGCCACCCGCAGTCGCGCTTCGGGCCGCGAGATGGACGTTGACGATCACATGGACGACGTCGAAGTCGTGTCGGCAGCGCCACGGCGAGAGGTCGTCGAGCGCAAACCGTCCCCGACTTCGCGGCTGCGACGCCACGCCGTGGTCGTCGATCTGGACGACGAGGACCCGGCGTTCCACGAGCTCGACGAGCCGGGAACACGATCATTCCGCCGGGCGTCCGGGGAGTAACCCCCTCTCCGGACGCCCGCAAAGCGGCTGATATGCTTTGCGAGCTTCACAAGGGGCTGTAGCACAGTTGGTAGCGCGTCTCGTTCGCATCGAGAAGGTCAGGGGTTCGATTCCCCTCAGCTCCACATATTTGAAGGCCCGTGCCTGGGTAGGGCACGGGCCTTTGTTGTGTTCCGCGTTGTTTCCTGGGGGCCGTGCCCCAGACCCCCCACGGTGCGGTTGGTGTCCGACCCCGCGTTGAGGCTTCGGGTTCGCCTTGTTGTCTCGATGTGGTGATTCCGTTGGGGTGGCGTCTTTCACCTCATCGGTTGACTACGGACACGGGTATTTTTGGTGGTGCCAGATGACTATGTCCAAGGCGCGCAGGTCCGATAACGGGCGATTGTCCGGAGTGAACTTGCCTGCGGTGAGATCGTCCAAGAGGCCACGGTTGGACCTCATGTCGGCATGGAGCGTCCGGTAGAAGCTGAACGGGTTGTTCGACACGCCGTAGAAGCGGCGGACCAGTGAGTCGTAGACGGGGACCAGGCGAGGGCGCAGGCGGTGCAGCACCTTGGAAACGGTGACCGCGGTCCACTGCCTCACCGAGTCGGTACAGAAGTTCGCGTCACGGATCAGCCGTAGCGGTTCTTCGTCCAACGTGGCCAGATCCACGAAACTGGGCCCATCGAGGGTCGTCTTGTCGAGGACCCGCTGCATCGCGGCGAGTAGCGCCGCGGGCGCACTGTTGCCCTCTTGGAACAGCGGGATCACGTGGATGTTCCGCAAGCTCAGGCTCAGCAGGTTGGGCGCGAAGCAATCCAACGGTGTCAGCACGCCCGTTGAGTTGTAAAGCCTGTCGTAGGTATTGAACGCGAACGCCCCACCAGGATCCATGTATGCGCGAAGGTGCCCGCTCGCGCATTTTTCGAGATCCGCGATGCTGCTCAAGTCCCCTCCCGCCGTCGTTCCGGAAAACTGGAATCCAGTCAGACGTCGCTTTTCGGCTACCTGGTGTTACGGCCGCCGGCGTCGGGATGCGTACCGACGGGGAGGGTGATTCCGCATCGTTATGGGGTGGCTACAGCGGCGTGATTATTTGCAGATGCAGCCGCGGGTGAGGCCGCCCGACATCGTCGCGGCGCAGTAACGGGCGCTCAGGGTGTCGTGGTCCGCCGCCGGGTGGCGGCAAGTGGAGCAACGCTCGGCGTCTTCGACTATTACGTCCACTGTGGACGTTGCCGACGTGGGCAGTTCGGAGGCGGTCATGGTGCCCTCTCCAGCATATTTTGTTGTACTCGGATCGTGTCTCGGGCGCGCGACCTCGGCACCGGCGAAAATGCCGGCGCGCAAAATGGTCTCGGTTTTAGCCATGATACTCGGACTGGTCGTGTTTGGGGCACAGTGGCCTCGGTCAACGGTGCGCCATGGGCCGAAAAACAGGCCGCTTGCGTAGTATTTTCGGGTCATGTCGGAAAATCTCCAAAATGCGTTTGCCTGGAATTTTTCGAGCCAGGCGGGAAAAGTGGTTGCCGAATTCTGGTCAACCAGGTGTCGTCGCACGGAGCGGCGCTCCGACAGCGTGCAGATGCCGCAGGACATGTGCGTACGAGCTCAACAGCCTGCATTGACTGTAGGTAATTGCACGTTCCGAGCAGAACGTGTGTACCAGCTGCTGCGCGTGACGCAGGTTCGGCCGCGGCATGCTCGGAAACAGGTGGTGTTCGATCTGGTAGTTGAGCCCGCCGAGCGCGAAATCCACCCAGGGCCCGCCTCGCACGTCGCGAGACGTGAGCACCTGCTTGCGGAGGAAGTCCAGGTCGTGCCCGTCGGAAAGGGTAGGCATGCCCTTGTGGTTCGGCGCGAAGGAACAACCCATGTAAACGCCCCAAAGACCCTGGTGGACAACGATGAACACCACCGCCGTGCCGGGGGATAGAACGAGGAAGACCGCGGTGAGGTAGACCGCGACATGCACTACGAACAGGCCGGCTTCCAACCAGCGTGACTTCAGCTGGTTGCGCCAAACGGCCTCGGCGCTGGCGAAGTGGAGGTTCATCCCTTCCAGCAGCAGGAGGGGGAAGAACAGGAAGGCCTGGTGCTTGGCCATCCACCGCAGGAGCCCCTGTTTGGTACCGGTTTGGCGAAGCGAGAACGCCAGCGCGGGGATGTCGAGATCAGGGTCTTTGTCCTCGTGGTTGGGGTTGGCGTGATGGCTGCTGTGCTTGTTCACCCACCAGCCATAGCTGATTCCGACCAACCCGGCGTGGGCATAGCCGACCAGGTCGTTGGCGCGCCGGGTCTGGAAAATCTGCTTGTGCCCGGCGTCGTGGCCGATGAACGACAGCTGGGTGAACATGAGCGCCAGGAACGCGGCGGTGAACAGCTGCCACCACGAATTGCCGATGTACACGAAGGCCACGCAAGTACCGGCCAGAGCGAGCAGGTTTAGCAAGATTTTCGCCACGTAGTAGCCACGCCTGCGGTCCAGCAGCCCTGCTCCGGTGATCGTGCGGCAGAGCTCCGCGAAGTCGCTACCTGCTCGTTGAGGTGCTGTGGCCACGCCTTGCAGTGGTGAACGATTAGAAGAATGCATCCCGGAGCTCCTGCCCGTGCGGAAGTTTCGCCGGGGTCCGGGGCGTTGCGAACTTTCGAAGCGAACCGCTCGAGAAGGCCCGCGATGATTCTTCAGCGTGTCATCGCTTAGGCCGTCGTGCAAGGCAGCCGACCTGACGATCGGATGACGGAATCGCGAACTGGGAGCTACTCGTACCCAACCCAGCTGCCACGAGCAGCCAAATGCGCGCGTACGACGGACGCTCCGGTCGTGCTGGCGACCAGCCGCCGAGGATTGGAACAAGCGGACATCTGAAGCAGCAGTAAGGACCTGACAGTGCGTGTGGTTCGGAGCGCGGGGAGAAAGCCGGGTGATCGATGAGCGCCAGCACCGGAAGTCGCTCTTCCCGCTGCTGGAAAACTGATCCGGACACCCACGGTGAACCCCTCGTAGCCAGGCGGCGGCCAGGTGCCACCGATCCGTCATGCCGGGGTCCGAGGCTGACAGGCACCAACTTAGCAACGCTGCCGGGGCTCCACCCGTGCGCTGCGTCACTCGAAACCGTTCTGAGACTGGCAAGGCCAAGCCGTGGTGAAAGGCTCCGCCAGGTGTACGAATCGCGCGTACCCTGACTGTCCTACCGGACCGTAAAGGGTCGGTGTGGCCGATCTGGTCCCCGTCGGCTCGCTGTCCGCGAGCCTGCCTGAGGTGGTCCATGACCGGCCTCCGTGAATTGACCGACACCTTGGTCGCCATCGTGAGCGAGGGTGGTGCGGCACCGCAGCGGATCTATCGCGGTTTGCGTCGACGAACTCCCCGTGACCGGCGCCGCGATTTCGCTCGTGGCCGGAGACGAACGCCAGGAACCCGTTTTCGCGACGGATCACGTTGCCGGCGAACTCGACGAGTTGCAGTTCAGGCTCGGCGAAGGGCCGAGTGTCGAGGCGTCCACCCGGTGCCGGCCGGTGCAGGTCACCGATCTCGCCGATATCAGCGACTCCCGCTGGCCGATGTTCGCTGTGGCCGCCCGCCGAACCCCCGCCCGTGGGATGTATGTGTTCCCGCTGCATGCGGGTACTACCGGCGTCGGTGTGCTGGCGCTCTACCACGTCGAACCCGGCGTCTTGCCCACCTCGGACATGGGAACTGCACTGTGTGTTGCCGATGCGGCTTTCTGGGCGTTGCTGGGACTGTTGTCAGCCGCGACACCGGACCGGGGCAAGGCGAAAACGGTGGCCGCTCCGCGTGACTGGCTCACCGGTGCGCCGCTGTATCGAACTGAGGTGTACCAGGCGATCGGGATGATCATCGCCCAACTGGACGTCAGTGCCGAGAACGCCTTGGCCAGATTGCGTGCCCATGCGTTCGTCCACGGACCGTCGCTCGCCGAAGTGGCCCGAGACGTCGTGACCCGTCGTCTGCGGTTCGACAAGGAGGAAAAATAACCGCCCTTCCAGAGGATCGTGAGAAAACGCTCGGAGCGGCTTTGTGGGTTTGGCGGACCGCTGCGGAAACGTCCGATCCGTGACCGCGACATGCTCGCCGAACAGCTCCAAGGCCCGGTGACCAGCCGGGTGATCACCGAACAGGCCAAGGGAGTGCTGGCCGAACGCAGCGGTCTTGACCTGCCCGATGCATTCGCTGCCGTTCGAAGCCGCGCCAGGCGACGAATCGACGGCTCATGTGCGCGTAAACGCTGGCCGGCTCAGCGAGCCGGGATGGCAGCTCGCCCTCCGCGGAGGCCGGTGGTCCCCAGGTTGGCTCGCTCACCCGCGACGTGACCGTCGAGGTACCCACTGCCGGACAGACGGCGTGGCGGTGCCGTCTGAAGGTTGCCGAACTGGTCGTCGTAAGCGTCCTTGACCAAGGCGTTCCTGTCGCGGAGAACCAGTTCCGCTGATTGCCCGCCTGTCTGGGAGGCACTGTGCTCTTGAGTGGCGTTTGCTTCGCTCTTTTGGAGCCGTACGTGGACGGCTCCGGCGAATCCGTGCAGCCAAGTTCTCCGGTACGCGGCGAGCGACTCACCCCGGAAGGCGTTGACCGGCCGGACGCGTGTCAGCTGCGTTGTCGCTTGGAGCAACAGACTGGTGAACAACAGCTCGACCCGCTCGAGATCCGAGCGGAAACCGAAGACCGTCACCGCGGTCACCGTCTGCCCCCAGCGGTGCAGGAGAGCACGGCAGCGCAGCGGATGCGCGATATTGGTCAGCAGCCCCGCCTTGTCCCGGCTGTACGGATTGTCGAGCGAGATCTTGATCGTGGTGATCTCGTCGGCGCTGGTGCCGGCCGCGGCGAGCATCGCCCGGTCGATGCCGTAACGGGCGATCAGCTGCGCGGCCTTGGTGTTGTAGGACTCGGCTTCGGCCTCCGTGACGGCCGGATCTTCGGCTTTCGCGAGCAGCTTGCGCACTCTCGCCAGCAAAGCGTCGTGGTCGAGCATGGTCTCCCTAACTATCCAGAATTTGGTGACCTTGTTCCTACTCGGTGGGTCTGACATTATTCGCACACGTGTTCGGGTGAGGGTAGATCGGGGGCGTGTTCGTCGGGAAAAATCTGGTCGTCGGGGTGTCGCTTTCAAGCGGAGGGGCCGCCGTGAACTGCACTCATTGGTGGGAAGAAAAGCGTATTGAGCTGGGAGGCTGGCTTCACGGCACGGGTTGCTGTCAGCCGCGCGGCCGGACCAAGCCGGTTTCATAAGCGATCACGACGGCTTGTGCCCGGCTGGAGATGCGGAGCTTGCTCATCACCCGGTTCAGGTGGGTTTTCACGGTCGCTTCGCTGACTCTGAGTTCGGTCGCGATGTGGGCGTTGCCGTTCCCTTTCGCGACCAGCCGGAGCACCTGGAGTTCTCGGTCAGTCAAGCAGGCCAGTTCCGGCGAGGGGTCCGCCTGCTCCGGAGGTGAGTGTGTGAACGCCTCGACGAGCCGACGCGTGATGGTCGGACCGAACAGCATGTCTCCACGAGCTACGGCTTGGATGCCTTCGATCAGCATGGCTGTCGGGCTGTCTTTGAGAAGGAAACCAGACGCCCCTGCCCGCAACGCGGTGTAGACGTATTCGTCGAGATCGAACACTGTCAGCATCAGCACGCTCGGTTTGTCCGGTCCGGACTCGGCCAGAATCCGTTCGGTCGCCCTGATGCCGTCTAATTCCGGCAACCGGATGTCCATCAAGATGACGTCAGGCCGCAGTTCGAGTGCTTTTTGGACCGCATCCACGCCGTTCGCGGCCTCACCGGCGACGTGGATCCCCGGCACGAAACCGAGCAACGCGACGAAACCGGCACGGACCAGGTCCTGGTCGTCCACCACCAATACGCTGATCACTCGGTTCGCTCCCCGACCTCTTCCGGCTCGTTCGCCGAGACAAGGTGTCCGGCATGCGGATAGGGCAGTGTCAGGATGATTTCGAACCCCACTCCCGGCCGTCGCCCGATCTCGATCACGCCACCGTACATTTCGGCTCGTTCGCGCATGCCGATCAGGCCGTGGCCAGCCGGATTCGGCGCGGTGACGCGTTCGCCGAAATCCGTGACCCGCAAGGTGAGGTTTTCCTTGTGGTAGATCAGGCAGAGTTCGGCGGTCGTGGTGCCGGCGTGCTTGAGCACGTTGGTCAGCGCTTCCTGGGCTACTCGGTACGCGCAAAGCTGTTGCCCTGGAGGCAATTGCCGAGCTGTGCCGGAAACAAGCAGTTCGACCGGGACACCGGCGTCCCGAATCGTCGAAGCCAGCGCAGAGAGGTCCGATAGTCCCGGCTGCGGCCGATAGACGCCGGGTTCGGTCTCCTCATCAGGCTCGTAACGGGGCGGGCGGAGCACACGCAGCAGCCGGCGTAGTTCGTCGAGAGCTTCGGTCGTGGTACCGGCGATCGTGTCCAGCGCGCTGCGGGTGGTTTCCGGAGTGGAGTCGAGTACGTAGCGGGCAAGGTTCGCCTGCACCGAAATCACCGAAAGGTGATGCGATACGACGTCGTGCAGTTCTCGGGCGATCAGCAGCCGTTCCTCGGCCACGGCTTGTTCCGCTTCCAGTTGGACCTCTCGTTCGATCCGGTCGGCTTTCTCCGCCGCTTCGGCGAGTCGTTGCGAGCGGCTTCCAGCGGACCGTCCGATGACGACGGCCGCTGTCGTTTGGACAAGCGCGATCACCATGTCGCCGATCGGTGACTCGGACCGTCCGATGAGCACACTGATGTCGAAGGTCACCAACGACGCCCCGGCCGCGGTGAGCGCTGTCGGAAGCGGATGCCGGACGCATACCGTGTACAGCGCGATCAGTGCGGCGGGCTGCCCGAGAATGCCTCGGTAACCCATGGCATAGAACGCGCCCATCGACAAGGTGATCAAGGTAAGGGTGCTGAGTGGAAACCTGCGCCGGAGAAGGAGCGGTGCGGCGCCGAGGATGGCGAGCCCGTACGCCGCCGCATCTGTCGGCTGACCGAAGTTCCCGTTGTGAGGCGCCGTTCCCAGCAGTTGAAGGACGGTCGCGCCCACGGCCAGGAGAACGTCGGTGAAGTGCGGCCGCGAGTCGAGCGTGTGGCGGAGCCGCGCGATGATCGCAGACACGCTGAGACGCTACCGCTGTCGCGGGTGAATCCCAATCCTCTGCAGCGCTGGTTGGAGAAGCTCGGGACGACATACCGCGTAGGTTTACCACTACGGTTGGTATCGCTGGTACGCGTCGACGGCTAGCGTTCCGGGTGAATGGTTACCCATTCCCTGGACCTCGGCGAAGAGGGTGACCCGACCTGGGTGGGGAGCCTGATGGTCCACCTTCTTCGCCGGGGCGAAGTCCGGCTGTGAGTGCTTGTCCGGCTGCCGTAAGTTGCCGACTCCCATCGAGCTTCGGATTCAACCTTCGTGTCCAGGTTTGGCGTCCACGCCCGGTCGTTGCGAAGTTCGAGTGGCCGGAACCGTGCGAAAGGACCGTTCGCGCGGATTTATCAGAGGAAATCTGCCTGCGCTGCAAATGACCCTTGACTGGATTTGCTTACTTCGGTAAATGGCGAATATTCGCCAAGGGCAAGGATTTTTGCAAGTGGCGGGCGAGCTGTGCAATTTTTGTCGGTGGTGATCCTTATGGTCGTCCGGTGTCTAATTCAAATGGTTCATTCGTTGGCAAGTCGGCTGTCGGGGGCGTTGATTCGAAGGATCTTGGGAAAAAGTCAAGGATCCCGCCAGATGTCGACCTTCGGAAGCTGAGATCGGATCCGAAATTACTGAAAAATCTTCAGCCGCCAGGCTTGCTGGGAGTCATCCGGGAGGTGAAGGCTGAGATTGAGAAGCTTCAGGCATTGCTGGTGAGGACTGTCGCCGAGTTGAGTGAGCAAAGAGCAGATTCGGATGTGGTCGTGGGTGAAGTCGCGGCGGAGCTGTCTTTGTCGGCGGACGATGCGCGCAGAAGCATCGTCGACGCCGAGGCGTTGACGTCCCGGTTGCCCAGGACGCTGGTATTGATGGAGGCCGGGGAACTGGACCTGGAGCGGGCGGCGAAGGTGTGTGGCGCGACGGCGAGCCTTTCGGACGATGATGCCCGGAAGGTGGATGAGGCTCTGGAGAAGCGTTTGCCAGGCAAAGACGCCACTCAGGTGCAGAAGGCTGCGGCGTATGTGGCACGAAAGGTCGATCCTGGCGGGCCCGAGCGACGTACACGCAAGCGAGACAGGTCGCGACGGATCGCGGTGACCTACCACCGGATAGGGACAGCTTCGTTGTCGATCACCAATGCCTCCGTGGGAAGGGTGAATGCCGCCTTCGAGCGTGTTGACCGTTTGGCACGTGAGTTTCGAGGCGAAATGCGGTCGCGGACTTTGGACGAGTTGCGGGCGGATGTCGCGATCGGATTGCTGATAGGCGATGTTGAGTCTGGGGCTGAACCGCCGCCGGCGACGGAACCATTTTCTTCAGCTGCCTCGCGGCGGAAAAGACCGCGTCAGGGAGGATTCGGATTGGGCTGGCTGCGCAGATCGAGGCGGGCAGAGAGGAAGTCCAGCAGTGGTTGAGGTGCAGGGCTGCGCGGCATTACTCACGCCCCCAGATAGGCGTCCAGTGTCACGGCGAGAGGAATGTCGACCGTAGGTGTGAAGGACGCACTGGATAGTCCACCCCACAGCCAAAGCCCGGCCAATCCGTGTAGTGAAGCCCAGAGGGAGGCGGCAATCAGCCGAGAATCCGTGTCAGGATGCCAGCCTTCGCCTTGGACTTCGCCGACCAGCTTGGCGAACAGTTCGAACACTGCGCTGCTCTTGCTGGACAGGCCTGGATTCTGGGGATCGATCAGGTCGTGCCGGAACATCAGCTCGAACATTGCCGGGTTGGCCAGTGCGAAGTCGATGTATCCCCGGCAGGCGGCGACGAGTCGGTCGCGGGGCGTGGATTCAGGCAGGTTTTCGCCGCGTTCGAGCAAATTGGTGAAGCCGACGGTGGCGACGGCCGAGAGTAGTTCGGCGCGGCAGGTGAAATGGCGCAGTGGTGCGCCATGCGAGACACCCGCGGCTTTGGCGATCCCTCGGAGTGTCACCGCTTGCACGCCCTCTTCGCTGAGCAGTGCGGTCGCGGTGGTGATCAGGCGGTGCCGCGGGCCCATGCGTCAACTTCGTCCACTCGTACCGGAAGCAGTTCGGGGCGCTTCGGGAGGCAGCCGTCGCCGGGTGAGCGTCCGATGAGGCGGTTGCGTGTTCTGGTGACGGCGACCGGGAGCACTTCCTGGCAGAGCCATCGTGCGTCGGCACGCCAGCCTGCCCGGCTCGGCGTGCCGGGCAATGGGTGCAGCCAGGACTGGTCGAAGGACACACCGAGGCTGCTGAGTACGTGTGCGGCCAGCTTGCGGTGGCCGGATTCGGAGAGGTGGAGTCTGTCGGAACCGAAGTAGCGGGAGTCCTTGGCTGCTTGGTCCGGCCAAAGGTCCACGAGAAGCGCCCGGTGGCTGATGGCGGCTTCGCGGATGGCGTTGTTGAGGGCTTCGAGGCGGGGGCGCATTCGCCAGCCCATCGGCATCCGGTGTGAGATGTCGCTGAGGGTGAAGACAACGACGGTCGGGGCGAGTTCTGTGGCCATGCGGATGGCGTTTTCGACCCGGCCGGCCACGGCACGGGGGTTCCAGCCGCGGGACATCACGTCGTTGCCGCCGCCGAAGAGCGCGATGAGATCCGGGTTCAGTTCGGCCGCGGTGGGCATCTGCTCGGCGACGATCTGGTCGAGACGTCGGCCGCGGACGCCGAGGTTGGCGTATCGGAACGTGGGGTCATCCAGGGCCAGGCGACCGGCGACGAAATCTGCCCAGCCGCGGTACTGGCCCCCGCTGGGGTGCGGATCGTCGAGACCTTCTGTGCAACTGTCGCCGAGGGCGACGAATCGTTGGTAGCTCATTCAGGTCTCTTTCACCGTTCGTTCATCTTGTAGACACTGTCTATCAAACCTGGGTAGACGCTGTCTACTTCTTGATTGTTAACCAAGATATATCGGCTTCCGATATATTGAGCGCATGGCTTCGCGGACGATGACCGAACAGGCCTTCTTCACGTTGACGGCGTTGGTGGGGGCACCCCGGCATGGTTACGGGATCTTGGGTGAGGCCGCCGAGCTCTCCGAAGGGCGGGTGCAACTCAAGGTGGGCACGCTCTACGGCGTCCTGGACCGGCTGGTCGGGGACGGCTTGGTCGAGTTGGACCGGGAGGAGGTCGAGCAGGGCCGCTTGCGTCGGTACTACCGCTTGACCGACTCCGGTGGCATCGCGCTCGCCGCGGAAGTCGAGCGTCAGACGGCGAATGCGCGTGCGGCGTCGGACCGGCTTCGGACCTGGCGTCCGGCTCGACATGGGGGTGTGGGATGACCGAGCTTGAGCAGCGGCACAGATCGCTTCTTCGCGTGCTCCCGCCGGCTATCGGGAAAATGGGCCGACGAGATGGTCGCGACGTTTCTCGAAAGCATGGCGACCGACGCCGTCGAAGACGCCGAGTACGTAGCCGAATTCGGTAAACCGAGCTGGGCGGAAGTCGTCAGTGTCGTTGCGCTGGCAGTCCGGTTGCGGCTCGGAGGCGGGGCATCGTCTGCGAGGTACTTCGCGTGGGGTGCGGCTGTGCGGATCGTCGCGCTGGTAGGGCTGCTCGTGAACGCGTTGCTGGCGACGGCGAGTGTCGAGTTGTAGTTCTGGGATGCGGGGAGCATTCCGTGGCTTCCGGTGCCTGGCGGAGTGAGTCCGGCGGATCCGTTGCCGATTTTGGGAAATCTCGCCGGATTGCTGTGGGTTGTCGCGTTTCACCGGGACGCCCCAGCGGTCTCGCACCAGCCGTGGTTGATCGCTGTTGGCGTCGGGGTTGTCGCGAATCCGCTTCCGGTGCTCGCGGTTTTGACGCCACCGGATCAGCTGCTCCTCCTGGACTGACCCGGGACTTTGCTGTTTGGCGATTGTGTTGGTGGCGATGACTTATCTGGTCGTTCCCGCGTTGCGATCGTCCGCCAGGTTCTTGGCTCTCGCGTTACTTGCAGTGCTCGCCTTCACCTTGCATCGTGTCACTTTGCTGTTCTTCGAATCTGCACCCACGGGCTTGAGTCTCGTTGCATTGGTCGCGGTTTTGGTCGTGGCTGTTTCAGCCGCGAAACTTGCCGCGCAAGGTCTTCGTCGCTTGCCGCAGGTGATCTCACGCGGGTGAGCTCTGGTCGATCCGAGCGCTCAATGCTCGACAGCCAATAGCGGCAACAGCTGTGGGCGTCGGGGCAGACGTCCGTCGCCTGGCTCGGTGCCGGTGATCCGATAGCGGATCCGGCGGCCGAAGAAGGGAAGGATCTGCTTGCATAGCCAGGTTGTGTTGCTTCTGAAGCTGGGCGAGCCCGCTGCGCCAGGCAGCGGGTCGAGCCAGGATGACGGGAACGAGAGGCCGAGTTTTCCCAGTGTGTAGGCGGCGAGTCTGCGGTGACCCAGTTCGGACAGGTGCAGCCTGTCCGACCCGAAGTAGCGGGAGTCTGTGACGGCTTGTTCGTGCCAGAGGTCGACCAGTAGTGCGCCGTAGCTGACGGCTGCTTCGCGGATCGCGTTGTTCAGGGCGTCGATCCGGGGGCGCATCCGTTCTCCGAGCGGCATGCGGCGCGCGACGTCGCTGAGGGTGAAAACCACGACGGTCGGTGCGATCGAGGTGGCGGCGCGTATTGCGGCATCTGCTCGGAGGGCGACAGTCGGGGAATTCCAGTGCCGGTGCATCACGTCGTTTCCGCCACCGAACAACGCGAGGACGTCGGGGGCGAGCCTTGCCGCGGCCGACATCTGTTCCGCGGTGATCTGGTCGAGGCGCTTTCCGCGCACGCCAAGGTTCGCGTAGCGGAAATCCGGCTCATCCAGCGCCAGGCGCCCGGCGACGAAATCCGCCCATCCCCGGTACTGACCGTTTTCGGGATGTGGGTCGTCGAGACCCTCGGTGCAACTGTCGCCCAGCGCGACGAATCGGCGGTAGCCCATGGTGGCCTCATTTCGTCCACGATCACTTCATGTACATCTGTATAGCAGGTGAAGTGTGCGGGAACCCGCAGATTGCCCCCTAAAGACGCCCCTACCCGCGAAACAGTTGGGCCACCTCGACTCGGGGATCGAGGTGGCCCAACTGCGTTTCGAAATCATGCCCTCAGCGAGTGCATGCTGAACAGGTCGCGGGCGACGGCGGTTAGCGCACCGCCCGCGACCTAGCTTGGTTACTTCCAGTCGACCTGGGGCGAGCGGTAGAAATCGATGCCCTGCGCGGACCATCGCGGGCTCTGCTTGGCGAGCCTCACCCGGTAGGTCTCCCAGTTGTGGGACGCCTTTGCCGACCAGCCGAGTTCGGCGATCCCGGGAAGCCGCGGGAAGGCCATGTACTCGATGTTGTCGCTGGTCACCAGGGTCTCCGACCAGAGCGGAGCCTCGACCCCGGCGACCTGGCTCTCACTGACACCTTGGATGAAGGTGCCCGGATCCCAGTCGTAGGCGTCCTTTACTTCGATGAGGGCAGCCCAGTCCTGCCCGAGCGGGCTCTCTGGGTTGTACTTCATGTCCAGGTACGCCTTGTTGGCCGGCGACATCAGGATCTTGTTGCCACGCGCCGCCGCGGCGGCCACGTCCGGGCTCGCGTCGGTCGTGTCCCAGTACTGCGGGATCGCGCTGGTCGGCGGGTTCGCCTTGGCGAACTCGTGCCAGCCGGTCACGAGTTTGCCGTACTTCGCGACGATCGGGAAAACCTTCTGTTCGAAGGTCTGGTAGTCCTCCGGAGTCGTGGCGTGGGCTTCGTCGCCGCCGATGTTGATGTACTTGCCCGGTGTCAGCGCCGACAGCTCACGGACGACATCGTCGATGAACGTGTACGTGATCGGCTTGTCGATGCAGAGCGAGCTGTAGCCGACCTCGGTGTCCGTACGAACAGGCACGGCCACACCGTCGCAGTTGAGTTCCGCGTAGGACGCCTGCGCGGCGTTGGTGTGCCCCGGCATGTCGATCTCGGGGACGACCGTGATGTGCCGCGAGGTCGCGTACTTCACCAGATCCTTGTACTGCTCCTGGGTGTAGTAGCCGCCCTTGCCGCCCCCGACGGCGGTCTTGCCGCCGAAGGTCGCCAGTTTCGGCCAGCTCTTGATCTCGATCCGCCAGCCTTGGTCGTCGGCCAGGTGCAGGTGCAGCGTGTTGATCTTGTACTGCGCGATCTGGTCGATGTAGGTCTTGACCTGGTCCGGGGTGAAGAAGTGGCGAGCCACGTCGAGCATCGCGCCGCGGTAGCCGAAGCGCGGGTAGTCGAGGACGCTGCCGCCGGTAATGGTCCACGTCTGATGCTGCACGGTCTTGGCGTCGATCGATGCCGGAAGCAGTTGGCGCAGTGTCTGTACGCCGGAGAACAAGCCGTCCGCGGTGTTCGCGCGAATCTTCACACCGGTCTTGGTGACGTCGAGCTGGTAGCCCTCAGTGCCGACGCGCTTGTCGGCGCCGCGGAGTTCGAGGGAGATCGACGGCAGCGGCAGGTTGTTCCACGCGATGACGGGCAGCGGATAGCCGGTCGCCGGGCGGAGCTGGCCCGCCAGGTAGTCGCCCACCTGTTTCGCAGCGGCCGACCCTGGCTGCGTGCTGATCACGGTGAGCGGCGAGAGCCGGAAGTTCGAGTTGGCGTTCGCCTTGGCTTCGACAGGCACGGGCACCACGTCGGTAACGGAACGTTCCGCTGACGGCTGATGGGAAGCCGTGTCGGCCGCCGCTGGGTTGGCCAGCGCGGGCAGGCCGAGTGTCGCGAGACTCAGCACAGTCGCACTCAGCATGCCGGTTTTGGACAAGCGCTTCCGCACGGGAGTACCTCCGATGAGGACTAGAAGAAGTCCTTAAAGGTATAGACCAATGCGGTCGTGCGCACAACGTCCGAACGGATGGTGGTCCGTACCAGTCAGCCTCCCGGCCGCAGGACCGAGCGCAGCTTGTCCAGCACGCCGGCGTCCTCGATGGTCGACGGAACGGCCTCGTCCCGGCCGTCCGCGATCCCTCGCATGGTCTTGCGCAGGATCTTGCCCGACCGGGTCTTGGGCAGCGCGTCCACGACGGACACGTCGCGGAACGCGGCCACCGGGCCGATGTCTCGCCGGACCAGTGCGACGAGTTCCTCACGCAGGGTTCTCTCGTCGACGGTCACGCCCGACTTGAGCACGACCAGCCCGCGAGGCAGCTGTCCCTTCAGCTGATCCTTGACGCCGATCACCGCGCACTCCGCGACGGCTGGGTGCGAGGCCAGCACAGCCTCGATCGAGCCGGTGGACAGGCGATGGCCAGCCACGTTGATCACGTCGTCGGTCCGGCCCATCACGAACAGATAGCCGTCTTCGTCGAGATAGCCCGAATCCCCGGTCAGGTAGTAGCCGTCATAGCGCGACAGGTAGGCCTCGACGTACCGGTCGTCGTCGCCCCACAGCGTCGGGAGCGACCCGGGCGGGAGCGGGAGTTTGAGCGTAATCGCGCCTTCTTGGCCCGCGGGCAGCTCTTCGCCGGACTGGTCCAAAACGCGCACGTCCCAGCCGGGCACCGGTTTTGTGGACGAACCAGGCTTCACCGGCATCGGCTCCAGGCCGCGGAGATTCGCCGAAATCGGCCAACCGGTCTCGGTCTGCCACCAGTGGTCGATCACCGGCGTACCCAGTTTTTCGTGCGCCCAGCTGTAGGTTTCCGGGTCCAGCCGTTCACCGGCCATGAACAGCGTGCCGAACTTCGACAGGTCGTAGTTGGCCAACTCGCTCGCGTCCGGGTCGACTTTCTTGATCGCCCGGAGCGCGGTCGGCGCGGTGAACAGGGCTTTCACGCCATGGTCGGCGATAACGCGCCAAAACGCGCCGGCGTCGGGCGTTCCGACGGGCTTGCCTTCGTAGAGCAAAGTCGTCGCCCCGACCAGCAACGGCGCGTAGACGATGTAGGAGTGTCCGACGACCCATCCGACGTCGGATGCCGTCCACCAGACGTCGCCTGGGCCGATGTCGTAGATCGCGCCCATCGACCAAGCCAGCGCGACGGCGTGACCACCGGTGTCGCGCACGACGCCCTTGGGCTTGCCGGTGGTGCCCGACGTGTAGAGCACGTAGAGCGGATCGGTCGCCGCGACGGGCACCGGCCCGACGGGTGACGCGTCCTTGACGAGCTCGTCCCAGTCGACGTCGGCAGCACCGAGCTCGGCCTGCGCCGCGTTCCGCTGCAGGACGACGACCTTGTCCGGGCGGTGGTCCGCTGCCTCGATCGCGGCGTCGATGATCGGCTTGTATTCGACGATCCGCGTCGGCTCTATCCCGCAGGACGCGGCGACGATGACCTTCGGCTTGGCGTCAGAGATCCTGGCCGCGAGTTCTTTTGGTGCGAAACCGCCGAAAACCACCGAATGCACCGCGCCGAGCCGCGCACTCGCGAGCATGGCTATCACCGCTTCGGGCACCATCGGCATGTAGATGAGTACCCGGTCGCCCTTGGCGACACCCAGCGACGCCAGCGCCCCGGCAAAAATGGCGACTTCATCGCGAAGTTCGGTGTAGGTGTAGCGGCGGACGCCGCCCGTGACCGGCGAATCCCAGATCAGCGCGGTGCGCTCGCCGTTGCCGGCCTCGACATGGCGGTCCAGCGCGTTGTACGACGTGTTCAGCTCTCCGTCGGGAAACCAGCGATAGAGCGGTGCGCCGGCCGAATCCAGCGCACGCGTCGGTGCGCGGGTCCAGTCGATCGCTTCCGCCGCCTCGAGCCAGAACCCCTCAGGGTCGTCCAGGCTGCGGCGGAACTGCTTGTCGTACTCGCCCATCGAGGGGCCTCCTCGTCATCAAGCCGGTCGCCCCCATCATCACCCGGATGGGCGCGACTCGCGAGGCCGCCGGTTCAGTTTCCGCCGAACATCCGCTGGACGTGCTCGGAGATCTTCGTCACCATCTCGGTGAACTGCGAAAGCCTGCCCCACAGGCTCTTGACCTTCTCCCACCTGCTGAGCGTGACGGCCGCGGGAACGTCGTCCGCGATCTCCGGATCCCTGTGCCTTCCGGATGTCTTCGTCGAGGTTGTCGTCGATCACCGCACGTTTGTCGACGTCTGTAGCCGCAACCTTCGTGCGCAGCTCGGCGAGGAGCGCGGACACCTTTCGCGTCGATCCCGCCGCGGTCCGTGCGCTGGCGGAAATCGCTCCGCGGTTCTGGCCGCCTTGCACGACGGTGTTCTGGCTGCCGTTGATGGTGACGTCGTTGTTGATCACAACGGCAGCTGGGTGTCGACGACCCTCAGCTCGTGGGTGCCGCGAGTGAGTTGCTCGATGAGGTCCGCTCCGGAAGCCGATGGATCTGGCACCCGCAGGGCACGGCGGCGGCGCTCGCCACGGCCGCGGTCGTCGGTGGATTGGTCTCGGTGGCGATCGCGGCGCTGGCGGGAAGTCCGTTGCTCGCGGGAGCCGCGGCGGTGCTCAGCAGTGGGCTGCTCGCGCTGGTCGTGCTGCGATTCCGTCGAGAGACGTGGCGGGTCCGGGCGGACGGGCTCAAGATGGTGGTATGGCAGCCGGGCATCTGACCCGGCAACCGTGCGACCCTCCCGTGCGTCATAAGCTGAACCGGCAAAGAAACGGTCGGCACCAACGAGATTGAGGGGAGCGGCGAGTGGGCGGATTCGCGAGCTCGCTGTTGTCCTTCGCGCACACTCTGTTCGGGCCGGGCTTCTGCCCGGGCGACTGGGTGCTGGCGACGAGCACGGCAGGTGCACTGATCGCGCTGTCGCCGATCGCGGCATCGGTCATCGTCGCGATCGTTCGCAAGGGCACCGGCAATCGCTACGACGCGACGACACTCACGATCTTCGGCTTTATCGGCGTGTTGTTCGTGCTGGTGTTCCCGTGGCTGCTGACGACCGGCGTTTCGGAGACGTATCGCGCGGTCAAGGCGGGTGAGTCGTCGGGCCTTTCCGCGGCGGAGGTCGCGACCTTCAGCAAGGACTACTGCCTCGGCGTCCAGTCGGACTACCTCGGCCAGGGCCAGAACGTCTACGAGACGCTGTTCTACCCGTCGGGCCAGGGCCTGGAGTACGGCTACTACCTGATCGCGCTGCTCGTTCTGCCGGCGGCTTCGCTGCTCTTCGTGATGATCCAGGCACGCACCGCGTTCCGCCGGGGCCCGAAGTGGCCGTCACGTTTCATCTGGATCCCCTTCGTCCTGCTCTTCGTGTGCATGGCGCCGGTCGAGGCCAACACCGCCGTGCACCTGTGGCTCGGCTTCCTGCCGTTCAGCGTGCTCGGGATCATCCCGGTGGTCCTGGTCGGGCCGCCGCCGTGGTCGGTCATCAACCGGCCGGACAAGCCGGAACCCGAGCCGTACCGGCCGCCGCCCCCGCCGCCTTCCCAGGTGCAGCCCAAGCCACGGCCGCCTCTTCCGCCGCCCCCTCCGCCGTCGAAGCAGTACGCGCCGACGTCTCTTGCGCCCGCTGCTGAGCCTGCCAACCAGCTGGCGGCCGCTCCCGGGCCGATACCGGCACCTCCGGGGTCGAGAAGTGCGGGCAGCAGCCGCTATCGCCGCGTCAAGCAGCTCGGGGCCGGTGGGTTCGGCACGGTCTGGGAGGCCGTGGACACCCAGCTGAACCGCACGGTCGCGCTCAAGATCGCGCACAAGCCGGATCGCGACACCGAAGAACGAATGCAACGTGAGGCGAGGGCGCTCGCCGCGGTCAATCACCCGAACTGTGTCCGGGTGTACGACCTGGTCGAGGAGCCCGACGGCCTCGCGCTGGTCATGGAATATCTGCAGGGCAAGGCGTTGGCGGAAATCGTCGACAACCAGGGCATGCTCGACGACGTCGCTGCAGGTCGCCTGTGGGCCACCATGTCGGGTGCGCTCGCGGCGGCCCATGAGAAGGGCGTCCTGCACCGGGACGTCAAGCCGTCGAACGTGATCGTCGACCCCAACGGTTTGGCGCATCTGATCGACTTCGGGATCGCCCGCAGTCAAGGCGATTCGAAGCTCACCGCGACCGGGATGATGATCGGTACGCCGGACTTCGTCGCGCCGGAGACGGCGATGGGCGCACCGGCCAGCCCGGCGTCCGACGCCTGGCAGCTCGCCGCGACCATCAGCTACGCGCTGTCCGGTCAGCCACCGCGCGGAACCCGTGAGACGCCGATGGCCGCGCTGATGGCCGCCGCTCGCTCCGAGCCGGTTTCGTACCTGCCGCGGCGGAGTGCGCACGCGCGCATCCTGATCGCGTCGCTGGATTCGGAACCACGCCGTCGCCCGACGCTGAACGCGGTGCGTCGCGAGGTAGAGGGCTGGCTGGCGCGGGCAGGGAAGTCCGCCGACGGCCCGGTTACCCGAATCGTGCCACGCCAGTCCCGCTGACCCGGCCGGTCGTGAACTACCCGTAGACGGATTTCCGCTACGGGACCTGAGCCGTGGCCAGAATTTCGCTACGGGGAGATCGGGCGTCGCCGGATTTCGGCTAACGCCAGGACGGAAGCCACATTTCGGCTTGCCAGTGCTCGTTGGTGATCGGATCGCCGTTGAGGATCGGCCACAGCCACGCGAAGTTCGCCACCACCAGGCCGACGTACAAGGCGACGACGAGCAGACCGGTGCCTCTTCGCTCGAAACCACGACGTGCGCTGCCGAGGATCTGCCCCAGCACCAGCGTCAGCCCGAGGATCAGGAACGGCGCCATGGGGGTGGCGTAGAAGAAGTACATCTGCCGGTCGATGTTCATGAACCACGGCAGCAGGCCGGCGAAGTACGCGACGAGCACGGCGGCGTAGCGCCAGTCGGCACGGAAGATCGACCGCCACAGGCCCCAGCCGAGCATCGGCAGCGCCAGCCACCACATCGCCGGGGTACCGATCAGCATAGTGGCGCTCACGCAGGTCGATTCGCCGCAGCCGGTGGTGGAGCCCTCGTAGTAATAGAGCATCGGCCGCAGGCCCATCGGCCACGTCCACGGTTTCGACTCCCACGGATGCGGGTCGTTCTTCGGCGTCACCAGTGATTCGTGGAAGTGCAGCACGTTCATCATGTAGTCGCCGAGCGAACGCATCGCCGGGGGGAAGAAACCCCACATCCCCGGGTCGATGTTCTTGATGACGACGTAGTTCCGGTCGGTCGCGGTTTCGCTGGCGAACCAGGCCCAGTAGCTGCTGAGATAGATCACGATCGGGATCGCGACGATCGCCCAGAGCGCGGGCAGGACGTCCCGGATCAGGGTGCCGAGCCACGGATGTTCCACGCCGGCCGCGCGGCGCGCGGTGACGTCGAAGGCGACGCACAGCAGCCCGAAGGCGGCCATGTAGTAGAGGCCGTTCCACTTGATCGCGAACGACAGCCCGACCATGACGCCGGCCGCGAAGCGCCACCAGCGGAAACCAAGCCGCGGGCCGTAGGGAGATTCGTCCGCCCAGCTTTCGCGGACGGCTGTCGCGAGCCGTTCGCGAACCTGGTCGCGGTCGCGCAACAGGCAGGCGAACGCGGCGACGACAAAGATCGCCAAGAAGATGTCGAGCATTCCCATGCGGGACGACAGGTGCAGAACGCCGTCGCAGATCGCCAGGATCCCGGCGATCGCGCCGAGCAGGGTGGAGCGCGTCAGGCGACGGGCGATACGGATGATGAGCAGGATGATGATCGTGCCGGCGATCGCGGCGCTGAACCGCCAGCCCCAGCCGTTGTAGCCGAACATCCACTCGCCCATGGCGATCAGCTGTTTGGCCAGCGGAGGGTGGACGACCAGCTCGTAGCCGTAGTTGTCCTCGTAACCACCGTTGCGCAAAACCTGCCACGCCTGCGGGACGTAGTGCTTTTCGTCGAAGACCGGGCTGCCCTTGTCGGTGGGGAAGCCCAGGTTCTGCAGCCGGATGATCCCGCCGATGAGCGTGATCACCAGCGTGACTATCCAGCCACGCAGGCGGTCGGTCGGCATGGGCTTGCCCAGGAGGGTCGCTTCGCGGTCGGTAGGGGGCCGGAGCGCCTCGACCGGGTCCGGCCGCACGCTCTCGTCGTCGGCGCGCGTCAGCAGTGCGGTCACGGGAGGTGATCCTACGGGCGAGTGGGTGAATTCGTCGTCGGAGTGCGTAAGAGCGGAACTTCGCGCAAGATCACCTTCGGATTCGCGATTTCGACGCGAACCGTCACCGGGGTGTTCCGGTGCGGTCGGGCTAGCTGTGCCAGGGTGGGCGTCATGGCTGTCGTGCAGGTCAGGAGTGCGCGTGTCGGTGACGGCCCGGGCTGTGCCGAAGTGTGGAGTGATGCGGGGGAGCACTTTGCCCGGATCAACCCCGATCTCGCGCAGATTCCCGTTGTCACAGGCCTCGCGGACTGGTTCGACTCGGCGTGTGAAGTGGCCGCGCGCCGCGATGAGCAACTGTTTCTGGTCGCGACTCTCGACGGTGAGGTCACCGGGTTGCTGCTGGCGCGGCTTCAACAGGCCACGGCCAGTGCGTCGTTTCAGCTCGACAAGGATCTCGGCCGGACCAGAGTGGAGGTCACCGCGCTCGCCGTTTCGCGAAAATATCGCCGCACGGGTGCCGGGACCGCGCTGATGGAGGCGGCCCAGAAGTGGGCGCTCGCGGCCAGTGCGGAGATCATGGTGCTCGAAACCGAGGTCAACAACGAGCTGTCGGTGCCGTTCTACCGGGACAGGATGGGCTTCACCGCCAGGCTGGTGACTTTCCGGAAAGACCTCCGAGGCTAGGCCGCGTCCTGTAAATCTCGCTCGCGGTCCCCGTACCGCCAGGAACCACCTGGATCACGGAGCCCATCGACCAGACTTTCCGGACACGACCTAGGCTGGCGCGATGAGCTCGGGAGACGGTCATTCGCCGAAGAATGGCCGCCTTGTACTGGCGGCCACGCCGTTGGGCGATGTCGGAGACGCCTCGGCGCGACTCGTCAGCGCCATCTCGACGGCCGATGTCATCGCCGCGGAGGACACGCGGCGATTCCTCACCCTCGCCGGCTCGCTGAACGTGAAGCCGACCGGCAAAATCGTCTCTTTCTACGAGGACGTGGAAACAGCGCGTTTGCCCAAACTGCTCGAATCGATTCGTGACGGTTTGACGGTTTTGCTCGTCACCGACGCGGGGATGCCGAGTGTGTCGGACCCGGGGTTCCGGCTGGTCGCGGCTTGTGTCGAAGAAGACCTGCCGGTGACATGCCTGCCTGGGCCGTCCGCGGTGACGACGGCGCTCGCGCTGTCCGGCCTGCCGTGTGACCGGTTCTGTTTTGACGGATTCGCGCCACGGAAGTCCGGTGAGCGGGCGAAGTGGCTGGGTGAGCTGGTGAACGAGCCGCGGACCGTGGTGTTTTTCGAGTCACCACATCGGCTGGCGAGCACGCTGGAAGACGCCGTGAAGGTGCTCGGTGGCGACAGGCGCGCGGCGGTTTGCCGAGAATTGACCAAAACCTACGAAGAGATCCGGCGCGGGCCGTTGTCCGAGCTCGCCGAGTGGGCCGCGGAGGGCGTTCGTGGCGAAATTTCGGTTGTGCTCGCCGGGGCGGAGCCGCGTGGAATCAGTGTGTCGGAGCTGGTCGACGAGGTGAAGGAGCGGGTTTCCGCAGGTGAGCGACTGAAGTCCGCCGCCGCCGAAGTCGCCGGGGCCGCCGGTGTTTCCAAAAAAGAGCTATACGACGCCGTGTTGCTGTCTCGCCGCAACTAGCTCAAGAGTGTGGCGATCGCGGCGCGAGCTTTCGTGGCGTCGGGATCGCCACCGGTGATGACGTCGGTGTAGATGAACGATTCGGCGATGCGGACGATCAGGTAAGCCAGATCGGGGACCGGGAGCGGCGGGCTGAGCTCGCCCGCCTCGATCTCGGCGTTGAGCAGCTCTTCGAGTTTCGACATCGTGCGGCCCTGGATCACGCTGGCCTTCGTGGTGAGAATCCGCAACGCGCGTTCCGGCTCGCGGAGCAGGAACGCGCGAAAGGCCGGGGCGTCGTTCACTGTTCGCACGAATTCGCCTACGACGTCCGCGATCCTCTCGGCGCCGGTGCCCTGCGCCGACCGAGACCGGGCGTTGAACACGTCCTCGGTCATCGACCAGAGGATCTCGCCGAGCAACTGGTCGCGGTTTCCGACCCACCGGAACAGCGTCGCCCGGCTGATTTCGAGTTCGGTCGCGAGTTCGCCGACATCGACGCGGCGGCCGTCGAGAAACCAGCGACGGGCGACACGAAAGGCGTGCAGGGCGTCCGGCCGCTCTGTGCGGTCGGCACGGAGCAGGCGGGTGAGTTCGGTTTCGATGGGGCGAAACATATCATGGGCTGTCTCGCCGATGAGACATATGAGAGAATGTCTCATCCCAGGACGGAAGGCTGCAGATGCGCGCTGTACAGGTGACCGAGTTCGGTGGACCAGAGGTCCTCAACCTCGTCGAGCTGCCCGACCCCGAGCCCGGTCCCGGCCAGGTGCTCATCGAGGTCGACCGGGTCGGCGTCAACTACGCCGACACCCACCAGGCCGAGAACTCCTACCTCGCGCCGAGCAAGCTCCCGCTGGTCCCCGGCGGTGAGGTCGTCGGCCGCACGCCCGAGGGCAAGCGGGTCGTCGCGTTGCTCGACGGCGGTGGTTACGCGGAGCGCGCTGTCGCGAATCTCGCCACGACCTTCGACGTGCCCGACGGTGTCGACGACCTGACCGCGTTGTCGTTTATCGTCCAAGGCATGACGGCGTGGCTGCTTTTGCGCAAAAGCTGCCACCTCGAGTCCGGCGAGTCGGTTGTCGTGCACGCGGCCGCGGGCGGGGTCGGCACGCTCGCCGTCCAGCTCGCCAAGGCCTGGGGCGCCGGCCGGGTCATCGCCACCGCCAGCAACGAGACCAAGCGTGAACTCGCCTTGGAGCTGGGCGCGGACATCGCGATCGATTCGCGTTCCGAGGACATGACCGCCGCGCTGCGTGAAGCCAACGGCGGCAAGCGGGTGAACATCGTGCTCGACATGACCGGTGGCGCGATCACGGATCAGAGCATCGCCGCGCTGGCGCCGTTCGGCAGGCTCGGCTTCTACGGCATGGCCAGCCGGGAGCAGCCGAAGCCGGCGGAGCTGCGCAACCTCCTCGGCCACAGCACCACCATCGCCGGAATGTGGCTGCCGCATGCGTTCACACTGCCGGGCAACGTCTTCGGCAAGGGGATGAACGAGCTGTTCGAGCTGGCTCTCGCCGGAAAGATCCGGGCGGTCGCCGGTGGCGAGTACGGCCTCGCCGAGGCGCGCGCGGCCCACGAGGCGCTGCGTTCGCGCGGCACCGTGGGCAAACTGCTGCTCGACCCGTCGAAGTAGGACTTACGGCGGAGTGGCGAGAAGGTTCTCCAGGGGGGCGGCCTTGTGGAGGCATTCCTGCCACTCGGCGCCGCTGTCGGAGTCGGCGGTGATCCCGCCGCCGACTCCGAGCGACACCATGCCGTCGCTGATCTCCAGCGTGCGAATGGCGACACTCAGTTCGAGCCCGGCGATCGGCGAGGCCAAGCCGATCGCACCGGTGTAGACGCCGCGCGCGACAGGCTCCAGTTCGGCGATCAGGTCGAGTGCACGGATCTTCGGCGCCCCGGTCACCGAGCCGGGCGGGAACGTCGCGAGCAGCAGGTCGGTGTCGTCGAAATTCGGCGATAGTCGTCCCTCCACTGTGGACTCGAGATGCCAGACGCCCGGCGCTTCCCGGACCCGCAGGAGCTCCGGCACCCGGACGCTGCCGACTTCGCAAACCCGGCTGAGGTCGTTGCGCACCAGATCGGTGATCATCACGTTCTCCGCGACGTCCTTTTCCGACTCGCGCAGCCGCCGGGCGAGGTGGTCGTCGGCCGCGCTCCGCCGGGGCAGAGTGCCCTTGATGGGCGTGGACCGCACAAGATCACCTTGGCGGGAAAGAAAAAGCTCGGGCGACATCGACACGATCGCGCCCCATTCGCCCGCGAGGAACGCCGCCTTCCGCGGTCGCATCCGGCGCACACCTTCGGCGAACAGCGAGCTCGGCTCGCCGTCGAAGCGGCCCGTGAAGCGGGTGCAGATATTCGCCTGGAACAGTTCGCCCGCTTCGATCGCGTGCACGCAAGCCTTCACCGCGTCCCGGTATTCCGCCGGCATAGGGCGGTCCAGGCTGGCGGCCGTCCACGTCGAAAGCGCCGGCTCCGTGCGCAGCAGTTCGTCGAACTCGACGGCGAACGCGGCGAACCGGTCCGACGCGCCGTCCGGTGCCAGCGCTTCGAACCACCAGGTTCCGTGCTCGTCCAGTCGCAGAACATGATCCGCCCAGCCCCACGCCGCTCGGGGCAATGTCGCCGCGCGCCCGGAGGGATCCGTCAGGTCGTACGACAGATATCCGAACCAGCCGCCGCCGACAGCTCCTGGCACGACGTCGCGCACCCGCGGTTGCTTGGCGAGTACGGCGAAAGCGTCGGCCACGGGCTGCGCGTCGAGCGTCGG
Organism: Amycolatopsis sp.; assembly: GCF_036008905.1. GTDB lineage: Bacteria > Actinomycetota > Actinomycetes > Mycobacteriales > Pseudonocardiaceae > Amycolatopsis. The sequence goes on along the minus strand of NZ_DASYMU010000052.1, from coordinate 73,562 downwards.
TGCGAGCACGGCCCGCGAGGAAAACCAGTTCCCCGTCAACGCCGCGGGCGGCGCCAGTCCCTGTTCACGGGCGCGCGTGTGGAGCGACAGCAGCACCGAATCGGGTGTCCTGTTCGTTCCGAGCGCCTTGCGCACCAACCGCATGGCGTCATTGTGTGCAGGAGTCCGGTTCAGGACCAAACATCCCCGAGCCGGCGGTGATCGACCCAACACCGGGCACGATCAGATCAGCAGATCCGCCAGCGTGAACGGGTAGACGACGGCGTCCTGCGCGATCGGCCCGCGGACTCCGGGCACCGTCGCGTTGTTGCCGTGCTGGTGCACCCCGAGCCGCGTGTGGAACCAGCCGGGCCTGCCGGGGATGCCGTTGTGGCGCACCAGCCACAGCGTGACGTCGGTGTCCGCCCACTTGTCCGGGTGCAGCCGGTGCTGCCAGCAGTCGTAGTCCGCGTAGACCATGACGCGTTTTACGCGGGCCGCGCTCCGCATCGCTTTGATCCAGGCTTTGATGAACTTGTCATCGACACTGGTGGCACTGACTTCGAGGGTCGGAGCCAGTGAGCCGGGCGAGAACGCGCCGAGTTTCTTGGCGTTCCGGACGAAGTGCTCCGCCTGGTCATGTGCGGCACCGGGGCGCGCGAAGTGGCGCGCTCCGGTGTGAAGTCCCGCTTCCTGGGCGTGCTGCAAAGTTCGCTCGGCGCTCAGGTCACTCCAGTTCGTGTTCTCGGTGATGGTGACGGAGGCGAAGCGCACATTGCTGCGGCGGACGGCATTCCAGTCCTCGACGATCTCGCGATGAGACAGATTTATACCGTGCTCGCTTTCCGGTTCCGTCATATTCCGCCTTTGGTGCTCCCCAGCATGCAGTGAAAGGCCACCTTACGTGCCATCACAGCCCGTAAGGCACCCTTTACCGCTGCGTGTCTCAGGCGTTTTCGCGTTGGAAGGTCCGCGCTCCCCACCACACGGCGAGCGCGGTCATGGCGGCGAGCACGACACAGCCGGTGAACAGCGCGTCCATGGTGAAGTCGCCGAGGAAGCCGGACCGGCTCGCGTCGACCACGTAGCGGAACGGATTGAACCGCGCGATGTTGTACAGCCATTGCGGCGCGAGGCCGGTGGTGATCGGCAGCAGAATCCCGGAAAGCAGCAGCAACGGCAGTAGAACGGCGTTCAAAATCGCCGGGAATGCTTCCTCGCTCTTGATCGTCAAAGCCAGTGCGTACGAGCACGAAGCCAGCGTGACCGACAGCAGCGCGACGATAATCATGGTCAGTACGATTCCGCCGAACGGCGGGTCGATGTCGAACAGGAAATAAGCCATAACGATAATCAGAATCGACTGAGCGACAGTTTGCAGCGCGTTGGCGAACACTTTCCCCAGCAGAAGTGCGACGCGGCTCACTGGCGTCACCCGCAGCCGTTCGACGACACCGGCGCGATAGTCGGCCAGCAACCCGAATCCGGCGAACGAGCTGCCGAACAACGCGAGCTGGACGATGAGCGCCGGGGTCAGCAGCATCCACCCGTCGCCGGGCGGGAAGCCGGGAGTGCTCTCCGCGACCTTCGCGAACATCGGGCCGAACAGGAACAGATACAGCAGCGGCTGCATCAGCCCGATCATGATCCAGGCGGGATTCCGCAGCGACAGCGCCATATCCCGGCGGAAGATCAACCAAGTGTCACGCAACATGGGAGCTCTCCTCGGCTGCCGGCGTGGCCTGCTCGGCGTCGCGCAGAGTCCGGCCGGTCATGGTCAGGAACACGTCGTCGAGGGTCGGCCGGGTCACCTGCATCGACCGCATGGGGATGCCGGCGGTGTCGAGTGCGCGCAGGAGTTCGGGCATCGCCGTGTCACCACGCGGGACGCGGAACTGGACGGCGTTCTCGACGGTCGTGAGCTCGTGCGCGCCGGCCAGTTTGGCGGCGATCTCGGCCGCGGCCGACACCGATTCCGCCGGGACGCCGATCTTGACGCCGTCGCCGGAGACGCGTGCCTTCAGTGAGTCGGGACTGCCTTCCGCGACGATCTCGCCGTTGTCGATCACGAGGATCCGGTCGCAGAGCGCGTCGGCCTCGTCCAGGTAGTGCGTCGTCAGGAAAACCGTGACGCCGTGGTCGGCGTGCAGGCGCCGGATGTGCTCCCACAGGTTCGCCCGGCTCTGCGGGTCGAGCCCGGTGCTGGGTTCGTCGAGGAAGATCAGCTTCGGGTCGTGGATGAGCCCGAGCGCGACGTCCAGCCGCCGGCGCTGGCCGCCGGACAGCGTCTTCGTGAGCCGCTCGCCGAGACCGGTCAGGTCGAGCTGTTCGGTCAGCACGAGACCGCGTTGGTGCGCCTCCGCTTTGGAGAGCCCGTAGAGCCTGCCCTGCAGGTCGATCTCTTCGGTCACCTTGCATTCCGGCGCGGTGCCGCCACCTTGGGCGACGTAGCCGATCCGCTTGCGCACCCCCAGTGGGTCCTTCAGCAGGTCGCAGCCGCCCACGGTCGCTTCGCCGGAGGTCGGGCGAAGCAGTGTGGTCAGCATGCGGAGTGTGGTGGTCTTGCCCGCGCCGTTCGGCCCGAGGAAGCCGACGAGCTCACCGGCCCCGACGTCGATGTCCACGCCCTTGACGGCGTCGATCGTGCGGCCGCGGGCGGAAAACCGCCGCGTCAGGCCGCGTGCCCTGATCATGAGAACCCCTCTCGCGTAACCGACACCTAGTCAAACTTGACTAGGTGTCGGGCGTCACTGTGCCGCAAGAAGCATCCGCTAGTCAAACTTGATTACTGGGCAGGGCCCGGCTCGCCGAACGCGCGTTCCGGGTCGTCGGCCATCACGTACTCGCCGGCTTCGAGCCGCTCGATCAGGTCCTGCACCCACGCCGAACTCGCTTCGATGTGCTTCTCCCAGAGGCGGTACAACGCCGTGACATGAGGAGGCTTGCCATGCTGCGCGCCCTGCTCGAGCAGCAGCGCTGTGCTGCGGTGGTCACCTTCGAGGTTGACGCGGTGGTGCTGCAGCAGGTCGATGACCCGCTGCCGCGGCAACGCCGTCATCAACGTGATGGCGGCGGACATCTCGAAACCGGTGATGCTGGGGGACGACAGCGACTTGGTCAGCAGCAGCTCGAACTCGGCGTCGCCCTCGGGGGTGAGCCGGTAGGCGACCCGGTCCGGACCGGAGTCACCCGGCTCGACGTCGACCTGGTCCAGCAGCTTCTCGGCGCTCATCTTCTTCAGCGCGTGATAGATCGAACCCGGCTGCACGTTGGCCCACTTGTCGGCCGACCAGGACAGCAGTTCGCGGCGCACCTGGTAGCCGTGCGCCTTGCCGTACATCCGCACGACACCGAGCACCAACAGCCGCGTCGCCGACACCCGTATCCCTCCGCAGCGTTCTCTTCACAGTCCCTAGGTAACAATGCACGAGACACGATCCGTAGGCTAAATAGGCATGAGCACCCCTGTGTTGACAGCGGTGGCGTGGCCTTACGCCAACGGCCCCCGCCATATCGGCCATGTATCCGGATTCGGCGTCCCGTCGGATGTCTTCTCGCGCTACCAGCGAATGGCCGGCAACCGTGTGCTCATGGTGTCCGGCACGGACGAACACGGCACGCCGATCCAGGTCCAGGCCGAGAAGGAAGGCCTCACCCCGCAGCAGGCCGTCGACAAGTACACCCGTCAGATCGGCGAGGACCTCCGCGGTCTCGGCCTGACCTACGACCTGTTCACCAGGACCACCACCGGCAACCACGCCGAGGTCACCCAGCAGTTGTTCCTCGCGATGAACCGCAACGGCTACATCGTGCCGAGGACGACCAAGGGCGCGGTGAGCCCGTCGACCGGCCGGACCCTGCCCGACCGCTACATCGAGGGCACCTGCCCGATCTGCGGTTACGACGGCGCGCGTGGCGACCAGTGCGACAACTGCGGCAACCAGCTCGACGCCGCGGAGCTGATCAACCCGAAGTCGAAGATCAACGGCGAGACGCCGAAGTTCATCGAGACCGAGCATCTCTTCCTCGACCTGCCCGCGTTCTCGAACTCGCTCGCCAAGTGGCTGGGGACGAAGACCGACTGGCGGCCGAACGTCCTCAACTTCACCAAGAACCTCGTCAACGACATGCGCCCCCGGCCGATCACGCGTGACCTCGACTGGGGCGTCAAGATCCCGCTCGACGTCTGGCGCGACCAGTCGATGAAGCGGTTCTACGTCTGGTTCGACGCGGTGATCGGCTACTTCTCGGCGAGCATCGAGTGGGCGCGGCGCTCGGGCAACCCGGACGCGTGGCAGGAGTGGTGGACCAATCCCGAAGCCCGGTCCTATTACTTCATGGGCAAGGACAACATCACCTTCCACGCCCAGATCTGGCCGGCGCTGCTCCTCGGGCACAACGGCGAGGGCGACCACGGCGGCGAAGTCGGTAAGTACGGAAAGCTCGGGCTGCCGGACGAGATCGTCTCCAGTGAGTTCCTCACCATGAGCGGCTCGAAGTTCTCGACCTCGCGCGGCACGGTCATCTACGTCGAGGACTTCCTGCGCGATTTCGGCCCCGACACGCTGCGGTACTTCATCGCGTCGGCCGGTCCGGAGACGCAGGACACCGACTTCACCTGGGACGAGTTCATCCGCCGGACCAACTCGGAGCTCGCCAACGAGTGGGGCAACCTGGTCAACCGGTCGATCTCGATGGCGCACAAGAACGTCGGCGCCATCCCGCGGCCGGAATCGCCGACGCAGGCCGACGAGGACCTGAAGGCGCTGTCGCTCAAGGCCTTCGACACCGCCGGTGCGCACTTGGCGCGCTCACGCTTCAAGCTGGCGTCGAGTGAGGCGATGCGCGTGGTCACCGCGGCGAACCGGTACCTGTCCGATCAGGAGCCGTGGAAGCTCAAGGACGATCCGGCCCGCCGGGACACTGTGCTGCACACCGCCCTGCAGGTCGTCTCGGACGCCAACACGCTGCTGACGCCGTTCCTGCCGCATTCGGCGCAGAAGGTGCACGAGGCGTTGGGTGGCACGGGCATCTGGGCCGCGCAGCCGGAGCTTCGCGACGTCGAGGACCTCGACATCCCGGGCCGGATCAACCCGATCCTCACCGGGGATTACACGACCGAACAGGCCAAGTGGAAGTCCGTGCCGATCGAGGTCGGCCGTCCGTTGCAGAAGCCGAGCCCGTTGTTCGCCAAGCTCGATCCCGAGCTCGGTGAGACGGGCCCGGAGTGGGCACCGATCGTCAAGTGAGACGGTGGTGAAATGAAAGAGCGCGAGCGACCACCGATTCCCGATCGGCTGCCGGTGTCGGTGGTCGACTCGCACACCCATCTCGACGCCTGTGGCGCGGTCACGGCCGCGGACGTCAAGGAGATGGTCGACCGGGCTGAGCTCGCCGGTGTCGCCAGGGTGGTGACGGTCGCCGACGACCTGCCGTCCGCCAGGTGGGTCGTCGAGGCGTCCACTTGGGATGGTCGTGTCTTCGGGGCCGTCGCCCTGCATCCCACCCGTACCAAGGACTTCGGCGACGCCGAGAAGTCCGAAGTGGAGCGGCTCGCGTCGGCGCCGCGGGTCGTCGCCGTCGGCGAGACCGGTCTCGACTACTACTGGGACTACTCGCCGCACGACGTCCAGCAGGAGGCGTTCCGCTGGCATATCGACCTCGCCAAGCGGCTCGGCAAGGCGCTGATGATCCACGATCGGGACGCGCACGAGGACGTCTTGCGCCTTCTGGAGGAGGAGGGCGCGCCGGACGACGTGGTCTTCCACTGCTTCTCCGGTGACGCGGCCATCGCCAAACGGTGTGTGGACGCCGGCTACGTGCTCTCCTTCGCGGGGCCGGTGACGTTCAAGAACGCCGCCGCGCTGCGTGAAGCGGCTCGGCTGGTGCCGTCGGAGCAGTTCCTCGTGGAGACGGACGCGCCGTTTCTGACCCCCCACCCGTTCCGTGGGCAGCCGAACGAGCCGTACTGCGCCGCCTACACCGTCCGTTACCTCGCCGCCCTGCGTGGCGTGGGTGTCCACGAGATCGCGGAAGCGGCCAGAAATAATGCCGACCGAATCTTTCGATTGCCCACTGTTACTTAGGGTTCGACGCATTGCGACATTAGGGGTGTCAATGCGTCCACTCAGATGAGTGACAGAAGTCACGACACTCCGGGGGGTGTTTGCGCAACCCGCCAGTGTTCGTTACTGTCCCGTGATCGTGCCGGTCGATTGCTACGACTTGTAGTTGTCGAGCGACACGCCCTCAGTCACGTCAGTGCGCGTCGGGGCGCAGCACCAGGGGTTTCAGACCTGGAGCCGCTGGGATGGCGCTGACTGTGGGAGCCGGCTGACTCGGCGCGCACCAGAAGGTGCGCCGGGCATGAAGGCAACGACCTCTTGAAAGGGATCGACCACTGTGACTGGTAGCCATAGACGCGTAGGTGCGCGTCTCGACGCTCCTACGAACATTTTCGCCCCCTCGACGCCTGCCCGTGGCTCGGTGGCGATGCTGGACTGGCCAGACGCCGATGGCGACATGGCCTTCTCCGAGGATCCCCGCGTGACGCACCAGGACGTGCTCGCGGTGCTCGGCCCCGACGCCGACGAGATGATGCTCGAAGCGAACGTGGACGTCGACGAGCTGATCCGGCTGATCAACGCCGAGACGACGATGCTCCCGCCGGTGTTCATCCCCGACGAGCTCGCCGCCGACAGGGTCGGCAAGGACGGCACGCAGCTGGCGGAAGTCCAGGACCCGCTGATCGCCGCCACCAAGACTTGGAAGAAGCGGTTCCTCAAGGGCGCCGTGCTGGCGGTCCTCATCACCCTCAGCGGTGGTGGCGCCGCCGCGCTGGCGATGAACAAGAGCGTGACCGTCGACGTCGACGGTCAGCAGCAGACGGTGCACAGCTACGGCGGCACCGTCGGCGAAGTCCTCGAAGACGCCGGCCTCTCGGTCGGCGCGCACGACGCGCTTTCGCCCTCCCCGCAGGCTGAGGTCGGCGATGGCGGGGTCATCCACCTCGAGCGGGGCCGTCAGCTCAACCTCGTCGTGGACGGCGCCGAGCGCGAGTCCTGGGTCCGTGCGACGAACTTCGGTGACGCACTGCACCAGCTCGGCCTCGCCGACCTGATGAAGCAGGGCGCCTGGACGTCGATGCCCGAAACCGGCGCGCTGCCCCTCGAGGGCGCCACGGTGCACGTCAAGACCCTCAAGAACATCACGCTTTACGACGGTGGCAACGACCCCCGTCAGTTGACCACCACCGCGGTGACGACGCAGGAGTTCCTCGGCGAGCTGAGCATGACGCTCGGCCCCGACGACAAGGCCGAGGGCGGCCTCGCCCTGAAGCTCACCGATGGCGCCGAGGTGCACATCGCGCGCACCGGGGTCACGGTCGTCAAGCAGAAGGAAGCCATCGCCCCGACCGAGCAGAAGGTCGACGACGCGACGCTCGAAAAGGGCAAGACCGTGGTCGAGGACCCGGGCACGGCCGGCGAGAAGATGGTGACCTACCGGGTCACGAAGAAGAACGACAAGGAAACCGGCCGCGAGGAGATGTCTTCGGAGGTCCTCACCGAGGCCAAGCCGAAGATCATCAAGGTCGGCACCAAGGTCGTCGCGGCCCCTCCGGTCAGTGGCGCCGCCAAGTGGGACGCCATCGCCAAGTGCGAGTCCGGCGGCAACTGGGCGATCAACACCGGCAACGGCTACTACGGTGGCCTCCAGTTCGACAAGCAGACCTGGAACGCCTACGGCGGCTCGCAGTACGCGGCCCTGCCGAGCCAGGCCACTCGCGAGCAGCAGATCGCCATCGGCCAGAAGGTCGTCGACGACCGCGGCGGCTACGGCGCCTGGCCGCACTGCGGCAAGATGGGCTAACACCTCAAGTTTTCCCTGAAGGGACCTTTCGTATTCGTACGAAAGGTCCCTTCAGTCGTTCCGGATCTCGGCAACTAGGGGGCCAGCCCCTCTTCCACCGCCACCCTCAACGGAGCCGCTTCGCGGCGCAACTAGTCTGGGCGGGTGACTCAACTGCTCGGGCCTGCCGAGATTCGCGGGCTGGCCGCCGAGCTGGACGTCCGGCCGACGAAGAAACTCGGCCAGAACTTCGTCCACGACCCCAACACCGTGCGCCGCATCGTCGACCTGGCCGGTGTCGGTCCGGACGACGTCGTGCTCGAGGTCGGGCCCGGGCTCGGTTCGTTGACTCTCGGACTGCTCGCCACGGGTGCCAGGGTGGTCGCGGTCGAGATCGATCCGAAGCTCGCCACCCGGCTGCCGATCACGGTCGCCGAGCGTGCGCCGGAGTTCGCGGAGCGGCTGACCGTCGTGACCGCGGACGCGTTGCGGGTGCGGGCGGCGGACTTCGAGTTCGCCCCCACGACGATGGTCGCCAACCTGCCGTACAACGTCGCCGTCCCGGTCGTGCTGACTCTGCTCGCCGAACTGCCGAGCTTGGTGCGGGGTCTCGTGATGGTCCAGACCGAGGTCGCCGACCGGATGGCCGCGGGGCCCGGCAGCCGGATTTACGGCGTCCCGAGTGTGAAGCTCGCCTGGTACGGGCGGGCGCGCAAGGTCGCGGCGGTGCCGCGCGCGGTGTTCTGGCCGGTGCCCAACGTCGACTCCGCGCTGGTGTCGTTCGAGCGCGGCGAGCAATTGTCCACTGTGGACCGCAAAACACTGTTCGCCGTGGTGGACGCCGCTTTTTCCCAGCGACGCAAAACCTTGCGCGCCGCGCTGGCGACCTGGGCCGGTTCGGCCGAACGCGCGGGCGAACTGCTCGTCGCCGCCGGGATCGACCCGAAGACCCGGGGTGAGCAGCTGGACGTGAAGGACTTCGTCCGGATAGCGGTAGCCGCCGGGCAGCCTGCCTGATCCGGCTCGTCAGGTCCTGCCATGTGAACGTCCGTTCTCGTTATCTGGACTCCATCAGACGTGTGATCTGCGCCAACGGGCTTGCTTTCACCCAGTGGGATCGGTTTTACTCATAGTGCCATCCCGAGCGACTGAGAGACCTGGCTCGCCGAAGTCGCAGCAACCACCCCCGTGGGCAGGTGCTACCGCCAGGACCGATGGAGGAATGCTGTGTACGTCTCGCGAATGCTGACCAGGCGCCGCGTCGTCGATCAGGGTCGCCGCACCGTGTGTGCATGTCGACGCTCCGACGCTTCAGCCTGAGTCTTACTCCCTAACCCCGTTTTCAACCGCTCCGTCCAATTTGGACGGCTAATCGGTGACGGCCCGGCGCGCCCTGATGGAGCTGCGCCCCATTTTTGGAGCATTCGTGATCACTGTCGAAAACCTGAGCAAGTCCTTTTCCGCCAACGGAAATCCGGTCATGGCACTGCGGGACGTGAGCATCGACATCGATGCCGGCTCCCTGTTCGGCGTCGTGGGTCCCACCGGTTCGGGCAAGTCGACGCTCGCCCGGTGCATCGGCCTGCAGGAGCGTCCGGACCGCGGGGTCGTCCGCCTCGACGGACTCAACACCGGCACCCTCGACGGAAGACGTCTTCGTGAGGTTCGAAGGCAGGTGGGCATTCTCGAGGCCAAGCCCGAGCTTCACCTCGAGCGCACAGTGGCCGGGAACATCGCCGCGCCGCTCGAGCAGCTCGGCCTGGACGGCCCGCAGCGCCGCGCCCGCGTCGGCAACCTGCTCGACTTGGTCGGCCTGACCTCCCGCGCCGGTGGCAGGCCGGGTGAACTCACCGTCGGCCAGCGTCGCCGCGTCGCTCTGGCCAGGGCTCTCGCCGCCGGTCCCGCGGTTCTCCTCGCCGATGACCCGACGGCCGGTGTCCAGCCGGAAGAAGCCGGTGCTGTGCTGGCCGTGCTCGACCGCGCTCGCGCCGAGCTGGGCGTGACAGTGCTGCTGACCACGCCCGACGCCGCCGTCGTCCGCCGCATCTGCGACGACGTCGCCGTGCTCGAAGGCGGCAGTCTCGTCGAACGGGGCAAGGTCCTGGACCTGGTCGCCGACCCGTCGACGCGGACCGCCCAGACGTTGCTGCCCGCGATCGAGACCACCCGGTCGCAGTCCGCGCGCTACGAGCGGTCCGTCGACATCGTGCTGATCGGTTTCGCTTCGATCGGCGCGCTGCTGCCGGAGGCCGCCAGCCGCTTCGAGGTCGAGGTCGCCACCATCGGTGGTGGCGTGACGCGCGTCGGCGACACTCCGGTCGCACGTTTCCGGCTGGGCCTGCGTGGCATGCAGTCGGACGCCGCGCTCGCCTGGATCGCCGAGCGTGGTGGCCACATCACCCACACCGCCCGCGGCCCGCAGGGCATCGCCGCCGCGTAGCCGAAAAATCGCTACGACCGCCGTAGCCAAAAGATCGCTACGGTGACGGTAGCCAGAAAACCGCCACGACAACCGTAGTCAAAAAGTCGCGACGACGACCGTAGGCGGTAAACAGCGACGGCGGCCGTAGATCAAAAACAGCTACGGAAGCCCGTTGCCGGAAGACAGCGACGGCAGCCGTAGTCGAAAAAGCGCGACGGTCGTCTGGCTGCTTTTGCCGAAAAATCGCGACGAAGGGCCGCTTCCTTTTCCAGCGGAAGCGGCCCTTCGCCGCGACTAGCGGCGTCGCACCAACACCCCCACGCCAACCGCTGCCACCGCGACGAACCCAGCCGCCCAGCCGCCAGCGGCGGCATAACCGTGAACAGTCGCGGCCGTCGCGCCGATTCCGGCCGCTGACGCCGTCGCACTGGCGGCGATGGTGTTGAGCGACGCCGTCCCGATCGACGCTCCCACCTGCTGTGACGTCGTGATGAACGCCGAAGCCGCACCGGTGTCACGTGGTTCTATCCGGCCGGTCGCGAGGTTCATCACCGTAGGCATCGACAGCCCAGCGCCCATGCCGAGCAGCACTTCAGCGGGCAGGATCAGCCCGGCGTAAGACGCGTCCGGCGTCAGCTGGGTGAGCACAGCCAATCCAGAGGCCAGCAGAAGCAGTCCGATCACGAGCAACGGCCGCGGTCCGGTTCGAGGAAGCAGTCGCGGAGAGATCTGCGTGGCGAAAAGCAGGTTCCCGGCCAGGATCGGCAGGAAGGCCAGCCCGGTCGCCAGCGCGCCGTAATGCATGATCGCCTGTAGCTGGTAGGTCAAGAACAGGAACATGCCGAACATTCCGAACGACGCGGCGCCGATCGAAAAATAGGCGCCCGTGCGATCGCGGTCCTTGAGCACGCTCAGTGGCAGCAGTGGATTCGGTACTTTTGCCTGTCGTAGGGCGAAAGTCGCCAGCAGTACCACCGCGAGACCGAGGAAACCCAGTACCGGTAGCGAATCCCAGCCACGGCTCGCGGCTTCCGAGAGTCCGTAAACCAGCGAAACGATCCCGGCGCTGCCGATGAGCCCGCTGAACCAGTCGATCTTCGCTTCGTGGTGTCCGGGCACGTTCGGCAGCACGAACCAACCGGCGACTCCGGCGACGACCGCGATCGGCAGGTTGACGAACAGGCACCAGCGCCAGTCCAGGTATTCGGTGAGCACTCCGCCGAGCACGAGTCCAACAGCCCCACCGGCCGTCATGATCGCGCTTAAGATGCCGAACGCCTTCGCGCGTTCGCGGGGTTCGGTGAAGGTCAGCGTCAGCAGGGATACCGTCGATGGTGCGAGCAACGCCGCGAAGACACCTTGCGCCGCGCGGGCGGCGATCAGCATTCCGGTGCCGGTCGCGGCACCGCCCACCGCGGACGCCAGCGCGAAACACGCGATGCCGATGAGCAGGGTGTTCTTCCGGCCGAACCCGGTCGGCCAAGCGGCCGCAGAGCAGCAGCAAACCGCCGTAGGCCAGCGTGTACGCGGTGATGGTCCACTGCCGTGCGACGTCGGACATGCCGAGGTCGGCCTGCACTGAGGGCAGGGCGATGTTGACGATGGTGGTGTCGACGATGACCAGCAGCTGGGCCAGTCCGAGCACCCCAGCGCCCACCATCTGTTCCGGGCTCCGGTTGGTGCTTCGATGACTGAAGACATGACAAATCCCCTGGTGAAAGTGTGTGATGCCCGGCGATGGGTAAACTCGGGCCGAAACCATTGCTTGTCGGCCGACAAGCAAACTGGCTAGCCGTAAGGTAAACCGTAACTAGTCGGCCGTCAAGTAAGTTTGAAAGTGCTCTCAGGAAGGACGGAAATGGCCGGGCGGCGCAGTGACACCCGCGAGCGGATCCAGCAGGTCGCGCTGGAGCTCTTCATCGACCAGGGGTACGAGAAGACCTCGCTGCGTGAGATCGCCGAGCGGCTTAACGTGACGAAAGCCGCGCTGTACTACCACTTCCGCACCAAGGAAGACATCATCCGTAGCCTGACCGACGATTTCAGCGAGTCACTCGACGAGCTGCTCGCTTGGGGGCCGGGCCAGCCTCGCGCCGACATCCTGCGACGCTTCGCCGACCTGGTCAGCGGCCAGTTCGGCCCGGTGATGGCGTTCATCCAGTCCAACCAGAACGCGATGAAGGATCTCGACGTCCACAGCGGTTTCCCGGACAAGATGAAGGCGCTGTTCCACCTGGTCGGCTCCGACGAGGACGACCCGGCGACGCAGCTGCGCGCCCGGCTGGCGCTGGTGGCGATCCTCGTCGGGAACAGCCCGATGTTCCTTCAGGAAACGGGCACCGAGACCAGCAGTGAGGTCGCGCTCGAGGTCGCCCTCGAACTCGCTTCTCCTCGTTCGGGGCCCTCCGAACCCGCCACGTAGGCTGGACCGGTGCTTGCCGTCGTTCCGCCACCAGTCACCGTCAAGGTGCCCTCGAAGATCAATCTGCATCTGTCGGTGGGCGACTTGCGTGACGACGGTTTCCACGAGCTCATCACGGTCTTCCAGGCGCTCTCGCTGTCCGACGAAGTGACCGTCGCCGTCACCGACGACCCAGGTGTCGAGGTGTATGGCGAAGGCGAAGGCACGGTGCCCACCGGGCCCAACAACCTCGCTTGGCGTGCCGTCGAGGCGCTGGCCGCGCACGTCGGCAAGCCCGAAGCCGAGAACAAGATCCGTGTGGTGCTGCGCAAAGGCATTCCGGTCGCCGGCGGCATGGCGGGCGGAAGCGCCGACGCGGCCGCGACGCTCGTCGGGCTCGCGTCGCTGTGGAAGCTCGACATCGGCCGCGACGAGCTGGCCGAGATCGCCGCCCGGCTCGGCAGCGATGTGCCGTTCGCGCTTTACGGCGGCACCGCGCTCGGAACCGGCCGCGGTGAGCGACTCGTGCCGGTGCTGTCCCGTCACCAGTTCCACTGGGTGCTCGCGTTCGACCAGCGGGGCTTGTCCACGCCGCGGGTCTTCGGTGAACTCGACAGGTTGCGCGTGGACGGAAATCCGCCACGCGTCGGCTCGCACACTCCGGTCGTCGAGGCGTTGGCCTCCGGTGATCCCCGCCAGCTGGCCCTGTTGCTCGGGAACGACCTGCAGGCGGCTTCCGTTTCGCTGCGACCGGGCCTGCGGCGCACGCTGCGCGCGGGCGTCAACGCCGGTGCGCTCGCCGGGATCGTCTCCGGCTCGGGCCCGACCTGCGCGTTCCTCTGCACCGATGGCCAGTCCGCGCTGGAAGTCGCGGCCGAACTTTCCGGCGCCGGGGTCTGCCGGACCGTCCGGGTCGCGCACGGCCCGGTCCCCGGCGCGCGTATCGGGGGCGGCGACGACGCGCCCCGGCCCGTTCCGCCGCAGGTGCACGCCTGATGGAAACCGCCGAGTTCGCTTTTCCCGGGCCGCTTCGCGACGCGCTGGTGGCTTCGATCCTCCGCGGCGACAAGACGTCGACCAGTGCACTGGCCGTGCACTGCGAAGGCGAGGAACTGCCGAAGGTGGGCGAGCGCCTGAGCGTGGTCGACTCCGCCGAGCGTGGGGTGGCGGTCATCGAGGTCACCGACGTGAAGCTGGCGACGGTGTCCGAAGTGGACGTCGAGCATGCGATCGCCGAGGGTGAGGACTACAAGACTGTCGCCAGATGGCGGGCCGAGCACGAAAAGTTCTGGAACAGTCCCGAAGTCCGCGAAGAGCTCGGTGATCCCGACTTCGCTGTCACCGACGATTCGATCGTCGTCTTGTGGCGGTTCCGGCTTGTCGAGAGCAAATCGTGAAGCTCGCGGAGTTCGCTTTCCCTGGACCGCTGCGGGACAGGCTGGTCGTGGCGATCCTGGCCGGCGAGAAGACGACGACGAGCGGGCTGCTCGCCGAGTACGAGCACTACCACGAAGAGCTGCCGAAGGTCGGCGAACGCGAACTGGTCGTCGATTCGGCCGAGCGTGGCGTGGCCGTCATCGAAACGACCGAGGTCCGGCGGCTTCGACTGTCCGAAGTGGACTTGAAGCATGCCGTGGACGAGGGCGAGGGATTCGAGACGCTCGCGCAGTGGCGGACCGAGCACGAGAAGTTCTGGCTCAGCGAGAAGATGCGCGCAGTGTTGCGCGATCGGAGTTTCACCGTGGATGACGACACGATCGTTGTCGCGCAACGGTTTCATGTAGTGGAAAGGCTCAGTTAGCCGATGGTCAACCTGGTCAATTTGGAGTCGGTGAGCAAGTCCTACGGGGTGAAGCCGCTGCTCGACGGTGTATCGCTCGGCGTGGGCGAAAACGAACGAATCGGTGTCGTCGGCCTCAACGGTGGCGGTAAGACGACCTTGCTCGAGGTGCTCGCGGGTATCGCGGAGCCGGATTCCGGGCGGGTGAGCCAGGTCGGTGGCCTGCGCATGGCCGTGGTCACGCAGCGCACGGAACTGCCTTCGGGAAGCACGGTCCGCGAGGCCGCGCTCTCAGGATTCGACGCCGAGCACGAATGGGCCGCGGACGCTCGCGTCCGGTCCATTGTGGAGGGTCTGGGGCTGCTGGAGCTCGGGCTGGATTCCCCCACCACCAACCTTTCCGGTGGTGAGCGCCGCCGGATCGCGCTGGCCGCGGCACTCGTCGGTGAGCTCGATCTGATCGTGCTCGACGAGCCGACCAACCATCTGGACATCGAAGGTGTGCGCTGGCTGGCCGATCACCTGCTCGCCCGCAGCGTGGCGCTCGTGGTCGTGACGCACGATCGCTGGTTCCTCGACACCGTCTGCGGCCGGACCTGGGAGGTCGTCGGTGGGCAGGTCGAGCAGTACGAAGGCGGTTATGCCGACTGGGTCTACGCCCGGGCTGAGCGCGCACGGCTGTCCGCGACGGTCGAGGAGAAGCGGCAGAACCTGGCGCGCAAGGAACTCGCGTGGCTGCAACGCGGCGCCAAGGCCCGCACTTCCAAGCCGCGCTACCGGATCGAGGCCGCCGAGGCATTGATCTCGGACGTCCCGCCGCCGCGTGACTCCGTCGAGCTGATGTCGTTCGCGCGCCGCCGGCTGGGCAAGACTGTCCTCGAACTCGAGGACATCACGCTGGTCGCGGGCGACAAGGCGCTGCTGGACGACGTCACCTGGCGCATCGGTCCCGGCGACAGGCTCGGCCTGGTCGGGGTGAACGGCTCCGGTAAGACGACGCTGCTCAAGGCACTCGGTGGCGAGACCTCGATGGTTTCGGGCAAGCGGATCCAGGGCAAGACGGTCGCGCTCGCGCACCTCACGCAGGAGCTCGAAGACCTGCCGGGACAGCTGCGGGTGCTCGAAGCCGTCGAGCAGATCGCGGGCCGCGTCCAGCTCGGCAAGCAGGAGCTTTCCGCTTCGCAACTCGCCGAGAAGCTCGGTTTCCCGGCGGCGCGCCAGTGGACGCCGGTCGAGGACCTCTCCGGTGGCGAACGTCGCCGGCTCCAGCTGATCCGGCTGCTGATGGCCGAGCCCAACGTCCTGCTGCTCGACGAACCGACGAACGACCTGGACATCGACACCCTGCAGCAGCTCGAGGACCTCCTCGACTCGTGGCCGGGCACGATGGTGGTCGTCTCGCACGACCGGTACCTGGTCGAGCGGGTCTGCGACCACGTGTACGCGCTGTTCGGCGATGGCAAGATCACCCATCTCCCCGGCGGTATCGAGGAGTACCTCGCCCGCCGCCAGGGACACCAGCTCGGCAACCAGCGTCAGCAGAACGGCACCGCGGGCACCAGTTCCGCGGCCAAGGTGAGCGCCGCCGAGCGCCGGGCCGCCAGCAAGGAGCTCTCCAAGCTGGAGCGTCGGCTGAAGGCCCTCGACGACAAGGAAAAGAAGCTTCATGACGCGCTCGCGGCCGCGGCCACCGAGCCGCAGAAGTTGATGACCCTCAACGCGGACCTCAAAGCCGTTGCGGTGGAGAAGGACGACGTCGAGGCGCGGTGGCTGGAGACGTCAGAGCTCGCGGAGTGACCAGTTAGGCTGACTTCCATGAGTCGGTTCGTGGACACGCTCGTCGCTTCGGCGACGGGGCGGGGTCAGCAGCGGGGGATGGTCACCGGAGAGCCCAAAGAGCCGGTTCGCCGGACGTGGGCGGAAGTTCACGAACAGGCGTTGCGTGTCGCCGGTGGACTGGTCGAGGGCGGGCTGGTGCCCGGTAACGCGGTCGCCGTGCTCGCCGGTGCGCCCGCGTTGATCGCGCCGACCGTGCAGGCCGTGTGGCTCGCCGGTGGCAGCGTCACCATGCTGCACCAGCCGACGCAGCGCACGGACCTGGCCGAGTGGGCCGAGGACACGGTCAAGGTCCTCGGCATGATCGGCTCCGAGCTGGTCCTGCTGGGTGAGCCGTTCGATCAGCTGGCGCCCGTGCTCGAGCAGCGCGGCATCGGCTTCAAGGTGATCAGCGAACTGTTCGACGCCGAGCCGCTCAGCGAGCCGGTGTCGGTGGCCGAGGACGCGCTCGCCCTGCTGCAGCTCACCAGTGGTTCGACAGCGGACCCGAAGGCCGTCCAGATCACCCACGGCAACCTGTACTCCAACATCAAGGCTATGGCCGACGGCGTCAAGTTCGACTTCGACGTGGACGTGATGGTGTCGTGGCTGCCGACTTTCCACGACATGGGAATGGTCGGCTTCCTGACCGTGCCGATGACCTTCGGCGTCGAGCTGATCAAGATCACACCGGTCGAGTTCCTGACCGGGCCGCTGATCTGGCCCGAGTTGATCAGCCGCTACGGCGGCACCGTCACCGCGGCGCCGAACTTCGCCTACGCGATCGTCGGCCGCCGGATGGCGCGGGTCGAAGACGACAACGCGTACGACCTGTCGAAACTGCGTATCGCGCTGAACGGTGCCGAACCGGTCGACGAGTCGGCGGTGGCGACGTTCACCGAGGCTGGCGCGCGATTCAAGATGCCGGCGGAGTGTGTTTTCCCGGCCTACGGCATGGCGGAAGCGACACTGGCCGTTTCCTTCGCACCGCTGTTCACCGGTTTGACACTCGACGTCGTCGAGGCGGATTCGCTCGAATCCGGCAACGAGGCCATCCCCGTGGCGGAAAACGATCCACGCCGCGGCACCGACGACGTGCGGTCTTTCGCCATTCTGGGCCCACCGCTCGACGGACTCGAAGCCGAAATCGTCGATGACAAGGGCACCGTGCTCGCCGAACGCCACGTAGGCGAAATCCGGCTACGCGGTGAGGCCGTGACGCCGGGCTACCTGACGATGAACGGCCCGCTCGCCACCCAGGACGCCGAAGGGTGGCTCTCCACCGGCGACCTCGGGTACCTCACCGACGGCATGATCGTCATCTGCGGGCGGCAGAAGGACGTCATCATCATGGGCGGCCGCAACATCTACCCGACCGACATCGAGCGCGCCGCGACTTCCGTCGACGGAGTGCGCGCCGGCAACGCCGTGGCCGTTCGTATCGACGCCGGTAGTCGTCGCGAAAGGTTCGCTGTCGTGCTGGAGTCGAAGCTCGCCGGCGACGCCGACGCCGAACGCATTATCGCCAAAGAGGTCGCCGCGCGGGTGCGCGACGCCGTGGACATGCGGCCGTTCGCCGTGGTCGTGCTCCCCGCCGGGAGTCTGCCGAAGACGCCGTCGGGCAAGGTCAAGCGGGCTGCCACCGCGACCCAGTACGCCGACAAGATCTCCAAGAACGCGAGCAGCTGAGCCCGGGCGCCGTCGTGGACATAGCGGAACTGCACGATTGGCCGACAACGGAGAGCGCGGCTGTCGAGATCCAGCTGCGCCTCCGTTCCCTGGTCGATCTCGAAGACAGCTGTCCCGAGGTCGTCGAAACAGTCACTGGGCTGGATGTCGCCTACGACAAGGCGACGAACCGCATCGCCGCGACGGCGGTGACGATCGATAGCGAAAATTTCGCCACGATCGAAGAACGCACGATCATCTCCGAAGTGTCGTTTCCCTACGCACCCGGGTTGTTCGCCTTTCGCGAGCTACCGCCGCTGCTGGACGCGCTCCGGTCGATGACGAGGGTTCCCGACCTGCTGGTTTGTGACGGCCAGGGTCTCGCTCATCCGCGGCGATTCGGGCTGGCGTGTCATATCGGGGTGCTGACCGGGCTGCCGAGCATCGGCGTGGGAAAAACCGGTTTCGCCGGAAAATACCTAGAGCCGGCGGCGGCCAGGAGCTCGGTTTCGCCGTTGACGGAAAACGGCGAAACCGTGGGATCGGTGTTGCGTACTCAGACCGACGTCAACCCGGTGTTCGTGTCCGTCGGTCATCGCATCGGCCTGGAGCACGCCAATCGCCAAGTGCTGGCGTTGTGCCCGTCCTTCCGGCTGCCGGAGTCGACGCGGCAGGCCGACCACGCCGCGCGGCAGGCGCTGAGACGGTACACGCCCTTGTCGACAAATGCCGATACCTGAGCTAGCAGGTACCGGCATCTGCCGACCACAAGCTGGGGCCGGATCAGCCCCTCACGCGACGCCACAGGGGTTTGCGAGCGTGCGTGTGCTCGAGCGCCGGCGCGATGTATCCGCCGGGGTAGGTGGAGCTGCTGGCCAGCGTGCCTTCGACCAGCCGCAGGAAGGCGTCGACCGCTGAGTGGTCGTAGCCGCGCTTGCTCAGCGGGGCTTTGCTGAACGCCACGTCGTGGACCTCTTCGGCGGTGACGGTGTCCTCGCCTTCCAAGGTCGCCGCCACCCGGTCGACGAAGGCGTCGACCTCGGGTTCGTAGTAACCCCGGGTGCCGATCGGAGCGCGGTCGAACTGGATGGTTCGCGCTTCGATCGAGCTCACGGCCATTACTTGTCCTGGAAATGCTCGGCGGCGGCCGCCTGAGGCTTGGCGCGCTCTTGGGTCGCCTGAGCTTCGTCGCGGGCGCCCGGCAGCCTGGGCAGACGGACGCCGGTGCGGTTGACCAGCTCGCTTTCCACAGCGTCCAGGAACTCGTCGACCTCGCGCTCGTCGTAGCCCCGCTTGCCGATCAGGGGCTTCGAGAACATGACGTGGTGGACTTCGGCCGCGGTCAGGTCGTCCTCGTCGGCGAAGGTCTTCGCGATCCGCCGGACGAACTCGTCGACCTCGCTTTTGGCGTAGCCGCGCTTGCCGATGGGGGAAGTACCGAATTCGACGCCTGCGACATCTTCGGTGGTGAACGACATGAATGTGTCTCCAGATTCGGCGGGGATAACGAACTCCGCATTCCTGGATAACGGTTCGGACGACTTTCCGGAAGTCTTTCCTCCCGCTGTCGACTCGATTAGGTGCGTGAAGGAACGCCTTCGGGTGAGCGGTGTAACGCAGCGGTGATGTGACCGCATTCACGAATGGACGAGTCGGTCATCCAGCGTGAAAAGCGTTCTGCGCGGCTCCCAGGCCGGTATTGATCAAGGCTTCGACGGCGTCGGCGCAGCGGTCCACTTCGAGGGCCAGTTCTTTGCGTTCGACGGTCGAAAAGTCCTTCAGCACGTAGTCCGCCGGGTCCTGGCGGCCAGGTGGGCGGCCGACGCCGAACCGCACCCGGTAGTAGTCCTTGGTGCCCAGCGACTTGGTGATCGAGCGGAGCCCGTTGTGGCCGTTGTCGCCGCCACCGAGCTTCAGCTTGAGCGCCCCGAACGGCAGGTCCAGCTCGTCGTGCACGACGACGACACCGTCCGCGGGGATCTTGTAGAACCGGGCAGCGCCGACGACCGGGCCACCGGACAGGTTCATGAACGAACGCGGTTTCGCCAAAATAACGCGACGCCCGGCCAACCGGCCTTCGAGCAGCTCAGCGCCACTTTTGTGGCCCTTGAACTTGCCGCCGATCCGGCCGGCGAGCTCGTCGAGGACCATGAAGCCGACGTTGTGCCGGTTTCCCGCGTACTGCGGTCCTGGATTGCCGAGGCCGACGAGCAGAATCTGCTCGCCGGCCCCGGGAAGATCTTCGATCACAGTACGGAACTACTCGGCTTCGGGCTTGTCCTCGACAACGCCGGCGCCGGCGGCGTCGACGTCACTCTCCATGGCGGACTCGCTCGGCGACTCGTTCACGGCGACGACGAGCGCCTCCGGGTCGGTCACCAGGACGGCACCGCTGGGGAGCTCGATCTGGGCCGCGGTCACCATGGTGCCGGGACCGGCACCCGCGATGGAGACCTCGAACTGCTCGGGGATGTGCAGCGCATCGACCTCGATCTGGACGGTGTCCATGTTGACGGTGACGAGACTGCCGGAGCGGGGGTCACCGGTGATGACCAGCGGCACATCGACGGTGATCTTCTCGCCACGCTTGACCACGAGCAGGTCGACGTGCTCGATGTAGTTGCGCAGCGGGTGGACGACGATCGTCTTGGTCAGCGCCAGCTCGGCGGAGTTGTCGATGTCGAGGGTGAGGACGGCGTTGGAGCCGTTCTCACGGACGACGCGGGCGAACTCCAGGGCGGGCAGCGACAGGTGGCGCGGGTCGGTGCCGTGACCGTAGAGGACCGCGGGGATCTTGCCGGCGCGACGGGTGCGACGCGCGGCGCCCTTGCCGAACTCGGTGCGTGGTTCGACGGACAGACGTACCTCGGACACGGTCTTGCACTCCTTGCGACTAAGAACATGTGGGGAAAACATGCTGCTACGGGGAATCAGTGTGCGGTTCTCGGTCGCGGCGGCGAATTCCACATAGACGTGCTCAGGCGCGTGGCTACTCAAGCCGCCGCGTCGATCACGCCGGGCACCTGTGTGTGCAGATGAAACCCGCCTCGCCGAGACAACCTGCAGAGTGTAGACCAAGCGGCCCGAGTGGAGTCGCGGCGGGTGGCGAAGCGGGATAAAAAATCGATAACACACGCTGTGTGCGGGGAGAAATCTCGTGACGGCAGACTATCGCTACCCGTTAGGTGGACGTTGAGACAGTATGGGGTGTGGGATGCGAACACGGATGGTCATCGGGCTGGCGGTTTTGACGCTGGCTGCCGGGCCGTTGCTCGGTGGCTGCCAGCGGGCGCTCTCGGGCGACGCGGGCATCTCCGCCGCTGACCAGGTGAAGGCGGACAAGCGCACTGAGCAGCGCACGGCCGTCGACGCCGCGCTGAAGGCGCTCGAGAACCAGCCCGTCGCCGTCTTCCACAGCACGTTGAACGGCACCGACCTGATGCTTCGGGTCACCAAGGACGGCACCGCGCAGGGCACGATCCCCGTCGACGGTCAGTCCGTTCAGGTCGTCGAGGTCGACAAGCAGCTGTTCGTCGCCGCGTCCGCCGACTACTGGAAGGGCCGCGGGTCGACGGCGGGCGATCGCTATGCCAAGGGCTGGGCGCGGGCGGCGGCTTCCGACCTGCCCGTGGATCCCGCGACGTCGCTGACGCCGTCGGGCGCGGCGGAAAAACTGCGAAAGTCCCTCGCCGGGTTCGACCAGCTGGCCGAACCCGTGCGGAGCAAGCTCGCCGACGGCACCGAGGTCTTCGAGGTCGGGGGCGCCACCGGGCTCAAGGTCACCACCGCGGCTCCGCACCGGCTGGTCAGTTTCGCGCCGACGCTGCTGGACGCCAAGGGCAAGGCGCTGGGCACCGAGGTGCGCGTCGACCCGGTCACGCCGGACACGGTGAAGAAGTTCCGCGACGAGCTCGACGCCGCCGTGGGCGGATTGGGGACGCCCGCGGACTCGGTTGCCCAGGCGAGTATCACCATCACGGACAACAAACTCGACTGCAATGGCGGCAGCGGGTCGTGCACCTCGACGGTTTCCATGGAGAACGCCGTCGTCGGTGGCGACACCAAGTCTTCGACGGTTCACATCGTGATGACCTCGGTGGTGAGCGCCGACGAGCTCGGCAGTCAGACCTGCACCGGTGAGGTCAACGCGGCGCCGAACACCGCGAGCACGATCCCGTGCGCGGTCAAGTTCAACGTCCCCAACCGCACCGCGCAGTACCGGGTGACGTCCTTGCCCACCGCGGTCGGTGACGTGCTGGCGTCGCTGGACGTCAACGCGATCAAGCAGAAGATCCAGTCGGAGTTTTCCGCGCTCGGTGGCTGATGGTCAGGTGCGTCGCTGTTTTTCAGCTACGGAGTTTGGCTACGGAATATCGCTGCCGAAACGCGTCGTTTTCGCCTAGTGACCCGTTAGCGCTTGGACGATTGGCGCGAATTTCGCCAATTCGGCCTCGAAGACGGTGATGTAGGAGAAGCCGTAGCGATTTCGGCGCGATTCGAGCTGATCGACTATTTCCGCGACGGTGCCGAAGAGGAGCTGCGGGGCGTCTAGAAGGTCGTCGATGTCGAGATCGGGCGAATCGAGGTCCTCGGCCCATTCCGCGGCGGCGGCTCGGCGGTCGTCGGTGATCCGGACCCGTTGCACGAGCATGTTGAATTCGACATCCGCGGCCCGCTGACCTGCGTGTTGCCTGAAGAAGGCCACGCGTTCGTCCATGGCGGCCGGGCTGTCGAGCTGGAACGTGCCGGGAGCTTCGCCGCGTTTTTGCCGTAATCCGGCGAAACCGACGATGTCGGCGTGGGCGGCGGCCAGTTGGAGGACGCCGTCGCTGTTGCCGGCGATCAGCAACGGTGGCTGTTTGACGCCTTCGTCGTCGAGCCGTCGCTGTATTTCCGCTACGGCTGCCGCGGTGAAGGCGATTCGCTCGGAGGCGCGGTGGAAGGGCAGACCGGCGTCGTCGAATTCGCGTTTCATGTGCCCGGCGCCGACACCGAGGTCGAAGCGGTCACCGCTCAGCCGGACGGTGTTGGCGATGTCCCGCGCCAGCAAGGCGGGGTTGTAGAACGGCACGTTCAGCACCAGTGGCCCGACACGCACGCGTTCGGTCACCGCGGCGGCCACGGCGAGCGCCGCGAACGGTGACATCTTGGCGCCCAGATGGTCCGGCACGGTGATCACGTCGTAGCCGATCTCCTCGGCTTGACGGCATTTGGCGATCCACTCTTCCCGGCCGCCGATCGACCGGAGACTGACACCGAACTTGAAGTTCCCCATGGCGGTAGAAGCTACGACGTCACCTCGTGGCCGAACACCCTGTTTCGCGGTAGGCAAAAAACTGAGGGGGACCTTTCGCGTGAAAGGTCCCCTCAGGCAAATCCTGCGAAGCTACGCGCTGCCGTCGAAGAGGCTCGTCACCGAGCCGTCCTCGAAGACCTCCTGGATCGCACGCGCCAGCAGCGGAGCGATCGAGAGCACTGTCAGCCCCGGGAAACGCTTCTCCGGCGGGATCGGCAGCGTGTTGGTGACGATCACCTCGCGAGCCTTGCAGTTCGACAGCCGCTCGGTCGCCGGGTCTGACAGGATGCCGTGGGTCGACGCGATGACGACGTCCGCGGCGCCTTCGTTCAGCAGCGCTTCGGTGGCCTTCACGATCGTGCCACCGGTGTCGATCATGTCGTCGATCAGCACGCACAGCCGGCCGCGCACCCGGCCGACGACGCGGTTCGCGACGGCCTGGTTGGGCTTGTCCGGGTCGCGCGTCTTGTGGATGAACGCGATCGGCTTGTCGCCGAGCTGCTGCGCCCACTTCTCCGCCAGCCGCACACGGCCCGAGTCCGGCGAGACGACGGTGATGTCGTCGGACGGGTAGGTCTTCTTGATGTGGTCGGCGAGCACATTCTGCGCGAGCAGGTGGTCTACGGGTCCGTCGAAGAAGCCCATGATCTGCGCGGTGTGCAGATCGACGGTCATGATCCGGTCCGCACCGGCGGTCTTGAACAGGTCGGCGATCAAGCGCGCGGAGATCGGCTCGCGGCCCTTGTGCTTCTTGTCCTGGCGGCCGTACGGGTAGAACGGCATGACCACGGTGATCCGCTTGGCGCTGGCGCGCTTGAGCGCGTCGACCATGATCAGCTGCTCCATCACCCATTCGTTGATGGGGTTGGTGTGACTCTGGATCACGAAAGCGTCGGTGCCTCGCACGGACTCCTCGAACCGCACGAAGATCTCGCCGTTGGCGAAGTCGTGCGCGGTCTGCGGGGTGATCGTCACGTTGAGGTGCTTGGCGACCTCCTCGGCGAGTTCGCGGTGCGCGCGGCCGGAGAAGAGCATCAGATTCTTCTTCGGCGTGCCGGACTTCGGACTCATGCTGGTGACTCCCCGTCGGTGTTCTGGTTTTCCTGCTTCTCGGCGAGAGCGGCCTCGGCCGCGTCCGCCGCAGGGGTGCCAGGCCTGCGCCTGGACACCCAGCCTTCGATGTTGCGCTGCGGCGAACCGGAGACGGCGAGCGCGCCCGGCGGCACGTTCCGCCTGATCACGGTACCTGCGCCACTGTAAGCGCCGTCGCCGACATCGACCGGTGCGACGAACATGTTGTCCGACCCGGTGCGTACATGGGAACCGATCGTCGTGTGGTGCTTGGTCACACCGTCGTAGTTGACGAAGACGCTGGAAGCCCCGATGTTGCTCTGCTCACCGATCGTCGCGTCGCCGACGTAGGTCAGGTGCGGGACCTTCGAGCCGGCGCCGATGGTGGCGTTCTTCGTCTCGACGAAAGTGCCGATTTTCCCCTTGTCACCCAGCTTGGTGCCAGGACGGAGGAAGGCGAACGGGCCGACGGTGACGCCGTCGCCGAGCACCGCGTCGCTGCCGTGGGTGCGGATCACCGAGGCATCGGCGCCGACGTGGACGTTCTTCAACGTGCTGTCCGGGCCGATCAGCGAACCCTCGCCGACGGTGGTTTCGCCCTGAAGCTGAACTCCCGGCTCGAGACGAACATCACGCGCCAGAGTGACGCCGGCGTCGATCCAGGTCGTGGCCGGGTCGACGACCGTCACCCCGGCGCGCTGCCAGCCGCGGACGATCCGGCTGTTCAGTTCCGCGCCCAGTACGGAGAGCTGCACGCGGTCGTTCACGCCCTCGGTCAGCCACGGGTCCTCGACGACGAGCGCGCCGACGAGCTTGCCGTCGCCGCGCGCGATGCCGAGCACGTCTGTCAGGTACAGCTCGCCCTGCGCGTTGTCCGTGGACAGGCGGGAAAGCCCGTCGACGAGGACGGCGGCGTCGAAGGCGTACACCCCGGAGTTGATCTCCCGGATCGCCAGCTGCTCCGGCGTCGCGTCCTTGTGCTCGACGATGGCGGCGACCGCTCCGGAGTCGTCGCGCACGATGCGGCCGTAGCCGCTCGGGTCTTCGACGGCGGCTGTCAGCACGGTGACGGCGTTGCCCGCCTCCGTGTGCCCGGCGAGCAGCGCGGCGAGCGTCTCGGTGTCCAGCAGCGGCACGTCGCCGTAGCTGACCAGCACTGTCCCGCTCAAACCCGCGGGCAACGTCGACAGCGCACAGGAAACGGCGTGCCCGGTGCCGTTCTGCTGTTCCTGGACGGTGGTGGTGACCAGCCGTCCGAGCGCCTTGCCGACGCTTTCGAGATGTTCGTTGACGGCGTCGCGGCCGTGTCCGACGACCACCACGAGATGCTCGGGCTCGAGCCCGGCGGCGGCGCGGACGGCGTGTTCGACCAGGGGCCTGCCCGCGATCGGGTGCAGCACCTTCGGGGTGGCGGAGCGCATACGGGTGCCTTCACCCGCAGCGAGGATAAGCGTGCTCAGCGGGCCGGTCACGGCTCTCCCAACGATTCGGAACTGGGGCTCCGATCCTACGGGGGGCCTTCGGCGACCTACGCCGGGTCGGTGAATGTGCCGTCCGGCGACCAGGGCACGGGGACCTCCGCGGTCATCGAGTTCGCCGAGGCGACCTGGTTTCCGCCCCCGCGTTTGGCCTGGTACATGGCCGCGTCCGCGCGGGAAAGGACCTGCTCCGCGCGTTCTTGCGGGCGCAGTGAGACGAGCCCGACGGACAGCGTGACGCCGTGCGAGAGGTGCTGCGGCAGCTGGGCCACACGGCTGACGGCTCGCCCTAGAGCCTGCTTCGCCGCGGAGACGGGCGCGCCCGGCAGGAGCGCGATGAACTCGTCGCCGCCGTAGCGGGCCACGATGTCGTCGCCGCGCAGCGCGTCACGCAGGGTGCTCGCGACGACCCGCAGGACGTCGTCGCCTTCCGCGTGCGAATGCTTGTCGTTGACGTCCTTGAACCCGTCGAGGTCCACCAGCGCGACGGCCAGCGGCTGCGCGTCGGCCGACGACGCCAGCGTGCGGAGCCGCTCGTCGAGTGCGCGCCGGTTGGGCAGTCCGGTCAGCGGATCCTGCAGCGCCTGCTGGGTGATCGCGCCGTGCTCGGCGGAGAGCCGCTCGTGCTCGCGCCGCGCGTTCAGCGTGGCGATCTGCGACTCGCGCAGCGTCCACATCTCTGATTCCAGTGTGGTGGCGTAGGTGACCAGCGACTGGCTGACCCCGGTTTCGATGTCGGGGACGTTGTCCAGCCGGGCGAGCTCGCGGGCGAGGTTCAGCCGCATCGAAGGCGCGGAGGTCTCGACCTCGAGCATCTTCCTGGCCTTCGTGAGTGCTTCCAGCGCGTCGGCGCGGCGGCCCACCTTGTCCAGGCAGCGGGCCAGTGCGATCGCGATGATTTCCTGCTCGTGCGCGTGGCCCGGATACAGTCCTTCGAGGCGGCTGATGTGTTCCTGATCGGGCACGGCCAGCGCGAGCGCGGCGGCAAGCACACCGAGCTGGTCGATAGCGGGTACACCGACCTTGCGCGGGAACAGCGACTCGGTGAACGGGCCTTCCGCGGCGACGGCCATCGACGCGGCCGTGCGGAACTTGTCGCCCGCCTCTTCATAACGTTCGACGCGCTCGAGGCGCAGACCCCAGCCGACCAGCATCTTGACGCGGTTCATCAGCTGCATGGTGATCTGGTGCGGACTCGCGCTGTCCCGGATCGCCTGGTGCGCGCGGCCGATGACCTCTTCGGCGGCTTCGTAGATCCCGAGCTGGTTGAGCACGATCCAGCAGTCCATCAGCGCGCTGGACTGCATCCCGTTCCAGGTGCGCCTGCCGACCTGGACGTCCGGTGTCGCGGAGTCGTCGAGGATCGCGAGTGCCCTGGCTATCTCGGTGAGTGCCGCGTCTTCCTGCTCGGCGATCATCAGCCGGCGGCCACGCAGGGCGTGCGCGTCGGCGCGGAGCAGGGCGAGACCGTGGCGCCGGGTGTGCGCGAGCATCTCGTCGAGCCGGGGTTCCGCTTCCGCGGCCAGGCCGCTGGTCACCAGCCTGCTGAGTGCGGTTGCTCGCTGCAGCTGGGCGACGAGCACCGGCGCACCGCGCCGCTGGGCTTCGTCGAGCAGGACGTCGAGGTCCGCGACGATCTCCAACTGGCTCTCGTGGTCGAGGCGTTGTACCGCTGCGATGAGTTCCAGAGAACGCCCGAACACCCAGGCGTCCGACATCTCGACGATGGTCGGCAGCCTGTTGTTCGCGGACTCGATCTCCTCGTCTTGCAGCGGCACGCACCCCCGGTCGTCGGTGAAACCTACTGAAAAGCCACTGTGTGCACTTGAAACATACTCAAAAAGCCACTGTGTGCACTTGTAAAGATACCCAAAAAGCCACTAGGAAGCTCCGCCGCCAGGGTTCGAACCTGAACTGTCAGAATCAAAATCTGAAGTGCTGCCGATTACACTACGGCGGATCGCTCCTGGCCAGGATAGCCAAACCTGAAGAACGTGCGCACGGGTGGGTCGGCTCACATCCGGACGGTCACCGGCTACGAACCACACGTGAGCCGGAACCCACTTTTGGCGCTGCCCAAGTGGCCAAACCTCCGGTACCGTAACTTACGTAACCGTAGGTAAGGCGACCCTTGGCTGGTGGCCTTCGCAGGAAGAAGTGACGTGTATGACGGCCACCCTTGACCGTTCCCAGCCCTCCGGTGATTCCCCGCCCGCGAAGGGGCCGAAGCCCATCATCAGCGGACGACGCGGATTCCCGATCCAGCTTTCGGTCTACTTCGGGGTCGTCGCCCCGCTGCTGGCCCTGCTCGCCGCCGTCCCGTTCGCGTGGGGCTGGGGACTGAACTGGGTCGACGTCGGCATCTTCGTCGTTTTCTACTGCATCAGCGGCCTCGGCATCACCGTCGCCTACCACCGCTACTTCACGCACGGCTCGTTCAAGGCCAAGCGCTGGCTGCACGTCGCGATGGCCATCGCCGGCAGCATGGCCGTGCAGGGCCCGGTGATCACCTGGGTCGCCGACCACCGGCGCCACCACGCCTTCTCCGACCGCGACGGCGACCCGCACTCCCCGTGGGCTTTCGGCACGACGCCGGTCGCCATCGTCAAGGGTTTCTGGCACGCGCACATGGGCTGGCTCTTCGAGCGCGACCAGAGCAACGCCGAGCGCTTCGCCCCGGACCTCGTCAAGGACCCGGCCATCAAGAAGGTCGACGACCTCTTCTGGCTCTGGACCCTGCTGAGCCTGACGCTGCCCGCGTTGCTCGGCGGCCTCATCACCTGGTCGTTCGCCGGTGCGGTCAGCGCGTTCTTCTGGGCCGGGCTGGTGCGGATCTGCGTGCTGCACCACGTCACCTGGTCGGTGAACTCGATCTGCCACATGATCGGCGAGCGCCCGTTCACCGCGCGCGACAAGTCCGCGAACTTCTGGCCGCTGGCGATCTTCTCGTTCGGCGAGTCGTGGCACAACCTGCACCACGCGGACCCGACGTCGGCACGCCACGGCGTCCAGCGCGGGCAGATCGACCTTTCGGCGAGGCTGATCTGGATCTTCGAAAAGCTCGGGTGGGTGCACAGCGTCCGCTGGCCCACCCCGCAGCGGCTGGCCAAACTGACGGCTGACGCGAAATAGGATCAATGCCCCCCACTAGGCCCACCCGTCGCCCACCACCACCCTCAACGGAGACGCTGCGCGCCCGACTAGTCTTCCTATATGGCAGCGAGACGGCGGGCTAAACGTGAAGTGGCCACCGGAGCGCGTCCGAATGCTCCGGTGGCCCGCGTGCGGATGACGGGAACCGAGCGCAGGCAACAACTTTTGACCGTCGCCAGGGAGCTCTTCGCGGAAAAAGGGTTCGAAGGCGCGTCGATCGAAGAGATCGCGCACCGGGCCGGGGTGTCCAAGCCCGTGGTGTACGAACATTTCGGTGGTAAGGAAGGGATCTACGCGGTCGTCGTCGACCGTGAGACCCAGCAGCTGCTCAACCGGATGGTGTCCACTTTGCACGGTGGGCATCCCCGCGTGATGCTGGAACAGGCCGCCGTGGCGTTGCTCAGCTACGTCGAGGATTCGCACGACGGTTTCCGCATCCTGGTGCGGGATTCGCCGGTCGCGAGCTCGACAGGCACCTTTTCCACCGTGCTCAACGACATCGCGAGCCAGGTCGAGCACATCCTCGCGCAGCAGTTCACCGCGCGCGGCTACGACGACAAACTCGCCGCGCTTTACGCGCAGGCGCTCGTCGGCATGGTCGCGCTGACCGGGCAGTGGTGGCTCGACGCCCGCAAGCCGAAGCGGGACGAAGTCGCCGCGCATCTGGTGAACCTGGCGTGGAACGGGTTGTCGAACCTCGAGCACAAGCCGAAACTCCGGTTGCGCTAAGGCTTTCCGCTGGTCGGCACATTGCGAGACCGATGCCGCGATCTCAGGCATGATGCGAACCATGACTGAAGCAAGGGAAGTTGTGGTCACCGGTGGTGGCACGGGAATCGGGTACGCCGTCGCGGCGGCGTTCCTGAAGGCCGGGGACCGGGTGACGATCACCGGGCGGCGCGAGAAGGTGCTGTCCGAAGCGGCGGCGCTGCTCGGCGCGAAGTACGTCGCTTTCGACGCGGGCGATCCCGCGGAAGTCCAGGCCGCGCTCGCGGATCTTCCCGGCCGGGTGGACGTGCTGGTCAACAACGCCGGTGGGAACACGGATCGAACGCGTGAGGCCCCGGCGCCCGGGGATCTGTCCGGGCTCGCCGACGCCTGGTACGCCAACCTGAAGGCCAATGTGCTGACGACGGTGCTGGTCACCGAGGCACTACGGCCGCGGCTGGCCGGCAACGGCCGGATCATCAGCATCGGGTCCGTCGCGGCGAAACAGGGCTCGAACTCTTATGGCGCCGCGAAAGCCGCGGTCGAAGGCTGGAACAGCTGGGCCGCGCAGGGCTTCGGCAAGCGGGGCATCACCTCGAACGTCGTCGCGCCGGGGATGGTGGAGGACACCGAGTTCTTCCACAACACGGTCAGCGCCGAATGGATCCAGGAGCGGATCGACGGCACCCTGAACAAGCGCGCGGGCACGGTCGACGACGTCGCCGCGACGGTGTTCTTCGTGGCGAGCGCCGGTGCCGGGCACATCACCGGCCAGGTCATCCACGTCAACGGCGGTGCCTACGGCGGCCACTGACCCGCCCGCTGACCCGTGCTTGCGGGACCTCAGGCGGCGGTGAGGCGGAGGACCTTGTCGTTGTCGCCGTCGGAGGTGGTGACGTAGAGGGCGCCGTCGGGGCCGCTGCGGGCGGCGCGGAGCCTGCCGTACTTGTCGTCGAACTCGGGCGGCAGGCGCACTTCCAGCAGTGCCCCGGCGGCGTCGATGCGCAGCAGCAACATCTTCTGCCCCTTCAGCGCGACCACGGCGAGCATGCCTTCGAGCGAGCCCCACTGTTTGCCGGTCAGGAAATCCGCGCCACAGATGGCTTCGGTGATCTTCCCCGTTGTCCACAATGCACGGACGGCGTCGGGGAAGCGGTCGGTGTCGGTCATCGGGACGTCTTCGTCGTAGCTCGTCTCGGTGCCGCCCTTCGACGGGTCCCAGCCGTAGTTTCCGCCCGCCCGCAACAGGTTCACCTCGTCGTCGAAGGTCGGGCCGTGCTCGCCGGTGAAGACCTGCCCGGTGTCCGGCCGCAGTGCGATGCCCTGCACGTTGCGGTGGCCGTAGGTGTAGATCCGCTGTTCACTCGGGTCGGCCGAGGAGATGAAAGGGTTGTCCGGCAACGGTTTCCCGGTCCGCAGGTCGATCCGCAGCACCTTGCCGCCGAGGCTGTGCCGGTCCTGCGAGATGGACGGGCGTGCGGTGTCGCCGGTGCCGACGAGCAGCGCGCCGTCCGCGGCGAGCACCGGACGGCAGCCGGAATGCCGTCCGCTGGGGTTGACGGGCAGCCCGGTCAGCAGGTCGGCCACGCGCGTCGCGCGGCTTTCGTCCGCCGCGAGCGTCCAGGTCACGAGCCGGATGTCGACGGCCTTGCCGCCTTCCTTGTGCGTCTGGCAGGTGGTGAACCGGCGCGACTGGGCGAAGCCGGGATGTACGACGAGCCCCATCAGGCCGCCTTCGCCGTTCACGAGCACGTCCGAGAAGTCCGCGGTCACTTCCTTCGACGCCGAGCCCGGTGAGGTCCCCGCGATCAGCGCGAGCTTGCCGGGACGCTGGGTGACCAGCAGTTTCCCGTCGGGCAGGAACCCGATGTCCCAGCCGTGTTCGAGGCCCGCGGTGACTTCGTCGACCTTCAGCGCGGGGTCGGCCGTGCCTGTCGTGGCGGGCGCCGTGGGCACGATCGTCGCCGGCGTCGCGACCGGGTCGGCCATGCACCCGGTCGCGAGAACGGCCAAGGAGACGAACGCCGCGATCCCGGCTTTTCGTACACGCATGGCACCCAGCATGCCTGCCTCCCGCGGACTTAGCGAGCCAACGCCGCCGCGGTGAACTCGTCCGCGGGCAGGAAGGTTTCCAGTCTCAGCTCGGAGATCGTCACGTCCACCGCGGTCGCGAACGTCGTGATCGCGGTGATCAGCCGCAGTTCCCCGCCTGGTGAGGACAGCCGCAGCGGCACCGCGAAACCGAGGTGATCAGCCGTCGGCGACGGCTTCCGGTCCGGCAGGTAGCCCTCCAGTTCGGCGAGCAAGGCGGACAGCCTGGCGTCAGCCCTCGAGGATGCAGCGCCAGGCGCAGGACGTTGACCGGCGGTTCGAGCAAGGCCGGGTCGATGCCGTCGGTCAGCACGGACAGTGAGTCGTTGCTCGCGATGAGCACGCCGTACCGGTCGACGATCACCGCGGGGAACGGCCGGTGCCCGTCGAGCAGGACCTGCAACCCGGCCAGCACCGGCCGCAGCGCCGGATCGTCCAACGCCGATTCGCGGTAGCTGGGCGCGTATCCGGTCGAGAGCAGCAGCCCGTTCCGTTCCCGCAACGGCAGTTCGAGCGATTCGGCGACCCGCACGACCATCCCGCGCCCGGGTACCGAGCGCCCGCGTTCCATGAAGCTGACGTGCCGCTGGGTCGTTCCCCGGGCGCAGCGAGGTCGAGTTCGACTGGGCGCGAGTTCCGTGGGAGCGCCGGAACACTCGATTGGATGACATCGTCGCGTTGTGGCGAACGCTGTGGACCGGGGGAAAGTCCTTCCACGGCAAGGAGTTGCACTACGACACGCTGCCGGTGCCGCCGCCCCACCGCGTCGGCGGGCCGCCGGTGTGGCTGGCCGGGTTCACTCCGAAGGCGTTGGAACGCGCGGGCAGGTTGTACGACGGCTGGCTGCCGTACCCGCCGGATCCCGCCGATTTCGCGACCGGCCTGGCGACTGTGCAAGCCAACAGCCAAGCCGACAAGCCCGTCACACCCGGGCTGTTCGCGACCGTCTTCATCGGCGAGAACGGCCGTCGCGCTTTGGCGGATTACTGCTTGGCGTATTACGGAGCCCCGCTGGAGTTCGTCGAGACGATCCAGGTGTTCATCACCGGTTCGCGCGCCGAGGTGGCGGCCGGGCTGCGCCGCTACGTCGACGCGGGCGCCCGGCACGTCCTCGTCCGCCCGGCGACGCTGGTCCCCGAGGTCTTCGCCGGGCAGGTTTCTCAGGTCGCCGCGATGATTGTCGATAGCGCCAGCGGACTGTCGTAGGTGAGACGTACGCTTGGAGGTGAGAGCTCCTGCGTCCCTCGTCCCGGGCAGGAGTCTGTCCGTATTTGTATTTGTTAGGGGAATCTTCGGTGACCGACGCTCCGCTGTCCGGACTCCTTGACTACGTGCTGGCCGATCCTTCGCTGCGCGGCGTCATCGAGCGCGCCGGTGCGCCCTTGCTCGAGCTGCAGGGGCCGGTGGCGACGCGTCAGCTCGTCGCCGCCGCGTTGGCGGCCGAGCGCGGCGCGAACAAGCCCGTGCTCGTGGTGACGGCCACCGGTCGCGAATCCGACGAACTGACCGCCGCGCTGTCCGGTTTGCTCGGCGCGAGCGCGGTCGCCGATTTCCCGTCGTGGGAAACGCTGCCGCACGAGCGGTTGTCCCCGCGCGCGGACACCGTTGGCCGCCGGCTGGAGATCCTGCACAAACTGACGGGACCGGGCAACGGCGGCATCCGCGTGGTCGTGTCGACCGTGCGGAGCCTGATCCAGCCGATGGCGCCCGGCCTCGGCGCGCTCGCGCCGATCGACCTCGAGGTCGGCAAGGAACAGGACTTCGACGGCGTTCTCTCCAGGCTCGTCGAGCTGGCGTACACCCGCGTCGACATGGTGGAGAAGCGTGGCGAGTTCGCGGTGCGCGGCGGCATCCTGGACCTGTTCGGGCCCACCGCGCAGCATCCCGTGCGGATCGAGTTCTGGGGCGACGAGGTCAGTGAGATCCGCGCGTTCGCGGTGTCCGACCAGCGTTCCCTGCCCGGCGAGATCGCTTCGGTCAGCGCGCCGCCGTGCCGCGAGCTGCTGCTGACGTCCGACGTCAAGGCGCGGGCCGTCGAGCTGGCCGAGACGTACGCGGCCGACGCGCAGCTGGCCGAAATGCTCACCAAGATCGGCGACGGCATCCCGGTCGAGGGCATGGAGGCGCTCATCCCGGTGCTCTGCGCTGGTGAGCTGGAACTGCTCACTGACGCGATGCCCGAGGGCACGCATGTACTACTCGCCGACCCGGAGAAGGTCCGCGCCCGCGCGCACGACCTCGTCCGGACCGGGCAGGAGTTCCTGGAGGCGTCCTGGACGACGGCCGCCGGGGGCGGCCAGGCGCCGATCGACCTCGGCGCGTCGGCGTACCGGGACCTGGCCGAGGTGGCCAAGCACGCGAACGAGACCAAGCGCCCCTGGTGGACGCTGACCCAGCTGACCAGCGAAGACCCGGACGTCTACCCGGTCGCGCTGGAGGCCGCGCCGGGTTATCGGGGTGAGCTCGAACGTGCGATGACCGACCTCCGCGCGCACACCGCGTCCGGCGGCGTCGGCGTACTGGTCGTGGCCGGCCAGGGCACCGCGTCGCGGGCCGTCGAACAGCTCTCGGCCGCCGAGGTCCCGGCGACGCTGGCTTCGCAAGGGCTGACGTCGGCGCCGGTCGCCGGGGTCGTCACGGTGACCTGCGGCGGGATCTCCGACGGGTTCGTCTCGCCGAGCCTCGCGCTGGTCGTGCTCAGCGAGTCCGATCTGACCGGCCGTGGTGCCGACGCCGGGAAGTCCACAAGGGACTTGAACGCGAAAATGCCTTCGCGGCGGCGCAACGCCGTCGACCCGCTGGCGCTGCGGGCCGGTGACTACGTGGTCCACGAGCAGCACGGCATCGGGCGGTTCGTCGAGATGGTGCAGCGCACGGTCGCGGGCGCGACCCGCGAGTACCTGCTGCTGGAGTACGGCTCGTCCAAGCGCGGACATCCCGGGGACAGGCTGTTCGTGCCGACGGACCAGCTCGACGAGATCTCCCGGTACGTCGGCGGCGAGCTGCCCCAGCTGAACAAGCTCGGTGGCTCGGACTGGAAGAACACCAAGGCCAAGGCCAAGAAAGCGGTCAAGGAGATCGCCGCGGAGCTGGTGCAGCTGTATGCCGCGCGCCAGTCCGCGCCCGGGCACGCCTTCGGCCCGGACACGCCGTGGCAGGGCGAACTCGAGGACGCGTTCCCCTTCACCGAGACCAACGACCAGATGGCCGCGATCGACGAGGTCAAGGCGGACATGGAACGCGGGGTCCCGATGGACCGCGTGATCTGCGGTGATGTCGGTTACGGCAAAACGGAAATCGCCGTGCGTGCGGCGTTCAAGGCGGTACAGGACGGCAAGCAGGTCGCCGTGCTGGTGCCGACGACACTGCTCGCGCAGCAGCACCTGAGCACCTTCATCGAGCGGATGCAGGCGTTCCCGGTGACCATCAAGGGCCTGTCCCGGTTCACCGCGAAGTCCGAAGTGGACGGTGTGCTGGAAGGGCTCGCCGAGGGCGAGATCGACATCGTCATCGGCACGCATCGCTTGCTGCAGACCGGAATCCGGTACAAGGACCTCGGACTGGTGATAGTCGACGAGGAGCAGCGCTTCGGCGTCGAGCACAAGGAGCACATCAAGGCGCTCCGGGTGCACGTCGACGTGCTGACGATGTCGGCGACACCGATCCCGCGGACGCTGGAGATGTCGCTCGCCGGGATCCGGGAGATGTCCACGATCCTGACCCCGCCGGAGGACCGGCACCCGATCCTGACCTACGTCGGCGGCTACGACGACAAGCAGGTCGGCGCGGCGATCCGGCGTGAGTTGCTGCGCGACGGCCAGGTTTTCTATGTGCACAACCGGGTTTCGTCGATCGAGAAGGCCGCGAAGAAGATCCGCGAGCTCGTGCCCGAGGCGCGCGTGGTGACCGCGCACGGACAGATGAACGAGGAAAAACTGGAGAAGATCATCCAGGGTTTCTGGGAGAACGAGTACGACGTGCTCGTCTGCACCACGATCATCGAGACCGGGCTGGACATCTCGAACGCGAACACGCTGATCGTCGAGCGCGGGGACCTGCTCGGGCTGGCACAGCTGCACCAGCTTCGCGGCCGGGTCGGCCGTGGTCGTGAGCGCGGGTACTCCTACTTCCTGTATCCGCCGGAAGCGCCGCTGACCGAGACCGCGCACGACAGGCTCGCGACGATCGCGCAGAACACCGAGCTCGGCGCCGGGATGGCCGTCGCGATGAAGGACCTCGAGATCCGCGGCGCCGGCAACATCCTGGGCGCGGAGCAGTCCGGGCATATCGCCGGTGTCGGCTTCGATCTGTACATCCGGCTGGTCGGCGAGGCCGTCGACGTCTTCCGCCGGTCCGCGGGCGCGGAGTCGGTGGAGGAGGAGGACCTCGCGGACGTCCGCGTCGATCTGCCGGTGGACGCGCACATCCCGCACGACTACGTGCCCGGCGAGCGGCTCCGGCTGGAGGCGTACCGCAAGATCGCCGCCGCCCCGGACGCGGCGGGCCTGGTCGCGGTGCAGGAAGAACTGATCGACCGCTATGGCCAGCCGCCCGCCGCGGTTCGGCGGCTGCTCGCGGTCGCGACCTTCCGGCACACCTGCCGGGCCGCGGGCGTCACCGAGGTGACCAACCAGGGCAACACCATCCGGTTCGCGCCGCTGGCGCTGGCGGATTCGCAGCTCGTGCGGCTGAAGCGCTTGTACCCCAAGGCGACGTACAAGGAAGTCACGAAGACGGTCTCGGTGCCGAAGCCGACCGAAGGCCCGGTAGGGGGCCGCATCGGCGCTCCCGCGCTGCGCGACGAGGAATTGCTCGACTGGTGCGCGAAGCTGCTCGTCCAGCTCACCAAACAACCCGCCGCTGTCTAGCGCGGCATCAAGGGAGCTTTACTGCCGTTTGGCGGTAGTAAAGCTCCCTTGATGCCGCTTTGGCCGCCACACGCAGGGGGTTTGCCTAGGTCGTGCCGAAGGGTTGTGAGAGGGTACTGGCTGTGATGCGGATCATGGGTCGCCCCCGGGTGCTTTTTGCCGTCCTAACCAGCTGCTTCCTCCTCGCCGGATGTGGTTCCGGGCCGGGCCAGGTCGGGGCCGCGGTGATCATCGGCGACCAGGTGGTTTCCGTGGACACCGTGCAGGCGCTGATCGACAAAGCCGTGCAGGAGCAACCGCTCGCCCGGCAGCTCGCCCAGCAGCACAAACTCGACCTGATCGGCCGCGAAGCCGTCCAGCAGCTCGTGGTGCACGACGTGCTGACGAAGGTCGCGAAGCGCGAAGGGCTCACCTTCGACGACACCGCGCTCACCCAGGCGATGCAGCAGGACCCGCTCGCCGCGCCGCTGCCCGTCGACGGTTCCGTGCCGCCGGAGCAGGCCGCCAACCTGATCGTCACCAGGGCGCGCGACCACCGTGAGGCGCTCACCGACAGGCTGCTCCAGCAGCAGCTCGCCTTGAAGTACCTCACCCGGATCTCGATCACCTTCGACTTCAGCACGGTTTCGGGCACGGACGGCAACGTCCGTGAGAAGGCGTTCGACAAGGCGAAGCTGTTCGCCGCGGACCCCGCCGCCGCGCAGAAAGCCCTCGAGCAGGACGCGCGTGACCAGGCACTGCAGGCGCAGGAGCAGGGCCAGGCGCCGCCGGCCGCGCCGCAGAACATCGGCATCAAGCTCGTGGCGGCGCAGTCGCTCGGTGACGCCGCCAGCCCGCTGTTCGGCCTCCCGGCCGGTTCGGTGTTCGCGTTCCAGCCGAGCCCGACCGACGCCACCTGGGTCGTCGTCGTGGTGCGCGACCGCACCGTCGGCCCGCCGATCACCGTCGAGCAGAACACCCAGCCGACGCCGGACCAGCTGGCCGCGGTCGGACTGCGCCTGCTGCAGCCGGACATCACCGCCGCGTCGCCCAAGATCAACCCGCGCTACGGCGTGTGGGACCCGATCGCGCTGAACCTCGCCCCGAGCGAAGCCACCACCCTGGGCATCGCGCTGCCGCCGGGTAAGGCAAAGTCGTAGTTGTGACAGTTGCCGTCGTCCTCGTGCGCGGGGAAAGCTTCCCCGCGCACGCCCTGGGCGTGATCCGCTCGGCTGACGCCGTTTACGCGGCCGCCGATGTCGACGCTTCGGCGTTCGGGATCGAGCAGGTGCCGGATTGGGCCACCGGGTCCTTCGTGCTCATCGCGGGTTCGCGGGCCGAGCCGACGACCGCGGCGCTGATCGCGTCGGGTGCCCAGGTGCTCGAAGCTCCGGTCTCCCCGCTGGCCGAGGCCGCCGAGGTGATGGATCGCCTGCGCTCGCCCGGCGGATGCCCGTGGGACGCGGTGCAGACCCATGAATCGCTGCGGCAGTACCTGGTCGAAGAGACCTACGAACTGCTCGACGCCATCGAGGACGGCGACCGCGAAGCGCTCCGCGAGGAGCTCGGGGACGTGCTGCTCCAGGTGCTGTTCCACGCCAGGGTCGCCGCCGAGCACACCGAGGACCCGTTCGGCATCGACGATGTCGCGAACGATCTCGTCACCAAGCTCGTCGGACGGCATCCGCACGTCTTCGCCGACGCGGACAAGATCCACACCGCCGAGCACCAAGAACTCAAGTGGGAAGAGCTCAAGCAGGCCGAAAAACGGCGTCTGTCCATTGTGGACGGCGTCGCGCTCGGTCAGCCCGCGGTGGCACTGGCCGGGAAGCTCGGTCAGCGCAGCGGCCGCGCGGGCGTCCCGCTCGACCTGTTCCCCGACGGCACCGCGCCCGCCGCACAGCTCTTCCGGGTGGCCGCCATGGCCCGCCGCGCCGGCACAGACCCGGAGGGCGAGCTCCGCGCACTGGCGAAGCAGTTCGCCCTGGACGTCCGCGCCGCCGAAGCCGCGGCCAGGGCGGCCGGTGTCGAGCCGACCACGCTCGAGGCCGACGGCTGGCGAAAATTCTGGCCCACGCCCTAGCGCCACGGCCCTCGTGCCGGTCACGCCCGCTTAAGGGGACTTTCGCTGCCTTCGCGCAGCTGAAGTCCCCTTCAGTCCTTTGTGACATAGGACACGTCTGGGTGAGAACCGAATCGGGCCGGTGGGCGTCTTGCGGAGTGTGAAGGGGAACGAGGACGACGAGGAGCGGTTGGTCCGCCGGGTCGCGAAAGGCGATCGGGCGTCCTTCGACGAGCTCTATCGCCGGACGTCACCGTGGCTGATCGTGCGGCTCCGGCGCCGGTGCTCGGACGAGCAGATCGTCGCCGAGGTCATGCAGGAGACGTACCTGGCCGTGTGGCGGGCCGCGGGGTCGTTCGCGGGCGCGGCGGCGGGTGGCAGCGCGGTCGGATGGATGTGGACGATCGCCTCCCGGCGGCTCGTCGACGCCTTCCGCAGGCGCGCGCATCACGCCGAACTGCCGGCGGCGGTGCTCGTCGAGACGGTGGCACCGGCGGCGGAGGAAGAGGCGCTGGCCGGGGCGGTCGGGGACGCGGTCGGCAGCGCGTTGCGCGAGCTGGCCCCCGAACTTCGCCAGGTACTGCAGTCGATGGTGCTCGACGGCCTGTCGGTCCGCGAGACCGCGGTCCTGCTCGGCCTGCCGGAAGGAACAGTCAAGACCCGCGCCAGGCGGGCACGAATCGCGATGCGGGAGGTGCTGTCATGAGCGAGACACACGCGTCCGCGCAGCTCATCGACCGGTACGTCGGTGGCGACACCGCGATCCCCGGCGACGAGCTGTGGGCGCTGGAAGCCCATCTCGAGAATTGCCCGGTCTGCCGTGGCCGGCTCGCCGAGATCGTCGCGGAGCAGACGCCGGATGTGACGTCGATGCTCAGCGGGATCTGGTCCGAGCTGGAGCCGCTGGCGGTCAGCACTCCGGCGCCGGTCCGCCGGCGACGGTGGGTGGCGACCTGGGCGTCGCCGACTTTGGTGCCCTGGCTGGGGATGACCGCGCTGGTGATGGGGCTGGCCCTGCTCGTCGACTGGGCGGACTCGACAGCGGGCCGTCCGTCGCTGGTCCAGTTGCTCGCCCCGGTCGCCCCGCTGCTGGGCGTGGCCGTGTCGTGGGCGCGCGGGCTGGATCCCGCTTACGAACTCACTTCGGCCACGCCGAGAGCCGGGTTGTACCTCGTGCTCCGGCGGACGATGGCCGTGCTGGCGGTGGTGATCCCGTTGCTGCTGCTGGTCGGCTGGGCCGCGGAGACATCGGTCGCGCTGTCACTGTTGCCCTGCTTGGCGTTCACCTCGGCGACGCTCGCACTGGGCGGGGTCATCGGGGTTTCGCGGGCGGCGATCGTGCTGGCGTCGGCGTGGGTGGTGCTGGTCGTCGGGCCGGTGCTGGCCGGTTCGATGATCCCGCTGGTGCTCGACCCGGCCGGATTGCCCTTGTGGGGAGCCGCTTTCGTGCTCGGTGTCGTGACCGTGGGGGCCCGTTCGGGGGCCTACACCCGGCTCGGCAGTCATCGGTGAAGGGGGACGAGCACGTGATTCGCGCGGTGAACGCGGCCGAGGTCGCGCCGACGACCTACGCCTGGGAGATCCGGGCCGACGGACTGCGGGTCAAGGCCGGGCGGCGGATGGCCGTCGACGGCGTCGACCTGTCACTGGGCGCCGGTGTCCACGGGCTGCTCGGGCCCAACGGCGCCGGGAAGACCACGCTGATCCGGGCTTTGGCCACGGTTCTGCGTCCCGCGGGGGGTGAGCTGGAGCTGCTCGGTGCGTCTGTCGGGGGACGCACCGAGCAGCGCCGCTTACGCCGGCAGATCGGCTACCTGCCCCAGGATTTCGGGTTCTACAAGCGGTTCACCGTCCGGGAGTTCATCGAGTACATGGCGTGGCTCAAGGAGGTGTCCAAAAAGGACATCCCGGCCGCGGTGCAGCGCGCGATCGAGCGGATCGGGCTCGCCGACCGGGCCGACGACCGGATGAAGACGTTGTCCGGCGGGATGATCCGGCGTGCGGGTATCGCGCAGGCGATCGTCAACGACCCGCAAATCCTGCTGCTCGACGAACCGACGGCCGGGCTGGATCCCGCCCAGCGCTTGCGGTTTCGCGAGCTGCTGCGGGAACTGGGCTCGGACACCTGCGTGGTCGTCTCGACGCACCTGGTCGAGGACGTCGCCGTGGCCTGCACGGACGTCATGCTCATGGGCGAGGGCAAGCTGGTGTTCCGGGGGACACCCGCCGAGCTCGAGGCCGCGGGCGGTGCGGGTGATGCCGGGGACAGCCCGATCGAGCGCGGCTACACGGCTTTGCTGGCGCGCCAGCAGCCGGATCGGGGTTCGTGGTGATCCGGACGGAACTGCGACGGTCCGCCGCGCCGTGGGCCGCGGTGCTGATCGTGGGGATCGCGGCCGTGCTGCTCTTCGCGTTCAGCGGCCCGTGGTGGAAAGGCGGCGGGGCGTGGAACCGGGAGTGGACCGGGCTGGCGCGCTGGGAGCGGAACACGCTCGTGCTGCTCTGGCCGTTCGCGGTTGGAGTCGGTGCACTGCAAGGGTTGCGTGACCACCGGTCGGGCATGGCCGAACTGCTGACGACGACGCCACGGCCGCGCTGGCGTCGTACCGCCCAGACCGCGGGGGCGATGGCGATCGCCATGGCCGTCGGTTATCTGGTGATCTTCGCGATCGGTGCCGTGCAGGTGGCCGGGAACGCGAGCTACTTCCACTGGGGCTGGACGCCGGTTCTGCTGGTGGGCATGCTGTCGCTGATAGGTGCGGCTTGGCTGGGCATGGGGATCGCCTGCTTGGTGCCCTCGGTGCTGACGCCGCCGCTGCTGGCCGTTGGGGCGCTGGCCGTAGCTATGGTCACGCGGATTTCGCCCGACGGCGGGAGTTCGCTTTCGGGCTCGGTGCCGGACCGGATCGCGTGGCTGTCGCCGGTACAGGACGGCCCGGACGAGGCGTTCACCTCGGTCACCGGGAGCATGAATCTCGCTCAGGGACTGTGGTTCCTGGCGATCGCCGTGACGGGATTCCTGTTGCTGGCGGCCACGCGTGTCGCCACGAAACTGCTCGCCGTGGTCCCCATGCTGGTCGGGGCCGCGGTGGCGCTGCCACTGTTGCCGGCGACCGCGGCACAGGTGCAGGAAGTCGACCAGGGCGCGGTCGCGCTGGTTTGCGCTGAAGGGACGCCCCGCGTCTGCGTCACCAACGTGCACAAGGAATTCCTGGAAACGCTGGTCCAGCCCGCACGGGAAGCGCTGGCGCTGCTGGCGAAAGTCCCGGGGGCACCGACTTCGGTCGAGGAGGCGACGACCGGGCAACCGCTTTATGGCAGGCGCCCGGTGGTGCCGGGCGTGGTCCAGATCGACTTCGACGACTTCGACCTGGCGTCCGGTGAGAGGACCACGACCGATCCGGACCGGCTTCGCCGCTACCTCGTCGCCGGGGTGGGCACGCCGACTTGTTACGGCCGCATGGAAATGGACGAGAACTATATGAGCTTGCGGGCGGCCAGTGCAGTGTCGGCGGCGGCGTTGACGGGTGAGCTGAAGCCGTTGTCCGGCAGCAGCAGCGCGTATTTCCGGAATGAACTCGAGACGCTGGCGAGGCCGGCCTGGGAGTCGTTCCGTGTTTTGCCCGCGGCGGAGCAGATCGCGCGGTTGTCGGCCATGCGGGTCGCGGCGGAAACCTGCCGTGGCGGCACGCTGGAGATTCTCACGAACGGGGTCGCGCGATGAGATGGTTCGTCCTCTACGCGCGTTCGCGGGGAGTTCCGCTCGCGCTGGCCGCGATCCTGTTGTCCACCACGGCATTCTGGGCATTGGCCACGCTCGAC
Organism: Amycolatopsis sp.; assembly: GCF_036008905.1. Classification (GTDB taxonomy): domain Bacteria; phylum Actinomycetota; class Actinomycetes; order Mycobacteriales; family Pseudonocardiaceae; genus Amycolatopsis. The sequence goes on along the minus strand of NZ_DASYMU010000052.1, from coordinate 31,121 downwards.
GGTGCGCCCGATCAGGCGCTGTCCGTGCTGGTCCTGGTCGCGGGGACGGCGTTCGCCGCCGCCGGACTGGCCGGGCAGGACGTCGCACTCGACCGGATCGCCGCGATCCGGTGGCCGCCTCGCCGGGCGGCGCATGTGCTGGCGATCGCGGTGGTCGTGGGCTCGGCGCTGCTCTTCCTCCAGAACTGGGGCGATCCGCTGTCACCCGCCGGGGTGGTTCTTCGGGACACGTTCGGGCTGACCGGGCTCACCGCGCTGGGCGCCGCCCTCTGCGGCGGCCAGTACGCGTGGACGTTTCCCATCGGCTGGTTCGCTTTTTCCCTCGGTGTCCCGATGGACACCGAGGTGCTGTCCCAGGTCGCCGGCTGGCTGTGGCAGCCGCCGGGCACTCCGGCCGCCACCGCCGCCGCGCTGGTTCTCGGTATCGGTGGCACGCTCGTATATGCCGCGTGCGGCAATCGCCGCTGAACTCTTTTCGTCGACAAAGAAAAACGCAAGGGGAGAAACGCATGTCCGCAACAGTGTCCGATGTAGACACACGAACCGCCGTCGTGGCGCGGGAACTGGTCAAGGTCTACGGCAAGGGGGACACCGCCGTACGGGCCTTGGACGGGGTCAGCGTCGGCTTCAACGCCGGTGAGTTCACCGCGATCATGGGGCCGTCGGGGTCGGGGAAGTCGACGCTCATGCACTGCCTGGCCGGGCTCGACACGGTCGATTCAGGGATTGTCCAAATAGGACAGACGGAGATAACCCAGCTCGGCGACAAGGAACTCACCAGGTTGCGCCGCGACCGTGTCGGGTTCATCTTCCAGTCGTTCAACCTGCTGCCGACGCTGTCCGCCGAGGGGAACATCCTGCTGGGCCTCGAACTCGCCGGTCGCAAGCCGGACAAGGAGTGGTTCGACCGCATCGTTTCGGTGCTGGGCTTGAAGGATCGGCTCAAGCACAAGCCGTCCGAGCTCTCCGGCGGTCAGCAGCAGCGGGTCGCCTGTGCCCGCGCACTGGTCGCGAGCCCGGACGTCGTGTTCGCCGACGAGCCCACCGGGAACCTGGATTCCCGGTCCGGCGCCGAGGTTCTCGACTTCCTGCGGATGTCGGTGAAGGAGCTCGGCCAGACCGTCATCATGGTGACGCACGACCCGCTCGCCGCCGCATACGCCGACCGCGTGGTCCTGCTCGCCGACGGCCGTCTAGCCGGCGACCTCGCCGACCCGACCGCCGAGTCCGTGCTCGCCGCCCTCACCCACCTGGGGGTCTGATGCTGCGCACCACCCTGGCGGGGTTGAAGTCCCGCCTGGCCCGGCTCGTGCTGTCGTCGATCGCCATCGTGCTCGGTGTGGCCTTCGTGTCCGGCACGCTGATCATGGGCGACGCGCTTTCGGCGAGCCTGAACGACGGGTTCGCCAAGGAAGCCCGCAACGTCGACGTCGTCGTCCAGCCCGACTATTCGGGTGCTTCCGCGAGTTCCGCGGCGAAGATCACGCAGGACACGCTCGCCACCGTCCGTCAGGTGCCGGGTGTCGCGTCCGCGGGTATTCGTGATCGGGTGTCCGCGGCGATCATCGGCAGCAATGGCAAGGCCGAGGACGGCTCCATCGCCGCCATGCCGGACGACCCCAAACTGGTGCCGTTCGATCTCACCCAGGGCGTTTTTCCGGCCAGTGCCGGCGAAGTCGCCGTCGAGAAGGTGACCGCGGAGTCGGGCAGGCTCGCCGTCGGACAGCAGATCAGTGTGCTGGACAAGGACGACAAGGCCATTCCGCTGACCATCAGCGGCATCTACGACCAAGGCGTCAACGTCGGGTTCGGCGGTAAGCAGGTGGCCGTGAACACCGCCGGGTTCGCGCCGTTCGACGAGGGCTACGGCGCCGACGCGCTGGTTGTCAGCGCGCAGGCCGGCGTGGACCAGCAGGCGCTGGCAGACCGGGTGAAAACCGCTGTCGCGCTACCGAACTTCGAGGTCCTCACCGGTACCGCGTTCACCGCGGACCTGCTCTCGCGCATCAACCGGCAGGCCAGTTCCATCACGCAGTTCATGCTGGTGTTCGCGCTGATCGCGCTCGTGGTGGCGTCGATGGTCATCTACAACACGTTCACCATCCTGATCGCGCAGCGGACGCGTGAGCTCGCGTTGCTGCGCTGTGTCGGCGCGGAACGGAAACAGGTCTTCCAGGGCGTGCTCATCGAAGCCGTGGTGATCGGGTTCGTCGCGTCGGTCATCGGGCTGGTGCTCGGGATCGGGCTGTCGGCGGCACTGCAGGCGACGGTCGGATCGAGCACGTTCGGCAGCGAGGGCGCGGCTGTCCACGTCCCGGTCACACTGACGACGGTGCTCGTCTCGTTCGCCGTCGGCGTGCTCGTCACCGTGCTCTCGGCCGTGCTGCCCGCCCGCAAGGCGACCCGTGTCGCGCCGATCGAGGCACTGCGCAGCCAGCCGGACAGCCAGGAAGAAGTCGCCAGGACCAGCAAGAAGCGGATCGTCGCGGTGGTCGTGCTGACCCTGATCGGGGTCGCGCTCGTCGCGCTGGGCTTCAGTGCCGGGGACAGCCCGGAGATCGCGGTGTTCGCCATCGGCGCCGGGACGATGGTGCTGCTGATCGCCGTCGTCGCGCTGGGACCGATCATCGTCGGGCCGATCCACCGGCTGCTCGGCGCGTTGCCGGAACTGATGTTCGGCGTGCCCGCGAAACTGGCTTCCGGCAACGCCCGCCGCAACCCGAAGCGCACCGCGGCCACCACCGCCGCGCTGATGATCGGCGTCGCCGTGGTGACGATGGTGACCGTCGTGGCGACAAGCGCCAAGGAGACCCAGAACCGGGAGATCGACAAGCAGTACCCGGCCGACTTCACCGTCGAATCCTCGGTCTACACCAGCAGGTTGCCGGTTTCGGTCGTCGACAAGATCAGCGCACGCCCCGAAGTGGCCAAAGCCGCGCCGGAAAGCTCGCTGTACGTCTTGACCGGTGACGGTCCCGCGAGCAACTTCATGCTGAGCGGCATTTCGCCGAGCATCCTCGGCGATCTGATCCGGCCGGACATCGTGTCCGGTGACCTCGCCGAAGTCGGCCCCGGGACGGTCGCGATCTCCGACGAAGTCGCCCAGCGCGGCGACCTCCGGCTGGGCAGCGACGTCACCGTGAAGGCGTCGAACGTGAAGGATGGCAAAGCGGGTCCGGCGGAGAAGCTGACCGTTGTCGCGCTGTTCAAGTCGGTCGGCTCGACCAGCGCGTACACCGATATGAGCGTGATCCCGAAGCTGTGGCCGGAGACCGCGGGCTACGACAACGTGCTCGTGAAGCTGAACAACGGCGTCAGCGCCGGCGACGGCCGAACCGCCGTCGAACAGTCGGTCGCGGACGTCCCCGTCGCCAAGGTCACCGGCGCGGCCGAAGCGAAGGACGAACTGAACTCGCAGGTCAACAGCATCCTGGCGCTGATCTGGGCGCTGATCGGGCTGGCCGTGGTGATCGCGCTGTTCGGCATCGCCAACACGCTGACCCTGTCGGTCCTGGAACGCACGAGGGAGTCGGCGCTGCTGCGAGCGTTGGGACTGACCAAGGGGCAGTTGCGGTTCATGCTGGTGATCGAGTCGATCCTGATGGCGCTGATGGGCGCGATCATCGGTGTGGTCATGGGCAGCGTGTTCGCGTGGCTGATGATCAAGGCGATGTCGCAGGACTCGTTCGAACTGGTCTTCTCGGTGCCGGTCGGGCAGGTTTTGGTGCTGCTGGTCGCTGCGGCTTTGGCCGCTGTTCTCGCCGCGGCGCTCCCGGCCAGGCGCGCAGCGCGCGCTTCGATCGTGGCCGGTATGGCCGAGGCTTAGTGCGGCTGTGGGGGTGGCTCGTGAGTGGCTACGAGTGCTAGAACACTCGTAGCCACTCACGACCGTGACCACCACTAGCCAAGACTTGCGTTGCCGGCCACAAGCCCGGTCCGCTTTCAGCGCACGACGTGAGCACGCCAAGTCCCGGCCTGCCGCCAGATGTCCAGATCGTTACCCCAAAGCGGCGTTGGGGGCACTCAACGCCCCCAACGCCGCTTTGGGGGACTTAGGCGAAAAGGCCGTCGCCCCAGGAGGTTCCGGGTTTGGGGCCGGGTGGGACGGCGAAGTGGGCGGAGCCCGTGTGTTGCACGTACTCCATCATGGAGTCCTTTGAGGACAGTGCGTTTTGCATGGGCACGTACTGTTTCCGCGTGTCGCGGTTGAAGGCCAGGAAGAACAGGCCCGCTTCGAGGTGGCCGACGCCGTCGGAGCCGTCGACGAAGTTGTAGCCGCGGCGCAGGATCCGGGCGCCGTTCAGGGTTTCGTGTGAGGCCAGGCGGATATGGCTGTCGGCGGCGATGACGGGTTCGCCGCCGGCGCCGTTGACCTGCAGGTCGACCGGGTCGAATTCGGCGGCTTGGCCCAGGGCGGCGCCGGTGCCTTTGGTGCGGCCGACGATGTTTTCCTGGCCTTCCAACGGTTCCCGGTCCCAGGTTTCGATGTGCATCCGGATCCGCCTGGCGACGAGGAACGAGCCGCCCGCCAGCCACGGCTGGCCGTCGGCCTCGGTGACCCAGACCTGGTCGCGCAGGAAGTCGGCGTCCTCGGCCTTGATGTTGTTGGTGCCGTCCTTGAAGCCGAAGAGGTTGCGCGGGGTCGGTTGCGTGCGGGTCGTCGACGCGCTGCGGCCGAAGCCGAGTTGCGACCACCTGACCTCGGTGACGCCGAAACCCAGTCGTACCAGGTTGCGCACGGCGTGCACGGCGACCTGCGGGTCGTCGGCGCAGGCCTGGATGCAGAGGTCACCGCCGCTCCGCGCGGGGTCCAGTTTGTCCTTGGGGAACAGCGGCAGGTCGATGAGCGCGGCCGGGCGTTTCGCGGCGAGGCCGAAGCGGTCGTCGAACAGCGAAGGGCCGAAGCCGATCGTCAGCGTCAGTGACGACGCGGGGAGGTCGAGCGCCTCGCCGGTGTCGCCGGGCGGTGCCTCGGGCGCGCCGCCGATGGCGCCGCCGGGCACGACTTCCTCACCCGAAGTCATGCGCCGCGCGGCGTCGGTCCAGGTGCGCAACAGCTTCACCAGCTTGTCGCGGTCCTTCGTGGTGACGTCGAGCGCGGCGAAGTGCAGGTTCTGCTGGGTCGGCGTGACGATCCCGGCCTGGTGCTCGCCGTGGAAGTCGACCGTGCCGGACGCCGCCTGCGCGGGGCTGTTGCCGGTGATCTCGTCGACGCCGTAGCCGGCGGCCGCGCCGACGCCGACCAGTGCCACACCGGCACCGGCCAGGCCGAACAGCCGGCGGCGCGAAACTGCGGGCTGTCCGGCCTGGCCGGGATCGGGCGAAGTCACTTGGCGACGACCTCCGCGACCTTGCTCAGCGGCTCGCTGAGCGCGTCCACCGCGGACGCGAATTCCTTGACCTGGTCCGGCGAAAGCTCGGTGTACAGCTTGAACCCGTCGCCGACGGCCTGCTTGGTCAGCAGTGCCTGCACGTTCGCGAACTCCTTGTCCAAGGTGGCCACCAGCGCCGGGTCGCCCTCCTGCAGAATCGGGCGCAGGGAAGCGATCGCGGACTTCGAGCCGTCCAGGTTGCCCTGGAAGTCCCAGAGATCGGTGTGGGAGAAGGCTTCCTCCTCGCCGGTGATCTTGCCGGTCGCGACCTCGTCCATGAGGCCCTTGGCGCCGTTGGCCAGGTCGAGCGCGGTCAGGTCGAGCGTCTTGGACTTCGCGACCAGATCCTTGACGTCGGTGAGCAGCTTGTCGGCGATCTGCGAGCTGTCGGCCTGCAGGCCCGAAACCCACAGGTCCTTCTCCAGCCGGTGGAAACCGGTGAATTGCTGGCCCGCTTCGATGTCCGCCTCGCGGAAGTCGATCGCCGGGTCGAGGTCGCCGAACTTCTCGGCCACCGGCTCGATGCGCTCGTAGTAGATGCGGGTCGAGGCGTACGCGGCCTTGGCTTCGGCGACCTTCCCGGCCTTGACCAGGTCGACGAACTTCCCGGTCTGCTCCTCCAAAGCCGCCGAGTTGTTCGCGACATAGCTCGCGTAGCTCTGGGTGGCGTCCGCCTTGAGCGCGTTCGTGTTGTTCTGCTTCGCCGCGCCACCGGTGATGGTGAAGTCGCTGCGGATACCGTTCCCGGCCATGCCCGGCTTGCAGGTCGCCTGGTACTTGCCGGCGTCGGCGACCTCGACGATCAGCCGCCGGTTCAGGCCGGGCGCGATGTTCTCGACCTCGCCCATGATCCGGTCGCCCTCGGCGTAGAGGTAGAACTCGGTGACCTTGGCGCCCTTGTTGGTGATCTCGAACGTCAAGTTGCCCGCGTTCGCCGTGGCCGCCGAGATGGTGCACGCGGTGTCGGTGGCCTCGACTTTGATCGGACCACCGGCGGCGGGGGAGGCGGCCGTGCCGGTACCGCTTCCGCAGGCGGTGAGCGCCAGGAGAGCGCTCGCACCGGCTGCGACGGCCAGCGGGGTTCGGCGGAATCGGTACACGATCACTCCTTCGCGCTCGCCGCGGCGGTCGCCGACGAGCTGCCTTCTGTGCGGGAAACGGTGGGGCGTAAGAACAACGGGAGCACGATCACGACGTAGGCGACCCAGGCGATCGCCTGCAGCACGGTTGTCTGCTGGGAGTAGTTGAAGATCCCCTTGAGCAGGGCGCCGTGCCAGGATGTTTCGGGCAGCGCGGCCGACGCGTCGAACGCGAGGGTGGTGACACCGGGCAGGAAGGCGGCTTCCTGCAGGTCGTGCAGGCCGTAGCCGAGCACACCGGCGGCGACGAACACCAGGAGAACGCCGGTGACCTTGAAGAACTTGCCGAGGTCGAAGCGCACCGCGCCCCGGTAGAGCAGGTATGCCAGCACGACGGCGACGGAAAGGCCGATCCCGAAGCCGATCAGTGGATCGGTGGTGCCGTCCTGCGCGGTCTGCACGGCGGAGTAGAAGAACACCGCCGTCTCCAGGCCCTCGCGGCCGACCGCGAGAAAGGACAGCAGGAGCACGGCGAGCGGGCCGACGTTCAGCGCTTGGTCCATCTTCCCGCGCAGCTCCGCGGCGATGCTGCGGGATGCCTTGCGCATCCAGAAGATCATCGCGGTGACGAAGGCGACCGCGAGGATCGACAAGCCGCCACCGAGCAGTTCCTGTTGCTGGAAGCTCAGCTGGGCGGTGGTGTAGGTGAGGATCGCGCCGACCGCGACCGACAGGAGCACCGCCGCGCCGACCCCGGGCCACACCCAGCGCAGCGCGTGCCGCCGGTCGGTCTTGACCAGGAAGGCGACCAGGATGCTCACGACGAGCGCCGCTTCGAGGCCTTCACGAAGGCCGATGAGCACACTGGAAAACACTGGCTCACTCCTCGCCGTGGGACTATCGTCCTGATGTTTTTAGGTAAGGCTCACCTGTATGTCCAGTCAGCGATAGGGCGCCGACCAGCGAAGATCCGGGCATAAGCGACAAAAGAGTCAAGTTAGGTTAGGGTAACCGCAGGTCAGTGGCTTATGCACGGGTCGATAACGAATTTTGTGAGTTGCGCGGCATCGCCTTCGGTTTGCCGTCCCGCCGCCCTCGTCCGGCCACGTAACCTGAACGGGTGGTCGAACCCACCCAGCCGGTCACCATGCCGCCCGCCGCGCCAGCGTCCCCACTACCCGAGCCCCCGCCCCGCCGTTATGTGGGCAGGCTGCTGATGGCCGCTGGGCTGATCATCACCGGGCTCATCCTCACACTCACCATCGGCACTCAGCGTGAGGACAAGATCCCGGCGAAGGCTGACCAGACTTTCGTCGTTGTGCAGCAGAAGCCGCAGCCGGGGGCGTCCGTGCCGCGGACCGGGCTGGTCGCGCCACCGGACCGGCCGAAGGTGTCCGACCAAGCGGAACTCGACGCGTGGGCGGCGAAGGTGTCGAACACCACCAAGGTCTCGGCCCGCGTGCTCGCCGCGTACGGCAGGGCCGAGATGTGGATGCGGGCACAGAAACCGGCCTGCCAGCTGTCCTGGTCCACCCTCGCCGGGATCGGCCGCGTCGAGACGACGCACGGGCAGTTCGACGGCACGGCCGTCGGTGCCGACGGCGTTCTGACCAAGCCGATCCTCGGCCCGGTGCTCGACGGGTCGCCCGGCTTCGCGGCTGTGAAGGACACCGATGGCGGCAAGCTCGACGGCAACACGACGTGGGACCGCGCTGTCGGCCCGATGCAATTCCTGCCGCAGACGTGGAACCGCTGGGCGGAGCGTGCGAGCGGCGACGGCGGCAAGCCGGACCCGCAGAACGTCGACGACGCCGCGTTCACCGCCGCGCGCTACCTCTGCTCGGCGGGCGGCGACCTGTCGACCCCCGAGGGCTGGTGGAAGGCGGTCCTCACTTACAACCAGTCCGTCGCGTACGGGCAAGACGTCTTCAGTGGCTCCGACGCCTACGCCGCCGCCAGCTTGACTCCCTAGCAATAGGGGTTGCCGATTTGGCAAGATGGAGTCATGGCGGATATCGAGAAGGTGCTGACCGGCGTCGGGCCCAGGTTGAAGAAGCTCCGGCGCGAGCGTGAGACGACGCTGGCCGCGTTGTCCGAGACCACGGGGATTTCCGTCAGCACGCTCTCGCGGCTCGAATCCGGTCAGCGCCGCGCCACCCTCGAACTGCTGCTCACCCTGGCCGGGGCGTATCAGGTACCGCTGGACGACCTCGTCGGCGCGCCGGCCGTCGGCGATCCGCGGGTGCGAGTCGAATCACGCAAGATCAACGAGATGACGGTGTTGTCCCTCACGAACCAGCCGGGGCAGCCGCAGGCGTTCAAGATGATCGTGCCCGTCCGCCGCAACGAGCCCAACCCGAAGACGCACGAGGGTTACGAGTGGATGTACGTGCTGAGCGGGCGGCTGCGGCTGGTGCTCGGCGACCAGGATTTCACGATGGGGCCCGGCGAAGCGGCCGAGTTCGACACCCGGGTGCCGCACTGGTTCGGTTCCACCGGCGAGAGCCCCGTCGAAGTGCTGGTGCTCTTCGGCAAACAGGGTGAGCGCGCGCATCTGCGGGCGAAGACGAAGTGATTCACGCCCGGCCCGGCCGGGTACGTCGCAGGGTATGAGCGGAACCGAAAGCTTCGACCGGCGCACCGGGATCGACGAGCGCGCCGAGACCAGGGCCGAGCTGCTTCCCGAGGAGGAGGCCGTGTCCAGCGCCGATCCCAAGGCGCAGGCCCGCGAAGTGCTGCGCGACTCCGAGCGCCGGGCGGCGGCCGAGGGCGTGGCCGACGAACACCGCAAGCCGGAGGAAACGACCTAGTCCCGCAAGGTGATCCGCGCCCGGACCTCGCCGATCGCTTCCAGGTACTCCGGGATCGGGTTCATCGCGGCCGCGATCCGCATCTGTGTCAGCGCCTCGACGAGCCGCCCGAGCCGTTGCAGCGTCCGGCCGAGCACGAACCGGGCGTAATGGTCCGTGGGATCCATCTCGAGCACCCGGGTCAACGCGCTCTCCGCGCGTCTCAGCTGGGCCGAGTGGAAGTACGCGCGCCCGGCCAGCAGCTGCACGCTCGGTTTGTCGGCTTCCTCTTCCAGTAGCGGTTTCAGTGCTTTCAAGGCGTCGAGCGGCCGACGCTGCTGAACCAGCGCCTCTGCCTGACGGAAGGCACGAAACCGATCTTCGCCGGTGCTCCCCGGTGCGGGATCCTCGTCCATCATGGTCCGCTCCACGTTACCGTTTCAGCGGTCTCTTCTCGACTGCAGAAATGACCAGATGGGAGACTGTTCGGCCATGAGCGTCCGCTATCTCGGTCTCGCGCCGTACCTTTACTACCTCGACGCCACCGAAGCGGTGGACTGGCTCGTGCGGGTTTTCGGCTTCACCGAGAAGGTTCGTTTCGTCGATTCCGCCGGGTTGGTCTTCCAGGCGCGCCTGGGGGTCGGCGACGGCGAAATCCAGCTCGCTTGCGCAGGTGAGGACTACTGGGAGGCCAAGGGCGTCGAGGGTCCGGTCGGCCAGTTGAACATCGTCTACGTCGACGACGTCGACGCCCAGTACGAGCGCGTGTGCACCGCACTGGGCAAGGGATCGGACGTCTCCACCCCACAGGATCAGCCTTACGGCGCGCGGGTGTTCACCGTCGCCGACATCGGCGGCAACACCTGGACGTTCTGGCAGCAGGTTTCCAAGGCCGTCGAGCTGCCGTCGGGCTGGCGGGAGATCCGGCCCGGGCTCGAAGACCCGGATCAACCCACGACCACTACGCGTGCCTCCAACGGGTGAACCCCGGGCACGGCTAGGCTGAGCCGGGCGACGGAGCCGAGCCCGTGTTATTTATCCGAAGACACTGAGGAGCATGGACGTGGCGGTCATCGAGCAGGTAGGCGCACGCGAGATTCTCGACTCGCGTGGCAACCCGACGGTGGAAGTGGAGGTGGCCCTGGACGACGGAACATTGGCGCGGGCCGCCGTTCCGTCGGGCGCGTCGACCGGCGAGCACGAAGCCGTCGAGCTTCGCGACGGTGACACCGGCCGCTACAACGGCAAGGGTGTCGAGCGCGCGGTCGCCGCGGTGCTCGACGAGATCGGCCCCGAGCTGGTCGGTGTCGAAGCCGTGGACCAGAGGATCGTGGACCAGAAGCTGGTCGACCTCGACGGCACGCCGGACAAGGGCCGCCTGGGCGCGAACGCGATCCTGGGTGTCTCCCTCGCCGTGGCCAAGGCCGCCGCGGAGTCGTCCGAGCTGGAGCTCTTCCGCTACCTGGGCGGCCCGAACGCCCACGTGCTGCCGGTGCCGATGCTGAACATCCTCAACGGTGGTTCGCACGCGGACACCGACGTGGACATCCAGGAGTTCATGATCGCGCCGATCGGCGCCGAGACCTTCCGCGAGGCCCTGCGCTGGGGCACCGAGGTCTACCACTCGCTCAAGTCGGTCCTGAAGGGCCGCGGCCTGTCGACCGGCCTCGGCGACGAGGGCGGCTTCGCGCCGAGCCTCGGCAGCAACCGGGAAGCCCTCGACCTCATCCTGGTCGCCATCGAGAAGGCCGGTTACGTGCCGGGCCGCGATGTCGCGCTGGCCCTCGACGTCGCCGCGTCGGAGTTCTACACCGACGGCGCGTACACCTTCGAAAAGAACAAGAAGAGCGCCGAGCAGCTCATCGGCTACTACACCGAACTCGTGCGCGACTACCCGATGGTCTCCATCGAGGACCCGCTGAACGAGGACGACTGGGACGGCTGGGTCCAGATGACCGCCGAGCTCGGCGAGAAGGTCCAGATCGTCGGCGACGACCTGTTCGTCACCAACCCGGACAGGCTCGAAGAGGGCATCACCCGCCGCGCCGCGAACGCGCTGCTGGTGAAGGTCAACCAGATCGGCACGCTGTCCGAGACCCTCGACGCGATCTCGCTGGCGACTTCGTTCGGCTACAAGTCGATGATGAGCCACCGTTCCGGCGAGACCGAGGACACCTTCATCGCGGACCTCGCGGTGGCGACCGGCGTCGGCCAGATCAAGACCGGTGCCCCCGCCCGCGGCGAGCGCGTCGCGAAGTACAACCAGCTGCTGCGGATCGAGGAGACCCTCGCGGACGCGGCTCGCTACGCCGGCGAGCTGGCCTTCCCCAGGTTCACCCCGGAATCCTGAGGGGCATGTAAAGACGATGGCTGCTGACCGCGGAAGGGCGCGCAACCGGCGCGGTGGCCGGACGAAGGCCGCCACGCCCGGAGCCGGTTCCACCCGGGCCCGGCGTCCGGAGCGTGCCCGCCGCGGCGCGCCGGGGAGCTCGAAGAACCGGCTTCGCCGTGGCTTCAGCGCCACCCGCGCGTCCGGTGCCGCCAAGGTGCTGGGCATGTCCACCACCCGGCGGGCCGCGGTCGTCGCCATCGTCGTCTGCGCACTGGCTTTCACCGTCGCCGTTCCGGCACGGACCTATCTCAGCCAGCGGTCCGAGGTCTCCACCCAGGAGAAGCGGCGTGCCGAGCTGGCGAACGAAGTCGCCCAGTTGGAGCACCGCAAGGCGGAGCTCGCCGACCCGGCGCAGGTCGAGGCCGAGGCGCGCAAACGTCTGCGGTACGTCATGCCCGGCGAGACGCCGTACATGGTGCAGCTGCCCGAGGACAAGGCGCAGGACCAGCCCGCCGCGCCCGACCAGCAGGCCGTGCCCGAGGGTTCTTGGTACGAACGTCTTTGGGCCCAGGTGTCCGGCTAGGGGGCACTCGCCTGCTGAAGCGCCCCGGTTTGCGAAGATGGGGGACGTGAGTACCACTGAGTTGCCCCGGCTCGAGCCCGTCACGGACGCCGATCGTGAGGTCATCGCGGAGCAGCTCGGCCGGCCGCCCCGCGCGTTGCGGGCCGTCGCCGCGCGCTGCCCCAGCGGTCACCCGTCGGTCGTGCAGACGAGCCCGCGGCTGGAGAACGGGACGCCGTTCCCGACGCTGTACTACTTGACCTGCCCCCGGCTTTCGTCGATCGTCGGCAAGCTCGAAGCCTCCGGCATCATGCGCGAGATGACCGAGCGCCTGGCCGTCGACGAGGAACTGGCGGCGGCGTACCTGCGCACGCACGAGGAATACCTCGCCGCCCGCGACGCCATCGAGCCGCTCGGCCACCAGGTCACCGCAGGTGGCATGCCCGGCCGGGTCAAATGCCTGCATGTGCACCTCGCGCACACCCTCGCCTGCGGCCCCGGTGCCAACCCCTTCGGCGACGAGACCCTGCAGCTGGTGACAGCCGAGGGCTGGCCCTTCGGTACCTGCACTGGCACTTGCGCGCAATAGACGGCCGTGACGCCGCTTACAGTACGTGTCGGTAACGATCAAGATACAAAAGCGGATAGTGAAGACAGACGTGGTGGGCTTGACTGTCCGAGTGGCACCCGATCGGTGGGGGAAGCGCCGATCGCTACACAGGCGGTAACAAATACGGAGTTTTCACACCGGTTGGACGAGCATCGGGTCCTGCAGGGTTGATCCGACGGGGAGGCTTGAGGCGTGCGCGTTTTGCGACTGCCGGGCGCAATCAGCGCGGCCAGACGGGTAGGACTGCGCCATCGCTCCCTGTTCGCGATCGTCGGCGGGGTGCTCGCGGTGGTCCCGGCCGTGGTCGCCAGCAGCAGCGCGGCGAGCTGGGTGAACCTCGCGAGCACCGTGCACTCCGGTGATGTGGTGCTCGAAGGCGGCTACAACCCGATGGCACCGGTCGTCGAACAGATCTCCGTCGACGGCAGCCTTCCGGAGGCCCCCGTGCCGTTGCCGCTTCCCGCCTACGAACTGCCCAGCGGCCCGCTCGGCATCCCCGTGACAGCGCTGGCCGCGTACAAGAACGCCGCCGACATCCTGGCCGGCGAACAGCCGGGCTGCCATATCGACTGGGCGCTCATCGCCAGCATCGGGCGCATCGAGTCCAACCACGCCCGCGGCGGTTACGTCGACGCGGCGGGCAACACCCTCGAGCCGATCCTCGGCCCGGTGCTCAACGGCGCCGGCCCGTTCGCGGCGATCCCCGACACCGACCACGGCCGCTACGACGGCGACACGGTGTGGGACAGGGCCGTCGGCCCCACCCAGTTCATCCCCGGCACCTGGAACGGCTACGCCTCCGACGGCAACGGCGATGGCGAGTCCAACCCCAACAACATCTTCGACGCCGCACTCGGCACCGGCCGCTACCTGTGCTCCGGCGGCCTCGACGTCACGAGCCCGGACCAGTTGCGCACCGCGATCTTCCGCTACAACCACTCGGACACCTACGTGAACACGGTGATCCTGTGGGCGGAGGCGTACCGCTCCGGCGTGCTGCCGACGCCGGACAGCAAGGTCCCGGTCGGCGCCCCGAACGCGACGGTGTCGCCGGGCCAGGGCGAGGTGCCCGTGCCGCCGTCCCCGCCGGTGTCCACCATCGGGACGACGCCGACCACGTCGCCGACTTCGAAGCCTTCGACTTCGACTGGCAGTTCGATTGCTACTACGACACCGACGACTCCTCCGACGCCGACGACGACGCCCACGTGCCCGACGCCGACATCGACAACTACGACGACGACCACTACAACCACAAGCGTGTCGCCGACGTGTATTCCGCCGACCCCCAGCTCGGGGAACAGCAGTACGGACCTATCACCGACTACTGGGGCGACTTCGCCATAACGGCACAAAGCGTGGTGGTCGGCCGTTGTGAATTAGGATCGGTTCATGCCCCGTGTAGCAGCGATCGACTGTGGGACCAACTCCATCCGCCTGCTCGTCGCCGAGCTGACCGAACGCCACGACGGGACGTTCGACCTGCGTGACCTGCACCGCGAAATGCGCGTGGTGCGGCTCGGCCAGGGCGTCGACTCGACCGGCAAGCTCGCCCCCGAAGCGATCGAGCGCACGCGTGTCGCGCTCGTGGACTACGCGGTCGCCGCACGGCGCAAGGGCGTCGAGAAGATCCGGATGGTCGCCACCTCCGCGACCCGCGACGCGAGCAACCGTGACGAATTTTTCGCGATGACCCGCGAAGTCCTCGGCATCGAGGCCGAGGTGATCACCGGCGACGAGGAAGCCCGGCTTTCGTTCACCGGCGCCGTCGGCGAGCAGGATCCCGAGGACGGCCCGTTCGTGGTGGTCGACGTCGGCGGCGGCTCGACCGAGCTCGTCCTCGGCAACTGGGACGGGCAGCGCGCCGACGTCATCGCCGCGAAGTCCGTCGACATCGGCTGTGTCCGGATCACCGAGCGCGCGCTAAAGTCCGACCCGCCCACGCCCGAGGAGATCGCCGCCGCCGACGCGCTGGCCACCCAGGTCCTCACCGAGGCGTTCGAGCAGGTCGACGTCTCGAAGGCGAAGACGTGGATCGGTGTCGCGGGCACGATCACCACGCTGACGGCCGTCGCGCAGGGCCTGACCGAGTACGACTCCGAGCGGACGCACCTTTCGAAGCTGTCGCGGGCGGACATCGACCGGCTGACCGTGGACCTGCTCAGCGTCGACCACGCCACCCGCGCGGCGAACCCGGTGATCCACCCGGGCCGCGTCGACGTCATCGGCGGCGGCTCGGTGATCGTGCGCGCGCTCGCCGAACAACTGGCCGCGCGCGGGGGTCCGACCGAACTGGTGGTCAGCGAACACGACATCCTCGACGGAATCGCCCTGTCACTCGCAGCGTCGTGAAAACTACGCTGCGCCGGTTTCGTTGAATCGGTTACGACTTTCGGCGGGTTGACTTTGTCCGGCAGTCCTTCCCCAACGACGTGAATACCCGCATTGTGATCCATTCGCAATTGTTCTGACTCGGGGCGCGGGTCACCCGCCCGGATACGGTGCATCTCAGCTTCTGGACGCGCGTCGTCACCTCGATGCGCACCGGTTGAAACTGAGCTGGAGGGGACAAATGCGGACATCGCGCTGGGCATCGGCGGCCATACTGGTCACGTCGGCGGCACTCCTACTGACCGCGTGCGGCGGCGGAGGGAGTTCCGGCAACACGGCGGCCACGGGGGCGACGGACCCGGACGGCACCGTTTCGGTGTACGGAACCGAGCCGCAGAACACGTTCCTGCCCGCCAACACCAACGAACTCGGCGGCAGCAAGGCGATGCAGCCGATGTTCTCGAGCCTGATCGAGTACCGGTCCGACACCGGTGCGCCGTACAACCTCGTGGCGGACTCGATCACGACGACCGACGCCAAGGTCTACGACGTCAAGCTCAAGCAGGGCTGGAAGTTCCACGACGGCACCGAAGTGAAGGCCAAGAACTTCGTCGACGCCTGGAACTACGCCGCCTACGCGCCCAACGGCCAGCTGAACACGGACTTCTTCGCGCAGATCGAAGGCTTCGACGCGGTCAACCCCGGCAAGGACAAGCAGCCGACGGCCGAAAAGATGTCCGGGCTGGAGGTGCTGGGCGACTACGAGTTCAAGGTGACGCTGGCGGCGCCGTTCTCGGTCTTCCTCTCGAAGATCGGCTACCTGGCCTTCGCGCCGCTGCCCGACGTCTTCTTCAAGGACCCCAAGGCCTTCGCGGACAACCCGATCGGCAACGGGCCGATGAAGTTCGTCTCGCGCACCCCCAACGTCGACATCAAGCTGACCCGCTTCGACGACTACCAGGGCGAGGACAAGGTCAAGTTCAAGAACCTGGACATCCGGATCTACTCCAGCCAGGAGACCGCGTACCAGGACCTGCTGAGCAACCGGCTCGACTTCATGGAGGCGCTGCCGCCGTCGGCCACCGCGGGCGGCAAGTACAAGAACGACCTCAAGGACCGGGTCGTCGAGGGGCATCTGCTCGGCATCAGCACGATCTCCGTGCCGTACTACCTGCCCGCGTACAACAACCTCGACCTGCGCAAGGCGATCTCGCTGTCGATCAACCGCGACCAGATCACCAAGACGGTCATGAACGACACCTACGTACCCGCCAGCAGCTGGGTATCGGCGGGCATCGAGGGCTACCGCCCGGACGTCTGCGGTGAGTTCTGCAAGTACGACGCGGCCAAGGCCAAGGACTACTTCGCGAAGTCCGGGTTCACCGGCAAGCTCACCATCTCGTCGAACGCCGACGGTGGCCGCAAGGAGCCGCTGGTCGCGGCGTGCAACAGCATCAAGAACACGCTCGGCGTCGAGTGTGACTTCCTGCCGTCGACGAACTTCGGCCAGTATCGCAGCATCGTCACGGCGAAGTCGCTGACCGGCATGGGCCGTTCGGACTGGGCGGCGGACTACCCGTCGATCGAGAATTTCCTCAACCCGATCTACAAAACCGACGCGGGCTCGAACGACTCCGGTTACTCCAACCCCGCCGTCGACAGCCTGCTCAAGCAGGCCGACTCGCTGGCCGACAAGAACGAAGCGATCAAGCTGTACCAGCAGGTCGAAGATCTCATCGCCAAGGATCTCCCGCAGATCCCGGTGTGGGACGAGAAGGGTGTCGGCGCGAAGTCGAACAAGTTGAAGAGCGTGAAGCTCGACTTCGGCCGGTACGCCGACTACTCGTCGATCGAAGTCCTCAAGTAGTGAGGACCGCTTACTGACGCCGATCGGGGCCGCCCGCCACGCGGGTGGCCCCGATTCTGCCCACCACTAGGAGTCAAGGCGCATGGGTCGCTATATCCTGCGGCGGCTACTTCAGTTGATTCCCGTCTTCGTCGGGTCCACGTTCCTCATCTACGCCCTGGTCTGGGCGTTGCCGGGCGATCCGTTCGCCGGCAAGTGCGGGCAGCGTGCCTGCCCACAGCCGTACGTGGACATGATGACGGCGAAGTACAACTTGAACGATTCGCTGGTAGTCCAGTATTTCAAGTATCTCGGCAATCTTTTCAGCGGTGATTTCGGCGAGACCTTTTCCGGGAATTCGATCGGCCAGATGGTGGCCGACGCCGCGCCGATCACCATCCGGCTCGCGGTCATCGCCGTCATCATCGAAGCCGTCATCGGGATCGGCGCCGGTATTCTGACCGGTTTGCGCGGTAAGGGCTTTCTGGACAACCTCGTGCTGGTGTCCACCCTTTTCCTGATCTCCCTGCCGGTTTTCGTCACCGGTATCGTGCTGCAGCTCGTGCTCGCCGGCCAATGGGGAATCATCAATCCCAGTGTTTCGGCGGACGCGACGGTCGGGGAACTGATCGTCCCGGGATTCGTGCTCGGCAGCCTGTCGATGGCCTACATCGCCCGGCTCACCCGCGCGAGTATCTCGGAGAACCGCCGCGCCGACTTCGTGCGCACGGCCATCGCCAAGGGCCAGCCCAACCGGCGGGTCGTCGGCGTGCACCTGCTGCGCGCGTCGGTCATCCCGGTGATCACCTTTCTCGGCACGGACCTCGGCGCCCTGATGGGCGGCGCGATCGTCACCGAGGGCGTGTTCAACATCAACGGCCTCGGCGGGCTCGTCTTCCGCGGGATCCAGGAGAAGGACGGTGCCACCGTGACCGGCATCGTCGTCCTGCTGGTGATCGTCTATCTCCTGATGAGCCTCGTCGTCGACCTGATGTACGCCGTACTCGACCCGAGGATTCGCTATGACTGATCCCAACGCGGCCGGCGGGCTCAGCCACGTCGGCGAGCCCGGCGAGGCCAAGAACCCCGCGGACGGGCCGCACAAACCGCGCAGCCTGTGGGGCGACGCGTGGCGGGAACTCCGCCGCAAGCCCCTGTTCATTCTCTCTGGCGTGATCATCGTGCTCGTGGTGGTGATCGCGATCGCGCCGGACCTGTTCTCGTCGAGGGCCGCCGGGTTCAGCGATCTCAACCACGCCAACGAAGGCCCGTCGGCGGACGCCTGGTTCGGCTACGACAACCAGGGTTACGACGTCTACGCCAGGACGATCCACGGCACCCGGGCGTCACTGCTGGTCGGGCTGTTCGCGACCTTGCTGACCGTCCTGATCGGCTCGCTCGTCGGCATCATCGCCGGGTATTACGGCCGCTGGGTGGACAGCCTGCTGTCGCGCTTCGGCGACATCTTCGCCGGACTGCCGTTCGTGCTGGGCGCGATCGTCATCCTGACCACGTTCAACGCCCCCGACAGCAATCCCAGCGAGTTCCGGATCATCGCGCAGGTCGTCGGCTCGATCGCGGTGCTGACCTGGCCGGTGGCCATGCGGATCATGCGTTCGGCGACGCTCGTGGCGAAGCAGCTGGACTATGTGAAAGCGGCAAGAGGCTTGGGCGCCAGTACTTTCCGGATCGTGTTCCGGCATCTGCTGCCGAACACGATCGCGCCCGTGCTGGTCTACGCCACGATCGCGCTCGGCGCGGCCATCGGTGCCGAGGCGACGCTCGCGTACCTCGGGATCGGCATCCGGTCTCCGGTCGTCTCGTGGGGCGTGGAGATCAGCGACGCCAGGGACTACTTCCAGAACGTGCCGCACATGCTGCTGTTCCCGGCCGGTTTCGTGACGATCACCGTGCTCGCGTTCGTGATGCTGGGCGACGCCGTGCGGCAAGCCCTCGACCCCAAGGCAAGGTGACTCGATGCTCGACCAGACCCTGCCTGAAAAAGAAGCGTTGCTGGAGATCGAAAACCTGCACGTCGAGTTCCGGACCTCGGACGGGGTGGCGAACGTCCTCAACGGCGTCAGCTACCGCGTGCACACCGGGGAAACCCTTGCCGTGCTGGGAGAATCCGGCTCCGGCAAGAGTGTCACCGCGCAGACGATCATGGGCATCCTCGACATGCCGCCCGCGGTGATCACCGAAGGTTCGATCCGTTTCCGCGGCGAGGAACTGCTCACGGCGTCGGCCAACCGCCGGATGGAGATCCGCGGCGACGGTGTCGCGATGATCTTCCAGGACGCGCTCTCCGCGCTGAACCCGGTGTTCACCGTCGGCTTCCAGATCGAGGAACAGCTGCGCGTCCGGCGCGGGATGTCCCGGAAGGAGGCGCGGGTTCGGGCGATCGAACTGCTCGACCTCGTGCGCATTCCCGCCGCGAAGAGCCGGATCAAGGACTACCCGCACCAGTTCTCCGGCGGGATGCGGCAACGGGCGATGATCGCGATGTCGCTCGCGCTCGACCCGGAACTGCTGATCGCGGACGAGCCGACCACCGCGCTCGACGTCACCGTGCAGGTGCAGATCATGGAGCTGCTCGCCGAGATCCAGGCGGAGCGGCACATGGGCTTGATTCTTATTACGCACGACCTCGCCGTGGTCGCCGAGGTGGCCGACCGGATCGCGGTGATGTACGCGGGCCGGATCGTCGAGCAGGCCGACGTCAACGAGCTGTTCCGCGCGCCGGGGCATCCGTACACCGAGGCGCTGATGAACTCGATCCCGCGCCTCGACCTGAAGGGCCAGACGCTGAAGACCATCACCGGGCTCCCGCCGAGCCTGTTGAACATCCCGCCGGGCTGCCCGTTCCATCCGCGGTGCGAACGCGCCGAGGACCGCTGCCGGACCGAGCGGCCCATCCAGCACAACATCGGCTTCGGCCGCGCCAGCGCGTGCCATTTCGCCGAAGAGGTGGTTTCCCGTGCCTGAGCCCATTTTGCAGGTCGACGGCCTGGTCAAGTACTTCCCGGTACTGAGCGGGATCCTGTTCCGGCGCACCGTCGGGCAGGTCAAGGCCGTCGACGGGGTGTCGTTCGAGCTGATGCCGGGGGAGACCCTCGGCGTGGTCGGCGAGTCCGGCTGCGGCAAGTCGACGCTGGCGCAGGTGCTGATGCGGCTGGAGGAACCCACCGCGGGCACCGCGTTCTTCGAAGGCCGCGACATGTTCAAGATGCGCGGCGCGGAACTGCGACGGCTGCGGCGCAATATCCAAATCGTCTTGCAGGATCCGTATACGTCCTTGAATCCGCGGATGACGGTCGGCGACATTATCGGTGAGCCTTTCGAAATACATTCCGAAGTGGCACCGAAAGGATCGCGGGCGGGTAAAGTCCGCGAACTGCTCGACGTCGTCGGACTCAATCCGGAACACATCAACCGCTATCCGCACCAGTTCTCCGGCGGCCAGCGGCAGCGGATCGGGATCGCCCGCGCGCTCGCCCTGCGGCCGAAGGTGATCATCTGCGACGAGCCGGTGTCCGCTTTGGACGTTTCGATCCAGGCGCAGGTGATGAACCTGCTGGGGGATCTGCAGTCCGAGTTCGGACTGTCCTATGTGTTCATCGCACACGATCTGTCCGTGGTACGTCATCTTTCCACCAGGGTGGCGGTGATGTACCTCGGCAAGATCGTCGAAATCGGGACAGAGGACGACATCTACACTCACCCGTCGCACCCGTACACCCAGGCGTTGCTTTCCGCCGTACCCGTCGCCGATCCCGCGTTGCGCGGACATCGCCAGGTCATCCGCCTGGAAGGGGACGTGCCGAGCCCGGTGGACCCGCCTTCGGGCTGCCGGTTCCGGACGCGGTGCTGGAAGGCGCAGGACGTGTGCGCCGAGGAGGAGCCGTCGCTGTCCATCCGGGCGGGCGGGCACCTCAGTGCTTGTCACTTCGCCGAGGAACGATCTGTGGTCCCCTGACTTTAGTCGGGTCTTTGCCGGTATTGCCGTTCCGCTTCGGCTGATTCTTATGTACGTTTCCATGCACACTTCCGAGGAGGAAACGCGTGAAGAAGTCAAGACTGCTCGTCGTGGCATTGGCGGTACCGCTGATCGGCGGAATCGTCGGTGCCCCGACCGCCATGGCACAACCGCAACTGGCAGGCCCCGCGGCCGAATTCACCGTGCTCGCCGCCGAAGGACAAAGCGTCGGCGCCGCTGAGCAGGCGGTTCGTGCCGCGGGCGGCACTGTCCTCAAGTCGAACGCAGCTGTCGGGCTGATCACCGCCACGGCCCCCGCCACCGGCTTCGCCGAGCGGCTCTCCACCAACCGCGCGATTTTCGGTGCGGCCAAAGCCAAGTCGATCGGATCCGCGCCGAAGGACAAGGCCGCGCCGAAGCCGAACGTCGTCGAGAAGGAGTCGCAGCGCTCGGCCGCGTCGAACAAGAAGAACGACGCGAAGAAGCCTGTCGGCACCGACCCGCTGGACGACCAGCTCTGGGGCCTCAAGTCGGTGCGCTCGGACCTTTCCCGGACCGTTCAGCCCGGTGACAAGCGCGTCAAGGTCGGCATCATCGACACCGGCGTCGACGGTTCGCACCCGGACATCGCGCCGAACTTCGACGCCGCCGACTCCCGCAACTTCACCCGCGACATCGTCACCGACGAGACCGGCGCCGTCGTCGACGGGCCGTGTGAGTACCGCGGCTGCGTCGACCCGGCGGACCACGACGACAACGGCCACGGCACCCACGTCGCCGGGACCATCGCCGCCGCCGCCAACGGTTTCGGCGTCTCCGGTGTCGCGCCGAACGTGACCATCGTGAACGTCCGCGCCGGCCAGGACTCGGGTTTCTTCTTCCTGCAGCCCACCGTCGACGCGCTCACCTACGCCGGTGACGCGGGCCTCGACGTTGTCAACATGAGCTTCTACGTCGACCCGTGGCTCTACAACTGCAAGGCCAACGCCTCGGACTCCCCGGCGGAACAGGCCGAGCAGCGCACCATCATCGAGGCCGTCAACCGCGCCCTGAACTACGCGTACCGCAAGGGCGTCACCTCGGTCGCCGCGCTGGGCAACCAGCACGACAACCTCGGCGCGCCGCAGCAGGACGTCACCAGCCCGGACTACCCGGCCAACGCGACGCACCCGCGCCCGATCGACAACTCGTCGTGCGTCTCGCTGCCCGTCGAAGGCGCGCACGTCCTCGGCGTCGGCTCCTTCGGCCCGTCGCAGGCGAAGGCCGACTACTCGAACTACGGCACCGAGCAGATCTCCGTCTCCGCCCCCGGCGGCTACTTCCGCGACGGCTTCGGCACGCCGTGGTTCCGCACCCTGGAGAACGAAATCCTCTCGACCTACCCGAAGAACGTCGGCATCGCCGAAGGCAACATCGACGCCGCCGGCAACCTCACGCCCGCCGGTGTCACCCTCGGTGTCCAGAAGGCCACCGCCCCCGACGGCCGGGTCGGCTACTACCAGTGGCTGCAGGGCACCTCGATGGCCAGCCCGCACGCCACCGGCGTCGCCGCACTGATCGTCTCCCAGTACGGCAAGGCCTCACGTGGCGAATTCGGCCTCAACCCGGACGCCGTCCAGCGAGTCCTCGAAGGCACCGCCTCCGAAATCGCCTGCCCCACCCCGCGCACCGTGGACTACCTCGACGAAGGCCGCGACGCGACCTTCACCGCCACCTGCGAGGGCACCCCGGCCTTCAACGGCTTCTACGGCCACGGCGCCGTTGACGCCTATGCCGCCGTTACCCACGGTGCACCTTACGTACGAGGCTAAGCAGGCCCCCGGCTCTGGTGGGCCGGGCTCGTCAGAGCGCTATGAACGGACCTTTCCTTTCAGTTTTTGAGAGGAAAGGTCCGTTCATAGCGTCTGTGAGGCGCGCCTATGCGGTGGCCTGCCTAGAGACGGTTATGGAAGGTCGCGCGCGCTTCTTGGCCGCAGCGTAAGCGGCGCGTAGCTCGGCGATGACCGACGCCGGGGCGTTGCGCAACTGGCTGGGCAGGGTCTGCACGACGACAATCCCCGCCGACGCGTACCGGTTGTTCCGTTCAAGAGTTTTCGCGTAGTAGTGCTTACGTGAGTGGTATGCCCAAGAGTCGATCTCCCACGCCATGGCGACATCGTCGCACCAGGTGTCAGGCGTGGCGATGTAATGGCCCTCTCGATCAAAGATCTTGACGTTGCGCTCCGGCAGCGGCAACCTCGCCCTTTTCCAGATTGAGATCGTCTCGGCTTCCGGAACTGACCGAATGTCCTCGGCCAACTCGTAAAGGATGGTTCTTGGCAGAGCCGTCCCACGTCGGCTTCCGGTATTCAGTTCAGTAGATAGCTGTTCGTGAGTGCATAAGTCGCTTTCCAGGCACTCGATCAGCACACCTCGAACGGGGCTGGCTTCGCGTATGCGGCGAACTCCGTCAAGGATCGCTCTCGCGGGTGCCGCCAACGGGACACCGTCGATCACTCGAGTTTCGGGCATGAAGATCGTGCGTTCGATCACGGCGAAGCCAGCGGAGTTGATCCGGTGCGCCTCCGGTATCAGGATGTGCACGGTCTGGCCCGCGGGCACGTCCTTCATTCCATATCGGCGCGCGGCTTCGAAGCCGGTCACCACGCCCACACCGTCGGCATGCATGAGCGCGGCTTCCACGCGTTGTCGAGCCGTCGGGCTCGCCCTGGCCAGCAAAACGATGCCCGGCAGGAGATGTGTCCATCGACCACCAGGCTGACATCGTCGGTAGGTCGTGGATTGCGGAACGCCGAGTTTCTCGAGCGTCTCGGCGCGGATGACGCCGTACCTGCTGTGCTTCCGCAGGTACGGCTCGATTCTGGTTACGTTGCTTAGTGCCACTCCGTCATCATGTGACCGACCCCCGACGAGATCCGCCCAGCGACGCTATGAACGGACCGTTCCTAGCGTTTTCTCGTAGGAACGGTCCGTTCATAGCGTTTGGAGCTAGCGGACGGGAGCCGACTCGGCGGCCGCGGCTGGAGTGGGAGCGCCAGCCGGAGCCGAGCCACCCGGAGCCCCGCCCCCAGAAGCCGCATAGCTTGGCGGCCGGTTCGAGCCCAGCAGCACCACGGTCAGCCAAGGCGGCATCTTCGGCTCCAGTCCCCGCAGCGCCGCATAAATCCCGCCCAGCGCGATAGGCACGATCACCGTGGTACCCAACCCTGACAAAGCGCTCGTGATCGCATCCGGCAGTCCGAGTGAGATCAACCAGGCGATCAGCGCCGACCAGAGGCCGGGCACGATGGTGCGAACCCACGAAGTTAACGGATCTGACATGGTGATTCCCCTCCCGACGGGACCGGCAGACAGGCCCCTCCCCGTGCAGGATGACCGGTCGGGGAGGAGCGCGTCGTTCCCGAACGCGAGACCCTTCGGGCAGTCAATCGCTGCCCGAAGGGGCTAACGATTCGACGAGTTGCGGATGAAGGCCGCGAGATCCTTGCTCTGCTGGACCCGTGAGCCCTCGTGGACGTACATCATGTGCCCGGCGGGGTAGTAGGCCGAGTCGATGTTTTCCCGCAGTTCGTCCGGGATGTTGAGGTGTGCCAGCACGTGTTCGGCGGCGAAGTACGGGGTGGCGCCGTCGTAGTGGCCGTAGGCGACGTGCACCTTCAGGTGCGGGTTCGCCCGCATGGCGCTGCTCAGTGAGTCCACAACGGACACTGTGCGGCCCTCGAAATCGGAGTACGACCAGGCTTTGTTGACTTCCATCGACAGGATTTCGTACGGAAGGTCGTTGGCGTACTCGAGCTCCGCGCGGACGTAGTGGTTGAAGCCCGCCGCGTAGGCGCCGATGATGCGCGAGATCGACGCGTCGTCGCTCATGTGCTCGCGGCCGCCGTCGGGCTCCCAGGTGATGAAGCGGCCGTCCATCCGTCCGGTGGTCAAACCCTTGTCGCGCAACAGTTCGGTGTAGAACCTGACGTGTTCGATGCGCAGGTTGACCTTGTCCACATAGGACTCCGACAATCCCGTCAGCGACGCCAGGGTGGCGACGGCTTCGGCCTTGTCGGCGGCGGAGAGGCGGGCGCCGCGGGCGAGGGCCCACGGGAGGTCGCGTGCGGCGAAGTCTTCGGCGTCGGCCAGGACGTCGTCGAGCGGGCGGTCGCCGTGGAAGCCGTGGTAGTGCGCGATAGCGGCGTAGGTCGGGACGAACAGGGAGTACGGCTCGTCGTTGCCTTCGTTGAAGTCGATCGATCCCAGGTCCAGTACCGACGAGATCAGCAGGATCCCGTTCAGGTAAAGGCCATGCCTGTCCTGCAGATGCGCCGCGAGCGCCGCCGCGCGGGTGGTGCCGTAGGACTCACCGGCGACGAACTTCGGCGAGAGCCAGCGCTGGTTGCGTGAGGTCCACAGGCGGATGATCTCGCCGACGGACTCGATGTCCGGCGTGAAACCGTGGAAGTCCTTGGCCTTTTCGCCGTTCGACGCCCGCGAGAAGCCGGTCGACACCGGGTCGATGAAGACGAGGTCGCTGTGGGTCAGCAGCGTCTCGGGGTTGTCCGCGAGTTCGTACGGCGGCGGCGCCGGATCGGTCACGTCGCCCGAAATCACGCGCCTCGGCCCGAGCAGGCCGAGGTGCAGCCAAATGCTCGACGAGCCCGGCCCGCCGTTGAACGCGAACGTCACCGGCCGCGAGCCGGGTTCGGCGTCGTCGAGCGTGTACGACGTCAGGAAGACTTCGGCCTTGGGAACGTGCCCCTCGAACTTGCCGTCGGTGACGACTTCCTTGCGCAGCACGACGCGACCGGTTTGCGCGGTGTAGGCGAGCTTGCGCCGTTTGACGGTCAGGGTGTGGTGCGTGGTGACCAGGTCATCGGCGGGTGGGGCGGGCTTCGACTCGGCTTCGGCCGTCTCGTCGGCGTTGGTGTCCGGCATGATCCCAACCTATCCGAGTTCACAATGGACCCGTGACCACAAGACGCCCCACGACGCTCGCCGAACTCGACGCCGCGGTCAGCGAGTGCCGTGCCTGCCCGAGGCTCGTCGCCTGGCGCGAGGAAGTAGCCGAGGTCAAGCGCGCCGCGTTCGCCGGGCAGAAATACTGGGGACGTCCAGTCCCCGGCTTCGGCCCGGCGGACGCGGCGATGGCGATCGTCGGGCTCGCGCCCTCGGCGCACGGCGGAAACCGGACCGGCCGGATGTTCACCGGTGACCCGTCCGGTGACGTCCTCTTCCGGGCGCTCTTCGACGTCGGACTCGCGTCACAGCCGACGTCGACGCGGATCGGCGACGGCTTGGAGCTCCGCGGCACGCGCATGGCCGCACCCGTCCGCTGCGCGCCGCCGGAGAACAAGCCGACCCCGGCCGAGCGCGACACCTGCCGCCCGTGGCTGGCGCGGGAGCTGGAACTCCTGCGCCCCACTTTGCGCACGATCGTGGTTCTCGGCGGGTTCGGCTGGCAGGCGCTGATGCCGGTGCTCGCCACGGCGGGCTGGGCCGTGCCGTCGCCGCGCCCGAAGTTCGGGCACGGCGTCGAACTGGTCCTCGAAGGGACGTCCGAACTGCGGGTCTTCGGCTGCTACCACGTTTCGCCGCGCAACGTCAGCACCGGCGTCTTGACGCCGTTAATGCTGCGTGAAGTGCTCACCGCGGCCGCTCGCTCGGCGGGTCTCAACTGAATCGGTCAGGAAGAGGCCGCGACGCTGGTCACAGCGGCACGGGGTATGCGAGCGATCCGGCGGGAGAGGTGGGAAGATATGGGCATGGCTACGAAGACGGAACCGACACGGATCCTCGTTCTCGGCGGTGGGTACGTCGGTCTCTACACGGCGTTCGGACTGCAAAAAATGCTCCGCGCCAACGAGGCCTCTGTGACCGTCGTTGACCCCCAGCCGCATATGACCTATGCGCCGTTCCTGCCCGAGGCCGCGGCCGGCGCCATCGAGCCGCGCCACGTGGTCGTGCCGCTGCGCCGCGTCCTCCGGCGGTGCCACGTGCTCACCGCACGTGTCACCAAGATCGAGAACGAGCGCAAGACCGTGACGGTCGAGGCCGCCGACGGCCACATCGAGCAGCTGAACTACGACATCCTCGTGGTCGCGCTCGGCGCCGTCGCCCGCCTGCTGCCGATCCCGGGCCTGGCCGAGCAGGGCATCGCCTTCAAGACCATCGGCGAGGCCATCTACCTGCGCAACCACATCATGACGAAACTGGACCAGGCCGCCAGCACGCTCGATCCCGAGCTGCGCAAGCGTTTGCTCACCTTCACCGTCGTCGGTGGCGGGTTCGCCGGTATCGAGGCGCTCGCCGAGCTCGAGGACATGACGCGGTTCGCCACGCGCTACTACGAGAACATCAACCCCGAGGACATCCGCTGGGTGCTCGTCGAGGCCGCGGGCCGGATCCTCCCGGAGGTTCGCGAGACGCTCGGGGTGTACACCGTCGAGCAGCTCGAGAAGCGTGGCATCGAGGTCTACCTCTCAACAGCGGCGAAGTCGTTCGAAGACGGCCACGTCGTCCTCTCGGACGGCACCGAGTTCGACAGCGACACGATCATCTGGACGGCCGGCGTCAAGGCCAACCCGGTGCTCGCCAACTCGGACCTCCCGATCGACCGCCGCGGCCGCATCGAGGCCACCGCCGGCCTGCAGGTGGTCGGCCACCCGGACGTGTGGACCGCCGGCGACAACGCCGCCGTCCCCGATCTGTCGCGCACCGAGCAGGACCCCACGGCCACCTGCCCGCCGAACGCGCAGCACGCCGTCCGCCAGGCCCGCGTCCTCGCGAAGAACATCATCAAGGTGATCCGTGGCGGCAAGGCCAAGGACTACTACCACAAGAACCTCGGCGCCGTCGCCAGCCTCGGCCTGCACAAGGGCGTCGCCGACGCGCTGAACCTCAAGATCAAGGGCTTCCCGGCCTGGCTGTTCCACCGCGCCTACCACCTCAAGGCGATGCCGACCTGGAACCGCAAGATCCGCATCCTCTTCGACTGGATGCTCGGTGGCCTCTTCCGCCGCGAGGTCATCTCGCTCGGGCAGATCAACAACCCGAAGGAAGAGTTCGACCGGCTCTCGAAGCCCTGACCTGCTCACGGGTGAAGGGCGCCGCTCGCCTAGGCTGAGCGGTGCCCCCGTAGCCCAATTGGCAGAGGCAGTCGACTTAAAATCGACCCAGTGCGGGTTCGAACCCCGTCGGGGGCACCACAAGAGGGGAAGGGATGGAGCGTCGGTTTCGGCGTAGGCCAGGAGGCCTGGGACTGGAGATCATCTTCGGTCCGAGCGCAGACGCCGTCGATGATTCAGGTCAGTTCGCGCTGTTTGATGCCGCCAAGCTCGGGGGCTTTGCCCCAGCTCCAGAGGATGGGTAGGTGGCGCCGCCTATCGTGCTGTCGGTGTTCGGCGCACTAAAGCTCACTTGGCGGTCCGATTCCACTTGTCCGGACCAGCTGACCGAGATCTCCGGCGGGTTTTCCCGCCGCTTGACCGAGTTGCTGGTGTTCCTGGCCGTCCACCCGGACGGAGTGTCGCGCGACGCAGTTGTCGACGCCCTCTGGGCTGAACATCCCCCTCGTGACCCGGCCAGTGTGCTGCGCACGGTGGTGTCGCGGATCCGCCGGGCGGTCGAGAGTGGCACCGGCGGGGCTGTCAGTGAGATCGTGCTGGCCGAGCGCGGTCGGTACCAGCTCGCCCCGGGGTTAGTCGACGTCGACTACTGGACGTTTTCCGCTGCGATGACCCGCCGCCGGACTGCCATCACCGACCGTGCCCGCATCGCGGCGTACGAGGCGATCGCGGCCGCCTACGGCGGTTCCCTGGCCGACGGGCTCGACGCCGACTGGCTTCTCGCAGTCCGTGAAGCCACCCGCCGCGACGCCCTCGACGCCATCACCGTGCTTGCCCGCGCCCGCGTCCACGACGACCCCAGTTCCACCCTCGATCTGCTGGAGACCGCGCGGGCGTTCGACCCGTACAACGAACTGCTCTACCGCGACATCATGCGCCTCGAACACACCCTCGGTCGGCACGACGCCATTTCCCGCACCCTCGCCCTGCTCGAAACACGCCTCAGCGAGATCGATGCCACCCCCACGCCGGCCACCATCGACCTCGCCGTCCGGCTGCGCGAACTCCACACCGACATCACGGCGCCGTCCCTCTCGCATTCTATGGAATATGACCAGCGAGGCGAGTAATGTCACTTCGAATCGCGGCGGCGAAATGGCTAACCGAGCGCTGACTTGCGCATCTATCGACCATGGCTCGGGTCTTTCTCGCGAACGGTGTTTCGGCGTGTTCGGTTAGTAGGTTTCAGCAGCCGGCCAGCGGTCACTGAATGTGATGGAGAAGGTGTTGATTACTGGCTTCCAGCGCATCGCCCATCGAGTGCGGCCGGTCTCTGTCGGGTCCAGGCTGCGAGTCACAAGATACAGGCACTTGAGAGCAGCCTGCTCAGTCGGGAAGTGCCCTCGCGCCCGCACTGCCCGCCGATACCTGGCATTCAGTGATTCAATCGCGTTCGTCGAACAAAGTACCGTCCGGATCTCCACGTCATAGTCGAGGAACGGAACAAACTCAGTCCACGCATTACGCCACAGTCGGATCACTGCAGAATACTTCTTACCCCATTTGACTTCCAATTCGTCCAAAGCTCCGCTTGCAGCCTCGGGATTCGGCGCCTTATAGATGGGTTTGATGTCCCGCTTCATCGCATCCCAGTCAGCCCGGGACGCGAGCCGGAACGTATTGCGAATCAGGTGGATGATGCAGGTTTGGACAATCGCGAGCGGCCACACGTTTGCCACAACCTCCGGCAACCCTTTCAGGCCGTCGCAGACGACGAAGAACACGTCGCCGATTCCTCGGTTCTTCAAGTCGACCAGGACGCTCATCCAGAACTTCGCGCCCTCACCGCCTGTGCCCATCCACAGGCCCAGCACGTCCTTGTGGCCGTCCACGGTGACGCCGATGGCGGCATAGACCGGCCGGTTGGTGACCTGCCCGTCACGGACCTTCACGTGGATCGCGTCGATGAAGACCGCGACATAGATCGGGTCCAGTGGACGGTTCGACCACTCCGTCATCTCGGCCATGACTTTGTCGGTGATCCTCGATACTGTTTCTTTTGATACCGATGCGCCATAGATGTCAGCGAAATGCGCCGAAATATCGCCTGTTGTCATGCCCTTCGAATACAACGACAGCACAATTTCGTCGACATCGTTTAAACGCCGCTGCCGTTTCTTGACGATCTGCGGCTCGAACGAACTGTCGCGGTCTCGGGGAACATCGATCCGGACTTCGCCCGCGGCGTCGGACAACACCGTCTTCGGGCGCGTTCCGTTGCGCACATTCGCAGAACCGCGATCGGAGTCAGCCCGGTTCTTCTCGTGTCCGAGATGCTCGGTCATTTCTTCGTTCAGCGCCGTTTCCAGCACATTCTTTGTGAACAGCTTCAGCAGCCCGTCCGGGCCAGTCAGCGCCAGCCCACGCTCCTTCGCCTGGGCCACCATGGCCGCCGCGGCGGCCTGCTCCGGCGACAGCTGCCGCCCCATCTTGGTCTCGCTCTTGCGTGGACTCACAGCGTCCAATGTCATCACTCACAGTCCCCATCCCGCCGGATTTCAGCCCGGCGTGTCGGGCCGAAAACACCGTTCCCAGGACAGTCCTCATGGCTCAGCGCCTTCCCGCTTCGCCGGACTATGCGGGAACGGCTGTGGCGTTGACGGACCGCAGTGTGGTGACGATCGCATCGGCGTCGACGCCGGGGAAGAGAGTTTCCGGACCGCCGGGGGAGAGGGTGATGAACGGCGCTTTGTCGTAGAGCATGGCTACGTCGAACGTGCCGTTGTAGGCGAGGTAGTCGATCAGTTCCTTGATGAAGCGTAGCTGCGCAGAGGTGAAAGTCTTGCCCGCCTGGAACTTTTCGAACGCCGAGGCTGCGGCATGTCGATCGAGGCCGACGAGTGCGCGAAGGAATAGTCCGAGGCCGCCGGCGTCCTCCTTGGCCCGGCTGATCTCCGCCTTGGTGCCGATTCCGCTCTCGACAAAGATCCGTTCGAGTTCGTCGAGATCGGTGGCGGTGATCTGACGGTTCCGGCGGATCTTCTGCACGGCGATATGGTCGTCGTGGGCGTTCAGGTAAATGCGGAGCTTCTGCTCGAAGCGAGTGAAGTCGGTAGTCATGTCCATATTGAGCAGCGCCGCGGCGGACAGGTCGCCGAGTTCGTCTTCGAAG
>NZ_DASYMU010000051.1:0-18209 GCF_036008905.1 Amycolatopsis sp. | reverse complement strand
CATGAACGGACCTTTCATCGCGTTTTTTGAGATGAAAGGTCCGTTCATGCCACTTCCGCGTTGGGCACCCGAGTTGACATTCGTCATATCGCGCTCGTGACCGCGCTTCACTACCCGCGTCCTCCCCGCCACGGCACCGTGGAGGGCACACGAGGACATGGGGATGACGATGGAAGAAGTACTCAAGGTGCGGGGCGCACGGCACCGCTACGGCGACAAGGTCGCGCTGGACGGCGTGGACCTCGACGTCCACGCGGGCGAGTGTGTGGCGCTGCTCGGGCCGAACGGCGCCGGTAAGACGACGCTGGTCAACCTGGCCATCGGGCTGCTGTCGCGGCAGGCGGGGGAGATCACGCTCGCCGGCGGAGACCCGCGGCACGCGGCGACACGGCGCAAGCTCGGCGTGGTCCAGCAGTCGCTCGGCTTCCCGAACACCATGCGCGTCGGCGAGGCCGTCAGCGGCGCGGCAGTCCGCGCCGGGATGACGCGCGGCGCGGCGGGCCCGATTCTCGCCGAGGTCGGCCTGACGGACCTGCTCAAGCAGCGCGTCGTGAAGCTCTCCGGCGGGCAGCGGCAGCGCGTGCAGCTCGCGATGGCGCTTGTCGCCGACCCCGCGCTCCTCGTCCTCGACGAACCGACCGTGGGCCTCGACGTGCCCGCCCGCCGCCGTTTCTGGGACCTGCTCGCCGAGCGGCGGGCGAAGGGAACGGGCGTGCTCGTCACGACCCACCTGATCGAAGAGTCGGCCGCCGTCGCCGATCGGGTCGTGGTGCTGGCGAACGGGCGCGTGCTCGCCGACGCGCGGCCGGACGTGCTCGTCGACCGGTTGCCGGACCGGACGGTGTCCGCGAGGACCACGTTGTCCGGCGAACAGCTTTCGCGGCTGCCGGGGGTCGTCTCGGTCGACCGGGAGGGTGAGCACGTGCGGCTCACCACCCGGTCGCCCGAGGCGCTGCTGCGGCGCCTGCTGGCGGAGGACCCCGCGCTCGCCGAGCTGCGGGTCGAAGGTGCGGGACTGGAAGAAGCCGTGGTCGCCCTGACCAAGGCCTCGGGAACGGCGGTAGCGGCATGAGCACGATGACAGCGACGACAGCTCGGGTATTGCGCGTCGAGATCGCCGACGACGTCCGCGCGATCGTGCGGGAGCCCGCCGCGTTGTTCTTCTCGGTGCTGATGCCGGTCGGTTTCTTCGCCCTGTTCGTCTCGTTGTTCGGCCATCAGACGTCCGGCTCGGGCACCTCGGCGGGCACGCTGATGGTCGCCACGTTCGGCACCTTCGGTGTGCTGGCGGTGACCCTGCTCAACCCGGCCATCAGCGTCGCCGGAGACCGGGAACGCGGCTGGCTGCGCGCGAAGCAGGTCTCCGGCGTGCCTACGCTGGTCACGCTGGCCGCGAAAATGCTCGCCGCGCTGCCTTACGCCCTGGCGGTGCTGGTAGCCATGGCTGTGGCGGCCGCGCTCAACGGCTCGCTGGACGCGCCGATCGGCAAGCTGCTGATCATCGCCGTGGTACTGCTGCTCGGTTCGCTGCCGTTCACGCTGCTCGGGCTGGCCGTCGGGTTCGTCGCCAGTCCCAACGCGACCTCGGCGATCCTGAACGCGTTCATGTTCCCCGCGGCGGTGCTGTCCGGGCTGTGGATGCCGCTCGAGATCATGCCCGCGTTCGTCCAGCACCTCGCGCCGTTCCTGCCGACCTATCACCTCGCGCAGCTGGCCGTCGCCCAGCTGAACGGCGGCCCGGTGCTGGTCCACATCCTGGTGCTGCTCGGCATGACCGTGGTGACCGCGGCGCTGGCCTCAGTGGCCTACCGTCGTGGACGATCATGACCGTGCAGACATCTTCCGAGCCCAGAGGTATCTCCTTCGGCTGGATCCACACGATCTACTTGGCGATCCCCCTGTTCCAGCCGATGTTCGACCCGGCGAGCGACGGCTGGGACTGGGCGATCGCCGTCGGCATCGCGGTGCTGGGCGGGGTGCTGTACTTCGTCGGCCTCCTGCGCGTCGACCTCGCCCGCTGGTACTCCGCGGTCCCGCTCACCGTGCTCGCGGTGGCCACGATGCCGCTGAACGCGGGAGCTTCGGTGCTGCTGGTCTACGCGGCGGGCTCGGCCGGACGGGTCGAGAACCGGGCGAACGCGATCCGCTGGTTCGTCGGGCTCACCATCCTGCTGCTGGGGATGAGCGTGGTGATCCCGGCGCCGCTGCCGTGGCGGTTGTTCAGCATCATCCCGTCGCTGCTGTTCATCTGGGTCATCGGGCTGGTCTGCATCGAGGAGGCCGAGCGCGCGCGGGAAGCGTCCGAGCTGCGGCTGCGCAACGCCCGCATCGAGCACCTGGCCACCATCACCGAGCGCGAACGCATCGCCCGTGACCTGCACGACCTGCTCGGGCATTCGCTGACCGCGGTGGTCATGCGGGCGCAGCTGATCGGCGCCGACCCGTCCCGCGCGGTGACGGAGGCCGCCGAGATCGAGCGCACCGCCCGCGACGCGCTCGCCGAGGTGCGCAACGCGTTGTCGGGCTGGCGCCAAGCGAGTCTCGAACGTGAAGTGGAGACGGCTCGTGGCGCACTGGCCAGCGCGGACGTCGAGTTGGTGGTCCGGCGCGAAGCCGATCTCGTGCTCATCGGCTCCACCGAACACGAGCTGGCGCTGGCCCTGCGAGAAGCTGTCACCAATGTCGCGCGGCACGCGCGGGCGAAGACGTGTCATATCGGCATCCACTGTGAGGACGACGAGTTGAAGCTGGTGATCGCGGACGACGGCGTCGGCGGCAAGTCCCGCGAGGGCAACGGCCTGACCGGCATCCGCGAGCGCGTCACCGCGCTGGGCGGCCGGCTGGACCGCACGACGTCGGCAGGCACGACCGTGACCATCGCGGTGCCGCTGGCGGTGGCGGTGTGAGCGAGCTGATCAGGGTCGTGCTCGCCGAAGATCAGACGATGGTGCTCGGCGCCTTCGCCGCGTTGCTGGATCTCCAGCCGGACCTCGACGTCGTGGCCACCGCGACCACCGGCGACGAGGCGCTCGCCGCCGTCGCCGAACACCGCCCGGACGTGCTGCTCACCGACATCGAAATGCCCGGCCGGACCGGCCTTGATGTCGCCGTCGAGCTGCACAAACGCGGTGACCGGACCCGGGTGCTCATCGTGACGACGTTCGCCCGCAGCGGCTACCTCCGCCGCGCGCTGGACGCCGGCGTCTCCGGGTACGTGCTCAAGGACGCGCCCATCGGCGATCTCGTGACAGCGTTGCGCAAGGTCCACGCCGGCGAGCGCGTGGTGGCCCCGGAGCTCGCCATGGCCGCCTGGGACCACACCGACCCGCTGACCGACCGCGAGCGTGAACTCCTGCGCGAAGTCGCCACCGGCGCGTCGAACGCCGAGATCGCCGGAAGGCTCCATCTCGCCGAGGGCACCGTCCGCAACTACCTCTCGGCCGCGATGGCGAAGCTCGGCGCGCAGAGCCGTTCGCACGCCGCGCGCGTCGCGGGTGAACGAGGCTGGCTTTGACGCCTTGCCGCGCGGTGCTCAGCCGCCCAGCACGCCGCCCAGCACACCGTTGACCACGCCGTCCGCCAGCCCGGTCACCGACCCCAGCAGGTCGGTGTTCGTAGGCGTCGGTGTTGCCGTCGTCGGTGTCGACGATGGTGCCGGTGTCGGCTGGGTCTGTACCGGGTTCGTGGGCTCCGACGTTTCGGCCCGTGGGGTCGTCGGGGTCGCCGATGTGTCGACAGTGGTTGTCGTCGACCCAGTACTGGACACGGGCCCACTACTCGTCGCCGATGGGGAGGTTCGCGGCGTGGTGCCGCCCGGCTGGGTACTTTTCGGCGCGGTACGTGGAGGAGCCGATTCGCTGGGACTGACCGGCTCGGCAGCCGTCTTGGCTTCGTCGAGAACGGGACCGCTGCTGCTGGTCGAGAGGCCGGGCTGGGTCGCGGGTGTGGTCGGGGCAAGGCCGGCGCTGTTGTCGCCGCCCGGGCCCGCGGCGGTGAGTGCGGCCTCGTCATGCGGCTGGATTACCCCGAACGCGACGGCGGCGAGCCCGAACAACGCGGCGACGCCCGCGGCGACGGTGACCGTCTTCCGCTTACCGGTACGCGCCTGCGCCGGCAGTTCGCTCTCGCGTCGCAACAGCTTGGCCACCGGGAGCTGCACGGTTGACGCGTCGTCGCCGTCGAAGTCCGCGAACTCCCGGCGTTGGCCGGATTCGGCAGGCTTGACGACCGAACGGTTCCTCATGACCGGAAGCTTCTTCGCGGGCTTGACGCCCTCACGGCGCAACAAGTCGGTGACGGTCAACTGCCCGGTGGTCTCACCTCGCCGGGATTCCGCTGCATCGCTCGACACGCTCAAACCTCCACTCGGCACCGTTGTGGCGAGCCATTGTCTACCGTCGTTACCATCTCGTTGTACTCGATGTGAGACGACGATCACAGCCATTTGGGCTAAGTGGCGGCCAATTGAGGCTGTGCGTAGCCGATCGGTACCACTGTGTGTAGAGCTTTCGTTCGATCCCTGGCGTGGTGCCGCCACATTGCCGTGCCCATCAATTTGACGAGTCGCGCTGAAAAATATGGTGAGGCGCTGACATTCCGGCCGGGCTCGATCATCTTTCGGCTACGTCCCCGGCAGCGGGTTCGTCACCTCCGCGGTCGCCGAGCGGGCAGGTATTGACAGGGAACAACGGTTGCCGCTGCCTGCTGGTGCGGGTCTGGATCGAAGTACAAGAAGTGCTGCGTGCCCAGCTCGCGCGATTAAGAGACTCTGCTCACCTGCGCTTGTGACGCTGTGCACAAGCGCTTCAACGCTGCGCCAACCGGTCGGTCCGCAGCGTGGCATCTTGACGGGAAGCGCTGCGGGGGTCACGCTTACTGCCAACGGTGAGAGCCAGCACAGACCTTGCGGGAGGGATGTGGCTGACCGGGCCGGAGGCATTACCCGATAGGCGTTGCGTTCGAGGCTGGGCCCCATTAGGAGAGCCCCCTGGACAGAGTGCGCCTTACGGGCTAGACTGCTTCTTTGCGCTGCCCTCTTTCAGGCTGCCCGGAACCGGTAGTTAGGATGTGGGCACCACGGCACCCTTGACAGCTCGCATTAGTAGTTGCTAACGCGGCTGCGCACCGCTCTTTGTCCCCGGAAGGACGCATCTTGGCAGTCTCTCCCGCGAATCAGGCCACTGCTGCGACGACCTCGGCTACGGCATCAACGGGAATTCCAGGAGCACCCAAGCGGGTCTCTTTCGCGAAGATTCGCGAGCCCCTGAGCACCCCGAACCTGCTTGACGTGCAGATCCGGTCGTTTGAATGGTTTACCGGCGACGAGGCGTGGTTCGAACGCCGCGTCGAGGAAGGCGAAGAAAACCCGGTCGGAGGCCTCTCGGAGGTTCTCAACGAGATCTCCCCGATCGAGGACTTCTCCGGCTCCATGTCCCTGTCCTTCTCCGACCCGCGCTTCGACGAGGTCAAGGCCTCCGTCGAGGAGTGCAAGGACAAGGACATGACCTACGCCGCGCCGCTGTTCGTCACGGCCGAGTTCGTCAACAACAACACTGGTGAGATCAAGAGCCAGACGGTCTTCATGGGCGATTTCCCGGTGATGACCGACAAGGGCACCTTCGTCATCAACGGCACCGAGCGTGTCGTGGTGTCCCAGCTCGTGCGCTCACCCGGTGTCTACTTCGACACCAGCGTCGACAAGACCACCGACAAGGACGTCTTCAGCGTCAAGGTCATCCCGAGCCGGGGTGCTTGGCTGGAGTTCGACGTCGACAAGCGCGACACCGTCGGTGTCCGGATCGACCGCAAGCGCCGCCAGCCGGTCACCGTACTGCTGAAGGCGCTGGGCTGGACCACCGAGGCGATCCGTGAGCGCTTCTCCTTCTCGGAGACGCTGATGGCCACCCTCGAGAAGGACCACACCGCCGGTACCGACGAGGCACTGCTCGACATCTACCGGAAGCTGCGCCCGGGCGAGCCCCCCACCAAGGAGAGCGCCCAGACGCTCTTGGAGAACCTGTTCTTCAAGACGAAGCGCTACGACCTGGCGAAGGTCGGCCGGTACAAGGTCAACAAGAAGCTGGGCCAGAAGTCCCCGTACGACACGGGCACGCTGACCGAAGAAGACATCGTCACGACCATCGAGTACCTGGTCCGGCTGCACGCCGGCGAGGAAAAGATGACCATCGACGGTGTCGAGCTCCCCGTCGAGGTCGACGACATCGACCACTTCGGTAACCGGCGTCTGCGCACCGTGGGCGAGCTGATCCAGAACCAGATCCGGGTCGGCCTCTCCCGCATGGAGCGCGTCGTCCGGGAGCGGATGACGACTCAGGACGTCGAGGCGATCACGCCGCAGACCCTGATCAACATCCGTCCCGTCGTGGCGGCGATCAAGGAGTTCTTCGGGACTTCGCAGCTGTCGCAGTTCATGGACCAGAACAACCCGCTGTCCGGGCTCACGCACAAGAGGCGTCTGTCCGCGCTCGGCCCCGGTGGTCTGTCCCGTGAGCGTGCCGGTATGGAGGTCCGGGACGTCCACCCGAGCCACTACGGCCGGATGTGCCCGATCGAGACCCCGGAAGGCCCGAACATCGGCTTGATCGGCTCGCTCTGCTCCTACGCGCGGGTCAACCCGTTCGGTTTCATCGAGACGCCGTACCGCAAGGTCGTCGAGGGCCAAGTCACCGATCAGGTCGACTACCTGACGGCCGACGAAGAGGACAGGTTCGTCAAGGCGCAGGCCAACGCGCCCATCGACGACGACGGCCACTTCAAGGAAGATCGCGTCCTGGTCCGTAAGAAGGGCGGCGAGGTCGAGCTCATCGACCCCACCGACGTGGACTACATGGACGTCTCGCCGCGCCAGATGGTGTCGGTCGCGACGGCCATGATCCCGTTCATCGAGCACGACGACGCGAACCGCGCCCTGATGGGTGCGAACATGCAGCGTCAGGCCGTGCCCCTGCTCCGCAACTCGGCGCCGCTCGTCGGCACCGGCATGGAGCTGCGTGCCGCGATCGACGCCGGTGACGTCCTCGTCGCCGAGCAGGCCGGTGTGGTGGAGGAACTCTCCGCCGACCTGGTCACGATCATGCACGACGACGGCACCCGGAAGAGCTACGGACTGTACAAGTTCCGCCGCTCGAACCACGGCACCTGCTTCAACCACCGCCCGATCGTCAACGAGGGCGACCGGGTCGAAAAGGGCCAGGTCATCGCCGACGGCCCGTCCACCGAGAACGGTGAGATGGCACTCGGCAAGAACCTGCTCGTGGCGGTCATGCCGTGGGAAGGCCACAACTACGAGGACGCGATCATCCTCTCGGAGCGCCTGGTGCAGGACGACGTGCTCACGTCGATCCACATCGAGGAGCACGAGATCGATGCCCGCGACACGAAGCTGGGCGCCGAGGAGATCACCCGGGACATCCCGAACGTCTCCGAGGAGGTACTGGCCGACCTCGACGAGCGCGGCATCATCCGGATCGGTGCCGAGGTCCGCGACGGCGACATCCTCGTCGGCAAGGTCACGCCCAAGGGCGAGACCGAGCTGACGCCGGAAGAGCGTCTCCTCCGCGCGATCTTCGGTGAGAAGGCCCGCGAAGTCCGCGACACCTCGCTGAAGGTGCCGCACGGCGAGACCGGCAAGGTCATCGGCATCCGCGTGTTCTCGCGCGAGGACGACGACGAGCTGCCCCCGGGCGTCAACGAACTGGTCCGCGTCTACGTGGCCCAGAAGCGGAAGATCCAGCCTGGTGACAAGCTGGCCGGCCGGCACGGCAACAAGGGTGTCATCGGCAAGATCCTGCCCGCCGAGGACATGCCGTTCATGGAGGACGGCACCCCGGTCGACATCATCCTGAACACGCACGGTGTGCCGCGACGGATGAACATCGGCCAGGTCCTCGAGCTGCACCTCGGATGGCTCGCTTCGCAGGGCTGGAAGATCGAGGGCAACCCGGACTGGTCGAAGAACCTGAACCAGGAGCTCTTCGACGTCGACGCCGGCACGAACACCGCCACCCCGGTGTTCGACGGTGCCCAGGAAGACGAGATCACCGGGCTGCTCGGCGCGACCAAGCCGAACCGCGACGGTGAGCGCATGGTCAAGCAGAACGGCAAGGCCACCCTGCTGGACGGCCGCTCCGGTGAGCCGTACCCGTACCCGGTCGCCGTCGGCTACATGTACATCCTGAAGCTCCACCACCTGGTCGACGACAAGATCCACGCACGTTCCACCGGCCCGTACTCGATGATCACGCAGCAGCCGCTGGGTGGTAAGGCACAGTTCGGTGGCCAGCGCTTCGGTGAGATGGAGTGCTGGGCGATGCAGGCCTACGGCGCGGCGTACACGCTGCAGGAACTGCTGACGATCAAGTCGGATGACGTGGTCGGCCGCGTGAAGGTGTACGAGGCCATCGTCAAGGGGGAGAACATCCCCGAGCCGGGTATCCCGGAGTCGTTCAAGGTGCTCCTGAAGGAGCTCCAGTCGCTGTGCCTGAACGTTGAGGTGCTCTCCAGCGACGGTGCGGCGATCGAGATGCGCGATTCCGACGACGAGGACCTCGAGCGCGCCGCCGCCAACCTCGGCATCAACCTGTCGCGCAACGAGTCGCCCTCGGTGGACGACGTCGTGCACTGACGGTGTGACGGGCGGGTGCCTGCCTAGTGCGGGCGCCCGCCCCAACGCCAACCCCTCTTAGTCGAATCAACCCCAAGGGGATGTAAAGACGTGCTGGACGTCAATTTCTTCGATGAGCTCCGCATCGGCCTTGCTACCGCTGACGACATCCGCCAGTGGTCCTTCGGTGAGGTCAAGAAGCCGGAGACCATCAACTACCGCACCCTGAAGCCGGAGAAGGACGGACTCTTCTGCGAGAAGATCTTCGGTCCGACCCGGGACTGGGAGTGCTACTGCGGTAAGTACAAGCGAGTCCGCTTCAAGGGCATCATCTGTGAGCGCTGCGGCGTCGAGGTGACCCGCGCCAAGGTCCGCCGTGAGCGCATGGGCCACATCGAGCTGGCCGCTCCGGTCACGCACATCTGGTACTTCAAGGGTGTTCCGTCCCGGCTGGGCTACCTGCTCGACCTGGCGCCGAAGGACCTCGAAAAGATCATCTACTTCGCGGCCTACGTGATCACCGGGGTGAACACCGAGCTCCGGCACAACGACCTGCCGACCCTCGAGAACGAGATCGGCATCGAGCGCAAGAACCTCGAAGCCAAGCGTGACGCCGACATCGAGGCACGGGCGCAGAAGCTCGAAGCCGACCTCGCCGAGCTGGAGGCCGAGGGCGCCAAGTCCGACGTCCGCCGCAAGGTGAAGGAAGGCGGCGAGCGCGAGATGCGTCAGCTGCGTGACCGTGCCGGTCGCGAGCTGGACCGCCTCGAAGAGGTCTGGACGACCTTCGTCAAGCTGGACGTGCGTCAGCTGATCGCCGACGAGCTGCTCTACCGCGAGCTCATCGACCGGTACGGCGAGTACTTCACCGGTGGCATGGGCGCCGAGTCCATCCAGAAGCTGGCCGCCGAGTTCGACGTGGCAGCCGAGGCCGAC
Source organism: Amycolatopsis sp. (assembly GCF_036008905.1). GTDB lineage: Bacteria > Actinomycetota > Actinomycetes > Mycobacteriales > Pseudonocardiaceae > Amycolatopsis. Next base: position 8,650 of record NZ_DASYMU010000051.1, on the reverse strand, counting down.
CACCTGCGCGACACCATCCGCAACGGCAAGGGGCAGAAGAAGCTCCGCGCGCTCAAGCGGCTCAAGGTCGTCGCGGCGTTCCAGGCCACCGGCAACGACCCCCGCGGCATGGTCCTCGACGCCGTCCCGGTGATCCCGCCGGACCTGCGCCCGATGGTCCAGCTCGACGGTGGCCGGTTCGCCACCTCGGACCTGAACGACCTCTACCGCCGTGTCATCAACCGGAACAACCGGTTGAAGCGGCTCATCGACCTCGGCGCGCCCGAGATCATCGTGAACAACGAGAAGCGGATGCTGCAGGAGGCCGTCGACGCGCTGTTCGACAACGGCCGCCGCGGCCGTCCCGTCACCGGCCCGGGCAACCGGCCGTTGAAGTCGCTGTCCGACCTGTTGAAGGGCAAGCAGGGCCGGTTCCGTCAGAACCTGCTCGGCAAGCGCGTCGACTACTCGGGCCGTTCGGTCATCATCGTCGGTCCGCAGCTGAAGCTGCACCAGTGCGGTCTGCCGAAGGACATGGCGCTCGAGCTGTTCAAGCCGTTCGTCATGAAGCGGCTGGTCGACCTCAACCACGCGCAGAACATCAAGTCCGCCAAGCGCATGGTCGAGCGTTCGCGCCCGCAGGTGTGGGACGTGCTCGAAGAGGTCATCACCGGTCACCCGGTGATGCTGAACCGCGCACCGACCCTGCACCGCCTGGGTATCCAGGCCTTCGAGCCGCAACTGGTCGAAGGCAAGGCCATCCAGTTGCACCCGCTGGTCTGTGAAGCGTTCAACGCCGACTTCGACGGTGACCAGATGGCCGTGCACCTCCCGCTGTCCGCGGAGGCGCAGTCCGAGGCCCGCATCCTGATGCTCTCGGCGAACAACATCCTGTCGCCCGCGTCGGGTCGTCCGCTCGCCATGCCGCGTCTGGACATGGTGACCGGTCTGTTCCACCTGACCCGGCTCGACGAAGGTTCGGAAGGCGCCGGCAAGGCGTTCTCCTCGCCGGCCGAGGCCATCATGGCCTTCGACCGCAAGGCGCTGAGCCTGCACGCGCCGGTGAAGATCCGGATCAAGGACCGTCAGCCCGCCAAGGCCGACGAAGCCAAGCTGGCCGAGAACGGCTGGGGCCCGGGTAAGACCTGGCTCGCCGAGACCACCCTCGGCCGCGTGCTGTTCAACGAGTTGCTCCCGGCGGACTACCCGTTCATCAACGAGCCGATGCCCAAGAAGCGTCAGGCCGTGATCGTGAACGACCTCGCCGAGCGGTACTCCATGACGCAGGTCGCGCAGACGCTCGACCGGCTCAAGGACGCCGGCTTCTACTGGGCCACCCGGTCCGGTGTCACCGTCGCCATCTCCGATGTCGTGGTGCCGCCGGAGAAGCAGGGCATCCTCGACGAGTACGAGCTCAAGGCCGACCAGGTCGAGAAGCGGTACCAGCGTGGACAGCTCTCGCACACCGAGCGCAACAACGAACTGGTCAAGGTCTGGACCCAGGCGACCGAAGACGTCGCCAAGGTCATGGAAGCCCACTTCCCGGACGACAACCCGATCTCGATCATCGTCAAGTCGGGTGCGGCCGGGAACATGACGCAGGTCCGGTCGCTGGCCGGTATGCGTGGCCTGGTGTCGAACCCGAAGGGTGAGTACATCCCGCGTCCGATCAAGGCCAACTTCCGTGAAGGCCTTTCGGTGGCGGAGTACTTCATCGCGACGCACGGTGCCCGAAAGGGCCTCGCGGACACCGCGATGCGGACCGCCGACTCGGGTTACCTGACCCGTCGTCTGGTGGACGTGTCGCAGGACGTCATCGTCCGCGAGACCGACTGTGCCGGTACCCGTGGCATCTCCATGGTCATCGGTGAGGACATCGGCGGTGGCAAGGTCCTGCGTGACCAGCACGTCGAGACCAGCGTCTACGCGCGCTGCCTCGCCGAGGACGCGGTGGACGCCCAGGGCAACGTCGTGCTCAACCGCAACGACGACCTTGGTGACCCGGCGATCGAGAAGCTCGTCTCGAGCGGGATCGCCAAGGTCAAGGTCCGCAGCGTGCTGACCTGCGAGTCGGTCGTCGGTGTCTGTGCGCGGTGCTACGGCCGTTCGATGGCGACCGGTCTTCTGGTCGACGTCGGCGAGGCCGTCGGTATCGTCGCGGCGCAGTCGATCGGTGAGCCGGGAACCCAGCTCACCATGCGTACCTTCCACCAGGGTGGCGTCGTCGGTGACGACATCACCAAGGGTCTTCCCCGGGTGCAGGAGCTCTTCGAGGCTCGTGTCCCCAAGGGCAAGGCGCCGATCGCCGACGTCGATGGCCGCGTGCGCATCGAAGAGAGCGAGCGGTTCTGGAAGATCACGCTGATCCCGGACGACGGTGGCGAAGAGATCGTCTTCGACAAGCTGTCCAAGCGTCAGCGGCTCGCGAACACCCCGACCGGCCCGCTCGCCGACGGCGACCACGTGTCGGTCGGCCAGCAGCTGCTGGAAGGTACCCCGGACCCGCACGAGGTTCTCCGCGTGATGGGCCCCCGCGAGGCGCAGATGCACCTCGTGGACGAGGTCCAGCAGGTGTACCGGGCACAGGGTGTGTCGATCCACGACAAGCACATCGAGGTGATCGTCCGGCAGATGCTCCGCCGGGTCACGATCATCGAGAACGGGTCCACGGACTTCCTGCCGGGCGAGCTGCCCGAGCGGACCAAGTTCGAGGCGCGTAACCGTGCCGCGGTCGCCGAAGGTGGCGAGCCGGCATCGGGTCGCCCGGTGCTGATGGGGATCACGAAGGCCTCGCTGACCACGGACTCGTGGCTGTCGGCGGCGTCGTTCCAGGAGACCACCCGAGTCCTGACCGACGCGGCCATCAACGGCCGTAGCGACAGGCTCGTGGGTCTCAAGGAGAACGTCATCATCGGTAAGTTGATCCCGGCCGGTACGGGTATCAACCGGTACCGCAACATCCAGGTGCAGCCGACCGAGGAGGCCCGGGTGGCGGCGTACGCCATCCCGTCCTACGACGACGGTTACTACACCCCGGATGTCTTCGGTACGGGCACCGGTGCGGCGGTTCCGCTGGACGACTACGACTTCGGTCGCGACTTCCGCTAACCCGCCCTCGCTTTACCGCTCGACCCGTTTGACCCCAGCGAGCCCCCGGTCCACTTCGGACCGGGGGCTCGCTTTATGCCCGCACGCTGCGTTTAGCGGGCTAATCGTCCTCGCGCTTGGCGTCGGCCCAGGTAGAGGAGGGCGGCGCCGGGGAGGACGAGGGCGGCGTTGATGGCGAGCATGACGCCTGCGGCGCCGGAGGACTCGATCATGGGGTTCGGCCACAGCGGTCCCAGTGCGACGCGGATGGTCTCGCCCTGCTCGGGCAGCGGCGCCGAACTCCACCACACCGACTGGTCGACCAGCCCGTCGCCGTAGTCGCCGCTCACGGTGGCGGACCGAGACAGGTACCAGTCCCACGGCGAGACGCTGGTGACCATGAGGTCGACGTCGGTGCGAACGCCCAGTAGGTAGAGGACCGCGTTGAGCACGTAGATCGCCCCAGGCAACAGGAACGCGAGCCCGAACGCGCAGATGAGCACGGGCGGCCAGATCGGCGGCAGGTCGACGTCGCCCGCGCGCTGCTTGCGATAGCGGCCGAGCCGCACGCCCGCGAAGATCACGATGACCGGCAGGACCACGAAGAGCAGCACAAACGTGAACACCCCACCCAGCGCCCCACCGGCCAGCGCCGCCGGAGCCACCCAGCCCACCGTTGTCACCGCCGCCACGACCCCCGCCGCGATCCGCAGCGCCGCCCCCGCCCTCGCGACCCGCCTGCCCGCCACAAACAGCACCAAGGCGACGCCGTACCCCACGACCGCGAGCACCAGATAATCCGTAAAGCGCATCCCACTCCCGGAATCGGCCCCTGACCAGGGCGAGGACGTTTAGCCCGCGAAAGGCGCGCGCCCTGGTCAGGGGGTTAGAAGTCGAGGTCCTCGCTGGTTTCGTCAGTGGACTGGTCGACACCGGTGTTGTCGTACCCGGCGGCCTTCGCGAAGCCGGTGCCGTACCCGGCGGCTTTGGTGCCGACGCCGATGCCGGTCTGGGTCTGCTTCGCGCCGGTCGCCGGAGTCTCCCAGTTGCCCTGCCCGTCCGCAGCCTTGCCGAGGCCGACGGTGTCCCACGCGGCCTTCTTGCCCGCGGTCAGGAACGACTCCCCGACACCGTTGTAGACCCGCTGCCCGACCATCCCGGTCTCCGCGCCCTGCAGCCGCGTGGCCCAGCTGGTCTTGCCGCCCGCACTGATCTCCAGCTTCGCGAGCCCGCTCTGCAAGGCCTTGGTGTCCATGATCGTCTTGAAGTTCGTCGACAGGTCGGTGAACCATTTCTTCAGGTTCGCCAGGAACTCCTGGATCTTGTCGAGCAGCTTCTGCAGCTTGCTGACCTGCTTGGTCGCCCGTACCCCGGTCTGCGCGCCCTTGACGCCGGTCGCCGTCCCGGCCGCCGCGGTGGAGCCGCCGAAAGTCGGCACGGCCGCGGCGAGCGCCGGGATCCAGATCATCACGAGCCAGGTGATGAACTCCGTCAGGAGCGCCTTGATGAACTCCTCGATGACGGTCATGACCATGCTCGACAGCTGCAGCAGCTTCGCGATGTCCCCGGCCTGCCCGGCGATCCCGTTGATGCCGTTGGCGAACTCGCCGAGCTTCCGCGCCGCCGCTTCGGCCGCGGGGCCCTCCCACTGCGCGAGCGACGTCTGCGCGTCCTCGGCGAACTTCTTGCTGTAGTTCTGCAGCCCGGTCCCGACCGCGCCGAAGTTGCCAGCCGCGTTGGCGAGCGCGGGCCCGTCCCCGCTGACGAGCTGGATCGCGTCCTGCAGCGGCTGGACCACCGACAGCAGGAAGTTGAGCCCGGCCCCGACGAGCCAGCCGATCGGGTCGGTCGCGATGCTGCTGACGTCCATGCACGAACTCACGAACGAAGCACCGTCCGACGCCAGCGAGGTGATCTCGCCGCCGTCGAGCTTGCCGTCCTTGGCGCCCGAGACGACACCCTCGAACACCTTCGCCCCGGACCCGAGCGGACCCGGCAGCGAAGAGGCGATCTTGCCGGTGTCGATGAACCCGGGATCGTCCTCGGTCTTGATGGTGATCCCGCTCTGGTCACCTTTGACTTCGGCCATGGTCGTCTCCCCCTTCCGTCAGCTCGCCGGACCGAGCTGCGGTGGTTTCGTCCGGATGGGCGCCGGCTGGTCGAGGAGCGTGAGGATCTCGTTCAGCGCGGCTTTGCTGTCGTCTTCGTGCTGCTGGTAAGCGTTCGCGGCCGCGGTCAACTTCTCCGACGCCGCGGTGAGCCCGGTCGACATCTCGAGCAGCAGCTCCTGGAGGTCGGTCAGCATCCCGGTGTACTTCCCCTTGACGACGAGACCGACGAGCCCCCAGGACTCGTCGCCCACGTCCGACTGGCGCACCAGCCCGGCGATCTCGCCGGGGATGACGGTGTCGCCCTGCAGGTTCTGTGCGTACTGCCGCAGCGCTTGGACAACGACAGCGTGTCCGCCGCTCATCGGGGGTCCTCCTCGTCGAACAGGTTCTTCAGGAACGTGTCGCCGTGCGAAGTCGGCGGCGGCGGGGTCGGGCGCGGGCGCGGGGGCGGTTCGGTCGCTTCGCTGAGGAGGGTCCGCTCGGAGAAGTCGTCGGCCTGCGGTACCGGAGCCGCGTTCTCGGGCATCCTCGACTTCAGCTCGTCGACGCTGATCCCGAACGCGTCGGCCTGGGCCTTGAGCACCTGGTCGACGAGGTTCAGTTCACCGCCGAGATGCTCGTCGACGATGGTGGCCTGACGGCGCGCCGATTCGGCGATCGCCTGCCGCATGGTCGTCATCAGCGCGGCGGAAAGCGCTTGCGGGCTCTGCTCGAGCGCGGCCTTCGTGAACTGGACGTCGGTGACCGACCCGCCGGGACCCGAGGTCACCGTGATCGCGCCGTCCGGCGAGGTGACACTGGCTTCGAGCCCGGTCAGTTCCGCTTGCAGGTCGCCGATCCCGGCGAACTGGTCGTCGACGTTCTTGATCTTCGACTGGAACTTCTCGAACTGCGCTACGAGTTGCTCGAACTCGGCCGACACGGTTGCCTCCTCGGGAGTGGTCTCCGGCTCATCGTGACCCACTGGTCTGGTTGGACGCAGCGAAGAGCCGAATGGATCCGTCGCCTCACCCGATCGAATGAGGGCTCGGAGTTCCCCGGATTAGGTAACGAAAAGATCACGGAATCTGCCTCGTGAGAGCGCCCTCGCGACGTACCGTCACGGCGACTTCTCACATATCGGACCAATTCGGTCGCAATCACCCATCCGGCCTAAAAAAGCGCGCCAAATGCGTCCAAATCGTGGGAAAGTCACCTGATGTGGTTACATCCCATTCTTTGATCACGAGATTGACAGTAAGCGGGTATCACAAGAGTATTTCGCCCATGTCCTCTCCTGTCGCCCTGGTGTGGCGCCGGCACGTCGATCTGCGAATGCAGGCGAGTGCCCTCTGTCTGGAGTTCTGATTTCCTCTTCCGTTCACACGTAGACGGATTTTGACCACGCCCCAACGGTTCTGAGCTCGATGACGAGCGCCGCGGCGTGGTACTCGGCTTTCCCTTTGCGCTTTCGCGGCTTTGTGCTGCACGAAAACAAGGGGAGGGGTGTGTCTTATTCGTGGCGCCATTCGAAAGAAACAGGAGTACCGATGTTATCCAACTCGCCGAAGTGGCGAAAAGTGGTGATAGGTGCCATGGCGGCCGCGCTCGCGCTCGGTGCCGTCACCTATACCGGCTCGAGCACCAGCGCTTACGCCGACGTCAAGGTCACCACGGAGGCCAAGACGGCCTCCGACGGCAAGCAGTACTGGGTGCAGAACCACCTGGTCGGCACCGCCGCCAGTGCCCGCGCGGACAACGGCAAGCGCAAGAAGTGGCTGCTGGTCTGGGCCGGTGACGAGAACATCGCCGACACCTTGGTCAAGGACCTCAAGAACCTCCCCGGCACGCTCGGCGGTGGCCTGAACAAGGTCAAGAACGCCTTGCCCGGCCCCGACTTCCTCGCCGTCATCGACGTCACCGAGGGTTCGTCCACCTACGGCAAGGTCGTCAACACCGCGACCGTCGGCCCGCTGGTGGAGAACGAGCCGCACCACATGCAGTACGTGTGGCACAAGGGCGACACGATCTACGCCGGCGCGCTGTTCGCCGCGGCGACCTACGCCTTCGACGTCAGCGCGCTGCCCGCGTTGAAGCTCAAGGGCATCAGCCTGCCGACGGCCACGCTCGGTGGCTCGGTCCCGGACGCCTACTGGGTCCTCAAGGACGGCACCGCCTACGGCACGTACATGGGCGGGCCGGTCGTCCCCGGGCCGTACGCGTACCAGGACGGCTCGGTCCAGGTCGGCAACGGTTTCGCCGGTAGCCCAGGCGAGGTCGTCCACTTCGACCAGAACGCCAACGTGCTTTCCGAGTCACCCGCGGCGACACCGCAGGGGGACAACAAGAAGCTCTGCGACAACCTGCCGCAGCTGAGCAAGCCGACCTGCGCCAACCCGCACGGCATCCAGGCCCGCGAGGACCTGAACACCATGGTCACCAGTGACTACGCGGAACCGCGCAACATCATCCTCGACCCGGTCAAGCAGCCGTCGCCCTACCTGCGGCGCCCGACGGTCCGCACCTGGGACATCTCCGACCGCAACCACCCCAAGCTGAAGTCGGTCTCCTACCTCCCGGACGGCCCCCGCGCCGACCCGGCCGACCCGCTGCACGCCGAAAGCCGCGCGGTCATGGAGACCACGGTGACGAACCTGCCCGGCCACAAGGGCGCGTTCGCGCAGACCATGCAGGGTGGCGCGGTCTACTACACGCCGGACATCACCGCGGCCGAGCCGCACTGGCGTGAGGTGTTCGACGACGGCGCCGCGAACAAGGCCATCTACCCGAACAACGACTCCAACGGTGGCAGTTCCAACGGCGGCTGGATCCAGACCAGCCCCGACGACAAGTACCTCTACCGCGCCGTCGTCGGCAGGCAGAAGGGCACGCTCAGCCCCGATGACCCCGGCACCACCGGTGGCGTCTACGTGCTGGACATCCAGAAGCTGCTCGCCGCCGGCGACAACTACAAGGGCGCCATCGACACGAAGCTCAAGGCCCAGCAGGGCGGCGGGGAAGACCTCCCCACCGTTGTCGGCGCGGCACCGATCAACCCGGGGACCCCGGGCGCCGGTCCGCACTGGGGTGCCTACGACAACTTCACCCTCGGCGAGGACGGTTTCTACCACGAAACCGCCCAGCCGGAGCACCTCGCGGTGTCGAACTACTTCGTCGCCCGCTCGGGCCTCGACGGTGACCACAAGGTCAACCTGCTGAACCTCGGCAAGGACGGGAAGATCGCCGTCGATCAGAACTTCCGAGACGAGTTCACCGGCCAGGTCGGCATCAACTTCAACCGGAAGTCCTGGCCCCACGGGGCTTTCGGCAACGCGAAACCGCACTCGGAGCTGTTCGTGGTGGCGGACGCGGACGTGAAGTAAGTGGCCCGGCTAGGTAGGTAAGTGACCCGGCTAGGTAGGTAAGTGACTGTATGTGGGTGGGTCGTGAGTGGCTACGAGTGTTCTAGCACTCGTAGCCACTCACGACCTCTC
>NZ_DASYMU010000050.1:0-3239 GCF_036008905.1 Amycolatopsis sp. | reverse complement strand
GAACCGCGAATGGTCCCCCGGCAACGCCAGCTCACCGCTGATCCGCAACGGCAGCGCCGAAGGGGCGGGTTGATGAGAACTCGGGGCGACCACGACGAACCCCACCGCCACCACGACCGCGACAAGAACCCCCACCGCCGCCCTCGTCGTCAGGTAACCGTGACCGATCCCTTCATGTACGGATGGATCGAGCAGATGTAGCTGTACGTCCCGGCCTTCGAGAACGTGTAGCTCCAGGTCTGGCCCTGGTTCAGCGTGGGCGAGTGAAGGGGCCCGCCGGAGATGTCGTGCGGGGCGGAGTCGCTGTTCGACCAGGTCACCGTGGTGCCGACCGGGACCGTGGCGGCCGCCGGCGAGAACGCGAAGTTCGCGATCGTCACGATGCTGGCCGCGACCGGCTGCACGGCCGCAGTGGCCGCCGGTGCCGGCATGGACATCGGATGCTCGGCCGGCGGTGCCACGACCGGGGCGGCTGGCGGGCCGCCGCAGGCGGCGAGCGCGGCCAGAGCGACCGCCGTCGACAGCGCTCCGAGGTACGTGCCGATACGTGCGCAGTATTCCATGACTACCTCCCTTTGTAGATGACGGACCACGAGGTCGAACCTCACCGATACGCGAGACCGATCTATCTGGCCGTGACGCGTCCTACGGCGGCAGAAACAGCTTGTTCGTCCCCTGTTCGATGCAGATCGCACCGACGGTGCCGCGGAGAAGAAGGCGCCAGTAGTTCACTGCGAACATTCACGCAGTCCTCCCGCTGTCGGAATATATGGTGGTGTCGTTCCCGGGTGGTTGCTGTAGCCGGTCTCGTCGGCGAGGGTCGCCGGCGCGGCGTCTCCAGAGGACCGCGACACGGGCGGCAACCGTGCCACGGCGACGACCGCTGCGGCCGCCCACCATGGCTCCCACTCGGTAGCGCGGCCATGAGCTCGTCGAGCGAACTATTCATGACCAGTCCTCGCTCGGGCAGAAAACGCCGAGGCAGGGTTCTGCGAATTTTGAGGTTACGCGCGCCCGGCGCGGGGTTGTCAAGAGCTCAATGAAGATTCATGGGAATCATCTCGGCAAGGTGGAATGATTCCGAAGAAGGGCCGGACTTACGTGGTGTGCAGCCCCTGTGAACTGGCAATATGCGATCATTTGTCTTTTCTATTCCGCAAGATCGATCCGTTCGTTTCAGTGCTGGCCGGGACGCTGTTCGACCGGTGCCCCGAGGGGCGCGCCGACCGGGCCGGCGGCGCGCCGGCTAGCGGCTGCTCGTCGACCGACCCGCGGTCCCCGCGACTGCGCGGTGGCTGTCAGCCACCGGGACGCAAGCCGTCCCGGTTCGACCGCAGAACTGGCGGCCGGCTGACCCCGCAGCCCACGGTCAAGCTTTCGTGGCGAGAGCGCGGGGTTTCGTCCTCGCCCACTTGCGCCACCGTGACTTCACCTGAGCTTCGCGGCCTCTGTGAGACCTTCCCTTGTCAGCCGCGCGAGGCTGCCGCCGGACGTGCTCGCGCCGCCGACGACTGCCGACGGCAGGTCATGAAGTGACAGGAGGCCTGTTGTCCGGCGTACCTTCGTGTGGGGGTCCGATGCGGGCGGGTCGGGTACTCGTCGCCGTTCTCTCGGCGGCGGTGCTGCTGGTCACCGGATACGGGTGGTCGACCTATCACCGGATCGACGGCGCCCTCGCGACGAGCGACGTCCTCGGTGCCGATCGATCACCGGACGGGGCCACGGACATCCTGCTCGTCGGCCTCGACAGCCGGACGGACGGTCACGGCAACCCGCTGCCCCAGCATGTGCTCGACGAGCTCAGCGCCGGCACGGACACCGGGACGCTCAACACCGACACCCTCGTGCTCGTGCGGGTCCCGAACGACCCCACGGCCGTCGCGACGGCGATCTCGATCCCGCGCGACTCCTACGTCGACGTGCCCGGCTTCGGGAAGCACAAGATCAACTCTGCGTACGAGCGCGCGATGACCGACGCGCGGGCCTCACTCACGAAAAGGGGCATCACAGGGGCGGACCTGGCACGCCAGGCCAGCCAGGCCGGGCGTCGCGAGCTGATCTCCACCGTCGAGCAGCTCACCGGCGCATCCGTCGACCACTACGCGGAGGTGAACCTGGTGGGGTTCGCCGAGGTCACCCGGGCGGTGGGCGGCGTTCCCGTATGCCTCGTGGCGCCCGTCCAGGACTCCTATTCCGGCGTCGACCTGCCCGCGGGTCCCCAAACCCTCGAGGGCGCGCAGGCCCTGGCGTTCGTCCGGCAGCGGCACGGGCTTCCGCGTGGCGACCTGGACCGCATCGTGCGCCAGCAGGCGTTCATGGCGAGCCTTGCGCACGAACTGCTCTCGGCCGGAACCCTCGCGAACCCCACCGCCCTCTCCGGGCTCATCACCGCCGTCGACCGCTACATCGTCATCGACCAGGGCTGGGACCTGCTGCGCTTCGCGACGCAGGCCCAAGGGCTCACCGGCGGGAACATCCAGTTCCGCACCATCCCGACGGGCCGTCTCGCCCTCCCGACGCCCTCCGACGGCGCGGCGGTCGAGGTGAACCCGGCTCTGGTCCGGTCCTTCGTCGCAGGCGTCAGCTCACCCTCCGCTGCCGCCTCTGCGGATCCGGGCACCGCCGACTCCGTGGGTGCGACCGCCGACGTCGAGAATGCCAGTGGCCGCACGGGACTCGCCGCGCCCGTGCCGACCACGCCCTCGGCGGGGACGACGCCGGGCGGAACCGATCCTGCAGCGACCGACGCGCCGCCCATCACCGCGGGCGGCCTCCCCTGCGTGAACTGAGCGACCGGTCTTCAACCGAGCACTCTTCGCAGCCTCGGCCCTCAGCGACGGCGCGGTGGAGCGCCCCCGCCCTGGAGATGATCACCGACGGCGAGCGCCCTGTTGGTGATGCCGGAGCGGCGGAGGCTGCGGCGCGCAAGCTGCCGGAGGTGTTTGTCGGAGGCGAAGGTGGCCGGCACCGCCAGCGCCCTTCGCACGGTGGTGAGCGGGTTCGCAGCTGGTGGGGGAATGGCATTTTAGTCGGCCGTGACCGGATCGCCGGCGGTATCCGGCACGGAGGTCGGGCCTTCTCCGACAGCTTTGCGGGCAGTGCGACGTCCGAGTTCGACGGTCAGTGCGGAGGCGGCAGCTCCGGTAGCAAGCGCGCCGTACGCCCATCCCGGACCGGTGTCATGGATGCCCAGTGCCCGATCAAGGGAGAGTTCGCCCGGGCCGCCGTCGACGAGCTCG
>NZ_DASYMU010000049.1:0-8429 GCF_036008905.1 Amycolatopsis sp. | reverse complement strand
GAGTGGCAACAAGTGTTAGAACACTTGTAGACACTCACGACCCCACGCGGCCTTGGCCTGTACCGACGCTCTCAGTGGCCTGCCCATCGGCCATGGCAAGATCAGCCAGGTGCAGATCGGGATGCTGGGGCCATTCGAGGTTCGCACGGACGACGGCGTCTTCGCCGACGTGCCGGGTGCCCGGTTGCGCGGGCTGTTGATCGCCCTCGCGCTCGAACCAGGTCACGTAGTCCCGAAGGCAAGGCTTGTCGACTGGATCTGGGGCGAGCACCCTCCCTCCGACGCGGCGAATGCCTTGCAACGCTTGGTTTCCCGGCTGCGGAAGGTACTGCCGGAAGGGTCGGTCGAGGGGCAGCCGAACGGTTACCGGTTGACGGTGGAACCCGACGCTGTCGACGCCGTGCGGTTCGAACGCCTCGTCGGTCAGGCTCGCAGTGAGGAAGATCCAGGGCGGGTACGGCTGCTGCGTGAGGCCCTCGTGTTGTGGCGCGGTGCGGCCATGCAGGACATCGGTTTGCAGGATGGTGCGGCGTTCGACGCGGCGGTCACCCGGCTCGAGGGGTTACGCCTGACCGCGATCGAGGATCGGTTCGACGCGGCGGTCAGCCTCGGCCACGGTGGTGACCTGGTCCCGGAACTGACCGACTTGGTGGCCGCGCATCCGATGCGAGAACGGCTTGTCGCGGCGCTGATGCGTTCCCTTGTCGCGGCCGGGCGCGACACCGAGGCGCTGCTCGTGTACGAGCGCACGCGAGAAGCCCTTGCCGACGCACTGGGCGTCGACCCCTCACCGGAGCTGTCCGCATTGCACGTCGCGCTGCTGCGGGGCGAGTTGGGACGGCGGGAGTCGGTGCGGCGGCAAGAGAGCCGGAAGACCAACCTGCGTGCCGAGCTCACCAGCTTCGTCGGCAAGGACGCCGATGTCGCGGTGGTCCGCGAACTCATCGCCGAACATCGGCTCACCACCCTGATCGGGCCGGGCGGCTCGGGGAAGACCAGGCTGGCCACGGAGACCGCGCGCACGCTGCTCGACGACCTGCCCGACGGGGCCTGGCTGGTGGAGCTCGCGGCCATCGGCGCCGACGGTGATGTGGCGCAGTCGACGCTCGCCGGGCTCGGCCTCCGGGATGCGCTGCTCGGCGAGGCACCGCACGCGGAGCTGACAGACCGGGTCATCGCCGCGATCCGCGAGCGGGAGGCGCTGCTGATTCTGGACAACTGTGAGCACGTGATCGAGTCGGCGGCGGTGTTCGCCCATCGAGTGCTCGGGGAGTGCCGGCGGCTGCGGATCCTGGCGACGAGCAGGGAACCGCTCGGCATCACCGGTGAGGCGCTGTGGCTGGTCGAGCCGCTGGCCGTGCCGGAAGGCGACGCCGGCCCCGGCGAGATCGAGTCCTCTCCGGCCGTCCAGTTGCTGCGGGACCGGGCGGGCGCGGTACGCAAGGATCTCGCGGCCGACGCCCACGTGTTGCCGACGATGGTGCGCGTCTGCCGGGCGCTCGACGGGATGCCACTGGCGATCGAACTGGCCGCGGCCAGTTTGCGCACCATGTCCATCGATCAGCTCGCCCACCGGCTCGACGACCGCTTCCGTCTGCTGACCAGCGGTAGCCGTACCGCGTTGCCGCGGCACAAGACGCTGCGCGCGGTGGTCGACTGGAGCTGGGAGTTGCTCACCGACGCCGAACGGATGGTGCTGCGCAGGCTCTCGGTGTTCTCGGGCGGGGCGAGCCAGGAAGCGGCCGAGCGGGTCTGTGCCGGTGATGCGGTCGAGGCGGGGCAGGTGCTCGAATTGCTCACCGCGCTGGCCGAGAAATCGCTGCTGCTCGCCGACGGCGACGGCACTCCGCGCTACCGGATGCTCGGCACCATCAAGGAATACGCCGGGCACCGGCTCGCGGAGTCGGGGGAATCGGACCTGGCGCGCCAGGCGCATCTCGCCTACTTCACCGAACTCGCCGAGACCGCGGAGCCACATCTTCGCCGCGCCGAGCAACTGGAATGGCTCGCCGTGCTCGCGGCCGAGCACGACAACATCGGTGCGGCGATGCGCGGTGCGCTCGCGGCCGGCGGGGCGCACGCGGCGATGCGGCTCGCGGCGGGTGCCGGCTGGTACTGGTGGCTCGGCGGGCACAAGGCGGAGGGCAACGAGCTGATCATGGCGGCCACCACCATGCCCGGCGAGGTGCCCGATGAGATCCGGGTGTGGGTGTACGCCCTCCTCGTGACGTTCGTGAGCTCCGGACTGGGCGACGAGCACCAGGCGGCGGAGTGGATCCACAAGGCATACGAGTTCGGCCGGCGCAGTCAGTTCCGCAACCCGCTGCTGGGGTTGGTCACCCCGCTGGAACGCATGTTGCGGGAGCCGGACGCGGCGCTGTCCGCGTGGGAAGCATCGCTGGACAGCGAGGACCCCTGGGTACGCGCGATGGCCCGGCTGCACCTCGGCAAGATGCGGATCGGGCTCGGCCAGGGCGGGCGGGACGCGGACGCGTACCTCGAGACGGCGCTCGCCGAGTTCCGCGCGATCGGCGAGCGGTTCGGGATTTCGTTCGCCCTGACCGAGCTGGCGGACCGCATCGCCACGCACGGCGAGTTCGCCCGTGCGTGCGAGCACTACGAACAAGCGATCGCGGTCGTCACCGAAGTCGGTGCCATCGACGATGTCATCCGGATGCGGTCGCGACAGGCTCAGCTGTACTGGCTGCTGGGCGACAAGGACTCCAGCGCGGCCGCCATAGCCGAGGCCGAGCGGTGCGCGGAACGGGTCACCTGGCCGGATGCGCTGGCCATGCTGGCCCTCTCGAAGGCGGAACTCGCTCGGTGGAGCGGCGACGCCGATGAGGCGTACAAACAACTCGGCGTCGCGACATCCGTGTGGGGCGACGAAGCGGAGCAGGCGGGCATCCGCGCCAAAACACACGAGCTGCTGGGCTACCTCGCCGACGATCTCGATGACGCCGAGTACCTCACCGCGGCCTGCCAGGCGGCGGGCGAGGTGGGGTACGCGCCCCTGATCGCGCAGGTCCTCGTCGGCGTCGCGGACCTGGCACTGCGCCGCGACCAGTACGAGCAGGCCGCACGGCTGCTCGCGGCGAGCACCGCCGTGCGCGGACTGCCGGATCGTGCCAACCCGGACCTGGCCCGGATCGAGCGGGCAGCGCGAAGCCGCCTCGGCGAAACGCGGTTCGCGGAGGCGGCTCGGGAGGGCACGGAGACGAGCTGGAGTGAGCTGGTCGCGGTCACGCTCGCTTCTTGAGGGGTCAGCTCGCCGCGCGTTGAATGATGATGTCGCTGTACCGCGTGCGGGCGTGGACCGTGACCTTGTTGTCGAACGTGCCGGGGTTTTCCTGCGACGGAACGGAGTTGCGCACCGAGCCGCGCTTGCTGCTGGCGTCCACCCTGGCAGCGGTGCCCTCGCCGATGCCGACTTCGATGTTTCCCGAGCGGTTCACCAGCTCCGCCTGACCGCGTGTCAACCGGCCGATCCGAATGGCGCCGTCGCCTGTCTTGGCGGTGACGCTGCCGTCGGCGCGGTCGATGTCGAAACCGCCGCTGCCACTGCTGAGATCGAGGTCGGCCGAGGCGTGGCCGATCCAGGTCTGGCCGCCCGAGCTCGAGAGCCCGACAATGCCTTTGACCTCGTTGATCCGCACTGCGACCACGCTGCCTTCGATGTCGGCGCGCCCGGCGATATGGCCGATCGCGACCTCACCGGCCGCGATGTTCGCCTGCAGCGCGTTGATGCGATCGAGCTGGACCCGACTCGACGCCGTGTGCAGCTCGCACTCGCCAAAGGAGCCGTCGGCGTGAACGCTTGAGTGCGCCAGGTACGCGACCAGGCTGGAGCCGGCGGGCAGGTCGATCGTGATGGCGACCGAACCGTTCTTGTCCCCGGAGACGGTCGTTTTGACCGATAGCCGGCCGCCGGCGAAGTCGACCTTGGTCTTGTCGGCCACCTTGACGTCCGGCTGGCTCGCCTTGTTGACGGGTTCGACCAGCACCACGGTGTCGGTCCGGTCGCTCGCGGTGAACCGCACCTGAGCACCGGCGACCTGCACGGTGGCGGCGATGGGCCCTGGCGTGGCGAATGTAGGCATGACAACACTCCTCTTGTCTCGTACTTGGTCTGTTGGCGGGCGGATCAGCTCGGGAGATCAGGCTCGCTTCTTGAACGTGGAACGCGCCCACAGGTACCCGACGAGGGCGATGCCGACGCACCAGGCGATGGCGGCGATCGCGTCTCCGGTGTCCGGGACGCCGTCGAGCAACCCGCGCATGGTTTCGATGATCGGGGTGAAGGGCTGGTACTCCGCGAACTGCCGGAGGCCCGGCCCCATCTTCTCCGCCGGTACGATCGCGCTGCTGAAGAACGGCAGCATGACCAGCGGCACGGAGGCCAGACCCGCCGTTTCCGGGGACTTCGCCGCCAATCCCAAGGCGATCGTGAGCCAGCCGGTCGCGAAACCGAGCAGCACGACGATGCCGGCCACGCCGAGCCAGTCGAGGAAACTCGCCGCCGGGCTGAAGCCCAGCAGGAAGGCCACCCCGATGAGGGCCACGATGGCGATCAGATTGGTCAGCACGCTGGCGACGACGTGACCGGTCAACACCGCGCCACGGGAGACGTCCATGACCTTGAACCGGTTGATGATGCCCTTCATCATGTCGGAGTTCACCGACGTCGCGGTGGCCCCCAGTCCATAACAGACGGCCAGCAGCATCAGTCCCGGCGTCGCGTAGTCGATGTAGTCGACACCGACGTTGAAAGCGTCTCCGAACATGTACACGAACATCAACATGATGATGATCGGCATCAGGACCGCGTTGAACACCGAAGTCGGGTTCCGGGCGATGTGTTTGAAGTTGCGGCGCAACATGACCATCGAATGGGACTTGGCGCTCATGGTTTTGGTGTTCATTGCACGGCCTCCGTGGTGTGGCCCGTCAGGGCGAGGAAAACGTCGTCGAGGTCGGGGGTGTGCACGGAGAACTCTTCGGCGCTGAGTGAGTGCTCATCGAGCCTGTCCAGCAGGGCTCGCAGCGATTTCGTCCCGCCGTCGCTGGGAACCCGCAGCGCCAATGCCTCGTCGTCCCGCGTGGAGTCGGTGAAGAGACCCGCGGCCGCGTCGAGTTCCGGGACGGTGGTGAACCGGAGCCGGACGTGGGTCCCGGGGAGCTGGCGTTTGAGGTCGTCGGGAGTGCCCTGGGCGACCAGGCGGCCCTGGTCGAGCACCGCGATCCGGTCGGCGAGCTGATCGGCTTCCTCAAGGTATTGGGTGGTAAGGAAAATGGTCACACCATCGGCCACCAGCTCACGGATGATCGACCACATCGTGCGACGGCTGCGCGGGTCCAGTCCCGTCGTCGGCTCGTCCAGGAAAATGATCCGCGGGTTGCCGACCAGCGTCATCGCCAGATCGAGCTTCCGACGCATACCCCCGGAATAGGTCGACGCGGGCTTCTTCGCCGACTCCACCAGATCGAAGCGTTCCAGCAGCCCTGTGACGATCCGCTTGCCACCGCCGGAGGCCGCCCGGTTGAGATCCACCATCAGCTGCAGGTTCTCTTGCCCCGTCAGCAGCTCATCCACGGCCGCGAACTGTCCGGTGACCCCGATCGCCGCGCGCACCGACTTGGTCTCGGTCGCGACATCGTGGCCGGCGACACGAACCGTCCCGCCGTCGGCCTTCATCAACGTGGTCAGCACGTTCACTGTCGTCGTCTTGCCCGCGCCATTTGGGCCGAGCAGGGAAAAGACCGTGCCCGCAGGAACATCCAGATCGATACCGTCGAGGACGATCTTGTCCCCGAATGCCTTTCGCAGCCCTGAAACCGCAATCGCTGTGCTTGTCATGTGACCACCATCGGCGCCACGTCTGACATGCTCCCGCCACGGCCCTGACATGACCACTGACACGGCGTTCTACCTCGCTACGCCAGTTCAAGGACAACTGCGCCGCCTGGATCATCCCGCGCCGACCGGCTGTAGCCTCGGCCCTTATGAGCTGGCTGCCTGACGACTTCGTCCACCCTGTCTACGTGCCCGTGACTGGCACCGCGCTTCACCTGCGGCCGATCCTGGAGGCGGACACCACGCTCGACTACCCCGCCGTGATGGGCTCCCGAGAGCGCTTGTGGGAGATCTTCGGTCCGGCCTGGGCTTGGCCCAAAGCGACGATGACCTTTGAAGAGGACCGCGTCGACTTGCTGCGGCACGAGAAAGAGATAGCCGCGCACCAGTCGTTCAACTACGCGCTGCTGGACGAGGAGGAGACGGCGATCCTCGGCTGCGTCTACCTCGACCCGCCCGAGCGCACCGGCTCCGACGGCGAGGTCTGCTGGTGGGTGGTGGACGACCTCGTCGGCGGCGAGGTGGAGCGCGCGCTCGACGCGCTCGTGCCGCAGTGGATCACCGCCGACTGGCCCTTCCAGCAGCCCCGTTATCTGGGCCGAGACATCACCTGGCAGGACTGGCTCGCGCTGCCGCGCGCTTCCTGACACCCCCGAGGCGGCGCCTGGATCGTGTCTCTGGAAGTCGGTCCGATCCAGCGCCGCCTCAGCGGTTCTCGTTCAGCCACCAGGTGGCCTTGCCGATCGGATCGCGTCCGCTGCCGCCGCTGAGCTTCTCCGAGTGCCGGCGCAGGGCTTCCTCCGCCTGGGCCTCGGTCCGGCCGATCCGGTCGGCCGCGATCTCCAGATGGGCCGCGCTCTCCCTGACCTCCCAGGCAAGGTCGATCATGAGGTTCTCGGCCAGCGACACCAGCGCGGACCACGCCTGATAGGGCCCGTCCGTGGTGTCCGACGCGCCGATCTCAGTCGGCCGATACCACGCTTCGGAGCGCATGGAGCCGAATGAGATCCCGTCCGACGCCGCGTTGAGCTGTCGCGCGATCTGGGGCAACGTGTCGGTGGCGAGGAAGCGCAGGTCGTCCAGATCGACCTTCATCCCGCCGATCTTCGTCTCCCCGAGCAGTTTCGGCGTCGGCATGTCGAAGGACCCGGACCGGCTGGTGACCGCTCCCATCGCGTCCTTGATCTTGCCCTCGATCTCGTCCTCGCAGCCCCTGATCGCCTGCGCCAGCTTCTTCAGCCCCTCCTGCGCCTTCCCGACCACGTTCTCCGGCGTGCCACCGGCGAACTCGACCGTCGGCTTGCCGGGCTCGTCGCCGGCCGTGATCAGCGCGACCGACGCGTCGCAGGTGACCATCAAGAAGATCGCCGGGGGCCTCCAGGAGCCAATGGGCCTCAAGTACGTCGACGGCACGATCTACGTGTCCGAGAAGCACCAGCTGACCGCGCTCGTCGACACCACCGGCGACGAGGTCGCCGCCGCGAAACTGTCGTGCTGTCGGATCGCTGACGACCGGCGTCCCGGAAAGTTCTTCAAAGAAATCCGGGAGGCGGTGTCGGATCGGGGCGGTGGTGTTCGTAGCAGGGGTGAGGCCGCCCGCAAGGGGCGGCGCCAAGGTAAAGGAACCGCGATCATGAAGCTGACGACCATTACTCAGGTCACCCTCGATGGAGTGGTGCAGGGCAACGGCGGCGCGTCGGATGAGGACCGCAGGAACGGATTCGAGCGCGGCGGATGGGCCCTGGGGAAGGGCGACGACGAGACCAGGGCGTTCATCAACCAGACCTACCAGCGCGCCGACGCGTTCCTGCTCGGCCGGCGGACCTACGAGCTGTTTGCCGGCTCCTGGGGAGCGATCGAAGCGATGCGTGCCCACCCTGTCGGCGTGGCGTTGGAGGAGAAGCCAAAGTACGTCGCCTCGGCTACCCTCACCGATCCGGCGTGGTCGGGCACCACCGTCCTGCCCGGCGACCTCGCGACCGCCGTCGCCGACCTGAAGGCCAAGCCGGGGGGTGAGCTGCAGGTACACGGCAGTGGCACCCTGACCCGGTGGCTGCTGGAGAACGATCTGGTCGACGAGATGACACTGATCGTGGTCCCGATGATTCTCGGCCAGGGCGCACGGTTGTTCCCGGACGCCGGCCCGGATCTCGCGCTCGACCTGGTCGAGTCGCGAGTCGACTCGAAAGGCGTGACGATCCAGGTCTACCGGCCGGCCGGGCGCCCGCAGTATGCAACGGCTTGAAGTCCCTGACCGGTACACCACGCTGTCTTGACACCACAGGAGATGATCTTCAGATGCAGTACCTGGTTTCCGTGATCGATGACAAGAGCAATCCCGGCAGCACGGACAGGCAGCCTGCCATCAGCGAATTCAACGAACGACTGATCGCCGAGGGCTACTGGGTTTTCGCGGGCGGACTCGCAGACACCCACGCGGCCACGGTCATCGACAACCGGGGCGAGCAGGCGGTGTTCAGCGACGGGCCTTTCGTGGAGTCGAAGGAGTACCTTGCCGGCGTCTGGGTGTGGGAGGCCCCCGATCTGGATGTGGCGCTCAAGCTCGCCACCGAGG
>NZ_DASYMU010000048.1:0-3391 GCF_036008905.1 Amycolatopsis sp. | reverse complement strand
CGGTGTCGATCACGAGGTCGGCGGCCGGACGGAGCCACGTGAGTGCGGAGTGATAAACCTCGACGTGTCGGTGCCGCCATGGCCGTATGCGCTCTGGCTCGTTCTGATCTGAGTCGATGCGCGCGTGCAGTGTCTCCGCGTCGGCGTCAAGGACGACATGGAAGACCTCGTGGCCTAGGTCAGCCAGTCCTTTCATGATGTCGCGCCAATACTCTTCAACAAGGACCGATTGAGCCGCCACGAGGTGCTGCCCGGTGAACTGGATGATCTCATCAGCAACAAGCGGGACGAGGCGCCGCCAGGACGGGTACTGCTGGAAGTCGGTCACGACATGATCCGACAGGTTGTTGGCCAGCATGTAGCCGACCCATTCAGGGTCGAAGTGGCGCAAAGCACCATCGGCCGCCACTAGCCTGCTGCTGGTAGTGGTCTTACCGACACCGAACGTCCCGTTGAGCCACACGATCATGCCGGGACGCTACTTCAAGCCCTTGATTCTGTGGGCGCCGCATTGCGGCGGGCGAGAAAGTGATCGTCCGCATCTCGGCATGTCCGGATGTGCGGATCGCGGCGGTTCCGGGCGTCAGGGCGGCGTGACTCTGGTCTGAGTAGTGGATCGCGAGCTGGGCGTCTTCGCTGGCACGTCTGTGAAGAACGCCTGCGGGAGATTCTTCGGTGCGGGCAGCGATCGGCTGAAACTAACTTGTGGATCGTCGGGTTTGCCGCTTCACTCTCCCGGTGAGTAGCAGCCGATTGTCGCCGCTCGCGGCACCGGCTTTCCGCTACTTTTTCATCGGTCAGGTCGTGAACCGGGTTGGCTCGTCGATGGCGGGCGTGGCGCTGGCGTTCGCTGTCCTCGACATCGACGACTCCGCATCGGCCCTCGGCTGGGTACTTGCCGCGTCGAGCGTGCCGACGGTCGTGTTCATGCTCTCGGGTGGAGCGATCGCCGACCGGCTGCCACGGGCCCTGGTGCTGCGTGGGTGCAACCTCGTCCAAGGCGTCACTCAGGCGCTCACGGCCGGGCTTGTCATCAGTGGGCATGCCGAGATTTGGCACCTGGTTGTCTTGCAAGCGGTGGCCGGCACCGTGTTCGCGGTGAGCTATCCCGCGTTCCTCGGGATGGTTCCAATCCTGCTGCCGGTCGAGGAGCGCCAGTCGGCGTTCCTGCTCATCGGTCAAGCCACCAGTGCTGTGGGCATCCTCGGCCCAGCGGTCTCGGGCGTGCTGGTAGCGACGGTCGGGCCGGGGTGGGCCCTGGCGGTTGACGCTGCGACTTATCTGGTCGCCGCAGCGCTGCTCCTGCTGGTGCGTCTGCCTGCAGGCGATCGCAGCCAAGCAAAGGCGAGCGTCATCGGCGACTTCGTCGCGGGGTGGGCGTTCGCGCGGCGCCTGGGCTGGGTGATCCCGGCTGCATCAGCAGCGTTGATCTTCAACGCCCTAGTCAGCGGCGCGATCAACGTCCTGGGCCCGGTGATCGCCGACGACACGATCGGCAGCGAGGGCTGGGGCCTGGCCAGCTCCGGGCAAGCAGTGGGCGTGTTCGTCGCCGCGTTCTTCCTCGCCAAGGTGACCGTGACCGCGCCGATGAAGGTGATCATGATCGCCTTCGTCGTATGGTGCGTTCCGATGCTGGTGCTCGGCACGCAGGTGAACGTATGGGTCCTCTCGGCGTCCTTCGTTGTCGCCGGAGCCGCGTTGAGCCTGCTGGACCTTTCCTGGAACTTGTTGGTCCAGGAGAAAGTGCACGAAGCAATGCTGTCGCGGATCATGGCCATCGACGGCTTCTTCTCCTTCGTGGCCACGCCGATCGGCCTAGTGGCCGTTGGTCCCCTCGCTGTCGCCTTCGGCGCGGGACGGGTTGAGCTCGCCTGTTTCGCCCTCGCCGCACTGGTCGCAGTGTTCGCCCTCACCAGACGCACCATCACCGATGTCAGACTTACCGGCGCACCGCCGCCACAGCTCGCGAATCAGGACGCATAAACACCCCGTACCTCGCCATTGCGGACTGCTTGGACGGGTATCTGTTAGCGCGCGGGCTGGATACAGCTTCAGGAGGCGTGATGGAGGTGGCAAGACTTCACGGGCTTCTAGTACCTGAAGCGTGGGCCGCCACGAAGACCGCATTCGTCATCGCACCTTCGTCGTAACAGGTCCAGGACAGTGCTTGCTCCCGCGACCGTCTCGTCATCGGCCCGAGCGGATGTCCCGTGTAGCCGATAGGCGGCTACTTGGGTCGCTTTCCTTGCTGCAACTGGCGGCTATGACGCACGCGCAGCTCACGGCGGCCGGGGCGAGGTGCTCGGTCCTAGGGCGTGTCTCTCAAGGTCATAGCCACAAGATGATGGCTCGGAGTACGACGCCGCCGCGGTAGGTCAGGGCGAGCTTGTCGTAGCGGGTGGCCAGGCCGCGCCAGTCCTTGATCCGGTTGAACGATCGCTCGACGACGTTGCGGCCCTTGTAGGCGGCCGCGTCGAAGGCCGGCGGTCGACCACCTGCTCGTCCACGGTTCTTGCGGTGGCCTGCCTGATCGGCGGGTTCGGCGATGGTGACCTTGATGTCGCGGGCGCGCAGGAGCGCACGAGTCGCCCGTGAGGAGTAGGCCTTGTCGCCGAGAACCCGGTCGGGTCGGGTCCGTGGTCGTCCCCGCCCGAGCCGTCCGACATGCAATTGGCTCAGCAGGGGCACGAACATGGGCGAGTCACCGCCCTGACCTGGCCCGATCAGGACCACCAACGGGCGGCACCTGCCGTCGACGAGCTGGTGGATCTTGGTCGACAGCCCGCCGCGCGAGCGGCCCAGACCATGGTCAGGAGGCTCGTGACGCAGGTTCGTGTAGTTCGACAGATCCCCCCGCGGTGCGCGCGAGGGTGGTCGCGTGCTGATGGGCACGATTGATCGTGGAGTCCACACTCACGTCCCAGACCACCTCACCGTTCGCATCGGCTTCAGCGATCAGCCGGGCGTGGATCCGGTCCCAGGTCCCGTCGATGCTGTAGCGCTTGTGCCGTTTCCAGACCGTCTGCCACGGCCCGAACCGATCCGGCAGATCGCGCCAGGCGATCCCGGTGCGGAACCGGTAGATGATCCCCTCGATCACCTGACGGTGATCGCGAAAGGGCCTGCTCTGCTTGCCATCCGAGCACGGCATCAACGGCGCGATCCGCGCCCACTGCTCATCACTGAGCACTGCATCCCGAGACATGACCCGAGCAAATCAGCCCCACACGCCTCACCTTGGGAGACACGCCCTAGGTGGACCTAGGCGGACCTCCGCCCGGCTCGCCCGAAAGAAGCCCCGAACTGCCCACAGGACCTGCCGGGAGCAGCGTTGTCCACAGACGACGTTCAGCCACTGGCGACCACGGACCGCGGCGGCGAACGCTGGAGC
>NZ_DASYMU010000047.1:0-72881 GCF_036008905.1 Amycolatopsis sp. | reverse complement strand
TCCGCGTTGAAGTCCGGGATCAGCAACTCGACGCCGGTACCCGGGTTCAACGCATGGATCTGACGGACAGTCTCCGCGTACAGCCACGCGCCACCGTCATCCAGGTCATCACGCGCGACACCGGTCACCGTCGAGTAGCGCAGGCCCATCGCCTGAACCGACTCCGCCACCTTCCGCGGCTCCGCCCGGTCCAGAGCGTCCGGCTTACCCGTGTCGATCTGGCAGAAATCACACCTTCGAGTGCACTGGCTCCCCCCGATGAGGAAGGTGGCCTCACGGTCCTCCCAGCACTCGTAGATGTTGGGACAACCAGCCTCCTCACACACCGTGTGCAGACCTTCACGGCGGACCAGCGACTTGAGTTCGGTGAACTCCGGCCCCATCTTGGCCCTCGTCTTGATCCACGGCGGCTTCTTCTCAATCGGCGTCTCCGCGTTGCGAACCTCTAACCGCAACAACTTCCGCCCATCCGGTGCAGCACTCACGGGGTAAACCCTACGCCCGCGTGCGCTGTAGCCGGGGTCACACAGGGTCGGGGGTGACGCCGGTCAGCTTCGCCGTCAGCTCCCAGAGCGCCTCGCCGATCGCCTCACTGCGGGCGGCGGGCACCGTGGAGACCTTTGTGGGATAGCCACGCAACCAGCCGAGGCCGCGAGGGGCGAAGTAGTCGCCGCCTTCGACGCCTGGCGCTGTCGCGGCGTAGAGCTGGGGAAGCGCGCCCATCCGGGTGCCCTGGGCGAACACCAGCTCGCCCAGGCTGTGGGCGCCGCCGATGATCCCGCGGGCCAGCGGGTTCGAGTACGACTTGGCCATGTTCGAGCCGAGTCCGGTGGAGGTGTAGCCGGGATGGGCGGCGACGCTGAGGATGTCCTCGCCCGCCGCCTTGAGCCGCCTGTCCAGTTCGAGCGCGAAGACCTGGTTCGCGTGTTTGGCCTGGCTGTACGCCGTCGCGGCGTGGTAGCGCTTGTGCTCGGCGTTCGGGTCCGCGAAGTCGATTCTGCCGGGGACGGCCGCGAGGCTGGACAGCGTGACGACCCGCGACTTCGCACCGCCTCGCAGCGCGGGCATGACCAGCCAGGTCAACGCGGCGTGCCCGAGGTAGTTGGTGCCGAACTGCAGCTCGAAGCCGTCCTTGGTGCGCCCTTTGGCCACCGCCATCACCCCGGCGTTGTTGACCAGGAGGTCGAGCGAGTCACCGGTGAGTGCCCGGGCGGCCGCGGCCGCTTCGCGCACCGACGCGAGGTCGGCCAGGTCGAGCCGGACCAACTCGGGTGCGGCACCCGTGGCCGCCTCGGCGACCGAGCGCAACGCCTGCGCGCCGCGTTCCGCCGAGCGGCAGGCCAGCAGCACGCGGGCGCCCTTGCCGGCGAGCACCTGGGCGGTGCGCAGGCCGAGTCCGGAGTTCGCGCCGGTGATCAAAGCCGTCCGCCCGGTCTGGTCCGGGGTGTCGTCGGCGGTCCAGGTACTCATACGCTTAGCTAATCCCACGCCTGTCCCGTTGTCACGCGCTGGGTGCGAGCATCCTCAGCAGGTGACCGACCGGGCTACGCCGGCGCGCGGGCCGTGCCGGGCCGCTGCGGAGCAGGGCGTCGAAAGCGACCCCGATCTTGGTGATTTCGGCGATCGGTTCACGCGGTTCGGCGAGCCCGGCGGTGACGGCGAGCATCCGCTGCTCGGCACGGTGCATCGCCAGCAGCGCGGCGGAGTCGTCGATATGGGCGTCGAGGACCGCGCGCAGCGTCGCGTGTTCGCGGGTCGCCTTGTTCCAGGCGCGCGAAACGGCGTCGATCTGGTCGCCTTCTTGATCGGGCAGGTCCAGCGCGTTCGCGTCGTCCGGGCAGGCGGACTCGGCGCGCAGGTGGCCGCTCAGCAGCCGCGTCCACTTGTGGTGCAGCGCGAGCAGGAGGTTCTGTTTGGTGCCGAAGAGCTCTTCGGCACCGGCGATCTCGGCGAAGGGCAGTTCACCTTCGGGATCGCGGTGGGCTTGGCGCAGGACGGCGTCGATGACATCGCGGCGCCGGTAGAAGTCTTTCCAGCTCATAGCTAGGTCTCCCCTTCTTGTCCGCCCTATGAACCCGCGACGCGATCGCGTCGCCAGGGCGCTCCTTGGGCGGGACGGCTCCTGGTTTGCGGATCGGCGCCCTGCCGCCGAGATAGCGTGCCTTCGGCTCAAGCGGGTTCGTTGTGGCCGCGATCTGCGGGGCGGCGCTGCTCCTGTGCTCCCCTTACCGTGGTCCGGGTCATACTGCGGGTTTGCGGCATACTCCCGGTACGGACCTGACGACGCGAACATACCACGAGTATGGTGACCGAAAACGGGGGTAAGGTTGTGAGCGTGGCGACAATGAGGTCCAGGCGGCTCGACTATTCGGAATCCACGCGTTCGGCGCTGGTGGACAGTGCGGTCGAACTGTTCACGAAGCGTGGTTACGCGGGCACTTCGCTGGACGAGATCGCCAAACGGGCCAGGGTGACAAAAGGTGCGCTGTATCACCACTTCAGTGGCAAACAAGCGCTCTTCGAAGCGGCTTTCGACGCCGTGGAAAGCCTCGTGTTCGACCGCCTGGAAAAGATAATGAACGGTCCCGAGTCCCCTTGGGATCGGGCGTTGAGCGCGCTTCGTGAATTCATCAAAAGCTGCCTTGATCCGTCTTATCAGCGCATCGCAATTCACGAGGCGCCGGTGGTGATGGGCTGGGAACGCTGGCGCGAGGCGGAGGACAGGTGCAGCTTCGGGCTGATCCGGTCGAGCCTCGAAGGGCTCATCGAAGCCGGTGAGATCGAGAGCGTGCCGGTGGAGATCACCGCGCGGCTGCTGTTCGGCGCCCTGTCCAGCGCGGCCACCGAAATCGCCGGATCCGCCGAGCCGAAGAAGGTCGGCGCGCAGGTCGAAGCCGTGATCATCCAGCTGCTGAACCGGGTCCGCAGTTCCGTTCCGGAGCAGTCCGCCACTGCGTGAGACGAAGATCCCCGTCGGGGTACGTTGAGTGTCGTGGATTTGAGGATCTTTACCGAGCCCCAGCAAGGGGCCACTTACGACGACCTGCTGCGTGTCGCGAAAACCACGGAAGACGCCGGTTACGACGCGTTCTTCCGCAGCGACCACTACCTGAAGATGGGCGACGTCTCCGGCCAGCCGGGGCCGACCGACGCCTGGATCACTCTCGCGGGTCTCGCCCGCGAGACCAAGCGCATCCGCCTGGGCACCCTGGTCAGCGCCGCGACCTTCCGGCACCCGTCGGTGCTGGCGATCTCGGTGGCCGGCGTGGACCAGATGTCCGGCGGCCGGGTGGAGCTGGGCATCGGCGCCGGCTGGTACGACGCCGAGCACACCGCGCTCGGGCTGGAGCTGCCTCCGGTCAAGGAGCGCTTCGACCGCTACTCCGAACAGCTCGAGATCATCACCGGACTGTGGGAAACCCCTGAGGGTGAGACGTTCTCGTACGACGGCGAGCACTTCAAGCTCGTCGACTCCCCG
Source organism: Amycolatopsis sp. (assembly GCF_036008905.1). GTDB lineage: Bacteria > Actinomycetota > Actinomycetes > Mycobacteriales > Pseudonocardiaceae > Amycolatopsis. The sequence continues at coordinate 69,403 of NZ_DASYMU010000047.1, read as the reverse complement.
GCGCTGCCGAAGCCCGTTCAGCGTCCGCGTCCGCCGGTGATCATCGGTGGCCACGGCAAGAAGCGCACCCCGGAGCTCGCCGCTCGCTACGCGAACGAGTTCAACCTGCCGTTCGCGAGCCCCGAGATCGCCAACGCGCAGTTCGCGCTGGTCGACGCCGCCGCGCGCAAGATCGGCCGCGACCCGGCGGAGATCGTCCGCTCGGTCGCGCTCGTGGTCGCCGTCGGCCGTGACGACGGCGAGGTCACCAAGCGCGCCACCGCCATCGGCCGTGACGTCGAAGGTTTGAAGGCCAGCGGTCTCGCCGGAACCCCGGCGGAGGTCGTCGACACCATCGGCCAGTGGCGTGAGAAGACCGGCGTCACCCGGCTCTACCTGCAGGTGCTCGACCTCGCGGACCTGGACCACATCGAGTTCATCGCCGCCGAAGTCGCCTCACAACTGGCCTGACCCCAACGGGAAACACGCCTGCCCCGATGGGAAGCACGGCTACGGGAACGGGAAACTCCCGTTCCCGTAGCCGTGTGTCACGTCGGCGGGGTGGCGAGGGGGGCGAACCGGAGGCGGAGGTCGTCGACGGCGCCGCCGGCGCGCACCCACGCCAGCGGCGCGTAGTGGTGGTGCTCGCCCAGCGGTGGCTTGAGGAGTGGACGGCCACGGTCGTCCCGCGGCCATTCGACATCACCGCTCAGCGTGCGAGCCGCGACCACCCAGTAGTCGCCCGCGCGGTAGACGCCGTCGCCGGCGAACCACACCTGGAGCCCGTCCTCGAGGTCCACCCAGCCCCGCTCGGTGATCGGCAGCGCGCCTTCGATCAGCTTCGCCGCACCGCGTCCGCTCGGCGCCCGGTGGTCCCAGCGCCGCAGGAACGGATGCCGGGTGCCGACCTCGGGTTCGCCGGAGAGCTCCACCCGCAGTCGTTCGGTGTCGATGTCCACGACCTGCAGGAGCGGCGCCGGGATCCCCCGCGCGACGACGGCGTCGTCGAGGACCTCGACCCAGTCACCGATGTCCAGGTCGAGCTTGCCGTCCCGGCCCTGGTCGGTCAGTGTCACGAACGTTTCGGCGACCGTGACGATCCCGAACACCACCGACGCGTTTTCCCGTGACCACTTGAAAGCCGGGTTGTCACCGAGCTGCCCGCCGCGGTGCACCTCGACCCGGTACAGCTGGTTTTCCGGGCCCCGGTAACGGGAATCCGGTGCGGTGACGCACGGATCGTCCTCCACCTTCGCGGGCCGCTCGGTCCGCACCGCCAGCCGGGAATCCGACGCGGCCGCGTCCACCCACTCGCCGAACGCCGTCCGCACGGAGTCCGTGGTCGGCCGCTCGCCGACCTCCAGCCCGGCGAGCGGCAGCACCTGCCAGGTCACCTTGGTCCGCGCGGTGGTGTCGGGCAACGCGGCGCCCAGCGCGGTCTCGCGGATCGACGGGTCCTGCACGAAGGTCACCAGCCGCTCGGTCACCTTGAGGTAGGCCAGGAAAGGCGCGTCCGGCAGCTGGTCGGCGTCGTCGGCGCGTTCCGGGTCGCGGTAGGCGTCCGGCTGATTCCAGTAGGTCCAGCCCTCCTCCGCAGGCACCGCGTCGGAACCGGTCTCGTCGTTCACCGGATCGCTCGCCACCGGTTTGGTCCCGTCGACCAGGATGCCGTCGACGTAGTAGCGGCCTTCGGTGATGGTCAGGTCCGCGGGCACCTTTCCCTTGGGGGTGAAGGTGACTCCGAATCCGAGCGCGCCGGCCGGGCCGCCGTGCGCGCCGATCAGGTCGGCCGCCAAGGTGCGGGCCTGGTGGAGTCCGATCAGCACCTGCTCGTTGCTGTCGGCGTCCAGCTGGACCCGCCCCTGTTGGGCGACCACCGCCGAATACCGCTTGTCCGGCCGGAACATCAGCCGCGAAAGGTCGGCTTGCATTCGTCCTCAACTCCCTTACGTGACGTCGATGATTCCGGCGTCCATGCCGGCGGGCAGAAACTCCTCCAGCCGGGCCAGCAGGTTGTCCTCCCGCTGCGGCTGGAACAGATCGTGGAACACCCCGAGCTCGGAGCCGTCTTCGGCGCCGCGGGTGATTTCCGGCGCACAGCGAGCGGAAAGCTTGGCGTACGCGGGAGTTCCATAGTGGACACTCGTGAAGCGGGGGCGCACCCGCCGCCGCTCGATCGGTGACGCGCCGACGAGGTCGGGCTGGCACCGGTACCGCGGCGGCGTCCGCGATTCCGGTGGTACGTAACAGAACCGGAGACATCCGATGCCACGCCTGGCGACATGTACCCGGCCGTCGAAGATCGTGTTCTCGCCGAGGCTGATCGCGTGCGTGTGCACCTCACCGAACACCGTGCTGCGCTGGATCGAGACCACAGCGTGCGCGTGCCGACAGTCGGGCGCTGAAAGGGCCTCCCGGTCGCGGCCGGTGGCGTCGAGAACGCTGTCGGCGAGATGGATCCGCAGCGGATCGGCGTCCACCTCGCCGGTGATCACCAGGATCGTGCCCAGGATGCTGCGCTCGATCTGCACACAGGCGGTGGTGTTCTCCAGGATCAGGCTGGGTTCCTCCGGCTGGGCCGGGCGGCAGTCCGGTTCGAGTGTCCACCCGGGAACGAGCGTGCAGTGCCGGATGACGAGCTCACCCATGGGCCCGCTGACGTGGACACCCCGGCCGGTGATCAGCAGGCCGTCGAGCACCAGCCGCGGCGGCTTCGGCCGGTGGCATTCGTCGGTTTCGTCGTCGTCACAAGGCGGATTGGCCTCGACGATCAGCGCGTCCGGCCGGTTGCTGTACCAGTCGAGCAGCCGGATGACCGGGCGGACACCCTCCGCGGCGCGGACCTCCAGCCGGTCGCCGTGGTCGAGGATGAACTCGGTCTGTTCCTGGTAGGCACCGCTGTCGGTGATTTCGATGACCGCGTTCGTCTTCGTTTCGTCGGACGCTTTCTCGTCCCGCCAGCGCTGGTAGGCGTCCATGATCTTGTGGTCGCGCTCGCCCGGTCCCACGCGGTAAACCGATTCGTCGGCGGGCTCCGGTCGTTCGCGCGGGTACTCGCCGCCGCCGAGGTCGTCGCTGAACGCGTAGTGGTAGCTCACCCACACCCCGCGTTTGGGCGCCGAACGGGAACCGAAGGCGATCCGCCCGAGCACCGGGTCGACGGCGACCTGCTTGCGCTGCGGCCGATACGTCCAGTCGGACAGGTCCGCCACCACAATGTCGCCTGGCGGGACCGGGTGGTCCTCCCGGTCCCGCCAGATCTGGAAACTCTTGCCAGGGCCGTAATAGTCGGTCAACCGGTCCTCCAGCGCCCGGCGGCGGATGAGACCGGGCACGTTGTCCGCGGTCGCGATATGCGTCGCGGACGGTTCGGGGACCGGCTTCGTGACGAGCGGGGAATCGTTGCCCAGGATGGAAAAGGTGAACAGGTTGCGCGCGCGGTCGATGCAGTAGGCCGGTGCCCTGGTGATCGAGTACGGCTTGAGGCGCCAGACGAACAGGCCCACGGCAGGCGGTGAATAGCGGCCTCTGCCGCGGGCTGAGCTGATCCGCGGCGCGCCCGCGGCGTGGGCGAAGTCGTCGAACGGCGTGCCGAGCAGGTCCAGTTCCGAGCCACGGCGTACGTCGATGAGCCGTGCCTTCGTCGAGGCGAGCCGGCGGGAGACGTCGTCGTCGTCGCCCGGATACAGCCGGACGGGTTGATACGCCGTCAGCAGCGGCTGGAACTCCACCGCCCGCGCCGGCCAGTCGGCCACCGTGTGCGCGATGTTCTCCAGCAGTGGCAACGTTCCCTTGCGCCGCCGGTTGGTGACCGTGGCGGCGACGTCGGCGCGGGGCGCCAGCCGTTCGGCCAGCGAACCGCTCTTGGCCACGGCTTCCTCGTAACCGCGCAAGGTGCGGTAGCCGACGAGATCGCCGAGGTACGGCACCGCCCACGGCGCGCAGGTCTCGATGAACCAGTCGTCGTAGAGCTGCTCGATATCGGACTCGACCAGGTCCACCTGTTCGGCGATGACCCCGAGCAACGCGCGCAGCGGTTCACCGGTCTCGGCGTCACGCCGCCGGTGGAACTGCGGCAGCAGCTCGAAAAGCCGGTCGGGTTGTCGGCTCACGACAGAACCTCCTTGAGGATCAAGGTGTCCGGCACCGCCGGGGACAGCAGCGCGAGCTGGGCCGGCCGTACACCGCGGAACACGAGCACCTCGCGGCCCCGGCGCAGCGGGGTCACCTCGGTGATGTCGGGGTTGAGGCGGAGCAGTTCGGCGACCGTGATGCCGTGCTTCGCCGCGATGGCTGTCAACGTTTCGGTGTCTTCGCCCGCCGCCGGCGCGACCTGGTAGACGGTCTCGTCGAACTCCGCCGAGCGCGCCGGCACCACCGTCTGTGGTTCGGTCAGCGACTCGGCCAGCCGGTCCAGCCCGACCGGCGTGATGTTGCCGGGGACACCGGCGAACACGTCGACGTCGACATGGTCGACCCCGGGCACCGCTTGCGCGGCGGCCAGCACCTCGGACAAGTAGGCCGGTTGCCCGAGCTCGCGGCTCCGGAAACCGAACCGCTTCAGCAAAGCCGCCCGCACGGCCGGTTCCACGATCTCCCACGAATGATCCGGATGGACCCGGATGTTCGCGGAGAGCACCAGCAGCACGGCCTCCCGTACCACGACCTCCGCCGGGCCCGCGTTGTCGCCGTGCGCGGCCAGTGACGCGCGCAGTGTGGTGACGATGTCGGAGTCGTCCTCGAGCACGATGTCGTCGGCGCCCGCGACCGTCAGGTGCACGATCTGCCTGGTGCCGTTGAACAATCGCCGAGCGCTCGCCCGGCCGATCCCGGCCCGCGCCTTGGCGAAGTCCTCGTAGTCCGGCACGGAAACGAGCCTGTCGAACGCGGTGACGCGCAGCGGGATGTTGCGGCGCAACAGACTCGCGTCATCACGGTCGGCGCCGCCGGTGGCGGGCAGTGGATTGTCCACACCGGACACACCGAGGGGACGGGTGGTCAGCTGTGTGATCCGGCCCGACGCGACGTTGCCCGCCTTGCCGAGTCCGACGCGGTACCGGGCGCGGACGTTCTCCACCCCGGTCGGCAGTCGCGCGCCCCGCACGCCGTCGCCGAAGACCACCCTGATCGACTCGTTTTCGGCGGTTTCGGTGACATAGACCTCTTCCGCGGGCCCGCGGCCGGCGAAACTGTCCACCTCATGCCACCGGACGCCGTCGACGCGCACCTCCAGCGTGCTCGCCGCACCCAGCGGATCGTCGGACGCCAGCCAGGTCAACGGCCCTTGGCGGAGCAGGAACGACTGGCCCGGTCGGCTCGCGTCCCCGCTGCCGATGGGCTCGTCGCGCCCGGCGCCGTGCGTGGCGCGCACGACGTTGGCGAACACGTGCACGGTCTCGCGCCGGTATCGGTAGGAGAGCTCGGAGGCCAAGGTGATCTCGGTGTGCACGGTGTCGCCTGGCCGGAACTCGTCGACGTCCTGTTTGATCCCGGCGATCATCGCGAGTTCGGTGCCGCGGACCCCGGCGGGCTGGCCGGGAATGTCGGTCCGGTCGCCGGTGACGAGCACCCAGCGGCCCGGATCGAGCCCGTCGTAGAGTTCCGCGAGCTCGATCCCGGTTCCGGCGACCTCGTCGAGAATGGGTTCGTCGGCCAGTTTCAGCGGCTCGCCGCGCAGGTAGATCGTGGTGTCGCGCAGCTGGGAAAGCCTCGTGTCCCGGTCATCGAGCCAATCACGGTCGAGGGTGAGCTCGGTGACCTTGCCGCTGATCCCGAAGGCCTGTTTCGCGATGGTCCGCACGTTGGTCACCCTGGCGGTCACCAGGTTCAGCTGCTTGTCACCGGGCAGGTCGGTCTCCTTCCTCGGCCGTTCGACGACCACCCAGCTGCCGACCCCGACGCCTTCGTACACCGCGTCGAGGGTGAGCAGGTTGGCCGGAATGCGGTCGGTGGAGAAGAACTGGACCTCCACCGAAGGCGTTTCCGTCTCGGCCACCGGGGAACGGCTCCAGGTGATGAAGACGAACTTCCCGGTCTTGGCGTCGACCTTGAAATCGCTACCGCCGAGTCCCGCGCCGACCTCGGCGGTGATGGGTGCTCCCCAGCCGCCGGTGATCGTCAGTTTGACGACACCACCGGCCACTTTGGACACCGTGACCTCGTGTTCCGGAAGGTGGGTGCTGAAATCGAAACTCGCGACGCCGTGTTCGTCGATCCCGTAGGTGACCTGTCCCGGGCCGAAGTCGAGAGGGCTGCCCTTGGTCAAATCGCCGATCTGGTCCCGCCAAGCGTTCGCGTCCAGGGTGAAGATCAGGTTCGCCGAGCTGGGCGTGTCCTTCTCGGGCGCGGCTTCCACGTCGGGTCCAGGGTCCGGGCCGGGATCCGGGGGCGGCTTTGGCGCGTCGTAGAAAACCGTGATTCCCAGTGTCTGCGGGACCTCGAGTTCCCACTCTTCGTAGGTGGTCTGGTCACCGTTGGCGACCGCCTTGAGCGGCGCGGTGGCGGCGAACGGGGTGGCGACCTGGCGCATGGCGAGCAGCTCCTGCACCGCCAGCGGCGCCGTGAGGTCGAGCTGCCGCCACGCGGTGTACAAACTCTCGCCGAGCCGCGGATCGAGCGCGGTCAGCAACCGCGCACCGAGGTCGGAGCCCGGCCCGTAAAGCTTGCCGAGGTCACGCCGGAGCTGCCGCGAGCTGCCGGGTGGCCGCGTTCGCGGTTTGCGCAAAGCGCCGAGAAGGGCGCCCAATCCGAGTACCGCCGGACTGGTGGGTTCCGGGCCGGGTTCCCCCTCTTCGGGAGGGACGCTGTTCAAGGCGAGCGCGCTGAACAGCGACTCGTCGAAGCTGACGGCCGGGTGATCCGGTCGTGCCGGTTCGAGTAATCGTGCCTGCTCGTACAAGGCCGCCAACTGGTCGCGGAGTTCCAGCAGCCATTCGTGGATATGCGTGTAGTGCGCGGCGATTTCCAGTGCCTCGCTCAGCCGCTCGAGCACTTCACCCAGGATGCTCGCGAAGATCGGCGGGGTGGTCAGGTCGCCCGGTTTCTCTTCTTTTCCGGTGTCCTTGTCCTCGTTTTCCCCGGCCCTGAGGCGAAGCGGCTTCAGCACACCGTCGACGAAACGCTGGACGATGACACTGCGCTTGACGATGTCCGGCGGCGTGTCACCGACGATCTCGTCGAGTTGGTTCCGCAGCGCGGTGCGCAGCGCCTTCAGTTCGGGCAAGGCGGGCAACGGTTTCCCGATGACCGTCAGGTCCTTGTCCCGGTCGATGTCCACCGCGGACACGATCTCCAGCTTCTGCTTCCCGGCTTCGGACCCGAAGACGAACAACATCCGGTCACCCGGTTTGAGGTTGGTCGCCACGCCGGCCACCTGGATGGACTGGCGGTCTTCGAGATCATCGATCCCCAGTTGGTAGGGACGACGCTGCCGGACCTTCAAGTCGTTCCACGACCGGCGGGCGTTCAGGTCTTCCATGCTTTCGAACGCCTGCGGCTCCTCGCCGGGACCGGGCACGCTCTGCGCCCTGGCACCGCGCGGGATCTTGACCTCCAGGTCGTGACCCTGCCGCGGATCGGCGTCCACTGTGTACGCGAGGTAGGTACCCGCGGAAACCCCCGGCCGTGGCAGATAGCCGACAAGCCTGCCCAGCAGGGCCAAGGATTGTTCCTCGGTGGCCGTCCGCAGGTAGCCCTCCGCGGCGATTCGGTCGGTGTAGAAGGTCAGCAGGTCGGCGAGCACCGCGGCGGCGTCCAGCAGCCCGATCGCCGGGTCGTCGGTGGTACGGACGGTGAGCCCGGTCAGCGCGGGATAAGCCGGGGCGGACAGCCTGGCGAGCATGGTGGCCAGGAACTCGCCGTGCGACCCGACCCGGTGCCCGATGACGTCGAGCCCCGGCGGGTTGAACACCTCCGCCGGCGTCTCGACGGCGATCCCGGCGCTGCAGCCGGAACAGGTGCAGCCACTCATTTCCCACCTCCTGTGACCAAGGTCAGCCTGCCGTTTTCGGGACTGTCCGGATCGTTGTCGAGTTGCGCGATCTCCAACGGGCCCAACCGAAGCAGCCCGTCTTCCAGCTCGCCGAGGTCCTGGCCGAACTGCCGCCGCAGCCGCGTCACCCTGGCGGTGAGCACACCGGGAACCGCGGCCACGGCGGCGATGAGCCTGCTCACCCGGATCGGCTCGCCGAAGCTGAGCGCGTCGGGGTGGAAGAACCCGGAGGACCGGTTGCCCAGCACGGTTTTCAGCGCGCCGAGCACGTGGCCGCGCTGGTACCCCCCGGCGACGCAGACCGAGATCTCGATGTCCAGCGGCACCAGGACGGCCGAGCCGACGATCACCTCGTGGCCGATGCGCCGGACCTGGGCCAGTGCGTGGGCCACCGCTTCGATCAGCGCCACGCTCGGAGTTGCTTGGCCCAGTGGGTCGATCGCGACATGAACCTCCCGGCCCGCTCCCGTCCAGCGCAGTTCGGCCGCGGCGCGCTGGACTCCCGGCACCGCGGCGGCGAGGGCGGCGTAATCGGCGGCGGTGACCGCGCGCAGCAGTTCGCGGCGCAGACCCAGCGGCGCGAGCTGCCGCACCTCGTCGAGAGATTCGGGCTCGGTCCCGCCGACGGCCACCAGCGGGTTCCGGACCCGGCTCACGCAGCCGGACATCTCGGTGTGGCAGAACACGACATGGTTGATGGCCTCGGCGCCGACGTTGCCCGTGGTCCCGTTGCCGACGCGGTAGCGCGCCGCGAGCGTCGACCCGGGTGGCGGTGCCGCTCCCCGGCGACCGTCGCCGAAGCGCAGGACCAGGCGTCCGCCACCGACCGGACTGTCGTCGACCTCGCCGACGAAGTGCCGGTCACGCGGGCCGCTGTCGAGCAGGTCACGCCGCGGAGTCCACAGTGGACCCCCCTCGGGCAGCCCGAGGGTGACCGCTGGCAGCGCCGTCCGGGGATCGGTGACCAGTGCGGACCACGCGGAGCCCGCGAGTGCCGGGCTGTCCGGCGCGAGGCCGTCGACAAAACGGCTTCCCCAGCTGTAGCCGAGTTCCCACACGATCCCGGCGTCCAGGACACCGCCGGCGAGGGCACGGGCGCGCAGGACTTCCAGCCGCCGGGTCTTGGCCGCGAGCAGTTCGGTGCGCCGGGAAAGCAGTTCCCGTAAGGCGTTGTGAGGCCGATCCGTGATGCGCAGCGCGGCCAGCACCTTTTCGCCGAACAACACGGTGAGCTCGCCGATCTGGTCCCTGGTGAGCCGGTGGCCGCCGCGTACCTGTCGCAGCAACTGTTCGAGCCAGGCCTTCACCTGCGCCGGAATGGCGACGAGGAGCCGCGCCTGACCGGCCGCGACCCGTGCCGGTACGGGGAAAGCGGTGTGCTGGGTCACCGGGGCGGAGCGCAGGACCGGCCGGAACCGCCGGCGTGTGGCCGGATAGGTGACTTGGTCGAGCAGCGTGCGCAAGGCGGCGCGCTGGTCGTCGGTGTTGTCCGGCAGCACGATCTCCCGATCCTCTTGCCCGGGTTCGCGGGTGATCACGATTCCCGCGCGTGCCGCGGCTTCCGGCCCGAGCAGGTCGTCGAGGGCGCGGATGTCTTCGGGCACAAGGGATCGCCTGTCGCCGGTGCTCGAGATCAGCGAATGCAGCAGGGTGACCGCCGGATCGGAGGTTTCGTCGCCCCCGCACCCGAACTCCGGCGGGTCACAACCGGGAGGCACCACTTCGGCGGGAGGGACGGTGATCTCTTCCGGGCCGCTGTCGCAGAAGGTGAGACTCCGGCCGTGGTCGACCAGCACCACGTTGCCCCTCGCGACACTGATGTCCGGGATCAGGCAGCAGTCCTGCCCACCGCGGGCGGACAGGCAGGCGCCGAACCCGAGCGCGTCTTCGTCGTCCCAGGTCACTTCCAGCACCGGCTGGTCGTAGAGGTCGTCCACGCCTTCGGTGACCGAAGTGAGCCGGACGGCCTGGCGGTGCTTCGGATCGGCGTCGGCGGGCGCCCCCGTCCGGGAACCGAGGACCTCCTCGACGATCAGGACGTCACCGGGTTCGAGCTTCAGCGCACGCTTGCGGGGGTGATGCCGCGCAGTGTCCTCTGTGTCCCCTGCGTCCTCTGTGGATTCCTGATCGTGGTGGTGGACCCACTCGTCCCGCAGGGTCGCCGCCGTCGCGCCCCGCGGCAGGTGGCATTCCTCGTCACCCCAGGTCCAGAACCGAATCTCGTTGTGCTCGGGCCGCAGGGTGAGGTCACCGGTGTCCACCGGTTCGAAGACTTCGAAGGCCACGCCCGGTGGCAGCCGGTCGAGGTCTTCGTCAGAGATCTCCGTCCCGAGTTCGGGCCGGTGCAACGGTTCCAAGTGGCTCAGATCCACCGCGACGAACCGGAAGTCGTGCTCGGCGATGGTGACTTCGTGGTCGGCCTCCAGTGTCACGAACGTCCGCGCGTTGCAGCCGTCGTGCATCGGGTAGTCGACCAGCCGGGCGTGCCGTCGCACCGAAACGCGGCTGCGGGCGGTGTCCAAATAGGCCTCGGTGGCCACCGCGTCCTGGTGGTAACCGAGCTGATCCCCGGTGTACGCCAGGAGTTCGACCAGGGTGACGCCGAGGTCGGGCACGTGCCGCTCGGACCAGTCCGGCACGGTGAGGGCCATCCGGTCCAGCAGCAGCCGCCGGATCGCGGCGTAGTCCCGCGCGGTGTAGTTGAGCACCGGTGACGGGTGCTGCCCGGCGTCGTCGTCACACTCGGTCCGGCAGTCCAGGTCGGTGGGACACGATTGCCGGAAGCTGAACTCCGCGTGCGCGTACCGCGGGTCGAAGTCGTGGAACGGCTCTGTGCCGGGGTATCCGTGCGCGTCGGGACGCACGACCGAAAGCCGGTAGGCCGAATGGTCACCGGTCTTGTCGACCGTCACGTACACGCGGTCGTCGAGGTTCGGATCCTCCTGCGCCTCCACCCGGACCTCGGTGGCGACGATGTCCTTGACCCGGCGGCCGCCGTCGATCCTGATGTTCTCCGGCCCCAATTCTTCCGGGGCCTTGCCGAGGAACGTGACGGTGAGAACCAGGCCGTCGTCGGAGACCTCGACCCCGTCGAGGCCGTTGCGGTGCTCGGCGCGGACTTTCGCGCGGCGCCGGTCGGTGCCGCACTCCACGGGTGCGTTCGTCATCGGTCCGCGCTCCTCTCGAAGGTGTCGGTGCGCCGGGTGCCGGTCGGGCGGACGACGTAGCCGAGGTGGACGCGAAGCAGGTTGTCCTCGCTGACGACCTCGAGCGATTCGATGTCGATCACGTCGCCGAGCCAGCGCTGCAGGCTGGCCTGGATCGAGAGCTGGAGCGCGGAGGCGAACTCCGGGCTGTTCGGCGCGAACACCAGGTCCAGCAGGCCGCACCCGAAGTCGGGCCGCATCACGCGCTCGCCGGGGCTGGTGAACAGGAGTTGTTCGATCATCTCGCGGACGTGCTCGTCGTAGCCGGCGTCCGCGGTGCGACCCCGGCCGTCCGTCCGGAACGGGAAGGCGATGTCGATCCGTGGCGTGGTCATTGTCCCGCCGCCCGCTGCTGGACCATGACCACCAGCGGCGGTCCCTGCGGGATCCGTTCCGCGCTCTGGCAGAGCCCGACCGAGCTCTGCAGGATCGCGGGCTGGCCGTTGACCTTGATCCGCCCGGCCGGGGTCACCCACTGGATGGTCACGCAGGGCTGCGGTTTCCCGCCGGGCGCGAAGGCGCAGCCCGTGACCGTGTAGACGTCCGCGAGGGTGGCGACCGGCTGCCCCGTGGCGAGTACCCGTGACTGCGACGGCAGCAGCGTCGCCTGGCCGCCGTGCGGACAGGTCACGGTCGCGTTGACATGTAAAAGGTTTCCCGACATCGCGCTTCCCCTCAGGTGACGGCGAGTGCGCCCTGGTTGATGGTCACGGTCGGCCCGACGAGCGAGATCGACGCGCCCTGGCCGTTGCTGATGACGATTCCGCTGTCGTTGATCATGATCATGGCGCCGGTGGCGATCTTGATCGTGATCCCGAGCCCCGGCTGGTCCGACAGCACGATGGAATGCTGGCCCTGGGTCTGCAGCACCATGTTCGGCGACGCGGGCGGACCGGTGAACGCCAGCGGTGGCACCTCGGCGCGGGAGCCGTACCAGCAGCCGGTCCAAATCGGATAGTCCTTGTCGCCCTGCTCGAACTCCACCCAGACACCGGCGCCCACCGGTGGGACGACGTAGTGGCCCATCTGCGGCCCGGCGACCGGCAGGCACGGCATCGCCCAGGTCGACGGCGTGCTGCCCAAGACGTCGGGCACCTGCGCCTGGATACGGCCGATCCCCATCGGGTCGACGTTCGTGACGACCGTTCCTCGGTATTTGCCGTGGTACCGGTTGGCTTCGGGACTCATCTGGTTCCTCTCACGGGACGACCACCGGGGTCAGCGAGATCAGGCCCTCCCTGGCGAGGGTGAAGTTCTGGGTGTAGCTGCCGCGCTGGAGGTTGTGCGTGACGCTCTTGACGTAATAGAGGCCGTCGTAGGTGATGCCCGCGCCGCGCACACCGACGAGTTCCCTTGCCCGCAGCACGTGCCCGTAGCGGACGACGTCGACCTGCCCGGACCCGGAAACGGCGTCAGCGGATTCGGCGGCTTTGGCCAGTGCTTCGGCCAAGGCCTGCGGCGCGTCCTTCTTGGCGCTGTCGGCGATGACCTTCTTTTTCAGCGCCGGCGCGGGTTTCAACGCCATCGGCGGCCGCAGGATGCTCACCTCGGGCACGGGCAGTGGCGCGGAGATCTTCGTCGCCGGGATCTGCACCATGACCTGAGGCGCTTCGCGGGCCGTGCCATCGAAACTGAACGTCATCTGGTCCACATTGGACGCCGCGTCGGAGTTGACGGTCAGCGCGGGCTGCGGTACGCCGAGCCGGACCTCCGGTCCCCAGTAGCCGCGGCTCACCCCTGGCACAGGACCGGGATCGATGTAGAAGACGTAACCGTTGTCCTGGGCGAGTTTGGTGAGGTATTCGAGGTCCGTGCCCTTCTGCGACTCGATGCGCTGCGTCGGCATCGGCGTCTGCGGGAAGATTTCGGGTACGACGACGGGGGTGATGCCGTAGGTCGCGTACTGGGCGATGATCAGCGCGGCCTTCGCGGACGGCGAGAGCGACGGATACTGCTTGTCTTCCTTCTGTTCCAGATCCATCAGGACACTCAGGTCCTCGCCGGTGACGGTCAGCGTCGACTGGCCGGGCTGGTTGCTGACACCGACTTCCTGGCGGATGCAGATCCCGTCCATGAGCACGGTCGGCGTGCCGCGCAGGGTCACCATGAGCACGACCCGGACCTCGGGGTCGAAGAATCCCGCGGGCAGCAGGGTGTTGCTGACGAGGCCCATCTTGGACAGGTCGAACGACAACTGGAACCCGCTGCGCTGCCCGGCCGTCACCGTCACCTGCGCGGACAGCAGCGCGTCGGTCACCGGCTGCGGGACCGGCACCGGGATGCGGGGGCCCATCAGCAGGGTGAGGCGGATGGGGGAGAGGTCAGCCATGGACCGGCCCCGGCACGCCCTGCGGCAGCGTGATCCTCAAGCGGCGCCCCGGATCGGCGGTGAGCTCGCGGGGATCGAGCACCGGATTGGCGTCGGCGATCCGCCACCACGTCTCGGCGTCGCCGAAGTACCTGTCGGCCAGCAGATCGGCGCGGTCACCGTCGTTGACGACATGCTCCGCGATCGTCACGAACGACTCGGCGCGCGGCAGCAACCTGCGGCGCAGGAACGGGATCCGACGACCGTCCGCGGTGACGTGCACCGCGCTGTCCACGCCGTAGTACCGGCTGGTGCGCGGATACGCCGTGGGTGACGGTACCGCTGCCGCCATCGCGTCCATGGGACTGGTCATCGTGTGCTCCTCAGAGGTTCCGAAGGCCGAGCGTTTCCAGCCGCCCCTTGGCGGCCGAACCGGCGAACTGTTCCTTTTGTGACAGATAGGCGAGATAAAGATCCGACCCGCGGTGCCCGTCGGGCAGGTCGTTGACGGACAGGACCCTGAGCCCGATCCCGACCGTCGCGCGGTACGGGTTGAGGTCGGCGTCGAAGGCCTCCTCGGTGATGGTGAGCTCGGTGAGCCGCACCGGCATGACCCGCTTGGCCCCCCAGACGAACAACGTCAACGGCGTCTCGACCGGCGTGATCTCGAGCGTGCCGAGGCGGGCGAGGGCCTGGTTGGTCTTGAGCTGGCCACTGGTCGGGTTGACGAGCATCTCCAGGGTGGCGAGCTGGGGATGGATGCCGAACTCCGACGGGAGGTCGGGCTGGTCGGAGGCGTCGAGCTCGGCGGTGAACTTCCAGGTCTCGATGGCGGGACCCTTGAGACGGAGAGCCTCGGTGCGGTCGCCTTGCTCGGCGCCGGAGGACTGCGGGGCGAGGCTGCGCTCAAGGGTCTCGGGGTTGAACTGCAGCACGATGACCCGCTGCGACTCACCCCGGTCCGGATCGATGACGATCCCGGCCCGGACGGGTTTGGGTAGGTCCGTGTAGCGGCTCATGATTTGTCGACCCCGGCTTCGTCGTATGCCGCGAGCATGTCCTCGGCGTCTGCTCGAAGATCTTCGACCGGATCTTGTTGGGCGATCCGAGTTAGTAGCGGCAGGTAGCGACTTGATGGGTTGTACCCGCTGGCGTAGATCGCCGCTTCACGCAAGCTTGCTTCCGGCGCGGCCAAAGCCTTGGATATCCGGTCGAAGCTCGGTTGATCGAAGCCCTGTGGTGCGGCGAGTGCGAGAATCAGCAGATTGCCCGCGCGTTCGTCTTCGTCAACGGATCGATCGAACTTCTCGACCAGGGACGAGTACTCCAGAGCATTCAGGGCTTTCGTCAGTCGCTCGCCCAGATCATCGGCATGTTCCGGTGTGTCAGATGTGACATAGACGTACGCGATTCCGGTCGCGTCGTCCACGCTGTAGTGGGCATGTGTGCCGGAGGATACTTCCCAGACGACTGAGCGCGGAGTTCCGGCCGGAGGGTCCTCGGGAATCTCGCCGATCTTTTCCCATCGGTTGGACTTGGCGTAATTATCCACCGTGGACTCCGCGGAAGCGGGCGAAGGCAGGATAATTTTCCGGGATCGGTGCTTAGAGGATGACATGTTCGTTGTCCACTCTCTTGAGGAAGTCTTCTGCACCCATCATATCGCTGCCCTTCAAGCCGTACATCTTGTGTATTCGCTTTCTGACCTCCAGGATCAGCGCTGTCTCTTTTTCCTTCTGAGTGGCGGCATCTTTGATTTTGAGATCCTTGAGGGACTCAACCCATACTTTGATCATGTTCATTTCCCTCTGGGCGAGTTGGTCTGCCTGGAGGACCCATTTTCGATCTGTTCGTACGGGCTTTTCGCGAACTTCATTCAGGTATCGGACTGCGTGCTTGGACTGAGTCGGTGCGCCGCCAGGTGACATCGGAGCGATATCGACCGCCTTCTGCAATGACATTTCACCGCGTGCGGCGGCGTCGAGAGCCATCGCTTGTGTTGCGAGTGCGCCAATGTTCCGATGGCCTTCGCCATGCATCGCCCAGATATTTACCTCGGCCGCCAGTTGAGGGTGCGTGCCACGGGGCGCGCGTGCGGCCAACAGGCCCAGTGCGTCCTGTGCGATCTCTTGTTCCTTGCCGGTATTTTTCAGTATGTTCTTGAATTCTGGATAGCTGACACCCTTTGGCTTTCCGCTTGTGGGGTCGGTAACGTCGACAAGTCGGTTTCGTGGATTCGGCTTCTGGCGTCGATTGCGGCTGCGGAAGCGGCGAATCACGGTTAGGGGGTCGACTGTGTCGGAAAGTAGTTGAACGGCATCGCTTTTTGTTTCCGGCTGCACCTTTCGACGCCTCAGCGCGGCGTGAACCTCGGCTCCACCTGCTTTGCTTTCGGCGAGTACCGCCTGGCGGTCGCCGCCACTGGCCATGGGTAGGGTGGTTTCTTTGGTCCGCGCTCGTTGGGTTGCGGTTTCCGAATTGCGCGCGGCGCCGGATTCTTCGATTTCTTGGCCGATCTTTCGGACGGCACGAAGCATTCGATCGACTTCTATGTCGATATTTGCTATGTTGAACGACTTTCCCAGTACTACCGGCTGATCCGGGTTCAGGATGGCGCGAATCAGGAATTCTTGGGCTCCCTCGACCTTTAGCGCGGTGAGTCGATAGAATGTTCGAAAACCGAGAAGAACACCATTCAGTACGCGGCCACGCACTCCCATCTTCAGGAGCCGCTCAAGCTTCGGCTTGATGCGCGCGACGATCAGCTCGAGTCGGCGCTGCTTCGCCTGGGGTGAGTTCTTCTCGGTGTCGCGCTTGGCTTTCTGGTCCTTGCGCGCCTTGGCCTTCGCCTTGAACTTGTCCCGCATCTTCGTGTACTTGTCGCGTAGCTTCTTGGCGGTGTTCTTGATCGCCTTGCCGATCTTGCTGTTGGCGATCTTCTTGCCGACCTTCTTCAACGCCGTCGCGGCCTTCCGGACCCCGTTGCGGACGGCGGACTTCACCCGCGTGAGCGGGTTCTTCCGCGCAGCACGTGCCGGAGTTCGGGCAGGACGCCCAGGACGACCGGCGCGTTCGGGGCGGCCCGGCCTGGCGGGACGACCAGCCCGAGTGGGGCGAGCGGGTCGGGGGCCGCGACCCTTGGGACGCAGGGCTTGGCCGACCTTCTTCATCCCCGTCCGAGCAGAGTTGACCGCTCTGCCAGCGGCCTTCCGCGCGCCCTTTCCGGCGCGCCCCAGGCCTTTCATGATCTTCGAGGCGATGCCCTTGAGTGACCTGCCGACGCCCTTGGCCGCGGACGCGAGCTTCGCCATCAGGAAGTTGGTGATGAACTCCAGCAGCGCCACCACACCCGCCGCGACGGCTTTCGCGAACAGGCACGCGGCTTGACCGGCCTTGACCGCCTTGAGGAACGCCATGAAAGCGCCGATGGCCGCCAGGATCTTGCTGATCGTTCCCCAGGCGGCCATCAGGCCCTGGATCACGGCCAGCACGGCACCGGCGGCCGGGATGATCAGGGACACCAGCCGTTCGATGACGACGGTGATGATGATCATCGGCAGTGACGCGATGATCGCGTCCCAGGCCATTTTGCCGATCTTCGCCATCGAGAAGCAGCCCTTGATCAGCGTGTTGATCACGGCTTTGCCCAGGCCGAGGACGGCCTCGACCTTCTCGTTGAACCACGTCTTGACCGCGCTCTTGATCGCGCCCCACAGGTGGTTCTGGATGCCTTCCTTCGCCGAGCTGCCCAGTTTGCCGAGCCACGGGCCGACGCCCATCGAGGCGATGTCGGCGATGATCGCGGCGAACTCGCCGAGCATCTGGATGGCGGCCTTGGCGAATTCGATGGCGGCGTTGACGGCTTTGCGCACGACGTCGACGGCGGCTTTGAGGCCCTTTTCCAGCAGCCGCAGCAAACCGGTCAGCGCTTCGGCGAGTTTGTTGAGGAGGAACTCGACGCCGGCCTTGAGGGCGTCCGCGAGTTTGTTGACCGCGGCGATCGCGGCGTCGCGGAGGTCTTCGATCTGCTTTCGTATCTTCGCCGCGAGTTCCGGGAAGAACACGGCGAGGACGTCGCAGAGCTTCAGCAGGACGTTGGCCAGCACGTTGATCAGGCCGACGATCGCTTTGCGGGCCAGGTCGATGAGGCCGGTGACGATACTGGCGAAGGTCTTGATGATGCCGTTGACCAGCGACACGGCCGCGTCGAAGATCGCGGTGATCGCGTTGAGCAGCCCTTCGAAGAAGCTCGCGACCTTCGACGCCAGCCAGCTGAAGAAACCGCCGCCTTCGGACTCCTTCTTCTTGTCCTCTTTCTCTTTGCGGGCCTTCTCTTCGGCCTGCTCCCGCTCGTGGGTGATCTTGTCGTTGTCTTCCTTCTTCTGGTCTTCGGCCTCCTTGTCGGTATCCGTCTTCTCCTTGTGGATGCCGGTCTTGGCGGTGTCGTGCTCCTTGTCCGCCTCGGCGTTGCTCTCCTCGATCTTCTTGTCCTGCTCGGCGCGCCACTCCTCGCGCTTCGCGGTCGCGTCCTCGGCGACCTTGCCTCGCTCGGCGGCCTGGGCGTCGGCGTTCTCCTGGACGGTCGCGGTCACTTCGGCTTCGTGGTCGGCGTTCGCCTTCGTTTCACCCTGTTGCTGGGTGTCCCGCTCGGTGCCCATCTGGGTCCGGCCTTCGGCCACCCCGGCCTGGATCTGCGGGCCGCGTTCCTGCTGCGCGACGACGGCGACACCGGCATCCGCGCCGCCAGGCCCGGCCGGTCCGGCAGCGGGACCACCACCGCCTTCGCCACCGGCCGACGGGATCTGCCCGGTCAACGTCTGCGGCGGCGCGTTCGGGAAGATCCGGTGCTCCCCGAGGTTCTTGCCCGCTTCCTGCTGTCCGGTCGCGTGGATCTTCGCCGACGCGTCCTTCAGCTCACCGGTCTGCTCGTCGGTGCGCTTCGGGTCGTTTACGCCGGTGAGCTCGACTTTCGGCGCCGCGCCGACGGTGGTGTTCAGCGCCGGGTCGGTGGTGGGGACGTTTTCGACCGCTTGCTGGACGTTCTCGATCTCGTCCGCCGACATATGGCCTTCGGTGTCCCCGGCGACATGCGGTCTCGGTGCCTGCCCGGCGTTGTTCTCCCCCTGGACCTGCTTGGCCTCTTCTTGTTTCTTCTGCTCCGCCTGCTGGGCTTCGGCCTGCTTGAGCGTGATCTTCTCCGCGTCGGCCTGAGGTGCGACCTCCGGCGGCCCGGACATCGTCTGCGGCGCGCCGGACGGCCGTTGCATCGTCGGGGGAGCGCCTTGCAGCGCGGTCTGCCTTTCGCCGACGTCGTGGGAGACCGCACTGTCCACTCCGGACAGTGCGGATTCCATCTTGTCCGGTGGGAGCGTCGACACCGTGGCCAGCGCCGCTTCCGGCGGCTGCGCCGAGACGTCCGGCGGGGCGGGTTCCGGGGCCGCTTCGGCCGGGGGCGCGCCTCCGCCGCCGCCACAGCCGCCACCCGCGTCGGGCTCGGCCGCCGCAGGCGCGGGGGCGCCTTCGCAGCCGCCGCCGTCTTTCTCCAGCGATGCTTCGGGCGCCGGGGCGGTGTCGACCTCGCCGGGTTGCTCGGCCATCGCAGCAGGTCCGGCGTCCGCCATGCCCGCGTCGGCACCACCTGCCGGGCCGGGCGCCCCCATGGCCGGGGCCCGTTCGGCGGCGGGCTCGGGTGCGATCGGCTCGGGCTCGGCGGCCCGTTCTTCGGGCTGTGGCGGCTGTTCAGCCGGTACCGGCGCGGTGGCGGCGTCCGTGGTCGTCGGGTCGGGGCCGACTTCGGCTTCCAACGGCTGTTCAGCCGGCGGCTCTTCCTCGGCGGCCGGATCCGCGGCGGTCTGTATCGGTGCGGGCGCTTCCGGGGTGGGAGCCTCGGGTTCGGCCTGCTCTGCTTGGTCGGCCTTGGTCGGCGGGGGACTCGCGAAGCTGGGCGCCTGCTGCTGCGGGGGCGGGGATCCCGTGGCGGGCAGGGTGATCTGGTCGGCGGTGGGCACGTTCGAGACGTCGAGGTCGGTGCTCGGCAGGTGGTCCTCGGGCTTGAGCGCCGGAGGCTCCGGCTGTTCGTCCTCTTCGGACTTCGGCTCTTCGGGCTCGGGAACCTCGACTTCGTTGTCGGCCGCGGGCTCCAGCCCGATCGGTTTTTCCTGCTCCTCGACGCGGTCGTCCTGTCCCGGACGCTCCAGCAGGCCGTGCTGGACCAGCGGGCTGTCGGGTGCCTCCGCGGCCGCTTCGACCTTTTCCGGCGCCGCGGCCACGGGCTCGGCCGCGCCCAGACCGCCCTCAGGCATGGGGGCCGCACCCGCGGGCGGACCTTGTCCGGCGGCCGGTCCGGCACCAGGAGCTCCAGGTGCCTGAGCACCCGGGACTTCGGCAGGTGCGGCCTCTCCAGCGGGAGCCTCCTCGGGTTTCTTCTCCTCTTTGCCCGCTTCCTTTTCGTCCTTCTTGTCCTTGTCTTCTTCCTCTTTCTTCTCTTCGTCTTCCTTCTTCTTTTCCTCGTCGGTCTTCTCTTCTTTGGGCTTCTCCGGCTCTTTTTCGTCCGCCGACGGCTCGGGCTTTTCCTCTGGTGACGGCTCGGGCTCCTGCGGCTCAGGTTCCGGTGACGGCTCGGGATCGGGCTCAGGTTCGTTGTCCGGCACCGGCTCCGGAACGTTCGGCGTCTCGACCGGCCCGCCCGCTTCGGTGTCCGCCTCGTCGGCCCACTCCAGCACCCGTGCGTAGTCGGACGACGGAAGCCGGGTTTCCAGCTTGATGAGCACGGTGTGCCGCAGCTCGGGCGTGAACCTGGCGAGCTGCGCGCGAACCCGCCCCGACACGTCCGACGGGTCGCCGCGCAGGCTCCGCAGCACGCCCGCGACCAGCCGGTCCACCAAGGTCGCCGGATCCAGCTGTTCGGTCCGCATCCGGTCCGCGTCGACGGTCGCGTACCGCATCCACGCCGCGCCCTGCCGAACGCGATCGGCTTGCCGCTCGGGTTCCCCGGACCGCGCGACGTCTTCGGCTTCGCGTTCGAGCGGTTCACCCGGCGTGCTGACCGCGCCGGTGTCACGCCCCTCGCGCAACGCCCCGAGCGCGTCCGGGACCTGAACCGTGTGCAGCAGTTCGTGCACGAGCAAGCGGCGGCCGTCCGTGGTCTCCGGCCGGAACATGGCTTTGGCGAAGAAGATGTCCTGCCCGACCGTCACCGCGTCGGCGCCGAGCAGTTCGGTCACCGCCGCCGCGTCGGGGTCGTTGTGCACGCGGACCCGGCTGAAGTCGTGTCCCAGCTTGGCTTCCAGCTCGCCGCGCAACCCGGGGTCGATCGGATGTCCCGGCGACGCGAGTACTTCGCGCAGCTCCCGGGGCGGCCGTGCGGGCTTCGAATGCTTGTCCTTGGATTTGCCCTTGCCGGGTTCGGCGGCAGGCTTGGCCAGCGCACGGGTCATGGCGTGCCCCGGGAAAGTCCCTTGTGGACGGACCACGCGAGCGCCTCGCCCAGGCGCCGCGCCGAAGTTGTCCGTGGCAACGGCGGCAGGCCGCTGACGAAGTCGAGCTCCAGCCCGCGGGAGGCGATCCCGCTTTCCCGTAGCAGCCTGGTCAGCTCGGTTTCGAAGGCCCGCACCAGGAGATCGGTCTTCACCTGACTGAAGCCGACGAGCACGAGCTCGCCGATCTCCACCCGGATGTCCTCGGTCACGTCCATCCGGCCACCTCCGAGGAGGTGAGCGAACGCTCCAGCTTCAGGTATTCGGTCCGCGCCGCGGCGAGCACGTGCCTCATCCCCAGCGGCACCGACTCTTCGGCGGCCAGGAACGCCGCCGACAGCGCGACGTTGCGAATACTCCCGCCCGCCACCGTCAACTGCGCCAGGCGGAGCGGGTCGATCCCGTCCGTCGGGGTTTCGGCGGGGATCACGCGCCGCCAGATCTCGGCCCGTTCCGCCGGACCCGGGAACGGGAAGTCGACGACGAACCGGATACGACGCAGGAAGGCCGTGTCCAGCGCCTTCTTCATGTTCGTGGTGAGGATGGCCAGCCCGCGGTAGGACTCCATGCGCATCAGCAGGTAGCTGACCTCGATATTGGCGTACCGGTCGTGGCTGTCCTTGATCTCACTGCGTTTCCCGAACAACGCGTCGGCCTCGTCGAACAGGAGCAGCGCGCCGCCGCCCTCGGCGGCGTCGAACACCTTCCGCAGGTTCTTCTCGGTCTCGCCGATGTACTTGCTGATCACCTGGGAAAGGTCGATGACGAAGAGGTCGAGCCCGAGTTCGCCGGCGAGCACCTCGGCGGCGAGCGTCTTCCCGGTGCCGCTGCCGCCGGCGAACAGCGCGGTGACTCCGAGCCCGCGCCGCAACACGGATTCGAAGCCCCACTGCTGGTACACCTTCGACCGCTGCCGTACGTGCGCGACGATTTCGTTCAGGGTCGCTCGTTGCGCGGCCGGGAGCACGAGATCCGCCGAGACGGCCTGAGGTTCGATCCGGCGGCCGAGTTCGTCGAGTGCCATGCGTGCCTGCGCCAGCCCTGCTTGCCAGGCGAGGTGTGCGCCATCACCGGATTCATCGCGCACGGACGCCCCGGCCGAGCGGATCACATGTGCGGGCAGGGAAAACTGCGCGACGAGGTCTCGTAGTTGCAGCTCGGTCATCCCGGAAGCGCTGCCGTTGAGCGAAGACGCCCACAGTGTGCGCTGTTCGTCCTGGGTGGGGCGGGACAGCGACACGCGCGGCCAGTGGCGGCCCGGCGCGGCCACCGGGTCGAGTGCCGAGACGACGACGGGCGCGGCGAGCCCGCCGACGAAGGATTGGGCGGCGAGCTGCGTCGCCTTCGGATCGGTGATCTCGACGAGCAGCGCGGCGGGCAGCAACAGGGCTTCGCGCTCCCACAACCTGGCCAACGCCTCGCGTTCGGCCGGAGCTGTCGGCAGATCCTCGGCCAGTACGGCGTGTAGCGACACGCCCGCGTCACGCGCCGCCGCCGACGCGACTTCCCAGCGTGTCTGCTGGTCCGCGCCGATCACCTGGACGTGCGGATCGTCGTCGAGACCGGTCCACGCCCGGCCGATCGAGCGTGCCGCCTGCTGATGGGACGCCGGGAGCCGGGCGGGTGCGTCGATCCTGGTGAGCAGGCCGTGCAGCCGACTGTCCACATAGGGCACACCGACCAGGAAGTGCAGGACCCGCTCGTCGATCCGCAACCGTCCGGTGGTGAGCCCCGGCTCGGTGTCCACCTCCACCAGCCGCCACCGGCGCAGCGGCGCGATCGGGGTCAGCGCGCTCCAGTGCGGGTGGTCGAAAGCCGCCAGCGCCAAGGAGAACGTGGGATACGCCCGCTTCGGATCCCCGCTCGCGGCGGCGCACCGGGCCGCGGTGCTCGGGTCCAGCTCGAAGGCCGCGGTCAGCACCAGGATGGACCGCTCGAACGGGCTGAGGTCGAAACAGGAACACAACGCGTCCAGCGCGGAGATCCCGTCCGTGTCGGCGATCGCGGGATCGGGCTCCGGGGCGCCACCGGCGTGGGAATCCAGTTTGGACAGCACGGCACGCGTCGCGGCGGCGAGTACGCGCTGATGCACGTCACCGCCGTCCGGAAAACCTTGCTGTCCCAACGATTCCCCCATTTCCGGTGTCAGCCCGTGATGTCCAGCGTCGGGCCGCCGAACGTTCCGTCGGCGATGTCCAGCGGGCTCTCCGCGCCGTCGATCTGCACCCGCACGAGATACGTGCCGGTCGCGGCGCCCGTGATCGGCACGGTGAACTCGTCGACCGGGCCGGGGTCCTCGCGGAGGGGAAAGGGTGCGACGAACTGGTAGCCGCGCGGTTTGCCCGCCGGGGCGCGTTCGTCGAGCAGCACGGTGATCCGCTGCTCCGGGGTCGCCGGGATGTCGAGCCGGATCCGGGCCTGGTCGCCGGCTTCGACGGTGGCCTCCAGGACCCGCGGGCGTCGCACGTAGGGCACCGCGTTGGATTCCAGCCAAGGCCGCGTCTCCGCCGGTTCGCCGAAGCGGACGTCGTAGCGCAGCTGCACGGGATGCACCCCGGGCGGCAGGCCCGGTGGCTGCGCGAGCACCACGAGATCGTCGCGGGACCGCAGCACGGCCGACACCGAGCCGCCGACCACCGCACTCAGCCCTGGCCGTCCCAGTCCGCTGCCGAGCAGCGCGAGTTCGCGGTCCTTGGTCACGGGTTCGTCGTCGGGCTGGGTACCGGGTGCGGATCCGGCGGGCAGTGACAGCACCTTGTCGATCGTGGGCCGCGTGAACGCCTCGACCGCGATCTGCCGCCGCAGCACCGGCTTCCCGGCGGCCGGGCTCGCTTCGCCGTCCAGGAGCACGGCTGTGGCTTGGTAGACCATGGACAACGCGTACGGCGTCTGGAACATCGTCGACCACAGCTTGGACAGGTCGTCGAGATCCAGCTGGGTCGGGGTGAAGCGAACCAGCTGCGGTGACGCGGCGAGATCGGAACCGAGCAGATAGGGCTTGACCGCCGCTTCCTCGATGTCACGCCGGGGGAGCGTGGCCTGCTCGTGCAGGGTTCGCGCGACGGCGCCGAGCAGCCGCTGTGGCACCAGTTCGCCTTCGTCGCCGAAGAAACTGATCAAGTAGTGCAGATCGAGCGCGAGCCGGGGTCGCTTGAGGACGGTGCCGTCCCCGGACCGCGTCACGGCGTCGTTGTTGCGCAGGGCCGCGTTCGGCGTCACCTGGTACAGGAACACGGTGATCAGCGGGTCCTGTGGCGGATCGGCCGGCGGCTTCTTGGTGTCCACCTTGACACCGAGCCCGAGATCGGTGGCAGCTTTGGCGACGAAGATCTTCAACGCCTCGGTGGCCGTGGCGATGGCGAGGAAGTTGCTCATCGGCGGCCTTCCTCACGAGAGAGGTAGCGCTCGAGACTCATGGCCGGGTCGGCCCGGGCCGGTTTCGGTCGCGCCGGTGGCTTGTCAGGTTTGGTGGCACCGGTTACTTCCACCCGGCCGATCGAGACCCGGACCAACGGCTGCGGCTGCTCGCCGCGCCGGGCCGCCGCGACGCCGGGGCGCCGGACATCGGGCGTCCCTCCCGCCGCGGCGGGAACCACCACGGTGGTGCTGGGAAGCAGGGTCGCGGTTGGTTCTCCTTGGTACACGGTGTGGTCGACCGTCGTGAAGTGTTCTTCGCGGACGTGTTCGCTGTGTGCCTCGATCGTGGTGATTCGCTCTGAAGCGGTGCGCAGAGGTGGCGCAACGACCGGAATCGCCGCGGTGGCCGGGATTCGCGGGGTCAGGGCCGCGGGAACTGCCGAGGGTGGGTCAGGTCGCCGTGTCTCCCGCTGGGGATTCCGGCCTGGTGCGACGGGGATCGGTGGCTGCGCGGCCGTCGTCACGGCTGGTGCGGAAGCGGCAGCCACGAACTCTTCGACGTCGAGCGCCGCGCCGCCGTGCTCGAAGAGCTGGGGCAACCGTGGCGTCACCACGGTTTCTCCTTGTGGTGCCGGGAAGCCCGGCACACTGCGGGCCAGCAGGCGGTCGAGGAAGTCAGGCATGGCCCACCAGCTCCAGGTAGTACCGCCGCCGGGTCGGGCTCAACTCCAGT
Organism: Amycolatopsis sp.; assembly: GCF_036008905.1. Lineage (GTDB taxonomy): Bacteria > Actinomycetota > Actinomycetes > Mycobacteriales > Pseudonocardiaceae > Amycolatopsis. The sequence goes on along the minus strand of NZ_DASYMU010000047.1, from coordinate 44,355 downwards.
ACCGCCGCCTCGGTCCAGCCATAGGCCGACGCGAGCAGATGAACGTCCAGCATGATCCCCCTCGCCCAAGCATCCACTTCGGACCACAGGTACGAAACGATGTCGATGGTGGCCGAAGTGGACTGTCCACATTCGACACACGGCATGGACAGCCGGACGTCCGCGCCCGGATCGGCTTCCGCGATCGCGGAAGCCATCGCGGACTGCACCTCGTCCGGCAGGTCACCGTCCGGCTCGTCCTGCCGCCGGGCGGCCAGCGTGCATCTGGTCAGCAGCACCTGTCTCGCCTCCCGTGGCCCGGCCGCGGCGGCCGCCAGCAGATCGCCCGAGTTCGGCAACCGCAACCGGACCCGCCATTCCCCCACCTCGACCCCGAACTCCTCGGCGCCGGGACTTTCGACGCCCAGCACATTGGCCACCTCGAAGTCGAACTCCTGCTCGGTTTCGCAGTGCCGGCACATCACCCGCCCGTTGAGCCGCTCACCGAACAGCTCGCGGCGCAGGGCGAACAGGTCCCGGTCCCGCCGGCCCACCGGCACGTCGAGCCGTCCGCCGCCGGTCAGCGCGTGCAGCAGCACCGCGCGGTGCGCCGGTCCCGACGCGAGCCCCGATTCCCAGGTGGCCAGCAGATCCGTCGGCCCCGGCATGGCTTAAGCCGGGAACTGGATGGACGGCTCTTCCGGCTCGGCGACCTCGTAGTCCCGCTCCCAGCCCTCGTTCTCCAGCTTGAGACTCTGGATCGCGACGGCGTTCGCGTTCGCGTCGAGCTCGCCGACGATCTGGTACTCGGCCACCCACGCCCGGTAGATCTTGTAGGCCACCGCGACCTGACCGGCTTCGTTGAGGAGCTGGATCACGATGTCCTTGCGGAAGTCGCGCAGCGAGGACTCGGAACCCTTGCCCTGGCCGACCATCCAGACCTTGTTGGCCCACCGGTCGAATTCGGCGTCGTGGGTCACTCCGCGCTCGAGCGTGATCGCCTCGAATTCCGTGCGTCCCGCGGACTTCCGCGGCGAACTCGCGTCACCACCGTGGCGGTGCTTGACGACCTCGGTGGTCCGCTTGAGCGGACTGATCTTGGATACTCCCGCGACGGTGCGGCCGTCCCACAGAACCAGGAACTTGAAGTTCTTGTACGGATCGAACCGCTGCGGATTGACAGTGAACTCAGCCATTCCTCATACCTCGATCTGTCCGGCGAGCTGTTCGATCTTGATGACCACGAATTCCGCGGGTTTCAGCGGAGCGAATCCGACGAGAACGTTGACGACCCCGTTGTTGATGTCGTTCTGGGTGGTGGTGTCCTTGTCACATTTGACGAAATAGGCCTCGCGCGACGAGACGCCTTGGAAGGCGCCGCGTTCGAAAAGCGAATGCAGGAAAGCGCCGACGTTGAGCCGGATCTGCGCCCAGAGCGGTTCGTCGTTGGGCTCGAACACGACCCATTTCGTACCGCGGTAAAGGCTTTCTTCGAGCATGAGCGCCAAGCGCCGCACCGGGACGTACTTCCACTGCGAGGCCAGCGCGTCGGCGCCCTCCATCGTGCGGGCACCCCAGACCACCGGGCCGATCACCGGGAACGACCGCAGGCAGTTGACGCCCAGCGGGTTGACGAGACCGTTCTCCGGATCGGTCATCGGCACGGTCAGCGCGCGGGTCCCGGAAAGCCTGGCTTCGGTACCCGCCGGCGCTTTCCAGACACCGCGTTCGCTGTCGGTGCGCGCCATGATCCCCGCGACGGCGCCGCTCGGCGGGAACGTCCGCAGCCGTCCGCTCAGCGGGTCGACGAGTTCGAGATGCGGGAAGTACAGCGCGGAATAGTTGCTGCGCACCGAATCCAGGTTGCCGAGGTTCGCCCTCGCCTGGTCGAGCGTCTCCCACGCGGCCGGGCTGTCGACGAGGAGGAACATCCGCTTGTCCTGGCACAGCCGCTGTGCCGCGGCGATCACCGCGACCATGTCGTCGATGCCCAGTTCGCAGATTTCGGGCAGCGACAACAGATTCACGTCCTGGACGTCCCGCAGCGCGTGGATCCCGGTCTTGCCGCTCTCGCTGCCGATGATGTCGGTGAACGCGGGTAGCGTGCCGTCGACGCCGGCCGTGCCCGCACCCTGGGAGCCGTGGTCCTCGGTCGAGCCGACCGAATACGCGGTGACGTTCGACGACGCGTTCAGGCCGAGGTTGGTGGCGGTGCTACCACTGAATTCGAGGATGGTCTCGGGCTTGGTGGCGCCGGAAACCACCTGCAGGCGGTTGCCCATCACGGTGACCTTCGCCGAGCCGAAGGTGCGCGACCCCGGCGGATCGAGGATGCCGCGCAGCGTGTTTTCCAGCAGCAGTGCCAATCCCGCCAGCGATGTCGGCACTGGCGCGTCGGCGATCGTGACGTTCCACGTCTGGGACTCGCCCTGGAACTTGACCTCGAGATCGCCGTTGGGGTCGGGGATCGAGTCTCCGAAGGCGCCGGAGACCGTGCCCACCGGTTCGGGCCGGTTCGTCACCGTGTCGTCCGGGTGTTCCACGGTGATCAGCGCCGAGCCGGAGTTGATCACGGACGGGGCGTACCGGGAATCCGCCTTGTCCAGCGACAGATCGCCGAAACTCTCGCGCGGTGAGCCGGACGCGCCGAACACCTGCAGGTTGAACGTCTTGTCCGGGGTCTGTGTCGCGTAGTCGACCGCGACCCGCAGGCCGTTGCCCCAGGCACCGGGCTCCTTCGCGACGACTCGCAGCGCCGGACCAGGCACGGCGTCGGAATTCGCCGACGAGTTCTTGAGGACGACCGAAGCGCGACCCGCGCCCGCCGCCACCCGGACGACGATCGCTATCGAGCCGCCGTTCAGGAAGAACTGCTGGACCGCGTAGCTCACCGGGCTTTTCGCCGCGAGCCCGCCGAAACGGCGTTCGTAGTCCGCGAAACTGGTGATCGTGACCGGCTGGTCCACCGGGCCTTGCGCGGTGTATCCGACAAAGGCCGTCACCGAGGTGGAAACGGTGGTGATCGTCCGGACGCGACTGGGTAATTCCTCGATGTACACACCAGGATAAGTGGGTGTTGCAGGCATACCGGCTCCATCTTCGTCGACACGGCAGTACGGCGTCTGGAAGCGCGGCGTTCGATAACACAGCGCCCGATAAAGAGAATCGAGTGCCAGATTTGCGTTCCGACGAGAAAAGGGCATGCTTTGCACCCCCGACGTCGGAGTAGAGCCCTCCGCCCCGCTCCTCGTGATCCCGTGGGCCCCTGGTGCCCTTGAGGATCACCTCGATGTTTGCGTTGGCGAGCGTGGCGCGTCAAGGAAAACGGCGTGCTTCCGCCATGAAGACGGAGAGGAGCGCCCCAAAGGCGCAACGCGAATTCCCTTTGGTTCGCCCGATGGGGCAGAAAGGGCAGCGAAAAGGGCCGCCCGGAATCGAAACCCGGAACGGCCCTTTTTTACCCGATCAGGACTGAAGGGCGAACGTGACACCCGGCGCTGTCGGCGCCTCGGGCCGGGGCAGCCAGTGCTCGTCGGTGACCGGGAGCTCGCCTTCGAGCGCGGCCAGGACGGCGTCGCGGGCGGCCGGAAGCGCATCGGCGACGGTGACTTCACGGCCGAGCTCGTAGGACAGCGAGGTCACGCCCGCGTCGCGGATGCCGCACGGCACGATCTTGTCGAACGCGGCCAGGTCGGCGTTGCAGTTCAGTTCGAAGCCGTGCATCGTCACGCCGCGCTGGACGCGGATGCCGATGGCCGCGATCTTGCGTTCGGGGCCGCGGTCGTCGGCGGGGATCCACACGCCGCTGCGGCCTTCGACGCGGCCGGTGTGCACGCCGAAGCCCGTGCACACGGTGATCAACGCCTCTTCCAGCCGGCGTACGTAGTGCACGACGTCGATCGGGTCGGCGAGCTTGATGATCGGGTAGCCGACGAGCTGGCCGGGACCGTGCCAGGTGATCTTGCCGCCGCGGTCGACGTCGATGACCGGGGTGCCGTCTGTCGGCCTGTCCTCGGCTTCGGTGCGCTTGCCCGCCGTGTACACCGAGGGGTGTTCCAGCAGGAACATGGTGTCCGGGCCGTCGCCGTCCGCGCGGGCCGTGACGAGCTCACGTTGGAGCTCCCACGCTTCGGTGTAGTCGATCGTGCCGATCGGGCGGACGTCGACGGGTTCGGTGGTGGCGCGGCAGCTCACGGTGGAAGAACTCACCCCAGCGAGGTTACGCCGCCTCCTGATCGGCGGACACCGGGTCCGGCGGCTTCGGCAGCAGCCGCAGCGCCACCGCCGCGAGGATCCCGATCCCGAGCACGCCGAACACCGCTCCGACGGTGTCGGAGAGCCAGTGCACGCCGAAAACCACCCTGCTCGCCGCGCAGAGCGTCGTGGCGAGCACGGCGATGACGGCGACGCGGCGAAGCAGCCGTGGCGCCAGCCACAGGCACAGCAGTACCGCGCCGAAACCGGTCGACGCGGTGGAAACCACATGCCCGCTGGGAAAACTGAAGTCGGGGTAATCACGCGGCCGGGCCCGGCCGAACACCGGCTTGAGGACGACGCTCGTCAGGCGGCACAGGAGTACCACCGCGGTGATCTTGACCAGCACGGCGGCGCGGCCGCGATCGCCGCGGCGCCACGCGATCACCGCGGCGACGAACAGGATCGCGCCGAACACCCAGGGGAGCACCGGGCCGAGCAGGTCGCTGACGATCGAGGCGACCGTTCCCACGGGGTGTTGCCACTGGTCTTGCAGGGCGTTCGCGATCGCGGAGTCGAGCGACAGCGGTTGCCGGGCCACAAGCAGGCCGAGCGCGAGGAGGCCGACGCACAGCACTACGCCGAGCACGACCCAGCGCACGCGCGGAACGGTCGTCATAACCCCGCGGCCAATGCGCTTCCGACGTCATTGTGGCGGAAGGTGAAACCGGCGTGTTCCAGAGCGCGCGGGAGGGCGCGCTGACCGTAGAGGGCCATCTCCTCGCCGAGTTGCCCGAGGACGGCCTTCAACGCGAAGCCGGGTACCCACCAGGGAGCGGGGCGGTGCAGCACGGCGCCGAACGCTTTCGTGAACTCGGCGTTGGTCACCGGCTTCGGGCTCGTGAGGTTGACCGGACCGGACAGTGTGTCGTCCTCGAGCAGGAACTGGATACCGGAAATCGCGTCCTCGAACGAGATCCACGCCATGAACTGGTGGCCGTCGCCGAGTTTTCCGCCCAGTGCCGAGGCGAACAGTGGTTTCAGGGTGCCGATGAGGCCGCCCTTGCCGGACAGGACCGGCGCGGTCCGGATCGACACCACCCTGGCCCCGGCCACCTTGGCGGGTGCCGTCGCGGCTTCCCAGGCGATGCAGAGCTCAGCGAGGAAACCCTGGCCGTGCACCGAGTTCTCGTCGACCGTCATCGAGCCGGTGTCACCGTAGTAGCCGACGGCGGATCCGTTGACGAGCAAGGGAATTCCGTGTTCGGCGACGGCTTCCGCGAGGACTTCGGTCGGCTCGAGCCTGCTGTCGAACAGGACCTGCTTGCGGGCCGCGCTCCAGCGCTGCGGGAACAGCGGGGCGCCGCACAGGTTGACCACCGCGTCGACGCCGTCGAAGGCTCCCCCGGCGATCTTGCCCGCGGGCGGGTCCCAGCGGAACTCGTCGGCCGCGCGACTCTCCCGCCGGACGAGTTTGCGCACGTCATGCCCGGCTTCGGAAAGCCGCGCCGCCAGTGCGCCGCCGATCAGACCACTCGCGCCCGCGATCAAGACTCGCATGTCCCCACCTTATGCACCTGCCCTGTGTGTGCTTGGTGAGCACCGAAGGTGTGACAGAACACGCTGCCCACCCGTCAGCTGTCGACAGGTGGCGATCCCTCAGAAACCAAGACATCGCCACCTGTCGACAGATGGCGGGACGAGACAGGGCGCCCACCGGGGAGGTGGGCGCCCTGTCTCGGTTAAAGCAGGTTACAGACCGAGCTCGTCCTCGAAGTTGCCTTCTTCGAGGCGCTGCTTGATCGTCGTGACGAACCGGCCCGCGTCGGCCCCGTCCACCAGGCGGTGGTCGTAGGTCAGCGGGAGGAACGCCATCGACCGCACGGCGATCGTGTCGTTGCCGTCGGCGTCGGCGATGACCACCGGACGCTTCACGACCGCGCCGGTACCGAGCATGCCGGACTGCGGCTGCACGATGATCGGCGTGTCGAACAGGGCACCGTTGCTGCCGATGTTCGTGACGGTGAAGGTGCCACCGGTCAGCTCGTCCGGCTTGATCTTGTTGGCCCGCGCGCGGCCCGCCAGGTCGGCGATCTTGTGCGCGAGACCGGCCAGGCTGAGCTCACCGGCGTCGTGGATGACGACCGAGAGGAGCCCCTTATCGGTGTCCACCGCGATGCCCAGGTGCACGGCGCCGTGGTAGGTGATCTCCTTGGTGTCCTCGTTGTACGACGCGTTGACATTCGGGTGCTGCTTGAGCGCCTCGACCGTCGCCTTCGCGAAGAACGGCAGGAACGTCAGGTTGACGCCCTCGCGCTCCTTGAAGGCCGCCTTCGCCCGCTGGCGCAGCCGGGCGACCTTGGTGACGTCGACCTCGTGGACCTGCGTGAGCTGCGCGGACACCTGTAGCGACTCGCGGGTCTTGGTGGCCGTGATCTGGCGGATCCGGCTGGCCTTCTGCACGGTGCCGCGCAGTGCCGCCAGCTCCGGCGACGGGCCGGTGGCCCGCTTGGGAGCCGGAGCGGAAGCCGCCGCGGGTGCGCTGGACTGCGGGGCCGGAGCAGCGGGAGCAGGTGCCGGAGCGGCTGCCGCCTTCTCCTTCTGCTTCGCTTCCGCGGCCGCGAGCACGTCCTGCTTGCGGATCCGGCCACCGACGCCACTGCCCGTGAGGGAGGCGAGGTCGATGGAGTGCTCGGAAGCCAGCTTGCGGACCAGCGGCGTCACGTACGGGCCACTGCCGTTGGAGTCCTCGGACTCCGCGGCCTTCGGGGCCGGCGCGGGGGCAGCCTTCAGCTCGGGCTTGGGCTCAGGCTTGGACTCCTGGACCGGCTCGGGCTTCGGCTCGGGCTTCGGCTCGGGCTTCGGTTCCGGCTTGGGCTCGGGCTTGGGTTCCGGCTTCGCTGCGGCCTTCGGCGCGGCGTTCGCGTCGCCGATGACGGCGAGCACGCCGCCGACCTCGACGGTCTCGTCCTCCTGCGCGCGGATCTCCAGGACGGTGCCGGCGACCGGGGACGGGACCTCGGTGTCGACCTTGTCCGTGGAGATCTCGAGCAGCGGCTCGTCGACCTCGACCGAATCGCCGACCTGCTTGAGCCAGCGGGTGACGGTGCCCTCGGTGACGCTCTCACCGAGCTCGGGCAGGGTCACCGAAGTGCCCTCGGCCGAACCCGAAGAGCTCGCCTGCGGAGTGGGCTCGGAAGCGGGCTCCGGCTCGGCCGCGGCCTCTTCCTTCGCCGGTTCGGGCTCGGGCTCCGCCTGCTTCTCCTCGGCAGCGGGTGCCGGGGCGCCACCGGCCGAGCCGTCGTCGATGACGGCGAGCTCGCCGCCGACCTCGACGGTCTCGTCCTCCTGCGCACTGATCTTGACTACCGTGCCGGCAACCGGGGAAGGAACCTCGGTGTCGACCTTGTCCGTGGAGATCTCCAGCAAGGGTTCGTCGACCTCGACGCGGTCGCCTTCCTGCTTCAACCACCTGGTGACGGTGCCCTCGGTGACGCTCTCACCGAGCTCCGGCAACGTGACGGAGTAGGCCATTGTTCGCTGACTCCCTTTGATATGTCTGGCGTGGTCTGGTTTCTCGAAGGTGACGTCAGCTGTGCACGTGTAGCGGCTTGCCCGCGAGGGCAAGGAATGCTTCGCCGAGGGCCTCGGTCTGGGTGGGGTGCGCGTGGATCAGCGGGGCGACGTCCTCGGGGAACGCCTCCCAGCTGTAGATCAGCTGCGCTTCGCCGATCAGCTCGCCGACGCGGTCGCCGACCATGTGGACACCGACGACCGGACCGTCCGGCGCCTTGATCAACTTTACGCCGCCGGAGGTCTTGAGGATCTGGCTCTTGCCGTTTCCGCCGAGGTCGTAGGTGTACGTGGTGACGTCCGAACCGTATTTCTCCTTGGCCGCGGCTTCGGTGAGCCCGACCGAGGCGACCTCGGGGTGCGAGTAGGTGACCCGCGGGATGCCGTTCTCGTCGATGACGCGCGGCGCGAGGCCGGCGATCTCCTCGGCGACGAAAATGCCCTGCGCGAACCCGCGGTGCGCGAGCTGCAGGCCGGGCACGATGTCGCCGACGGCGTAGACGTTCGGCAGGTTGGTCTGGAGGCGGTCGTTCGTCAGCACGAAGCCGCGATCGATCTTCACCCCGGCCTCTTCGTAACCGTGGCCGGCGGAGTTCGGGCCGCGGCCGACGGCGACGAGCAGCAGGTCGGCTTCCAGCGTCTCACCGGATTCCAGCGAAACGCTGACGCCGCTGTCGTTCTGCTTGGCACCGGTGAAGCGCACGCCGGTCTTGAAGGCGATCTTGCGCTTGCGGAAGGCCCGCTCGAGCTGCTTGGAGGCGAACTCGTCCTCGTTCGGGACCAGCCGCGGCAGCGCTTCGACGATGGTCACGTCGACGCCGAAGGACGCCCATACACTGGCGAACTCGACCCCGATGACACCGCCGCCGAGGACGACGACCTTCTCCGGGACGTAGTCGAGCGACAGGGCCTGCTCGCTGGCGATGATCCGCCCGCCGAGCTCGAGGCCGGGCAGCGTCCGGGAGTACGAACCGGTGGCCAGCAGCACGTTCTTGCCGGTGTGGCGGGTGCCGTCGACCTCGACGGTGGTGCCGCCGGCGAAGGTGCCGGTGCCCTCGACGAGGTTCACCTTGTGCGCCTTCGCGAGCCCCTGGAGGCCCTTGTACAGGCGCGAGACGATGGAATCCTTGTACTTGTTGACGCCGGCCATGTCGATGCCTTCGAGCGTCGACTTGACGCCGAACTGCTCGCCTTCACGGGCGTTGTCGGCGACCTCTGCCGCGTGGAGCAGTGCTTTGGTGGGGATGCAGCCTCGGTGGAGGCAGGTCCCGCCCAGCTTGTCCTTTTCGATCAGGGTGACGGAAAGGCCCAGCTCGGCCGCGCGGAACGCTGCGGCATAGCCGCCCGATCCGCCACCAAGGATCACAAGGTCGGCGGAGGTGTCGGTCACTTCAATTGCTCCTCAGCAGGCATCGGTGATGAAGCTCTGGCTGCGCGCGGCGCGATCTCCACGCGCGCGTCGTACGCCATCTTGTCACTAAGACCGTACGCGGTTGGAACCTAGCCGGGTGTCGGCCGGGGAGCATGGCGAAACGTCCGGATAATGGAGGTAGACGTCGACGAGAGGTGAGGTGGTCGAGGTGGGTCTCTTCGACTCGCTGCGCAAGCGCGGCAAGGGCGGCCAAAAGGCCGGTACGCTGCGGAAAGCCAGCTCCGGTGACACCAAGCACCTGGAGGAGTGGGCGGCAGCGAGGCATGGTGTCGAAGCCTATGTCGAGCCCAAGACGACAGTGACGGAGACAACCGTGGTGTTGATCGCACACGATGGCGAATGGACCCGTCGCCGGATCGACAGCCTCGACGCGGCGCAGAACTTCGGGCGCAAGCGGTCGATCCCGGTCTACGAGGTGGCCAGGGTCGGCTACCCGAAGCGGATGCGGGAGTACACCGAGCGGCAGAAACGCGGCGGCGTTTAAAGGTCACTTCGCGGTCATTTGGCCAGTAGGTCGAGGTGGTGTTCGAGCAGTGCGCGGAAGCTGCGGTGCGGGGTCGTGCCGAGGACGGGGTCCAGTTCCAGTGCCAGCCAGCCGCCGCCGACGGGGCTGAGCGCGAGGACACCGTGCTCGGAGCGCTCGCTGATGAGCACGACACCGGCTTCGGCCGGCACCAGCTCGGCGGCGCCGAGGAGCCGGGGGAAGACCTCGTCCGCGGGTAGTCCGTCGCATGTGGACAGGAACGCCCGGTAATCGTCCGGCAGGCGCGTGCCCAGCCTGCGTTCGGCTTCCGTGAGCGCCCCGGGTCCGGCGGGCGCGGGGACTTCTCCGCCACGCAGCCGCATGATCTCCGTCACGAGTTCGGGCCAGGTTCCTGGCGGTCGCGGGGGAAAACGCCGATCCAAGGCCGCGATCAGGTCTCCGGCACAGCGTCCGGCCCACTCGCGCAATCCGAGCGGATCGGCTCCGGCGACCAGCAGCGGCGCGACGTGGCGGCACGCGACGAGCGAGACGACGTCCGGTGGTGTCCTGGCGACGGCCAGGTCCGCCCAGACGTCCAGCCGACCCGGTTTTCCTTCGCGCGCTTCGGTTTCGGCGTCGGCGGCCGCCGTGCGGACCTTGTCCGTGCGGGACTCGGAATCGAGTTTTTCGGCCAGGCCGGAGACGATCTTGGCGGCGGGTGAGTCGCCGAACAGCTCGGACAGTCCAAGGGGGACGATCGCGTCGGCGCGGCTCAGATAGGTGAGATGCGCGCGTTCTTCGGCGTCGAGATCCAACGGCGTCAGCGCGTCGGCCCACGACGGCCGTTCGCCCCGGGCCTCGAACAGCATCGCCCAGGCACGCGCCTTCACGGAGTCGGCGGCCAGCAGCGTCACCGGCCGTTCGGTGAGCGTGTGCCAGCGGGTCACCACCCTGTCCGACTCCGCGATCGCCCCGGCGGACGCCAGCAGCAGCGCCGCGAAGCCGATCGTCGTGTCGACGCGGGTTTCGTCCGCCGTCAGGACGTCACGGACCGCCGACTCCAGGTACTCGTCCCGCTCCCAGCCCACGCTGTCCTCTCGCTTCACCCCGGAAAAACTGAAGGGACCTCTCACCGGAGAGGTCCCTTCAGACTAGCGACGGGTCAGCCGTTGGCGGCGATGTCGGCGAGCACGGCGGCGATGGTGCGCACCGGCACCCCGGTGCCGCCCTTGCCGGTGTAGCCCCACGGGCCGCCGGTGTTGAACGACGGGCCCGCGATGTCGACGTGCGCCCACTGGAGACCCGCGGGCACGAACTCGCGCAGGAAGATCCCGGCGGCGAGCATGCCGCCCCAGCGGTGGTTGGTGACGTTCGCGAGATCGGCGAGACGCGAGTCGAGGTCGGCCCGCAGCTCCTCGGGCAGCGGCATCGCCCAGCCACCTTCACCGGTGCTCTGCGCGGCGGCGGCGACGCGGTCGCGGAACTCGTCGGAGCCCATGACGCCGGCGGTCCGGTTGCCCAGCGCGACGAGCTGCGCGCCGGTGAGTGTGGCGGTCTCGATCAGGTAATCGGGGTTCTCCTCGCCCGCGCGGACGATCGCGTCGGCCAGCACGAGCCTGCCCTCGGCGTCGGTGTTGAGCACCTCGACGGTCTTGCCGCCGTACATGCTGAGCACGTCGCCCGGCCGGTAGGAGGTGCCCGAAGGCATGTTCTCCGCCAGCGGGATGTGCGCGACGACCTCGAGCGGGTACTTGAGCTTGGCCGCGAGCACCACGGACGCGAGCACCGCGGCGGCGCCGGACATGTCCGAGGTCATGTGGTCCATGTTGGCGGCGGGCTTGATCGAGATGCCGCCCGAATCGAAGGTGATGCCCTTGCCGACGAGCGCGATCTTCTTGACCGCCTTCGGGCCCTTGTAGGCGACACGGACGAGCCGCGGCTGCCGCGAGGAACCGGCGCCGACGCCGAGGATGCCGCCGAAGCCCTTGCGCTTCAACGCCTTCTCGTCGAGGACCTCGAACTCGAGCCCGTTGGCCTCGGCGAGCTTGCGCGCGCGCTCGGCGAAGGACGCCGGGTACAGGTCGTTCGGCGGGGTGTTGATGAGGTCACGCGCGATGATCACGGACTCGGCGATCAGCGTCGCGGCCTTGAGCGTGGCGCGGTGATCCTTCGCGGCACCTTCCGCCGGGGTCGCGAAGTCCACTTTGGACAGCGGCGCGGTGCCGGGCTCGGAGCGGTACTCGGTGAAGACATAAGCGCCCAGCGCGGTGCCTTCGACGGCGGCGTGCAGGTCGATCGCGGACAGCGTCGAGAACGCGTGCGCGGTGCCGGACAGGGCACGCGCCGCGGCACCCGAGGCGCGGCGGACCTGCTCGGCGCTGATCACGCCGTCGGTGCCCGGCTTGCCGAGGCCGACCGCGAGGACGACACCGGAGGACAGCTTGCCGAGCGTCGGCACCTTCACCGTCTCTTCGGCCTTGCCGCTGGCACCGAGCGTGCTCAGCACGTCGGCGAGTTTGCCGTCGAACGCGGCGTTGACGGCTTCGGAACCGGCAGCCAGGGTGAGGCCGTCTTCGCCCTGCAGCGTCCCGATCACGACCACATCGGCGCGGGTCTTGCTCAGCGCGGCTTCCGAATTCTCGGAAAGGGCAAGCTTCGGCACGGTCACTTCTGGCTCCTCGCGCGTTCACGGTGGGACCGGGCACACGGCCCGGCCTGATCGTGAGCCATGCTAATGACAAGGGTTTCCGGCTGGTGAGGTAGGTGGTGGGGGTGCGTCTCGGCGCGGGTTTCCTGATCGCGTTGGCGGTGGGCGCGGGGGCGGCCGGGCCGTGGGTGCTGGTGGCGATCGCGCTCGCGGGCCTGCTGGCCTTCGCCGCGCTGCGGGCCCCGGTCGCCACCGGCCCGGCGACCCGCTGGACCAGGGCACTCGCGGAGCTGGCCCGGGTCGTGGTCTTCGCGACGGCGTTCGGCGCCTACGTGGTTCCGGAGCGCCCCGGGCTCGCCGCGGCGGCACTGGTCGTCGTGGTGACGGCGGTGAGCCTCGCCGGGATTTCGCTGCCGGACTACGCGCGCCGGTGGATCGTCGTGGCGCTGGTGCTCATGGCCCTGCTGCTGATCGCGTTGTGCCTGGCCATCCGGCCCGTGAGCGTCGTCGCGCCGCTGGAACCGCCGCCACCTGGCGGGCTGCTGCTCGCCACGCTGGTGATGTTCCCGCTGCTGGCACGTCGTCCGTCACCGCGGGCGGCCTGGTGGATCGGCGGTTCGACGGCGGTCGCGCTGGGCGTCGCCGCCGTCGCGCTCTACCAGCTGGGACCGAACCGGCTCGGGCTGTCGGTGACGTCGTTCCGTGAGCTGCTTTCGGCCGCCGACGCCGCCGACTTCACCCCGCTGCTCACCGTCGTCGCCGTGCTCGCCACCGTGCCCGCCGCGCTCAGTTCGTTCAGCGAGGCGAAGGCCGAGGTGGCGCGCACCGTGCCGCTGACGCTGGCCTGCGGGCTCGTCGGCGCGGTGACCGCGGCCTTCGCCGGCCCGGTCATCGCGCTGGCCGTCGCCGCCGCGCTGGCGTTCGGCGAGGTCGTGGCCGGATATCGTGAAAGGCGTGACTGAGCTGGGGGTCTGGGCGCCGGGGGAGACGGTCGTCCTGCGGTTCCCGCGGCCGGACGGCACGATCGGCCAGCAGCACCCGATGCGGGTGATTTCCGATGACGGCCGCGTCCTGCTGGGCTGGCTCCCGGCGGGGACCGAGATCGTCGGCAGCCGGCTCGTGGACGGCCGGTCGATGCGGGACGCCCCGCTCGGGCAGCGGTTCCGGATCGCGCGCGAGCGGTTCCTCACCACCTGGGAACACACGTCGACGCTGCGCCTGATCGCCGAAGACGAGTGGTCCTCGGTCTGGTGGTTCTTCGGCCAGGACGGCGGTTTCCTCGGCTGGTACGTGAACCTGGAGATCCCGCGGGGACGCACTCCGGCGGGCCCCGATCGGATCGACGGCGTGCTCGACCTGATGGTCACCGCGGCGGGTGAATGGAGCTGGAAGGACGAGGACGAAGCGGAAGAAGCCGTCCTGGCGGGACGCCTCACCGCCGACGAACTCACACGCCTGCGCGCGGAGGGTGAACGGCTCGGCGCGTTGGCGGAGGCGGGCGCGTTTCCGTTCGACGGGACCTGGACGGACTTCAGCCCCGATCCCGGCTGGCCCCGGCCCCGCCTGCCGGACGGCCTGGTGAGCGGGTCCTAGCCGACCATCAGGATCAGGCCGATCACCAGCACGACGTTGACGACGGCGAGCAGGACCAGCCCCTTGGCCGGGACCTCGGCGGGGAACACCTTGCCGAGCTTGTTCTTCCAGAACACGATCCCGAAGATCGCCGCGACGAGGCCGAGGATGGCGCCGAAGAAGCTGTCGAGGAGTCCGTTGCCGACCATCATCAGCAGGCCGGTGCCGAAGGTCAGCAGCACCGCGGTGGCGAACGTCTTCACGTCCGTCCCCTTGCCGGTGGCGACGGCCTTCGAGGGAGTGGAGTCCGCTTGGTAGTAGGTCACACCACCATCCTAGAGGCGACAGACCGGACAGGGGGTGAGGACCGTCGCCGGGTGACAAACACGGACTTCCGACCAACGCACTTCCGAGCAAGCGTTATCGTCTACTCATGACGACCACGACGCAGTTCACCTATACCCCGAATCCGAGCCCCGTCAGCCCGGAACGCGTCGCGGACGTACTGGCGAAGCCGGGATTCGGAACGTATTTCACCGACCACATGGTCACCGTGAAATGGAGCGCCGACCAGGGCTGGCACGAAGCCGCCGTCGGCCCGTACGCGCCGTTCTCCCTCGACCCCGCCACCTCGGTCCTGCACTACGGCCAGGCGATCTTCGAAGGCCTGAAGGCGTACCGCCAGCCGGACGGTTCCATCGCCTCCTTCCGCCCGGACGCGAACGCCGTGCGCTTCCAGCACTCCGCCGAGCGCCTCGCGATGCCGCAGCTGCCCGAGGAGATCTTCCTCGAGTCGCTGCGCCGGCTCGTCGACGCCGACGAGCGCTGGGTGCCGACCAAGCAGGGCGAATCGCTCTACCTGCGCCCGTTCATGATCTCCACCGAAGCCGGCCTCGGCGTCAACCGGCCGGCCAACGAGTACCTGTACTCGGTCATCGCCTCGCCAGCGGGCCCGTACTTCGCGAGCGGGGTGAAGCCGGTCAGCGTGTGGCTGTCGACGGAGTACGTGCGCGCGGCCCCGGGCGGCACCGGGTTCGCCAAGTGCGCCGGCAACTACGCGGCCTCGTTCGTCGCGCAGGCACAGGCCGTCGAGAAGGGCTGCGACCAGGTCGTCTGGCTCGACGCGGTGGAGCGCCGCTGGGTCGAGGAGATGGGTGGGATGAACCTGTTCTTCGTCTTCGGTTCCGGCGCAGACGCGCGCGTGGTCACCCCCGAGCTGAGCGGCTCGCTGCTGCCCGGCGTCACCCGGAAGTCGTTGCTGCAGCTGGCTTCCGACTTCGGGCACTCCGTCGAGGAGCGTCGTATCTCGACCGAGGAGTGGGAGAAGTCGGCCGCCTCCGGTGAGCTCACCGAGGTCTTCGCCTGCGGCACCGCCGCGGTGATCACCCCGGTCGGCCGCGTCAAGCACGCCGGTGGCGAGTTCACCGTCGCGGGCGGCCAGCCCGGCACTCTGACGATGAAACTGCGTGGAGCCTTGACCAGCATCCAGGAAGGTGCCGCTGCGGACCCGCACGGCTGGATGCACCGCCTCCGCTGAACCCGCTTTTCGGTCCGTGAAGGAGGCCCTCATTGTTCTTTCCTGTTGGCTGAAGGGGTTGAAGGCAAGTGATTTTGGCGGAATCATTTCTTGCCGCTCCGGGTGATGGAATTTACGTGTACATCGAGATCACGCGGAACGACGAATTGCCGGCCAAGTCGCATGCTCAAGATCGGTTGGGCTCGATCGAACTGGTAATCAATGGGATCGCCGTTCTTGATCGGCATATGCTCGACGATATCGACACTCTGTGGGCTCATGTTGCGATTCTTATCGATGACTATCGCAACGGGCGCAAAGCGTCGATGGTGTTTCCGAGTGAGCAGCTTGAATTTTCGTTCACGCCGATCGGACGTGGTCAAGTGGTGGTCGCTTCGGTGAATGGCGGTGACAGGCTCGCCGCGGCCGCGGATGAACACGAACTGATCTCCGTAATCCAACAAGCCGGGAACACGTACTTCGACAAGATGGAGACGTTGACCCAGCGTTTCTACGCCAAGGAGCGCACGCTCCTGAGTGGTCACAACCCCCATCTGTCGACTTAACGTGATCTCTTGGTTCCTAAGAGATCACGTTAAGTCGACAGATGCCGAGGTGGGGGTTAGTCCACGGCGACTGCATGTTCACAACATGCAGTCGACAGCCAGCCTTGCGCGATGGCGTCGGAGTGTTTCCACGTCCGGTCGATGCCGACCCGGGTTGCCGGGCACCGCGGGTGATGCGAGGTTGCGGAAGGTGCCGAGTGGGAGAAGTCGGCCGCCTCCGGTGAGCTCACCGAGGTCTTCGCCTGCGGCACCGCCGCGATGATCACCCCGGTTGGCCGCGTCAAGCACGCCGGTGGCGAGTTCACCGTCGCGGGCGGCCAGCCCGGCACCCTGACGATGAAACTGCGCGAAGCCCTGACGAGTATCCAGGAAGGCACCACGTCCGACCCGCACGGCTGGATGCACCCCCTCCGCTGAACCCGTTTCTTCACGGACTTTAAGAGTCCGGTTAGGCGTCTTCGATGACGGGGACGCACGGCGAGAGGAATGGATCCGCGTGCATGGTCAGTGTTCCCTGGGAGAGCACTCTGACCCGGAACGAGTTCGCCCCTGCTGTTGTGGAGATTTCGTCGCCGCCATCGTTGCTGCGCTCGTACAGCATTCCCCAAGAGCCGGGTAACAAAAGAATCAGCTCGGCGAGAAATTCGTCGACGTCGGTTTCACCACCGGGGTCACGACGGACCCGGTTTGGATGCCCCGTTATCCGGACGCAGGGCAGCGTGTCCGCGAAATAGAGTTTGGCCGAGCTGCTGATCCGGCCGAACTGCGCGATCGCCGGGCCGAGTTCCCCGAGTTTCGCCGCCAAACCTCCCCCATCCACCTGGTCTAGCGTTTCCGCTAGACGGAACCATCCTTGGAACTCATACATGACCGGCTCCGTTCGGTGCGGGCTGAAGCGGCGAGAGAAACGGGTCATGCCGAACGGATACGCCACCGCGAGCCACGATCTTGACCCGATAGGTGGACGGGCCCGGTGGGTCAGTCCACTCGTCGCAGCGCTCGTGCAAGAGCCCCCACGATCCGGGGAGGTGACGACAGAGAAACGACAGCGTCTCTCTCAACGCGGCCGCTTCAAATGACCGTTGCTCACGCTCGGCCGTCCCGTGCACCGACAGGTGGTACATGCCGTTGACGACTCCCACCTCGAAAACGGTGGTCGGCGGCAAGGTGAACCCGGAAACCAGCGAGCGCAACCGGTCGATCAACGCGGCCAGGACGTCAGTTTCACTCTCGTAGGTGTCCTCGCTGAGGCCGAACCATCCGTGAAATTCGTACATCACTGTCTCCTGGCCCAGCGGAACCGTATCGACGATTATAGTTGCTGCCACTGAGCCGTACGAGACGGAGCCCCTCAGAACTTACTCAAAATACCGGTCAGCGCCAGAACCCCGGCACAGGTCCGTTATCGAATTGGCCCGCGTTGAGTATCGTCTGCAAATGCTCTTCAAGAAAGGATTGTCGATAGGTGCCGTTCAGCAGTCCGACTGCTTCTGCTTCGGCCTTGTTGATGAGCCGCTTCGGCCCGTCGATGATGCCCGCCGCACCGTATTCGCCAAAACGATCACCGAACGCCGTGACCGCCTCCCAATAGAGTTCCGGCGGATCCGGAAAAAGGCCGAGCAGCGTTTCTTGATGATCCACTATCAGCCACGTTCCGTTCTTGATCAACGCCTGACCCGTATAAACCGGAATATGCAACGGCTGATGCCGATCGACGTTTCCGACCCGAGGAACCGAAAACGTACCTCGTAGAAGTCCGAGAGCTAAGCCGGTCTGATCGTCGGCCAGTACGAGGGCCAGGTGGTAGCCTGCCTCCGCTGCTGGAATCGCGACTACGTCGCCGACTTTCGCCTTGGGGATCCGTTTCGGCACCGGCGCAGTCAGGTCCACGACGCTGTCGCTGCTGACGTCGAAAAAGGGGAACCGCGCTGCCTGCAGGACCTGGAAGACGTACCCCGCCAGATCGGTGGGTGAAACCTCTTGCCCATCGGCTGATCCGGCGCGTTCTGCCAGGAAAGCGAGTAGTTCGGACGCCTCGTTGAACGTGTTGTCGTTCAAGTCGGCTACGCGCTCCGAAGGTTCCGACTTGTAGCTGCGGTTCCCCTTCGTCTTTGCTTTGAACTTCAGCGGGATCGGTGACGCGCCCATATACGCATTGTTCGTCGGTATCGATGGCCCCAGGATCTCGAGGAACTCGCCGAGGGTCGGTTCGCTCCCGTGTTCATCGGTGAAGGCATCGACGACGAGGGCGAGCAACTTCGTGGACTCCTGGAGTTCGTCGTCGGAGAACAGTCGAGAACTCATCAGCATCCCTCCAACCGTGCCTTGACGCCTTCGTATTGGGTGATCTTACTGGCAGCCATCGGGTTCTGGCGATTGCCGCGGTAGTTGTTGCCGTCACGGCCGATGTAGGTCTCATGAACCACGGACTGGTTCTGTTCCATCAGGCGGGAGTCGAGGTAGGTCCGCTTGTCTGGGGCGACCTCGATGGTGTCACCTTTGACGTTGATGTCCGGGGAAGGCACGTAGCGGTTCCCGTTGGCGGCATGGCGGCGCTCCACGTCGGCTTTCGTGGAGTTCGGGCCGAACATTCCCACGTAGTAGATTTTGCCGTTCGGGTCCTTCAGCACGTAGTTGTTGTACCCGGGACGCTGGAGGTAGTCGTCACGCCCTTTGCCCGCGTTGTGGACGAGTACCGGGGTGTTCCCGGCCAGGACGTAGAAGGTGTGCAGGTCGTCGACCGCGAGGTTGTAGACCTGGATGACCTGGGTGTACGACCGGACATCGACGACCTTGGCCGGCTTGCTGTCCGGTGTCAGCAGGTGGTCGCCCGGCGAAATGTCCTTGGCGTCTACCCATTGCTGCTGCTCGACCACCCAGAACGGGTGGTTGCCGGTGGCTTCGAGGGAGCCGGATTCGGTGCCGTCGCCGACGGTGAGTGACACCATCTGCTTGAGGTCCGTACCGATGATCAGCCCGGTAACCGTGCGATTGCCGGCCCGTCCGGTTTGCGGATCGGCGGCGGCGACCTGTTCGCCGACCACGACGTCCTTGATGGCCTTGTGCGTGCCGTCCGCCATCAGGACGAGCACGGTTGGCGCGAAACTCCGGCCGATCACCGGTAGCTTGCAGGCCCTCATGGCTTCGTAGACGGCCTCGCGACCGGCTTTGACCTCGTTCTTCGCCTGTTCGACTCGCTTGAAGAAGGCACCGACCTTGCCGGCGATCTTGGCGATCGCGGCGACCAGTTTGCCGCCCTTGGCGATCAGGGCGAAGGGGTTGGCGAAGGTCAGTGCGTTGATCGCGGTCCAGATGCAGGCTTCGACGTCACCCTCGGTGAAGCATTTGACGGCGTCGTTGTAGCCGATCATCTCGAGGATGACCTCGGCGCCTTCCTGCTTCAGGAAGTCGACCAGGCTCATGTTCGCGTCGGCGACGGCCTTGTTGTACTTGTCGATGCAGGCTTGGTCGCCGTTGCAAGTGTTCTTGAGGTCGGCTTGTTCCTGTTCCGTCAGTGGCCCACCGGCGATTGCCCGCTGTTCGTCCTGGTGCTTGGTCTTGGCGATTTCGTACGCGTCGTCGGCGGCTTCCTGCGCCAGCGCCGCGTCCCGGCCGGCCGCCGCTTCGGAAGCCCGTGCCGCCTGTGCGGAACTCGCGGCGTCCGCAGCCGAAGCCTGTGCCTGCGAAGCGGAGCTTCCCGCGCGGGTCGCCGACAGAGTCGCCGCTTCGGCGTCCCTCGCGGCGGCATCG
This sequence comes from Amycolatopsis sp., assembly GCF_036008905.1. Classification (GTDB taxonomy): domain Bacteria; phylum Actinomycetota; class Actinomycetes; order Mycobacteriales; family Pseudonocardiaceae; genus Amycolatopsis. The sequence continues at coordinate 24,663 of NZ_DASYMU010000047.1, read as the reverse complement.
GCAGCAGATCTTGCCGACCGGGCCGACTCCGCGGCCCGGTCGGCGGACGCCTGCGCGTCGTTCGCGGACTGTTTCGCCTGCTTGGCGTATTCAGCGGCTTCGTTGGCCGACTGCCTGGCCTTCTCCGCCCACTGTGCGGCTTCATCGGCGGCCTTGCGGGCTACCGCGGCGACTCGCGCGGCTTCCGCCGCGTCCGATCGGGCGGTCGCGGCGATGCGGGCCGCCTCGGACACCAAACGCCGGACAGCGGCGACGTGCGACGCGGTCAAGGAGTCACGCTGGGCAGCCTTGAACTGGCCCGTTTGCACGAAATCCCTGGCGTAGGTCGCGGGGCCGGCCAGTGCGATCTGAGCGGCCGTCTGGGTCTCCGGGCCACCGGTGGTGATGATCTGGCCGATCTTGATCCGGTCGTCCTGTACCTGCGCGGTGAACTGGCCGACAGCGAGAAACTGCTGCACGTCCTCCGGCGAGCCTTCGAGTGCCTTCTGACCCGCGCGCTGGGTAGCCGGACCACCCGCGGCCATGATCTGGCCGACCTTCTTGCGGTCGTCGATCGTCTTGCCGTCGTAGTACTGCGTCTTCAGGAACTCGCGCAGGTCGTTGCCGTCGCTGAGGAAGGCCTGCTGTGCGGCGGTCTTCTGCTTCTCGACCGAAGTGGACTCGGCGATGTAGATGGCCCGCGCACGGTCGTCCTCTTCCGCCGCCTCGTCCCGGCCGATCTCCAGGTAGTCGCGCATCTCCATCTCGCCACCGGCCAACGCCATCTCGGCGGCCGAACGACTCCACGGACCTCCGGCGTTACGCAGCCGCAGCGCGGCCTGCCGCCCGTTGCTCAACACGGTCGCGGAATCGGCGTCCGGTGCGGTGGCCTTGTCCAGTAGCAGCTGGGTTTCCTGGTCGATCCGGGTGGCTTCACCGGCCTCCCAGGCCGCCTTGGTCTCGAGATCGTTCTTGACCTGCTCCGCGTTCGCGATGCCTTCGTCCTGTAGCAGATCGAGGCGGTTGCTGTCCGCCGCACGGGCGTTCTGCTCGATCTGACCGGCAAGCTCGGCCGCCTGCGTGGCGACAGCGGCCGCCGCCTGTGCCGCTTGAGCGTGCTTCTCTGATTCCCTGGCCGCGGTCTCGGCCTCACCGGCGTGCGCTGCCGCTTCGTCCGCTGCCGCGGCGGCGTTCTCGGCGTGTTCGGCCGCGCTGATCGCCGCGCGATAGGCGTCTCCGGCGGCACTGGCGGACTGACCGGCGAGTGACTCGGCGTTGGAGGCGGCCCGATTGGCCTGCCCGGCGAACTTGTGCGCGTCCGCGGCGGCTTTCCTGGCGCGGGCGGCTTCAGCGCCGGACACACCGGCCTGGTTGGCGGCGTCTTCGGCGGCGGAGGCGGCGCGATCGGCGTTGGCGCCCGCGCTCGATGCCGCGCGGGCGGCGCCCGCCGCTTGGTTGGCCGCGTCCCCGGCGGCGCGGGAAGCTTCAGCGGCGAGGCGGGCACCGGCGGCGACATCCCTGGCCTTCTGCGCGGCGGCCCTGGCATTGGAAGCTTGGTTCGCGTCACCCGCGGCCGCGGCGGCGGCACCACGGGCGTCGGACGCCGCCTGCGCGGCCGATGACGCGGCCGACGCCGCACGCATCGCGGCGTCGGAGGCGACCCGGGCGGCCCTGTTGGCGGAGTTCGCGGCGGAAATGGCTTCCTGGGCGGCTCGTGCGGCGCGGGTCGCGAAGTCGGCCGCACGACCGGCTGCCGCCGCGGCCGCCGCAGCGTCGTCCTTGGCGGCGGCGGCTTCTTCGGCCGCCTTCACCGCGGCTTGCTTGGCCAGTTCGGCGGCGGCAACGGCCCGCGCGGACGCCTCTTTCGCTGCTTCGGTTTCGCTGGCCGCTTCCGCACCGGCCTGCTTGGCCAGGTTGACGAGTTCGGTGATGCTGGCTTGTTCGTTGTCCCTGGCCCGGGCCGTGTGCTGGCCGGTGTCGAGGAATTCCTTGACGTCGTCGTCGTTGAACGTCGACAGGGCGATCTGGGCGGCCTTGTTCACTTCGGGTCCGCCGACGGCCATGATTTCGCCGACTTTTTTGCGGCGGTCGGTGATCTGGGGTGACAGTTGCCCGGCAGCGAGGAATTTCAGGACGTCGTCGGCCGTGCCTTCGAGGGCTTTCTGGCCGGCTCGCTGGGTGGTGGTCCCGTTGGCGGCCATGACTTCGCCGACCTTGACCCGCAGATCCAGGCGCTGGGGCTCCTTCCAGCCGCTCTCCAGGAACACCCGCACGGTCTCGGGGGTGCCGGACAGTGCGGTTTGCGCAGCTTCGCGGACTCGTCGTCCGGCGACGGCCATGATCTGGCCGACTTTGAGCCGGTTGTCGTGGGCGATGGTGATCTGCTGGCCGGTGGCGAGGAATTCACGGACCTGCTCGTCGGTGCCGAGGAGCGCGGCTTCGGCGGCGGTCTTGGTGGCGCGGCCGCCGGTCTTGAGCAGCTCCACGACGGCGGCGCGGTCGCTGATCGTGGTGGCGGGTGCGGCATTAGGCGCAGTGGCGGCCGTCGTCGCGGGAACAATGCCCGCGAGTAATGCGGAAATGGTGACCAGAATTACTGTAACGCGGCCGATCGCTGCGCGCGAAAACCTCGCACGGGCGTTTTCCCCCATGAATTCCCCCCGGTGTCAAGAGATCTCGCGGAATGTGGATCGCGAGCGCAAGAAAGTATGGCCCCAGTCGCAGTATGTGTAGAGCGCAGTCTAACCATAGTGGCGCGAAATCCCACAACAGCCTTTCGTGGTCGCCGGGCGGGTGTCCTTCCGGGGCGGGGTGATTTGCGTCTTGCTGGCGGATTGACCTGCGGTGCGGCAGGTTGTAGGTTCCGACAGGGCGCGGCGAGGGGGTCCGGGGATAGTGCGATACATCGAGTGCGGGATTTCGAAGTCGATTCCGGTCACTTCTTCGTCGATGTCATTCTTTTATGAATTATCGGCGTCATTATCGCGCTAGGAGTTTTCGTCATGCGATCTTCCGTAACTTTTATTGCCGCCGGGCTGCTCACCGCTGCCGTGGTCGTGGTGACAACGGTCAGCGTCCAGGGTGGTAACACCGCCACCGCGGTGGCGCCCGCAGATGCTCCGGGTTCGATTGTGGAGGACTACCAGCACCCGAACCAGGAGGGTGCCGCGGCCATCGGCATGACCCTGAACAAGGGCAATGGCAAGATCTTCTGGGTCGATTGCGTGGTGGGCGGTGACTTGCTCACCATCGAGAGCGACAGCATCACCGCGCCTAACAGCATCGCGTGTTTCAAGGTCACCGGCACCGGCGGTTACCTGTCGATGAGCGTCGACGCGACGTACTTCGTCAAGGCCGGCAGCCACAAGATCCAGGCCACCCTCACCAGCCGGGTCAACGGCCAGGAAGTCAAGCGGGACTACAGCATCAAGCCTGGCCAGCTGACCCCGGTCGGCGAGACCGTGCACCCCGACGAAGGACCAGCCGCCCTCGTCGAACTCCGCTCGGTGGCCTGACATGCGTTTTCAGTCGTCCATTTGTCATCGGTTTCGAGGGGAATCGTCAATGCGATACATACGTCGGGCGGGAATCGCGGCCGTCGCGGTCACTTGCGTCGCCACCAGCCTGCTGGCCTCCGCGTCAGCGCAGGCGATTTCGGGCGGCACGCCGGCCGCTGACGGCACCTACGGTTTCGTAGCCAAGATCATGATGGACGGCCGCGCCTGCACCGGCGCGTTGATCGATCCGCAGTGGGTCGTCACCGCCAGCAGTTGCTTCCCGGAAAACGCGCAGCAGGCCGGTGTTCCCGCCAAACCCGCCACCGCCACCGTCGGCCGGACCAACCTCACGACCACGACCGGGCAGGTGGTTCGTATCGCCGGCCTCGTGCCCCGTCCCGATCGGAACCTGGTGCTGGCCAAGCTGGGCAGCCCGATCACCGATGTCGCTCCGATTCCGTTGGCGACCACCGCGGCTGCCAGCGGCAGCGCGGTGAAGGTCGCGGGATTCGGCCGGACAGCCACCGAATGGGTGCCTGACCAGCTACGTGTCGCGCCGTTATTGGCGGCCGCGGCCACCGACACCACTTTGGCGCTCACCAGCGACACCGGCATCGACACTTGCTTAGGGGACGCCGGCGGCCCGGCCATGCGTGAGGCCAACGGTCGCCTCGAACTCGTAGGCGTCCACTCCGCGTCGTGGCAGCACGGTTGTCTTGCTGTGACCGAGACCCGGCAAGGCAGTACCGAGTCGCGGGTGGACAACATCGCCGACTGGATCGTGCAGCAGATCCAGCCCCGTCCGGTCCAGTTCAAAAACCATGTGACCGGGCGGTGCTTGCTCGCGTGGGCGAGGGAGAACGTCAACGAAGCGCCGATCAGGCAGACCGATTGCGATCCGCCGTATCTGGATCAGGTGTGGGATCTCGTTCCCGTCTCCAACGGCTTCCAGGTCCGCAGCCGCGCCAACGAACGGTGCCTGCTTGCCCGCGGTGGTGCGGGCAATGTCAACGATGCGCAGGTCATGCAATTCGATTGCGATTCGCGGTTCGCTGATCAGGTGTGGGATCTCGTTCCCGCTTCCAACGGCTTCCAGGTCCGTAACCGCATTACTGAACGGTGCCTGCTGGTTCGTGGTGGTGCGGGCAATGTCAATGGCGCGCTGGTCGTGCAGTTCGACTGCAACCCCGTCTACGAAGACCAGGTGTGGGATCTCGTGCCTATCGCTGCATAGTGAAACGATCACTGCCGGGAAAGCGGAAAGTATCGGTGCTCTCACGCTCTGCGGGTGGGCACCGATACTTTTTCCTGAGCCGCTCACCCTGGCATGCGGTGAAATCGGATACCCCGGCTCTGGGTAAGTGGTCGCCTGTACGCTGCGCACCTGCGGAGTCCTCGAAATATGCCGAGGCCGACGAGCTGTCTGCACCTGCTTCGGGTTCGGACCGGTTGTGCCGCATTCACCAGCTGGACACAACGGGGGCAGTGTCGTTGAACAACGCAGTAGGTACCGAGGCGCATCCTGAGCTCAGTGAGGACAGACCGGTGAACACACCGGCAACGACGTCCCCGTCGCGGTCGGGACTGGCCCGCAAGCTTCCCGCGGTAGGCGCGGTCCTGGCCGGCACACTCCTGATCTGTGCGCACGCGTCCCTCTACGGCCGCTGGGTGATCGACGACGCGGCCATCACGTTCGCCTACGCCCGCAACATCACCGAGGGGTTCGGCGCGGTGATCCAGCCCGGCGCGGCACCGGTGGAGGGGTATTCGAACACATCTTGGATGCTTCTGCTCATGCTGGGCCGCTGGCTCGGCCTCTTCGACCACGGTTCGATCCTGGGCGTCCCCGACTACGTCGTGTACCCGAAACTACTGGCTGTCCTCTGCTGCGCCGCCACGCTGGTGGCGTTCCACCGGATCGCGGCCGTCCTGGTCCGGCGGCCGTGGATCGTGACGCTCGGCGCGGGGATATTGCTCGCGTCCATTCCTTCATACGTCGTGTGGAGTTTTTCCGGTCTGGAGAATTCGCTCTATGCCTTCGTCGTCACCGCCATCGCGGCCGTGACGGTCAGGGCGATCGGCGAGCAGCGGCTGCACCGCTTCGCCCCCGCGATCATCGCCGGCCTGCTGGCGGTGGCCGCGGCGCTGACGAGGCCGGACGGCATGATCTTCGCCTTCAGTTTTCCCATCGTCGTCCTGTTGCTGATGACCAAGTCGACCCTCCGGGCGACAGTCGTGTCCGTGGCGGTCTCCCTCGCCTCGTTCGCGATTCCGTTCGGTGCGTTCCTGCTCTGGCGGCATGCCGAGTTCGGCCGGTTCGTGTCCAACACCGCGGCGGCCAAGAGTCAGACGGTGGGCCTGGACGCGGCGACCATCAGGTCCTTCAACAAGATCGGCGAGCTGGTCGGCTATGTCGGCGCTGTCGGTGCGATGATCGCCCTGCTGATCATCGGCGCCACATTGGGGAAGCGGACACCGTTCCGCCGCAGGCTGATGGGCCTTCTCGTGCCGCTGGCGCTTTCGATCGCCGCCTTCGGCATCCTGAACGCCGACTGGATGGACCAGCTCCGGTTCGCGACGCCGATCTGGGCGCTGGGTTCGCTGACCGTGGTTCTCTGCGCGTATCGCGTCCTCGCTTCGTCGGCGGTCCGTACCAGGGTGGTGTGCGGCCTCGCCATCATCGCGGCACTGTCGATGTCGGCGACCTTGCTGCGGGATCAGTCGACCAAGTTCCAGAAGGAGCCCACTGTGCCGCTCTGCCTGGTGGCCGACTCGGCGGGACGTCTGGTCAACGAGATGGCGGACCTGCTCGCTTTGAGCGACAACGAGGTCTACCTCGGGCCGGATCTCGGCGGCAGCGCACTCACCTCCCGGGTGAGGATCGTCGACCTCGCCGGACTGACCGACGCGCGGATCGCCGATTTGCGGCGTGACGGTAGCGAAGACGCACTGGCCGACTATGTCTACGACGACCTGCGCCCGGCGCTGATCCACGCCGGGCTGGCGTGGAAGATCCAGGACAAGGACAACAGGGCCGAGAAGGACTACTACTTCCTCGACAACACCAATCCTGCCCAGGGCGGCAGCTACGTTCGCAAGGACCTGGTGTCCAGCCCGGCGGTTCTCGACCGGCTGCGCGTCCTCAAGCAGACAGGGCGCGACAAGGTCTTCAATCACTACAACGACGCGCCGCTCTCGTCTTGTGGCGACAAGCTGGCACCGGGCCAAGTGCTGTCCCGGTAGCACTCCTTTACGGACAGGGCGGGGGCTCAGTCCTCGGGGGCTGGGGTGATCGGGCCGGAGATGCCGGCTTGTTCGTGGGTGGCCATTTCCGCCAGTACCCGTGCCGCCATGAACAGCAGCGGGAGCGCGGCGACGGCGCCGGTGCCTTCGCCGAGGCGGACGTCGAGATCGAGGATCGGCTCCAGGTCGAGGTGATCGAGCAGGAGCGCATGCGCGGGTTCGCCGCCGCGCTGCCCGGCGACCCACCACTGACGCGCGCCGGGGGCGAGTTCTTCGGCGACCAGTGCCGCGGCGCCCGCGACGAGGCCGTCGAGGACGACGGGGGTGTGCCGGACGGCGGCCTGGGCCAGGAAACCGGCCATGGCGGCGATGTCGGCGCCGCCGGCGGTGCGCAGCAGCGCGACCGGGTCGGCGAGCACCGTCCGCGCGCGGCGCAGGGCGTCACGGACCGCGGTGGCCTTGCGCATCCAGGCGTTGTCGTCGATGCCCGAGCCCCGCCCGACGACGGCGACGGGCTCACTACCGGTCAGCGCGGCGACCAGTACGGAGGCGGGGGTGCTGTTGCCGATGCCGATGTCGCCCGCGATGAGCAGGTCGGCGCCGCCGTCCACCTCGGCGTCGGCGATCTTGACGCCGGCGAGGATGGCCGCGCGGACCTCTTCGTCGGTCAGCGCGTCTTCGGTGTCGATCGAGCCGGAGCTGCGGCGGACCTTGAACTCGCCGATCGACGGCGTCGCCGGGGCATCGGTGTCGACGGCCATGTCGACCACACGGACACTCGCCCCCGCCGACGCGGCGAGCACGTTGATCGCGGCGCCGCCGGTGAGCAGGCTGCCGACCAGCTGGGCGGTGACCTCCTGCGGGTACGCCGACACGCCCTTCGCGGCGATGCCGTGGTCACCGGCGAACACGACGACACGCGGCCGCGTGAACGGGCGCGGCGGAGACTGGCCCTGGCACGCGGCGATCCAGACGCCGAGCTCCTCCAGCCTGCCGAGCGAGCCCGCCGGTTTGATCAGTTTCCCGTGCAGTTCGATCGCCGCGGAGCGAGCTTGCTCGTCCGGCTGCTCGATGTCGGCGAACTCGACGGTGCTGTTCGGGATGCTGTCCGAGTCCACGCCAGGCCTTTCGTCGTCGCACGCCGCCGTCGACCGGTGGCGCGATCAACTTACCCGGCGGCCGGATCCGCCGCCGCGCAGTAGGTTGCCGTTGTGACAGAACGAGAAGGCGCGGCCGCGGTGGTGCTGGCCAGTGGCGCCGGGACCCGCGTCGGCGCGGGCGTCAACAAGGTGTACCTGCCGTTGTCGGGACGGCGTTTGCTGGCCTGGTCGATCGAGGCGTTCGGTCATGCTCCGGGCATCGGCACGCTCGTGCTGGTGACCCGCCCGCAGGACGCCGGACTCGCCGCCGAGGTGCTCGACGCCTACCGCGGGGCGGTCCCGGTCGAGATCGTGCACGGCGGCGCCACACGCCAGGCGTCCGAGCTCCAGGCGTTGCGCCACCTCGCCGGACGGATCTCCGGCGGGGTGATCGACACCGTCCTGCTGCATGACGCGGCCCGGCCGCTGATCGGCACGGAGTTGATCACGGCCGTGCTGAGCGCGGCGAGGGCATACGGGGGAGCGGTGCCGGGTCTCGTGGCCGAGGACGTCGTCGCGGTCACCGAGGACGGCGCCCGGCTCGAGGGGAAGGCACCCGGAGGCATCGTGCGGGTGCAGACCCCGCAGGGATTTCGTGCCCGTCCGCTGCTGGCCGCCTACGAACAGGCGGAGCTGGAGGGCTTTCTGGGCACGGACACGGCTTCGTGCATGGAAAAGTTCTCCTCGCTGCCGGTCCGATGGGTCCCCGGCAGCGAGGAGAACTTCAAGATCACCTATCCGCACGACTTGGTCGTGGCGGAGCGGCTTCTTACGGGGCGCGCGTGAGCGTCGGGTCGTTCTCGACTACGCCTTCGAGGGCGGTGTCGATCGCGGCCATCAGGTCGGCGTCGAGCTTCACACCGGCCGCCTTGACGTTCTCGTGGACCTGCTCGGGGCGGGAGGCGCCGATGATCGCCGAGGCGACGTTCGGGTTCTGCAGCACCCAGGCCACGGCCAGCTGAGCCAGCGAAAGGCCCGCTTCCGCCGCGAGCGGCTCGAGCTTCTGGACACGCTCGAGCACGTCGTCGTTCAGGAAGCGCTTGACCATGTTCGCGCCGCCCTTTTCGTCGGTGGCGCGCGAGCCGGCGGGCAACGGCTGGCCCGGCTTGTACCTGCCGGTCAGCACGCCCTGTGCGATCGGCGACCAGACGATCTGGCTGAGGCCTTCCCGCTCGGAAGCGGGCACGACCTGCGACTCGATGACGCGCCACAGCATGTTGTACTGCGGCTGGTTCGAGACGAACGGCACCTTCAGCTCACGGGCCAGCGCGGCACCGCGGGTGATGTGCTCGGCGCTCCACTCGGAGACCCCGATGTAGAGCACCTTGCCCTGGCGGACCAGGTCGGCGAAGGCGAGCATCGTCTCTTCCAGCGGGACCGTGGTGTCGAACCGGTGCGCCTGGTAGAGGTCGATGTAGTCGGTCTGCAGCCGCTTCAGCGACGCGTTGGCCGACTCGACGATGTGCTTGCGGCCGAGACCCCGGTCGTTGGGGCCGCCGGGACCGGTCGGCCAGAAGACCTTGGTGAAGATCTCGAGGCTTTCCCGGCGCTGACCGGCGAGACCGCGGCCGAGCACCGACTCGGCCTTCGTGTTGGCGTAGACGTCGGCGGTGTCGAAGGTGGTGATCCCGGCTTCCAGCGCTGCTTTGATGCAGGACTGGGCCTGGTCCTCTTCCACCTGGGAGCCGTGCGTGAGCCAGTTCCCGTACGAGATTTCACTGATGTTCAGGCCGCTGCGGCCGAGGCGACGAAACTCCATGGGTCAAGCCTAGACCCAGAAGGTTCGCCTTGCTAACGACTGTGGCTTAGATGGCATCGCCTGGGCCGACGCGCGGCTTCGGCACCCGCAGCTTGCGGATCTGGCTCGCGCGGATGAACGAGTAGAACCCGATCGACCGGCCCGCGATGGTCTCCTTCGGGAACTTCTCCCGCGTCATCTTGGTGATCCGGCGGCCGCTCATGATGCCCTCGACCAGCATGAGGAGCAGCATCGCGGTGCACAGCAGCGTCGCGTATTGCTGGACCTTCGGGTACGGCACGAGCAGCGCCACGAACACCAGGATCGCCAGCGGCATGAACAGCCCGAGCAGATTGCGCCGCGAGTCGACCACGTCACGCACATACGCCTTCACCGGGCCACGGTCACGCGGCAGCAGGTACTTGTCGTCACCCGCCATCATGCGGTCACGACGCTCCTTGGCGGCCGACCGGCGGTCTTCCTTGGTGGTGGGGTTCGCCTTGCGGATTTCCTTGTTGCGCTTGATCGCCTCACGGGTCGATCGCGGCGGCGGGGCCACCGGGCCGCGTCGCTTCGCCTCGGCTTCACGCCGTTTCGGGGTGGCACGTCCCTTACCGGGGGTGAACGCCTTGTCGGCGGCATCGATCACCTCCGCACCCTCGATAGTGGGGTCTTCGGTGTCTGTAGTGCTGTTGCGGCGCAGGAACCTCACCTCATCAGCCTATTCCAGTGCTCGGTGTCATGTTCAGCCGGTCGAGAGATGTGCGACCATTGAAGGGCACGGCAGCGCAGGAAGCCGTGTGGAACAGATCGGGAACTTCGGGTGTTGACGCGTAAAGGAGCACCCGTACCCACAACCAGCTCGACCCCGAGGGAGACCCATGACGACCGCTGAGCAGACCGGCAACGCGCAGCCTGAGGCCGCCGAAGCCACCCACGGCGTGACGTTGACGGACGCCGCGGCTGCCAAGGCGAAGGCACTTCTCGAACAGGAGGGCCGCGATGACATGCACCTGCGTATCGCCGTCCAGCCTGGTGGCTGCGCCGGCCTCAAGTACCAGCTGTTCTTCGACGAGCGCACGCTCGACGGCGACCTGTTCAAGGACTTCGGCGGCATCCAGGTGGCCGTCGACAGGATGAGCGCGCCCTACGTGACCGACGCCGTGATCGACTTCGTCGACTCGATCGAGAAGCAGGGCTTCACGATCGACAACCCGAACGCGACCGGTTCGTGCGCCTGCGGCGACTCGTTCCACTGATCGCCTGAACGACGATGGGCCCGTGACCGGGAAGGTCACGGGCCCATCGTCATCTGGAAGGCAGCTCGGTTCGGCGGCTCAGATGAAGAAGTCGAGTTCCGCCACCTGCGCGTGGCAGACGTCGTCCACGGCCCACGGCGGCGCCGCGGCGGGGCTGCTCGGGTGGATCTCGGCTTGCAGGGACCGCGGGATCTCACCGCAGTCGGCGATCAGCTCGCCCATGGTCTCGGGTTCGGTAGCGATACTCACGCCTCCCACGGTATGGACACTCGGCCCGCGGCAAAACCCATACCAATCGGTAGTGTTGCGCGTGGCCAGCGAAACACTCTTCCGGGTTGCTCTCCATGGGCGGTCCGAGAGTGGCCTCAGTCGCTTACCAGCCCTTGTCGAGCGTCACCCGGTAGTGTCGGCTGTCGTGTACGCCCCACCCGGATTCTCCGGATGGGGCGTTAAATGCCGTCAGCACGACAAGGAGAACCGGTGGCAGCCAACGCGCGGATAGCGGTATCCGGCAGCATCGCAACCGACCACCTCATGCACTTCCCCGGCAGATTCGCCGAGCAGCTCGTCGCGGAGCAGCTGCACCGGATTTCGCTGAGTTTCCTCGCCGACGACCTGGTGGTCCGCCGCGGCGGCATCGGCGCCAACATCGCCTTCGGGCTGGGCGTGCTGGGCGTGAAACCGATCCTGGTGGGTGCGGTGGGCGCCGACTTCGCGGACTATCGGGCCTGGCTGGACCGCCACGGGGTCGACACCTCCGGCGTGCACGTCTCCGAGATCGCGCACACCGCGCGGTTCGTCTGCACCACCGACGAGGACTTCTGCCAGATCGGCACGTTCTACGCCGGTGCGATGGCCGAGTCCCGCGACATCGAGCTCGCCCCGATCGCGGAGCGCGCCGGTGGCCTGGAACTGATGATGATCGGCCCCGACGACCCCGAAGGCATGCTCCGGCACGCCGAGTCCTGCCGTCAGAACGGCTACGAGTTCGCCGTCGACCCGTCGCAGCAGCTCGCGCGCATGGACGGCGCGCAGGCCCGCGCGTTCGTCGAGGGCGCGAAGTACCTCTTCAGCAACGACTACGAGTGGGAGCTGCTGCTCCAGAAGACCGGCTGGACCGAGGCCGACGTCCTCAGCCGGGTCGGCATGCGCATCACCACGCTCGGCGAGAAGGGCGTGGAGATCGTCGGCCGCGGCGGCCTCTCCCTGCAGATCAGCGCCGTCCCGGAGCTCAGCAAGACCGACCCGACGGGTGTCGGCGACGGCTTCCGCGCGGGCTTCCTGACCGCCGTCCACGGCGGTCTCGGCCTCGAGCGCGCGGCCCAGCTGGGCTCGCTCATCGCCGTGCTGGTGCTGGAGACCGTCGGCACCCAGGAGTGGACGTTCGACCGCGCCGCCGGGCTCGCGCGCCTCAGTGAGGCGTTCGGCCCCGAGGCGGCCGAGGAGATCGCTCCCGTCATCCCCGGCTGACCCGGCGTGGCATGAACGGACCTTTCATCTCGAATTTCGAGATGAAAGGTCCGTTCATGCCACTTTCGCCGCGTCCGTCAGAGCTTGACGGGGTACGACGGCTCGGGGACGTCGGGCTTGATGCGGTGCTCGACGAAGATGCCGTGCCAGATCATGAAGACCAGCAGCGCCCAGATGCGGCGGCTGTGGTCCAGCGTGCCCGCCTTGTGCTCTTCGAGCAGGCGCAGCACCACGGGCTTGTCGATGAGGTCGTCGGTCTTCGAGTCGGCGACGATGCCACGGGCCCAGTCGTACATCTCCTCGCGCAGCCAGAGCCGGATCGGGACCGGGAAACCGAGCTTGCGCCGGTGCAGCACATGCGCCGGGATGATGCCTTCGAGCGCGCGCCGCAGGGCGTACTTGGTGGTGTCCTTGGTGAGCTTCTGGTCCAGCGGGATGCCGGCGGCGACCTTGAACACCTCGGCGTCGAGGAACGGCACGCGCAGTTCCAGCGAGTTCGCCATGGTCACCTTGTCGGCCTTGACCAGGATGTCGCCGCGCAGCCAGGTGTAGAGGTCGACGTGCTGCATCCGCGCGACCGGGTCCCAGTCCTTCGAGATCTTGTACCACTCGGCCGTGACGTCGTGGTGCCCGACGCCTTCTTCGAACGTGCGCAGCACCTCCCGCAGCTGGTCGTCGCGGAAGATCCGGGCGTTGCCGTAGTAGCGGTCCTCCAGCGACAGCGCGCCGCGGCGGAGCAGATCCTTGCCGCGGGTGCCGTCGGGGATCCGCTTCGACACGCGGCCGAGCAGGTTCCGGACGCCGCCGGGGAGCTTTTCGAACGGTGCCAGCGAAATCGGCTCGTTGTAGACCGTGTAGCCGCCGAAGAGTTCGTCGGCGCCTTCGCCCGACAGCACGGCCTTGACGTGCTTGCGCGCCTCGCGGGCGATGAACCAGAGCGGCACGAGCGCCGGGTCGGCGACCGGGTCGTCGAGGTACCAGACGATCAGCGGCAGTGCTTCCATCATCTCGTCGGCCGAAACCGTGCGGACGATGTGCTTGACGCCGATCGCCGCGGCGGACTCGGCGGCGACGTCGACCTCGGAGTAGCCCTGGCGCTCGAAGCCCGTGGTGAACGCGATCAGGTTCGGGTTGTGCTGTTTCGCGAGCGCCGCGGTGGCGGTGGAGTCGATCCCGCCCGACAGGAACGCGCCGACCGTGACGTCCGGGTCGGAGATCATGTGCTTCGCGACCGAGTCCTTCATCACGTTCGCGATGCGCTCGTACAGTTCGTCGGCCTCGACCTGGCCGTTGACCGGCTTCGCGGCGAACTGCGGCTTGAAGTACCGCTCGGTCACCAGTTCGCCGCCGGGGGAGACGGTGAACGAGGTGCCGGATTCGAGCCGCCGGATGCCCTTGTGCAGCGACTCCGGCTCGGGGACGTATTGCATCACCAGATAGTGCTGCAACGCGATCCGGTCGAGTTCTTCTTTCACGCCAAGGGTTCCGGCGAGTTCGAGCAGGCTCTTCTTCTCGCTGGAGAAGGCGATCCCGTTCGGCCCGGCGGAGTAGTACAGCGGCTTGATGCCGAACGGGTCCCGCGCGCCGAAGACGACCTTGCGCTCGGTGTCCCAGATCATGAAGGCGAACATCCCGCGCAGCTTCTTGACCGCGTCGGCGCCGAGGTAGTGGTACGCCGCGACGATCGCCTCGCCGTCACCCTCGGTGTGGAACTTGGCGCCGTGCTCGGCGGCCAGCTGTTCCCGCAGCTCGAGATAGTTGTAGATCTCGCCGTTGAAGTTCATCGTGTACCGCTCGGGCGACTCCGGCGGGCCCCAGGTCAGCGGCTGGTGGGAGTGGTCGACGTCGATCAGCGCGAGCCGGTTGAAGCCGTAGACGACCTCACCGTGCGCCCAGGTGTCCGTCTCGTCCGGCCCGCGGTGACGCTGGCAGCGCAGGGCCGCGCCCACCGCGTCACGCGCGTCGGCCGCGTCGTCTTCAGTGGCGCAGATCAGTCCAAGCAGGCCGCACACGCGTACTCACACACCTCTGGTTGTGCCGGTCGGAGAAGTACCCAAGTATGCCGGGAACCCGGATCGGCGAGCCCCGGCGGGTGACGCGCCCGTTCCGGTTACCCCTTGGTCAGCGGGAACGGATAACTCGGCTAGGCTCCGCGTGTCACGAAGATCGGTCGAGGAGGCTCTGGGTGAAAGGGCGAGGCGCAGTGGGAATTCCCGAGCGCACCCGGGCAGTTAAGCCGGCTAATGCAGTGCTGTCTGAAAGCAAAACGACAAGCGCAGTCAAACCGGCGAGGTTCGGCAAGGTCGCGGTATTGGTCGCATTGGTCGCCATCACGGCGACGGGCTGCTCCGGTGACGAGATCCTGCGGTTCGGCTGGCCGGTGGGAGTCACTCCGCAGGCCAACGAAATGCGGAACCTGTGGACGTGGACGGTCATCGCGGCGCTCGTCGTCGGTGTCATCGTCTGGGCCCTCATCTTCTGGTCGGTGATCTTCCACCGCCGCAAGAAGACCGCTCCCGGCGAGCAGGAGGAGCTGCCGAGGCAGTTCCAGTACAACGTGCCGCTCGAGCTGTTCACCGTCGTGACGCCGCTCGTCATGGTCTGCGTGCTGTTCTTCTTCACGGCCACGACCGAGAGCAACGTCCTCGACAAGAAGAAGAACCCCGACATCACGGTGGACGTGATCGCGTTCCAGTGGAACTGGGAGTTCGACTACCCGCAGGCGAAGAGCGCCGAAGGTGAAGTGGTGAGCACGGTCGGCAGTTCGACCGAGATCCCGCTGCTGGTGCTGCCGACGAACAAGACGATCCAGTACAACCTGCGCTCCACGGACGTCATCCACTCGTTCTGGGTCCCGGAGTTCCACTTCAAGCGGGACGTCATGCCGTACCCGGAGAAGAACAACCAGGACTTCTCGTTCCAGAACTCGATCGACCGCGAAGGTTCCTTCGTCGGCCGGTGCGCCGAGCTCTGCGGCACCTACCATTCGGTGATGAACTTCGAGGTGCGGGCGCTGTCTCCGGACAAGTACGACGCGTACCTCAAGCTCCGCGGGCAGATCAACCCGAAGACGGGCCGGTCGAACTCCGCTTCCGAGGCCCTCAGCGCGATGAACTGCGGCGAGCTCTGCACTCCGCACGCCGTCACCACGGAGCCGTTCAACCCCGACCGCACCGCGCGCAGCGCGTCCGGTCAGTAGCCACGGAGTGAGGAAACGTCCATGAAGGTCGAAGCGCGGATTTTCGACATCGTCACGGTCTTCGCCTTCCTCGTAGCGGCGATCTACGGGGTGATGACGCACTACATGAGCGGGTACGGGACCGAGCCGGTCGGCCTGGTCGCGTTGATCCTGACCGGCGGGCTCGCCCTGCTGGCCGGGAGCTACCTGCGATTCGTCTCACGCCGGATCGAGGCCCGCCCCGAGGACCGCGAAGACGCCGAGGTCAGCGACGGCGCCGGTGAGCTCGGCTTCTTCAGCCCGGGCAGCTACTGGCCCATCGGCCTCGCGGCCTCCGCCGCGCTGGCCGGGCTGGCGCTGGCGTTTTTCCACATCTGGCTGCTCGTGATCGCGGTGGTGTCGTTGCTCATCACCATCGGCGGCCTGGTGTTCGAGTACCACACCGGCCCGAACCACGACTAGCTGTCTCTGGCTTTAATGCCGTGAAGGCCACGTTGAGGGACTCAGAGTCCCTCAACGTGGCCTTCACGGCATTTTGGGTAAGGCGAGTGTCAGTCTTTGGCGGGCTTCAGGACTTCGATGGTCAGCGGGGCCGCGAGCAGGTCCGGGATCTGTTTCGCGAAGGCCTGGAAGTGGTCGGCCTTGTTGTGCGCGGCGATCGCGTCCTTATCGGCCCACGTCTCGACCATGACGATCGCGGTCGGGTCCTCGGGGGCGACGTAGGGCCGGTACGAGATGCAGCCCTCTTCCTCGCGGGACAGCACGGCCAGCGCCTGCAGCTCCTGGACGAGTCGTTCCGCGGCCTCCGGCTTCGCCTTGAAGGTCGCGACAATGGTCAATGCCATGGGAACAGCTCCGTTCGTAGCGATTACTTGGCGGCGGTGAAGCTCGCCCACCGGGTCAGCAGATTGGCCGCCTCACCGGAGTCGACGGCTTCCGCGGCCCGGACCAGCCCGGCGGCCAGATCGTCGCTCAGCGAGCCGGAGAAGCCCTTGTGCGCGGCCAATCCGGCGGCGGCGTTGAGCAGCACGGCGTCGCGCACCGGGCCGGTCTTGCCGCTGACGAGCTGGCGCACCACTTCGGCGTTGTACGCCGCGTCGCCGCCGCGCAGGTCCGCGCTCGTGGCCCGCGGGATGCCCAGTGCGGACGGATCGAAGGTCTCGGTGCGCACTTCGCCGCCGGAAACCACCCAAACCGACGTCGTCGTCGTGGTGGTGATCTCGTCGAGGCCGTCGTCGCCGCGCACGACCAGGACGTTCGCGCCGCGGGTGGCGAACACGTCCGCCATCAGCCGGGTCTTGTCCACGTAGGCGCAGCCGATCAGCGCCGAACCGGGCTGGGCCGGGTTCGTCAACGCGCCGAGCAGGTTGAACGTGGTGGGCACGCCCAGTTCACGACGGGCCACCCCGGCGTGACGCAGGGCGGGGTGGAAGACCGGCGCGAAGCAGAAACCGATGCCGAGCTCGGCGACGGAGCGTTCCACGTCGGCGGGCTGGAGGTCGATCGCGACCCCCAGTGCCTCGAGCACGTCCGCGGCGCCGGACTTCGACGACGCCCCGCGGTTTCCGTGCTTCACCACCGGCGCGCCGGCGGAGGCGACGACCAGCGCGGCCATCGTGGAGATGTTGACCGAGTTGGACTTGTCCCCGCCCGTGCCGACGACGTCGACCGCGTGTCCCGCGACCTTCACCCGCTTGGCGTGGGTGAGCATCGCCTCGGCCATGCCGGAGATCTCGGCGGGCGTCTCGCCCTTCGCGCGCATGCCCATGGCGAACCCGGCGATCTGCACGTTGGTCGCCGAACCGGACATGATCTGGTCCATCGCCCAGAGCGTGTCGTCCCCCGACAGGTCGACGCGGGCGATGAGCTGGTTGAACAGGGACGACCAGGTGCGTTCCATCGCCGGGCTCAGCCGTTGACGACGGGTACCCGGCGTGCGCGGAGCACGTCGGCGACGGTCTCCGCGGCGGTCAGCGGGTCGAGGGGGTGCACCAGTACGGCGTCCGCCTGCGACCAGGTCGCGAGCCAGCGGTCGTCCTTGCGCCGCACCGAAACCACGATCGGCGGGCAGTCGGTGATCTCGTTCTTGAGCTGGCGGCAGAGACCGATGCCGCCGGTCGGCTGCGCCTCGCCGTCGAGGATCGCGAGATCGACGTTCCCGGCGTCCATTTCGGACAGCACGCCGGAGATCCCGGAGACCTCGACGTACTCGACCCTGGACAGGTCGGCGGCGGGCCGCCGGCCGATCGCGTTGACGATCGACTCACGCACCTCCGGCTTGTGGCTGAACACCAGGATCCTCATCGATTCCTCGCCCATCTTGTGTGCCTCCGGCCCGTCACGTGCAGATGACACGATGCTATCGGTCACACGCGCCGATCAGGCGGGCGGATCGAATACGGGGGCAGGGGCTTGAAGCGCGTCCCAGCCGAGAGCTTCGCCGCCGAGCCGTTGCGCGAGACCCGCCATCCGGGACCGCTCCTGCGCGCAGTGCAACGCGTCGAGCAGCTGGACCCGTGACACGTGCACAAGAATGTCGGTGGCCTCTTCGCGTACTTCGCGCAGTACGTACCCGTCTTGCGCGAGAACCCGTGCCGCTTCGGCCGTTCTGCCCGCGGGAAGCAGGAGATGGTGGCGCAGCACGGCTTGCCGGTCCGAGACCCAAGAGGGTGATCTAGCTAGCACTGCCGAGTCCGCCTCGGCCGGGTCGAACGCCTCCGCGACCACGACCAGCGCCGGGTCGTCCACGGAGAGTTCCGGCGCTTTGGGCCGTCTGAGCAGGTCACGGACACGATCGGCCAAACTCACGAGTAGTCCTCACTCTCTGTTCGGTCTCTTGCCGGTCCAGTGTGATCAAGTCGGGACGCGACCCGCCGTGGACCCAATCGGCGGGGGTGCGCGGGCAGAGGACATAATGCGATTCGTGACAACGGCATCTCCCACCATCAGCGCGCGGGTGCACTCGCTGAACAGGCCGAACATGGTCAGCGTCGGCACGATCGTGTGGCTTTCCAGCGAGCTCATGTTCTTCGCCGGACTGTTCGCCATGTTCTTCACCGTCAAGGCTCAGAACTCGAGCGGGCATTGGCCGCCGATCCTGGAATCGACGGGCGAGCCTATCCACCTGAACGTGCCCTACGCGATCTTCTTCACCGTGATCCTGGTGGCGTCGTCGTTCACCTGTCAGCTCGGTGTGTTCGCCGCCGAGCGTGGTGACGTCTTCGGGCTGCGTCGCTGGTACATCCTCACGCTGGTCATGGGCGCCATCTTCGTCGGCGGCCAGGCCAACGAGTACCGGAACCTGGTCGCGGAAGGGATCACCATCCCCTCCGGCGCCTTCGGCACGGTCTTCTACCTGACCACCGGATTCCACGGGCTCCACGTGATCGGCGGGCTCATCGCGTTCGTGTTCCTGCTCATCCGGACCAGGCTGAGCAAGTTCACCCCGGCGCAGGCGACCTCCGCGATCGTGGTCTCGTACTACTGGCACTTCGTCGACGTCGTGTGGATCGGCCTGTTCGCGGTCATCTACCTCCTTCCGTGATCCACCCGGGGCGGCCACCACAAGTTCGCCCCACCCTCCACATCGGCCCGAACTGACAGCAAGGGTTGCCGCACAGATGACCACCAGCAAGAAATCCCCGGACCGCCGCCTCCGCGCGCGGACCAAGCTGCGGAGGCGGTTCGCCGGCCTGCTCGCGATCGGCGTCGCCTTGGTGAGCGCGGGCGCGCTATACGCCGTGTTCGCTCCCGAGCCGCAGACAGCGCAGGCCCAGGAAGACCCGGCTCTGCTGCGCAAGGGTGAGCAGATCTACAACACCACCTGCATCGAGTGCCACGGCGCGAATCTCGAAGGTGTGAAAGACCGCGGCCCGAGCCTGATCGGCATCGGTGACGCGGCCGTGTACTTCCAGACCTCGTCGGGCCGCATGCCCGCCGTGCGCCAGGAGGCCCAGGCCATCCGGAAGCCGCCGAAGCTGACGCCGGAAGAGATCGACGCCGTCGGCGCCTTCGTGCAGGCACACGGTGGCGGCCCGGAGCGTCCCGCGGAGCAGGGTGCGGCACTTCGTGGTGGTGACTCGGCCCGTGGTGGTGAGCTGTTCCGGCTCAACTGCGCGTCCTGCCACAACTTCACCGGTCGTGGCGGTGCCCTCTCCGGCGGCAAGTTCGCGCCGAACCTGGACCCCGCCAACGAAGAGCAGATCTACACCGCGATGCTCACCGGCCCCCAGAACATGCCGAAGTTCTCCGACAGGCAGCTGAACCCTGAGGAGAAGAAGGACATCGTCGCGTACGTGAAGTCCGTCTCGGACGGCAACAACAACCCGGGTGGCAACGGCCTCGGCGGGCTCGGCCCCGCCTCGGAAGGCCTGATCGCCTTTATCGTCGGTATGGGCGCCCTCATCGGCGTCACGCTGTGGATTGGATCGAAGGCATGAGCGGCGACGAGCCGAAACCGCCGACAGACGCGGAACTGGCGGAGATGGACCGTGACCAGCTGGTCAAGCTGGGCACCAACTTGGACGGCGTCGAGCTGACCAACCTCCCGACGCCGTGGCCGGTCCCCGGCACGCGCGCGGAGAAGCGCGCCGAGCGGGCTGTCGCGCTGTGGTTCACCATTTCCGGGATCGCCGGGCTGGCCTTCGTCGTCCTGATGGCGTGGCCGAAGTGGTTCGAATACCGCGCCCCTGGCACCGCCGGTGACGTCAAGTACAGCCTGTACACGCCGCTCCTCGGGGTGACGCTGGGTCTCGCGATCCTCGGGCTCGGCATCGCTGTGCTGCTGTACACGAAGAAGTTCATCCCGGCCGAGACCGCGGTGCAGGAGCGTGGCGACGGCGGCTCGAAAGAGGTCGACAAGGCCACGATCGTCGCCCAGCTGGCCGACTCGGGTTCGCGCAGCACCATCGCGCGGCGTTCGCTGATCAAGCGCACCGCCGGTCTGGGCGCGGGCGCGTTGGGCCTCGCGACAGTGGCATTGCCGCTGGCGGGGTTCATCAAGGACCCGTGGAAGGACACGAACAACAAGGACTCGCTCTGGCACACCGGCTGGCAGCCGCAGCACGAGGGTGAGGTCGTGTACATGCGGCGCAACCTCGGCCCGCCCGCCAAGGGTGACGGCTCGGAGCACGACATCTCGCTGGTCAAGGCCGAAGACCTCGACGCCGGCGCGATGGAGACGGTGTTCCCGTTCCGTGAATCCGAGCGCCGCGACGAGCACGCGCTGTCGCTCGCGATGAAGCGCTCCGACAACCCGGTGATGCTCATCCGTCTCCGGCCCGCCGACGCGGCCAAGGTGGTCAAGCGTCAGGGCCAGGAGGACTACAACTTCGGCGACTACTACGCGTACACGAAGATCTGCAGTCACGTCGGTTGCCCGACCTCGCTGTTCGAGCAGCGGACCAACCGGATCCTGTGCCCGTGCCACCAGTCGCAGTTCGACGCGCTGCACTACGCGAAGCCGATTTTCGGTCCCGCGACCCGGCCATTGGCCCAACTACCCATTACTGTGGACGCCAACGGCTATCTGATAGCCCGCAGCGACTTCAACGAGGCTGTTGGCCCGGCCTTCTGGGAGCGTAAGTCATGAGTTCTCTGACCACCCCCACCAAGGGGACGAACGCCGCCGAAAAGGCGGCCGGCGCCGGTGCCACCTGGGCCGACGACCGTTACCACCTCGCCAAGGGCATGCGGCACCAGATCAACAAGGTGTTCCCGACGCACTGGTCGTTCCTGCTGGGCGAGATCGCGCTCTACAGCTTCATCATCCTGCTGCTCTCGGGCGTCTACCTCACCCTCTTCTTCGATCCGTCGATGGAAGAGGTCGTCTACAACGGCAGCTTCGTGAACATGCAGGGTCTCGAGATGACCCGCGCGTTCGAGAGCACACTGCACATCTCGTTCGAGGTCCGCGGCGGGCTCTTCATCCGCCAGCTGCACCACTGGGCCGCGCTGATCTTCGTGGCCGCGATGCTGGTGCACATGATCCGGATCTTCTTCACCGGGGCGTTCCGCCGTCCGCGTGAGGCCAACTGGGTCATCGGCTCGCTGCTGCTGATCCTGGGCATGTTCGAAGGCTTCTTCGGCTACTCGCTCCCGGACGACCTGCTCTCGGGTACCGGTATCCGCGCGACGCTGTCGGGCATCGTGCTCTCCGTGCCGGTCATGGGTACCTGGATCCACTGGGCGCTGTTCGGCGGTGAGTTCCCGGGGACGGACATCATCCCGCGGCTCTACACGATCCACATCCTGTTGTTACCCGGCATCATGCTCGCGCTGATCGGCGTGCACCTGGCGCTGGTCTGGTACCAGAAGCACACGCAGTTCCCCGGCGTGGGCCGCAAGGAGACCAACGTCGTCGGCGTCCGGATCATGCCGGTGTTCGCGCTCAAGGGCGGTGCGTTCTTCGCGCTGGTCACCGGCGTGATCGCGCTGATGTCCGGGTTGTTCCAGATCAACCCGATCTGGAACATCGGCCCGTACAACCCGTCGCAGGTTTCCGCGGGTTCCCAGCCTGACTGGTACATGGCCTGGGCCGACGGCCTGCTGCGAATCTGGCCCGCTTGGGAGCTGTATCTCGGGAACTACACGATTCCCGCGGTGTTCTTCCCCGGTGCGGTCGGGATGCCGGTGCTGATCGGGTTGCTGCTGGCTTATCCGTGGATCGAGCGGAAGCTGTCCAAGGACACCGCGCACCACAACCTGCTGCAGCGCCCCCGGGACAACCCGGTCAGGACCTCGCTGGGCATGATGGCGCTCGGCTTCTTCCTGGTGATCATGCTGTCGGGCTTCAACGACATCATCGCCGACCAGTTCGACATCTCCCTGAACGCGACGACGTGGGCCGGCCGTATCGGCGTCCTGCTCGTGCCGCCGATCGCGTACTACGTGACTTACCGTCTCTGCATCGGCTTGCAGCGCGGTGACCACGAGGTGCTGGAGCACGGGGTCGAGACGGGCATCATCAAGCGGCTGCCGCATGGTGAGTTCATCGAGATCCACCAGCCACTGGGCCAGGTCGACGACCACGGTCACGCGATCCCGCTCGCCTACCAGGGCGCGTCGGTGCCGAAGAAGATGAACAAGCTCGGCACGGCCGGTCACCCGGTCCCGGGTTCGTGGACTTCTCCGGACCCGGCCGAGGAGACGGTGGCGCTGGAGCGTGGCCGTGGAAACGGGCACGGCAACGGCCAGCCGGACAGCATCGGCGGTGCGCCGGAGGACGACGTCGCTCCGCGCGAGATCACCACCGGTTCGGGCAGGTCCGAGCAGTGACGTAAGACAAAGAACGGCCCCCGGAGACTTTCTCCGGGGGCCGTTTCGTTTATTCGTCGCCGATCGAAAACGCGGCTTCGGTGTCCTTACGTGAGTAGGACCGGAACGCGATATGCGTGTCGGTGTTCAACACCCCCGGCACCTTCCCGATCTTCGCGGGAATCAAGTCGGCCAGGTCTTCGTGGGCCGCGACGCGGACCGACGCGATGAGGTCGACCTCACCGGCGCACGAGTACACCTCGTCGACCCCCTCGATGTCCGCGATCGCTTGCGCGGTTTCCGGGATGCTGTCCGCTGCGGCGCTGATGAGCACGATCGCCGTGATCAAGGGGCTCCTCCAAGCTCGGTTCTGCCAGTCCAAACGATCGTAGCCCCGCCCGGCGAACCACCCACCCAGCCGCACGGGGACTACGGTGCCTTGCGTGCGAGAGATCGCCATCTGTAGTGAAAATGAGGTGACGTGTGGGTTCAGGCGGCGTCGCTGTGTGCGGGTGGTGGGGTGACCTCGACGGTGTAGCCGAGTTTGGTGAGGTCGTGGATGAGGCGGCGGGCGTGATGTGCGGGATCGTTGCGCCGGTCGAAATAGTCGGCACCCAGTTCGTCGTAAGACTGGTCACGGTCGAGCATGTGGTAGATCGCGGTGAGCATGGAATGCTCCACCGCGACCAACGCCCGGCGGTGCCCGAGACGGGGTTTGAGCCGGTGATACTGCGCGCTGAGATAGGTGTTCTTGGTACGGACCGCGGCCTGAGCCGCGTCATGCAGGAAGTCCGCGAGCCACTTCGGGCCTTTGCGGGTGCGCCCGGACGTGCGCCTACCCGCTGATTCGTGGTTACCCGGACAGACCCCAGCCCAGGAACACAACTGCGCGGCACTGCCGAAACGGCGCATGTCGGCCCCGATCTCCCCGAGAACACCCTCAGCGGTGCGGCGGTCGATCCCGGGCATCGTGTCCAGCAGGTCGATCTGCCGGGCGAAAGGGGTGACGCCCTCGGTGATCTCCACCCCGAGGGCGGAGATCAGCTCGTCCAGGAAATCGATCTTGGACAACACCGCACCGACCACCACGCCATGCCGCCGGGTGAAGCGAGCGGCCAGCGCCTCACGCAACGCGGGGATCTTCCCCCGCAGTTTCCCCAACGCCAACTCGGCGAGGACCTCAGGATCGGTCGTGCCCTCGATCAGGGCCAGAAGCATCGCCCGCCCCGACTTGCCCAGCACATCGGTGGCGACGCTGGACAGCTTGACCCCGGCGTCTTGCAGGATCTTGTCCAGCCGCTGCACTTCCCGGGTGCGTTCCTGGATCTGGGCCTTGCGGTAGCGGGTCAGGTTCCGCAGCTCCCGGATCGGCACCGGCGGCACGAACGACGGCCGCGCCAGCCCGAATTCGGTCAGCTCACAAATCCACGCCGCGTCCGCGACGTCGGTTTTCCTGCCCGGCACGTTGTGCATATGGCGGGCGTTGTAGAGCCAGACCTCCATGTCGTCCTCAAGCATGTAATACACCGGTTTCCAATACACCCCGGTGGCTTCCATGCCCACCCTGCTCACCTCATGGGCGACCAGCCAGTCCCGCAGCACCACCAAACCCGGCGTGGTCGTGGAGAACCGGTGTATTACATGGCCTCCCGCACCATCGGGCACCGAGGCGACCACCACATCCTTGTGCACGTCCAGCCCCGCCGGACACGCCGTCATTCGCTGCACCACACACCTCCGAACGATCTGTTCACGCCGTCTGGAGGGACCTCACCGAATGGATTCTGTAGCACGCCCTCGTAGAAGCAGGTCACGACGCCCGAAGTCCCCACGTCCAGCTGTCGTACGAGCTCACCCGCGTCAAGATGGCACGACGTCGACCAGACGACACCCACCATCATCCCCC
>NZ_DASYMU010000046.1:0-5247 GCF_036008905.1 Amycolatopsis sp. | reverse complement strand
GCCGCGACGTGTCATCGCTGGACCGGGCGGCGTGGGCAACCTCGATGCGCAGGATGAACCGGTCGTCAGGGTCGGCGAGGTCCCGCTCACCATGAGCGGAGAACACCCGGTACCCGTGCTCGGCCAACTCGATCAGCGCTTCGAGGTCACGCGGCTGGCGAAAGAGACGATCGGTGTGCCACACCACGCACCCATCAGACTCACCCGACTTCACCCGCTCAAGCAGGCGTTCCCAGCCGGGCCGCCGGACGGTGCGCTTCCACGCCGACAAACCGTCGGAAAGTTCCATGCCCAGCACGCCGCCCGCGCGTTCAATCACCTTCGCGTTGTCGGCGTGCTGGGTCTCGACCTTCTCCAGTTCCCCGGTCTCGGGGACCTTGGACAGGCGGCCGTAGGAGTCGAGCACCAACGGCCGCCGTGCCCGCTGACCAGCACTATCCTGGGTTTCATCGCTCATACCCTCGACGGTAGGTCAACAAAAGGTCGTTCGCCAACGCCGCTTTGGGGACATGACCAGGTCCGATTGACCACCACCAGCCGTACCCACCTGGTGCTACAACTAACCCAGCCACGCCACCTCGAGTGGTGACGCAGGTGGCCAACCACAAACCCGGTCCACTTTCACACAAAACGTGCGCACGCCAAGTCTCGAGCTACCGCAGTAATCCCGTTGGGCGGCAGGCGAAAAGACCACAGCGCGCGCCCTCTTTTGGCCGAAGGCCCACGGTTTCGCGGCGGCAGGGCGCCTACAACGACACGCGACTTACGCACCCGGTCACGCCCTGGCGACGCGAAACCGTCAGCGCGCAGAGCCGCCGAAAACACAGCGATGCCGCGCGAACCTCAGGACTGAGATGAATGGACCTTTCATCTCAAAAAACGAGATGAAAGGTCCATTCATGCCACGGCCAACCCACCCACAGCGACCCGCAAAACCCATCACCCGGGATAGAAAGGATAAGCCCCAACGGTCGAAGGAACATGTGGCCGCCAAACCTCACCCAACTCGTTGGCGATCCACAACCCGCCCCCATCAGCCACCACAATCGCCCGACTAGGCGCAGCCGTAACCGCGTGCAACGGCGGAGTCAGATTGGAGCTGTTATAAGTGTCCATCCGCTGCCCGTCAATAGACACCTTCACCACCGGCAACGAAGCAGTAGACGTCGCGGCAACCAACGTCTCCTGATCCTTCCAATCAACATCGACCACACTCGTCAACTCACGCCCGAACAAACTCCGGGGCGCCCGCAGCGAAACCCCGTCGCTGGTCCGCACCACCGAAGCCACCACCAGTTGCCCGCTGATCACCGCGGCCACCCGAGCCCCATCGCGAGACAGCCGCAACGCCGTGATCTTCCCCAGCGGCGTCAGCTCGGTGGAGTTGACGCCGATGGTTCCCCATTTGCCGTCGGGGGTCTGCACGATCCGCACCACGGTATGACCGTCGATGACCGTCCAAACCTCACCGGCGACAGTCCCTCCGGCAGGCGTGGGCCGCCAAGTGGGCCGGGTCAGGATGTCGCCGCTCAGGTCGAGGGCCTGCGCGTCCCGCCCGAACTCCCCGACCCGCAGCACCATCCGCCCGTTCGACCGCTCGATCACCGCGAGCCGTTTGCCGTCGATCGATTGGGCGGCGCTCAGCACGTTGTAGGCCCCGCTGCCCGAAGGCCCGGGCACCGGCTGCCCGTCGGCGAGCGACTTCACCCGTCCGTCGATCGTCATCAGCCCCTGCAATTCGGAGCTGGGCGACGTCGAAAGGCTGTAGGACGGCAGGTCGCTGCTCCGCCAGGAATCGTGATCCGGCACGAGCGGCGTGCCGTCCGAGAGGATCTTGATCCGGCTGCTCGTCACCACCTGCAGGGACAGCGCGATCTGCGCGGCGATGAGCCTCTTCGTCTCCAGCGGCTGGTCGCTCACGCCGGTCAGCGGCACGACCAGCGACCCGTCCTCGGACGTCGTCACGTTGGAATCCTGGGTCGCCTGATCCGGGATGAGCTTGGTGACGGCCCCGGTCAGCGCGTTGGACGGCCCCTTCAGCAGCAGGTCCATCACGCGCCCGGGCAGCCCGATCTGCGGCTTGGCGACGAGGTAGCGCTGATCGGGCACAAAAGTCCCCGAATCCTGCGAATAGAAGTTCAGCGAAACGCGGACGTAGTTCTCGGTGAAGTCGGTTTCGGTGAGCACGAGGTTCGGCGGCGGGTTGGTGATCCGCCATTGCCCATCGGCCTGCATGCGGACGTGCATCGGCAGCTCGAACTCGCTGGAGGAGGGGATGAACGCGCTGTCCGTCCCGAGGGTCCCGACCTCGGAGCCCCGCAGCACCACGGTTTGCTCGGACTTGTCCATCGGATCCGACGGGTTGAGCTCGTCGACCCCGTTCACCGTGTTGAAGGTTTTGTCGATGATGGTGATGGCAGGCGACGGCTTCCAGGTCTTACGCGATTCCTCGTCGAGATAGACCGCCGCGGCGGCGTAGCCCTGCGCGGGTTTCGCGGACTCCTGGACGAACTGCCGCACCACACTCAGCGGGTCGAGGCCCTTCACCGGCTCGGGGACGTCGACGTTGCCCTGCGCGGGTTTGTCCCCCGAGACGACCGCCGGCAGCGACTCGCCCGGGATGTTCGCACAGCCGGCCGTAAGCAGTACACAAAGGACCGAAGCCAGCAAAGCCCTGGTACGCCTGGTCTTCATCGTCCGACCTCCTCGCGGTCGCCGAGGATCGCGTCCGGCGCGAGCTGGACCTCGATCAGCGGACCCCGTCCGCTCTGCGTTTCGTCGGGCACGAAGTCCGCCGGTGGCAAGGGAAGCGGGATGTCCGTCATCTCCCGGCCCTGGTACCGCGGCAACGTCAGCCGGAAGCACGCGCCGTGGCCGATTTCGCCCCAAGCCTCCAGCTCGCCACCGTGCAGCTTCGCGTCCTCCTGGCTGATCGCGAGGCCGAGCCCGGTCCC
Organism: Amycolatopsis sp.; assembly: GCF_036008905.1. Taxonomy (GTDB): domain Bacteria; phylum Actinomycetota; class Actinomycetes; order Mycobacteriales; family Pseudonocardiaceae; genus Amycolatopsis. The sequence goes on along the minus strand of NZ_DASYMU010000046.1, from coordinate 2,293 downwards.
GCCGGTACGCCGGTTCCGCGATGGGTCGGCCCGCCAGAACCGGTTGAACACCAGATCCGCCTCGCCGCTGCGCAGTCCGACGCCGTAGTCCCGCACGGTGACGGCGATGGCGTCTTCGCTGACGCCGACGGTGAGGATCACCGCCCGGCCGTCGCTGTGGTCGACGGCGTTGGCGAGCAGGTTCCGCAGGATCCGCTCGACGCGCCGGGCGTCGACCTCGGCCGAGGCCTCTTCGTCCGGCAGCACGAGTTCGACGGCGCTGCCCGCGCTACCCGCGATGACCCGCACCTGTTCGACGGCGCGGCGCGCGATCGGGCGGACGTCGATGAGATCGGCCGTGAGCTCCTCGACCCCCGCGTCCAGCCTGCTGATCTCCAGCAAGTCGCCGAGGAGCGCCTCGAACCGGTCAAGCTCGTCGACGAGCAGTTCGGTGGAACGGGCGAGCCCGGCCGGGAACTGCTCGCGCGACGCGTGCAGTACGTCGGCGGCCATCCGGACCGTGGTCAACGGCGTGCGCAGCTCGTGGGAAACGTCGGACGTGAAGCGGCGTTGCAGACCGCCGAAGTCCTCGAGCTGCCGGATCTGCCGCTGGATACTGGCCGCCATCTCGTTGTAGGACACGGCGAGCTTGGCCAGATCGTCTTCGCCGAGCACGGCGAGCCGCTGCTCCAGGTCGCCGTCGGCGAACTTGCCCGCGGCCGCCGCGGCCTCACGCACGGGCCGGACGACCTGCCGGGTCACCAGGTTCGTGATCCCGGCGAGCAGCAGCAAGAGCACCAGCCCGCCGACGAGCAGCGTGTTCTGCACGGTGGAGACCGTGTTCTGCTCCGACGTCAGCGGGAAGAGCAGGTACAGCTGAACCGGGTTCGCCGTGGTGGTCACCGGGGAGCCGACGATCATGTACGTGGTGTGGACACCGTTGAGGTCGGTCGTGTGGATCTGCCAGCTGAGCTGGTTGGTCTCGACGAACTGCTGAAGCCGCGCGGGCACCTTCGACAGCGGCCCCGCGGCGGCCGGGCCCCCGCCCGCCTCGTCACGTCCGCCGCTCGCGAGCACCGGCTCGAACGTGCCGGCCGCGGAGCCCGACGCGGCCTGTGTCGTCGATGAGCTGCTGGCGATCTTCTTCAGCGCGTTGGTGAGCCTGTTCTGGACGGTGTCCTGCGGCTCGGACCCGATCCCGACCAGCTCACTGGCCGCGGTGTCGACCACGGCCTGTGTCTGGGCGACGGCGGCGTTCTGCTTGGTGTCGATCAGCCGCTCGGTGATCTGGTTCTGGAGCACCATGCCCAGCACGAAGACCACCGCCGACGACAACGCGAGGGTCGACACGGTGACACGGAACTGCAGCGAACGCCGCCACAGCTCGCCGAGCGCCACGGAGCGCCGGCGGCCGAGGACGACCAAGCGCCCGGCGAGTTTCGCGGTGGAGTGCGCGAACGCGCCGAGCCGCTCTTTCATCTAAGTATCTTCAATCCTTACGGCGGGCCGGCTTTGTAACCGACTCCGCGAACCGTCAGCACCACCTCAGGGTGTTCCGGGTCCTTCTCGACCTTGGACCGGAGCCGCTGAACGTGGACGTTCACCAGCCTGGTGTCCGCCGCGTGACGGTAGCCCCATACCTGCTCGAGCAGAACCTCACGGGTGAACACCTGGCGCGGCTTGCGCGCCAGCGCCACCAGCAGGTCGAACTCCAGCGGGGTCAGCGGGATGGCCTTGCCCTCCCTGGTGACCTCGTGCCCGGGGACGTCGATGGCCAGATCACCGATCGTCAGCGACTCGGCGGGCTCGGACTCGGTCCGGCGCATCCGCGCCCGCACCCTCGCCACGAGCTCCTTCGGCTTGAAGGGCTTCACGACGTAGTCATCGGCGCCGGACTCGAGGCCCAGGACGATGTCCACGGTGTCGCTCTTCGCCGTGAGCATGACGATCGGGACGCCGGATTCGGCGCGGATCGCCTTGCAGACGTCGATGCCGTTCATCCCCGGCAACATGAGGTCGAGCAGCACGAGGTCGGGCTTCAATTCGCGCAACGCGGGGAGCGCGCGGGAACCGTCCGCCACGACCGCCGTGTCGAACCCCTCCCCACGCAGGACGATGGTGAGCATCTCCGCGAGAGCAGGGTCGTCGTCGACAACCAAGACACGTGCCTTCATGCAGACATATTCGCACTGTTCAGCCCGGCCATGCGCACGACCCGGCGATCTGACCACCAGAAAGATCAACAGATCGCCTTTTTCGGGGTACCCCGTAGTCCATTCGGGCGGCGGGGACAAGGGGAAGTTTACCGACAGCT
>NZ_DASYMU010000045.1:0-148653 GCF_036008905.1 Amycolatopsis sp. | reverse complement strand
GCGTGGCACGCGAGCACACCGACTGGCGTCGAGGACGATCGTGTCGAGGGGCTCGACGCGGGCGACGTGCGCCTCTTCGGGCTGTCAGTGTTCGGCCGGCGAGTTAGCCGAGGGCGGGGAGCAACGCCGTGAGCGCGTCCTTCTCACTGCTGGGGTCCGGACTCGTTGCCCGGAGCCTGCGGAGCACGGTATCGATCTTGCCGTCGACCTCGGTCCACGCGGCGTTGCTCTTTGGTTTCAGGCGCGCTTGGGCGTTGTCCCACTCGGATTCGAGATCATCGACGCGAGACGTAGCGCCAGATTGGTTACCGGCGTTCACGAGAGTCAGGGTGTCTTGCGTGATTTGCCGGAACTTCGAGAGGTCCCCGAGGGGCGAGTGGCGTGCTGGCTGGCCGCCGCCAGGGGCAGGGGGTTGCGCCGTCTGGCCGCCGGTGGGCACAGGCTGTGTCGCCTGGTCGCCGCCGGGGATCGACTGCGCGGGGGACGCCGAGGCTGACGTGTCTTCTGCTTGAAGCGAGGACGTGCGCAAGAAGTACCCCGTCCCGGCGGCGGCGAGGACGACCGTCACGACGACGACCGTCTGCCACAGACCTCCTCGTTCGGCAGGCTCGTCACTGCCGGTGCTAGCGGCGCGCTGGATGACGTCGGCTTTGGTGACGGAGAGATAGGTGACGGTGCCGAGAATGCCGACCACGAAGATCACGCTGGTCACCGTCGTACCCAGCCCCAGACCACCTTCTGTCGATGACTGTGAGAGATAGTCACCGATCGACGCCCCCAGCGGGCGAGTCAGGATGTAGATGAACCAGAAGGCGAGGACCGAGTTGAGCCCGAATCGCCAGGCGATCGCCGCGATGGCGATCAGCGATGCCACGATGATTCCCGTCATCAGGTAGCCGAGTCCCAGCACCTCGGCCATGAGATCGCCGGTGGCCGTACCGAGCGCGAAAGTGAACAGAATCGCGAGCCAGTAGAACGCCTCTCGGCGCCTGGTGAGGATGGAGTGGATGGACAGGGTCTTCTCGGACAGGAACCACACGAGGAAGGTCAGTGTGAGAAGAACACCGAAAATCAGGGTGCTCGCTTCCAGCGGTACACCGACCTGGTCGGTGAGGTTGTCGGTCACCAAGGTGCCGAAGACGCTCACGAGCGCCACCGTCAGCCAGTACCTGCCCGGTTTATACTGTTTTGCGCTGAACTGGAAGACAAGAGCCACGATGAGCAGGACGCCGGTGACGACGGAGGTGCCGGTCAGGCCGACGTTCAGGTTGACGTTGAGGAAGTCGGCGGCTGATTCACCGACGGTCGTGCAGAGCACTTTGATGACCCAGAAGTACAAGGTGACTTCCGGGACTTTGCTGAGGAGTTGACGACTTGGAGCGAGGACACGTTGTGCGGTCACGGAACTCTCTTTCTCGGTCGGTTCGCCGCGTGGCGGCGGAGGAGAACGGGCGAGACGAGGCCTACCCGTGACGACAGCGGGAAACCTGTCCCCAGCAAGAAGCCAGCTGTCCGCTCCCGCGTGTGAGACCCGGGCTGCGTCGGCAGTGTGGTCCCCACACCGCCTATAGGTAGGAATTCTACCTATAGGCGGTGTGGGATGTGCCGCAAGGGCACCAGAGAACATCGGAACAGTGGACAAAAGGGCACGAACAGCTCGCAAGGGGTCAGTCCGGCCATACACCCATCGCGACCGACGGCTCGGGCATGCGCCAGTGCCGCAAGGGCTGATGCCATGGCCAGTGACCGAGGTCCGGACACAGACCGGACACGCGCTAGTCGAGTGGGTCCGCCATACGGGGCAGACGCCGCCACGGCCACCTGGCCAGCACCACGAACACCGCGCATCCAGTCAAGACGAGGGACGACACGGACAAGGAGCCGGGTGCGGCCAGGACACGGACCCCCGCCGAACAGGCCAAGGCGACAGCGCTACAGCCGACAAGGGTGAGGTTCCCGGCCATCAGGACCCGTTCGCTCCGGCCGACCTCGACGGTGATCCGCCCTCCGTGGCGGAGGAGGGCTACCGCACCACAGAGGGCCGCCATGACGACCACGCACGACAGCCCGAGCGTCGCGACGAGATCGCTGGTGTCGGCGCCCTCGGGTTCCACTCGCTCCAGCCACGGCTCACTCGACCCGCCCAGGAAGATCGCGCACCAGAGAAGTACTTGACTTGCCGCCAGCGACCCGATGACCCGGGAACGACGGTTCCGCGCCGTGTCCCGCAGCGCTTCACCGAAGCTGTACGCGGCGACCTCGGGATCACCGAAGTCGCGCGTGGCCCGACTGGCGGCGTCGGCTGGGCCATGGCCACAGTCCAGGTACGTCTGCGTCGCCTCCACCAGGTCGGCGAGGACTTCGTGAAGCAGGGCGTTACGGAGTCGGCGCGGACCGCGCAGACCGCGGCGCAACACCTTCAGGTGAGCGACGAGCGCATGCCAAGCGGCTTCGGGAAGTTCCTGCGCGCCTGGTGCCTGCGTCCCGCGCGCCATCACCTGGTAGCCCCGCCGTCCAGTGGCGGCCCGAGAAGAGGCTGCAGCGCCTGGACGAATTCCTGCCACAATGATCGCTCGTCGGCCAGCACACGCCGGCCCTTGTCTTCGATGGTGTACACCCGACGCCGCCGGCCGCCGCTCGCGCTCCAATCACTGCTGATCAAGCCTGCGGCCTCCAAACGATGCAGCGTCGGATACAACGTGCCACCCTCAAGATCGACCGAGTTTCCCGTGCGCAGCTTCAGTGCCGTCAGGATCGCGTACCCATGTGCGGGCTGATCTGCAAGAACGGCAAGCACCAACGCGTCCAGATGACCTTTCAACCGTGCCGACCTCATAGCCCCAGTCTGGCACGATTCGGCGTCAACGCCTTCGCTACCGCGCAGCTTTGACCCTGTCCAGGCAGCCCGGTGGTAGCGCGACGGAAATCTCGCAGGTCGCGAATGGGTTACCAGTAGCGTGTTCGTCTGTGCCGCGATGGTCCAGCTGTGGACGGGCCGCGCTCGTTCCCGGCGTTGCCGGGGTGCTGGGCACCGCAGTGTCGGAAAACGACGTTTGCCGACACTCGATTTTCGTTGAGCGACTCCCAGGTCGCGACTGTCGAGAACCCGTGCCGGGTTTCAATGTCGGCAAACGGCTGTGTTGGCTATTGTCGACGCATGTTGATCGGTTACGGGCGGGTCTCCACCGCCGAGTAGAACCCCGCTCACCAGATCGACGCTGCTGCCCGATCGGTTCCTCGGTGAACCAGCAGTCCAGTGCAACCGGATCGCCAGCGCGGCGCCCATCGCCATCGTCAGCTCCTGGCCGGCGACGCCAGAACGACCGTTGCGCTGGATGGGAGTATCCCGGCGCAGCCGAACACGGGCTCGGATGACCCAGACCCGGTCCGCAGGTTTTTACCAGTCGACACTCCATTCATCGCGGCCGGTCTCGGTGTGAGCGGGACGGTTCGGACCGGGTCGGGAATCGACCACCTTCAGGTACTTCTTCCGCACCGCTGAGCCACTGATGCCTCCCAACGCCCGTCCGATCGCTGGGGCAGTGGCGCCGGCCTCCCCTGCGAAGGTGACGGTGAGGTTGATCAGCTGGTCGGCCAGCCGTCGGGCGTCGTGCAGCGCGTCGGCGAGGAAGTCTTCGTCGGTGACCACGAGCGTGGGGTCGTCCTCGCTCTGCCAGAGCGTCGGTCCCTTTAAACGCCAGAAGTCGCCTTCGCAGTCGCAGACTCGCGTCAGGTACGCGAGCCGGGGAAGGTCGGCGGTATCGACGACGGTGAAGTTACGAGGTGACCAGAACGGCTCGCGTCCGACGAACTACGCTTGGGTGAGGTGAGTCTTGAGGAGACCGCTGCAGCGGATAAACTGAGGAACGCGATGGTCGACGACCTGCGGCCGTGGGGCGCGGTTCTAAGCGGCCATGTCGATGCCGCGATGCGGCCGGTGCCGAGACATGTGTTCGTCCCGGAAGTCTCGCTGGAGCGCGCTTACGGGCCCGACCCAGTGGTGACCCATCGCGACGACAACGGGGTGCCGGTCAGCTCGGCCTCTGCGCCCGGCACGGTCGCCGGGATGCTTGAGCAGCTCGACGTTCGTCCGGGGCATCGGGTTCTTGAGATCGGTGTTGGGACTGGGTATAACGCCGCGCTTCTTTCCTGGCCGGTCGGCCGGCTGGTTCCGTCACGACGATCGAGTATGACGAAGCCGTGGCGGCCGCAGCGGGTACAGCGTTGAGCGGGTTGGGCACGGTCGTGACGGTGCTACACGGAGACGGTATGCTCGGTGCGCCCGGACGTTCGACGTTCGACGTTCGACCGGATCGTGGTCACTGCTGGCGCGTGGGATATCCCGAGGGCACTGGTGGGAGCAGTTGGCAGTGGACGGGCGTTTTGGTGGTGCCTCTGCGAATACTCGGGCTAATCCGAACAGTCACCTTCGAAGCGATCCTGCGTAGCCGGTCCGTCTTGGAAGACGGATTCATGCCGATGCGCTGTGTCGGCGCCGTTCGTGAACGGAACATCCCACTCGGAGTGGGTCCGGACTTGGTGGTCCGACTCGATGATGATCGCCAGGCGGATGCGTCGGCGCTGCGAGGCGCGTTGGATCATTCTGTGGAGGTGCACTGGACTGGGGTCGCGGTCCCGTGGGGCTGGACAGAGCATCTGATTTCTGGATGGCTACTCTCAACGGCTTCTGCCGGATCCTGGTGTCACGAGCCGCAGTTGATGACGGTCGGCTGCACAAACAGCGGTGGATCACAGCACTGATGCAGGATCTGCTCGACGGTCTCGGCCAAGCCCGCCAACCTCGTCGGCACCAGCGTGAGCTTGCCAGTCGGCTTGTCCTCCAGGACTCCGATCACGTAAACACCGCCGTCGTTGGCAAACGACGCCACGTCGCGGGCGAGTTCCACCTTGTCATGCTTGTCGTGGTTGAGCTTGAGCTTGACATCGAGCCAGTGCCGTTCTTCCAGCGCCGTTGTCGATGGCGTTCTGGATGTCTGCGGGGGTGCTCGGTTTCCATCGCTGGATGGCAGGTCACAGGTAAAGCCGTGGTGGCTGACTCATCACATTATCTTCCTCGCCCCTGCGGTCGACCGTGGTCAACGACATGGGTCTACGCCGCGTTCAGAGCCGAACAGGACCCACGTCACTAACCGGATGCGCGTCGGAGCCGAGTCGATCTCCATCAAGGAGTATCACTGCACCGGCTCGACCTAGAAGTTTCGATAATCGCGTCGGTGTCTACCAATCGCCGAGGTGTTGCGCAACCTTCTCCAGCTGGGCGGCCAGGTCGGCCGTTGCTTTCGTCTGCTCCGCGACCACCGCCATGCTTTTGGCCGCCTGATCGTTTCCATGCCGCAGCTCGTGGTAGATCGCACGCAGCATTTCCAGCTGTAGTACATACGAAGTGGTCGGCAGAGGCGCTGGGGCGAGAACATCATTCACCGGCTCTTCAACGGAGCCCGCGAGAACCTCGCCTCGTGACCGTGCTTCGCTGCTCGGCAGATCGGTATCGAACGCCGACGGGACAGCATCAGGTTGCGTTGGCATAGCGGAAGACGCATGTGGCCCCAGGATGCGTACGTTCCTGAGCCCCCTCAACTTGGTCGCGGACAGGTCGGTTGCGGTTATCGGAGCCCGGAATGGAGGAAAGCGGCGGTGATCCGGCGCGCGGCCACCAGATACACGGCGACAACGGGCAACGTGGCGAGCATCGCGGCGGCGAGCAGTGGGCCGGGGTTGGATCCTTCTGTGTTGGTGAACAAGGTCAGTCCCATCTGGATCGTCGTGTGCTGCGGGGTCGGCGCGGCCAGCATCGGCCACAGGTACTCGTTCCACGTAGTGATGAACTGGAGGATCGCGACGGCCCCCAGCGCCGGCCACAGCAGCGGAAGCACCACGTGCCACAGAGTCCGGAGCGAGTTCGCGCCGTCCAGCTGCGCCGCGGCGAACAACTCGTCCGGAATCGCCCGGATATTCTGGCGCAGCAGCAGGACCGCGAGTGCACAGCCACCCAATTGTGGCATGATCAACCCGGGATAGCTGTCGAGCCAGTGCAACCGGGCGACCAGCAGGAACTGCGGGATTATCAGTGTCTGCGCCGGGATCAGCAGCGCGACGACAATGGTGGCCAGCAGCGCGGCGCTACCTCGGAAACGCAGCCGCACCAACGCGTACGCGGCCAGTGTCGCGATCACGAGATCGCCGGCGGTGACCCCGGCCGCGGTGATCAGGGTGTTGAGCAGCAGGCGCGGCAGCGGGAACTGTTCGATGGCGACCTGGTAGTTGTCCAGACTGACCGGCGACGGCAACGGATCGGCGGCGAAGAGATCGTCGGGCCGTTTGAACGAGCCGGACAGCGCCCACAAGACAGGGAACAGCAGCACGAAGCAGGCCAGCCCGAGCAGCCCGTGCCGACCGGCGCGCCGCCACGGGCCGCGGGGGGTGATCACGAGACGACCGTGCCGGCACGCCGGCGCAGCAGCGCGCGGATCGCCAACGGCAGCCCAAGCAAGACGATCAGCACCACTGCCGCGGCCGACGCCAGACCGTTGTCGAAGAACGTGAAGCCATAGGTGTAGAGCCGGTAGTAGACGTTGTCCGTCGTTCCGTTGGGTGCTCCCTGCGTCAGTACAGCCACGTTGGTGAAAGCCCACTGGCCGGCCAGCACGACGCACAGTCCGACCAGCAGGCCGGTGATCGGCCAGAGCTGCGGGACCACCACGTGCCGGGTAGTCTGCCATTCGGTCGCCCCGTCGAGGCTGGCGGCAGCGAGGCTCTGCCGGTCGATTCCGTCCAGGGCGGCACCGTAGAGCAGCACGTTGAGCCCGATCACTTTTTCGGCGGTGATCACCGCGATCGTGGGCAGCGCCGTGGCGGGGTCACCGAGCCAGTCCACCGGGCCCAGGCCGAGCAGGCCAAGGGTTTCGTCCAGCACACCGCCCAGCGGATTGAGCACGAACTGCCACGCCAGCGCCGTGGCGACCGGCGCGAGCACGACGGGCAGGAACAGCAACGCGCGGTAGACCGAGCTGGCCCGTCCTGGCTGTTTCCACAGCATGATCGCCAGGCTCATCGGAACCACGGTGGCGAAGGGAAGCACGCACGCCACCAGCACCACCGTATGCAGTAATGCGGCGGGGAACTCGGGCCGGGCGAACAGCTCGGCGAAGTTGTCCATACCGGCGAATGTGGGCGTCCCGCTACCGTCCCAGTCGAGCACGCTGAGCACGACGGTGAACACCAACGGCCCGTACACCCATACCGCCAGCACCACGAGCAATGGGGTGAGATAGCCGAGGGCGCCCGATCGCCGCCGCGCGAATCTGTTCGTCATTGCCCGAGCAGGCCCCGGATCGTGCCCGCGACGGCGTGCAGCGTCTGCTGGGCGTCGGCGCCTTGCAGCGCGATCGGTGCCACTGCCTGATCCTGCAACGCCTGTACCGCCTGGTCCGCCTTCGGACCGCTGAAGAATGTGTACGGGGTCAGCGTGTCCAGCTGGTGTAATGCGGGGAGCAGGCGTTTGTCGGAGTCGAAGTAAGTCTTGAGATATCGCGGATCGGTCACCACCGACGGCCGCAATGGCAGATAGCCGATCTTGGTGGTGATCGTGGTGAAGGCCTGTGCACTGGTCAGGAACTGGATGAACTTCCACGCGGCCTGCTGCTTGGCTGTGTCCTTGGACAGCACGACCAGCCCGGCGCCGGAGTAAGTCGGCCGCGGCGCCTTGTCGCCGAAGCTGGGAAAGCCCGTGGCCAGCACCGGGAACTTGCCGGCCGCGGCCGAGTCGAGCCCGGTGAGAACCGCGGTCGAGGTCACCAGCATGCCGAGCTTGCCCGCCTTGAACGCGGCGAGCGCGTCGGCCTCCTTGACTCCCGGTTGCGCCGCGGAGCGCGTCAGGTCCGCCATGGTCTGCAGCGCCTGCACGGCGGGCGGCTGGTCGAGTGTGACCTTACCGTCCGCGTCGACGACGGAACCACCATTACTGTCCACAAGGGACTGGGTGAGGAAGTCCGACTTACTGGCGTTGGCCACGTCGAAGTAGACGCCCTGCGCTCCGTGCTGGACGATCGCCAGTGCGTCGGCGCGCACCTGGTCCATGGTTGCTGGCGGGTCGGCCGGGTCGAGCCCGGCGGCGCGGAACAGGTTCGCGTTGTAGAACAGGGTCGGAATGGACATGGTGTAGGGCATGGCGACCGTCATGCCGTCATGCTGGGTGGCTTTGAGCACCGCCTGGTTGAACCCGGCCGCGGTGTCCTGCCAGTCCTGGGCCGGCGCGATCTTCTGCACGGGCGTGATCGGCAGGCTCTGGTAAGCCACGGCCATCTTGCTCCAGCCCACCTGCGCCACGTCGAAACCGTTGCCGCCCAGCGCCGACGAGCGCAGTTTGGTCAGTACGTCGGCGACCGCGACTCCCTGGGGTTCGATCTTGATGGCCGGGTTGGCCGCCTCGAACTCGTCGATCAGCTGTTGCGTGCCCTGACCGCCGAGATCGGCCGTGCCGTAGTTGTAGGACAGGAACGACAGGGTGATCGTGCCACTACTGGCGGCATCGGTGCCGCTGGTTCCACAACCGGCGGCGGTTAGTGTCACGACGGCCACGAGCGCCGCCAGGAGCGAAAGCCGGCGGATACGTGTTCTCTTCTTCGCGATACTGGTCACAGCATTGCCTCTCGGGCGGAGCGGACGGGAAAGCGGGCGGACGGTGTCGCGATGTGCACGGGACCGCCGAATCGAACGGCGGCGCGGCGGCGGCTCGCCTCCAGCCAGTCCGGATCGGCCGTGCCGAAATGGGTCAGCACGAGTTGCCCCACGGCGGCGTCGGCGGCGACGTCGGCCGCGTCTTCAGCGCACAGGTGCCCGTGTGGGCCCGAATCGGGTTCGCTCAACGTGCATTCGGCGAGCAGCAGATCGGCGCCACGTGCCAGCGTGCGCAGTGCCGGGGTGCGGCCGGTGTCCCCGGTATAGGCGAGCGTGCCGTCGGCGCAGCTGACCCGGACACCGCAGTTCGGCGCGGCGTGCGCAAGCAGTTCCAGATGAACTTCAGCCGAGCCGACCGTGAAATAGTCGCCCGGGTCATACTCGTGCATGTCGAAGGCCAATTCGAAGGCGCGGTCGAGCGCAGGGACCGTGGTCACGGGGAAAAGCGCGGCGAGTCGATGGAAAAGCGCCGCCGAACCTGCGGGGACGTACAGCGGAACACGGCGTATCTCCACTGAGGACTGTGGCGGCCGCCCGGCGGTGGGGTAGCTCAGTCCCTTCGCGAGCAGCGACTTGCCGATCGGCAGCAGGTCGTAGCAGTGGTCCAGGTGCACATGGCTGAGCACGATGGCATCCAACATCGCCGGGTCGATCAGGCTGCTCAACGCGGTCGCCACGCCCGGGCCGCAGTCCAGTAGCACTCGGGTCTCCTCCGCGCCGCCACCGATCGACACCAGGTAACCGGAGCTGGCCTGGCCGTGCGCCGGCATGCCCGATCGGCAGCCCAGGATCGTGACGTTCATCAATGATTTCCGGTTTCTGTGTTATCGACGACTTCCCGTCGAAGGCGGCGGGATTGCTCGCGGGTCCAGCATCTCCAACAGCATTTTCGCCGGCAACGCGAAAGTTCCGAATCGACGATTGGGTTTGTCAATCGTGGTATGCGCGACCATCAGCCTGCGGCGGTGAACGGGCCGGCCGCTTCGAGACACGACAGGAAGCTGCGCGCGGTCGTGACCGCCTCCCGCGCCGGCCACACGACGCAGATGTCCAGCATGGGCTCTGGATCGACCAGCGCCACGGCGGCCAGCCCCATCCCGACCGCTTCGACCGCGCGGGCGGCGGATGCGAAACCGACCACCGAACCGGCCGCCACGACCATCGCCGTCGCCAGCGAGTCGTCCACTTCGTCCACCACGTCCAAGGTGATCCCGTTCTGCTCCGCCGCCTCTGTCAGCGCATCGTGCGAAGCCGGACTCAGGTCGCGGTTGAACAGGATGCAGCGGTGCTCTGCCAGTTCCGCGAAGGGCACGGCACGCCGGGCCGCCAGTGGATGCCCGGCGGCGACCAAGGCCATCAGCGGGGTGCGGAACACCATCCGGGAGGCGAAATACGGATCGGCCGGGGCGCCGAACACAAGTGCCACGTCGAGTTCGCCGGCGGCGAGGTGGGCCAGTTGCGGACCGGAACGCTTCTCGACCAGGACGGCCCGTAACCGCGGATACGTGCGTGCCATCCCGCTCAGGGTCGGCGGCAGGATTCGCCGCCCGGCCGGGTAGTTGAACCCGACCCGAACCGTGCCGGCCTGCCCCGTGGCGACCTCTCTGGTGATCTCGACCGCATCCCGCAGTCCCTCCAGCAGACGGCGTGCCTCCGCCCGGAAAACCTCGCCCGCGCTGGTCAACGCCACCTGATGCGGGCCGCGGTCGACCAACCGCACACCGACCGAACGCTCCAGGCGCTGCAAGTGCTGGCTCAACGACGGCTGCGAGATATGCAGCCTCACCGCGGCACGGCCGAAATGCAGTTCCTCGGAGATGGCCAGGAACGACTCCAAGTACCTGAGCTCCATGCGAACTCAGCATCCACGGGCAACCCGACCAACAGCCAACGTCGCGGAATGGGCAAGGCGAACTGTCAGCCAACAGCTTGCTCACAGCACAAGACAAGGAGCGCTCCGCTACGAAGGCCCGGCATCAGCGAAGTCGACCTGAGTCGTACTCCTTCAGGGTGTACAGCGCGCTGGTCGCGTGAAGACCGACAGCCTCGGATGAGTCCCGCAAAGACTCCAACACCTGCCGTGCTCTGGCTGAAAACAGTCAGGAAAGCACAGATGGTGCCCTCCATCGGTCAGAACCACAGCGCATTGGACAATGCGGGGCAAGCTCAATCGCCGAACCGTAACAACTCGACCACAACACACTCTCAGCGCCACAAATCTCCACGAGATCCTGGTGACTTTCACCGACCGCCAGGAGGACTAGGTATTTTCCGGACCCGAAGGAGCCCGGCGCTTTGCCCTAGAGTTCACGGATGATCTCGTTGCCAAGCGCCTCGCTCCTTGTCCGCACCTGGTTCGGCGATGACAGCGCATGGGAGGCTTTGGTGCTGGAGGCACAGGAACCCAGCGAAGACGGGTTCCTGGCAGCCGTCAACATGGTGAAAAGAGCTCCGCAATACGGTTGACCGGCATGACGAAAACCTTGCTGTCGACGGCAGAAAGCTCCCTGCGTTGCGAAGGGACGATGCCACCCGGCCTCAGAGTTCGGGGACGAAACTGACGGGCACCGTGTGATATCCGTAGACGAAGTTCGAATGGAGCCGCTGTGCCGGTGCCGTCAACCGGATGCCGCCGACTAGGTCACGTAGTCCGCCCAATATCGCGCTGACATGGACGCGGCCCAGAAAGGCGCCGATACAGAAGTGCGGCCCATATCCGAAGGTGACGTGCTTGTTGGGGGTCCTTGCTGCCCCGGCGTGGATCGAGCCGATGCTAGCAAAGCCCGACGGCGGCCGGCTCGCCACCGGGTCAGACATTGCCTACGAGTACAAACTGGACGGAAGTGGGTCGGTTCGCCGATTCCTGAATGCTGTTGTGTGGGAACCGGTCGCCGGTGTGCTGCTGGTTTCGAGCTGGGGCGGCGGGTTCTGAAGTCGCGGAGGCCTTACTGTCCTGAAAGGACGGCGCGCTGAGGGTTTGTCCTGCGGCCTCGGTGGAGTAAGAGATAACCCGCGAGTTCCGGGGTTCCTCGTCGGGAACGCGAGGCTCTGATCCGCCCAGGAACAGGGCGTTCCCACTCCTTCGGGTGATCATCTGTCGTTCTGACTCAGGGAGCGGGCGGGCGCAATGAGATACGGCAGTGACTCGACGGCGTCCACGGCGACGTCGGAGTAACCGCTGAACTCGTAGTCCACAACGAAGGTGTTGGAGCCGTCGCGCAGCCAGATCCGCCGGCACGGAACCGGCCTCGTCCAGGTGGTCTGGAGAGGAAGCTCGCGGAGTGTTGAAGCCTTCACCGAGCTGCGGCCGGACGTCAGCGCTTGCCGACCACCGGGAATTCTGCCTCGATCGCGGACAGAGCGTCCACGATCGCGGGCAGTTCGGACTGGTCGAGGTCACCGATGCGAAAGGACAGCTTGTTCCCCGTCCCGTGTCCGTCGATGGCCAGCCCTTCGACTGCCACCTTCCCGGACTTGGCCACAGTGACGGTCAGTTCGAGCCAGTCCTCCATAGACTTCAACCGCGCGACACCACCGAAATCGTCGTAAGCCTTCGCGAGCTCTTCCCGGAAGGCCCGCAACTCCTCGGCCCGCAACCCTGCGGGCACCCGGGCGGTGAACCCGCCCGCCGCGACGTCGACCGGACTGAAGAGCCAGTTCCCGTCCGAGAAGTCGGTGGCGTCGATGTGCATCCGGCCCACCACGGTGATTATCAGGCGATCACCGGCCTTCGAGCCGATGGTCACCGACGTCTCGTCGCCGTCGTCGAAATCACCCATACCAAGATCACCGTCACCACGTCACCCAGGTCATTGAGGGTTACCTTAGCGCGGCTCGTGGAACCGGGGTTGGCGATCTCCGCCGCCACGACGGATGGCGGCACGCCTCGCGGGGCGGGATAGTTCTCCTCATAAAACTTCTTGTACTTCACGGGATCGTTGAGCTTGTCCCCTTGGGCAGCGACTCGGCGGTTGAACCTGGCCTCCAGCTCGTCCATCACCTCCGCAGTGCGAGGCGCCATCCGCTCCAAGGCGTGTTCGGTGAACCAGCGGCCGGCGACCGTCGCTCCGCCGCCACCCTTAGGCAGGCACCAGCCGGCGGTGTCGGCCGCGAAGTTCAGCACGCCATTCGTGCCGAGCTCATCGCGGAGACCCCCTCCTGGATCGTCCGGCGTGCCGCGTTGCCCTCTTCGATGAACTTCCCCAGGCCGCTTCCGATGCGCCAAAGAGCCTTGCCGACCTCGAAGGCCTTGAAGGCCTTGAAGGCCTTGAAGGCCACCAGCCCCAGGGACGCCAGGTCGATGGCGCCGAGGATGCAGTTGACGATGCCCAGGTCGTTGAGGCACGCCTTGATCCCACCGATGAACAGGTCGACCAGGATCTGGCCGCCGTTTTCGATGATCCAGTCGATGACGGTCTTGCCGGCCGCCTCCTGGGCCCGCTTGTACTGGTCGACGAGCTCCTGGCCGCCCGCGGCCCGTAACGCGGCCTCGTCCTCGGGCTGAGCGGGCCGGTCTGCTCACCGCGCGCCAGCTCTGCCTGATCACCGACTCTTCACGAGAGCCCATCCGCAACGCGAGGACGCGGCGGCGATTCTGAAGACGGTAGTAGCTTGCGGGCTGGGTCGAGGGGAGGCGGCTCAGTCGGATCCGACGGACTCCCGCTCCATAGCCACTCGGGCGGTGAGGCCCTCGAGGATCCGGCGAAGGCCCCAGAGGTACTGCTCGGTGGAGATGTAGCCGGCCATCGTCGCCGCCGCCGCGGCGCTGTGCGGGAAGTGTTCAGGCGGCCTCGCCGAGAAGGCGAGCTGGCGGGTGGCGATCCGTTCCGACTCCGCCGGCAGCGGGACCTTGTGCTGCACATCGGCGACTTCCAGGACGAGCGAGCCGAAGATGTAGACGATCAGCAGGTAGGACGCCCGCGCAGCGTCGGTGGGGTCGAGTCCGGCGTCGGCCAGCACCTGCAGGAGCCGTTCGGTGAGGGCCTGCGCGTTGGACCCATCCAGTCGGCTGCCGACCATCAGGCTGACCGCGCCCGGATGTGCGGACAGTTTTGCTCGTAGTTCCAGGGCCAGCGCTTCCACGCGTTCGCGCCAGGGCTGCGCACGGTCGGCGAAGACGTCGTGGTCCACCTCGCCGAGCAGCCGCTCGACGAGCGCGTTGACCACGGCGGCCTTGTCCGGGAAGTAGGTGTAGATCGCGTTCGGGGCCACGCCCACCCGCGCGGCAATCGCCCGCACGGACGCCGCATCCGGGCCGTGGTCGAGCAGGCTCAGCGCCGCGTCGAGGATCTCGTTCTCGGTGAGGGCGCGCCGCGGACCGCGAGGGCGTCGCCTACCTGATTCGGACAATGGTGCCTTCCTCCTCTTGACTTCGGTACCAGCAGGGTAGACGGTTCTTTGTACGGCGTACAAATCAGGTACACCGTGCAGAGATCAACAATGAAAGTGGGAAGGTCACGATGCGCTCAACGCACCTCGACAGACTCAGGGGTCCCCCTCGCGAGACCGGAGGAGCAACGATGACGGCGGTCGTGCAGGACCGCTACAGCTCCGCTCCCGAGGACCTCTTCCGGGTCGCGCAGATCGACACACCCACCATGGGGGACGACGACATCCTGGTGGGGGTGCGCGCGGCCAGCGTGGACCGGGGCACCTGGCACATCATGTCCGGCCTGCCCTATCCGATCCGGCTCGCAGGCTTCGGACTGCGCCGCCCGAAGTGCGCCAACCCAGGCCGGAACCTGGCCGGAACGGTCGAGGCGGTCGGCCGCAGCGTCACCGGCTTCGCCCCGGGCGACGAGGTGTTCGGGATGTCCACCAGCACCTTCGCGCAGTATGCGATCGCTCGCCCCGGCAAGCTCGCCCCGAAGCCAGCGAACCTCTCCTTCGAACAGGCTGCTGCCGTCCCGGTCTCGGGGGCAACCGCCCTGCAGGCGGTCCGCGACCACGGACGCGTCCGGGCCGGTGAGAAGGTGCTGATCATCGGCGCCTCGGGCGGTGTCGGTACGTTCGCTGTGCAGATCGCGAAGGCATTCGGCGCGGACGTCACCGGTGTCTGCAGCGTCGGCAAGGTGGAGATGGTCCGAGCCCTGGGCGCCGACCACGTCATCGACTACGCCCGTGCCGACTTCGCCGACAGCGGACACCGCTACGACGTCGTCCTCGACATCGGCGGCAACGCCCGGCTGTCCGATCTACGGCGGGTTCTGACACCACGAGGACGACTGGTCATCGTCGGCGGAGAGAGCGGCGGCCGGCTGCTCGGCGGCAGCGACCGCCAGATCCGGGCGAAGCTGCTTTCGCCGTTCGTCCGCCAGCAGCTTGGCACCTTCGTCGCGAAGGAGAACGCCGTCGACCTGATCGCGCTCGGCGCGCTCATCGAGGACGGAAAGGTCACCCCCGCGATCGACCACACCTACCCACTGGGCGAGGTCGCCGCGGCCATCCGCCACCTGCTCGACGGGAAGACCCGAGGCAAGCTCGTCGTCTCTGTCCTCCCCCGGACACCAGCCTCAGGGAGCACACCATGACCGATCCCCGTACGCCCTACCCGGTCCGCGTCGACGCGGCGCTCGAGCCGTCGGGCTCCCGCGGCCTGTGGCTGGTCAAATGGCTGTTACTGATCCCGCACGTCGTCGTGCTGTTCTTCCTGTGGGTCGCCTTCTGTGTAGTCAGCGTGATCGCGTTCTTCGCCATTCTGATCACCGCGCGCTATCCGCGACCGTTGTTCGACTTCAACGTCGGCGTGCTGCGCTGGAGCTGGCGGGTGAACTACTACGGTTACGGCGCACTGGGCACCGACCGCTATCCGCCCTTCACCCTCGCCGAGGTGGCCGACTACCCGGCGCACCTCGACGTGCCCTACCCTGAGCGGCTGTCCCGGGGCCTCGTACTGGTCAAGTGGTGGCTGCTGGCCCTGCCGCACTTCATCGTGCTGTCGATCCTCGTCGGCGGCGGGCTGTGGGCCAGCTCCGGCGCTACCACCGACTTTGGCTGGAACACCGGCTCCAGCGGCGCCGGCCTCGTCACGCTGCTCCTGCTGATCGCCGCGATCGTACTGTTGTTCACCGGCGGGTACCCGAAGCCGCTGTATGACTTCGTGCTCGGCATAGACCGCTGGGCGCTGCGTGTGGCCGCCTACACCGCACTGATGACCGACCGCTATCCGCCGTTCCGGCTCGACCAGGGCGGCGCCGACCCGGTACTCGCCGGCCCCACTCCGCCGTCGCCTTCCGGGCCGCCAGTCGCAGGGCAGCCGGCCGGTGAAACCCTTAACCTGGCCGGGTAGCGGCAGCCTGGCATGTTCGCCTGAAGGGTACGAGCTGGTCTCATATGCGCAGCGCGTTCTCCCGCAAGCGCCCATGCTGGTCTCAGACGTCATTCGCGCCATCTGATCGTCGCTTTTAAGCAGAGGACCGGACGTTGTCCTATGTGGACGGTCCGGTCCTCGTGTCAAGCTTCAGCTGAATGGTCCCAAGGTCGGTTTAGGGCTTCGGTTCGACGATGATCGGCAGGCCGAGGTTGACAGTCCCGGCCGGTTGGCGTTCGTGGGCTCGGTCGAGGCTGACCAGCTTGCGGGCTGCTTCGTTCAGGCTGGTCTGCAAACCGGTGACCGCTCCAAGCCAGCCGTTGCTCTTGGCTTCCTCGATGCGTTCGCGGAGGTTGGCGATGATCTCCAGCAGCCGCGGCCGGGTCCGGAGAGCGAGAGCCGCTCCACCTGCTGCCTCAGTACTGTGACTTCGCATGGCTGACACCGAGATCGAGGTCACCGCAGATCTGGTCCGCGACCTGCTGCAAGACCAACATCCAGACCTTGCCGGGCTGACCATCCGCGAGGTCGCGGGCGGCTGGGGCAACCAAATGTGGCGCCTTGGGGACGAGTTGGCCGTGCGCATGCAGCGCATGGACCCCACCCCGGAGCTCCAGCTCAAGGAACGGCGGTGGCTACCCGTGCTGGCCCCGCGCCTGCCGCTCCCGGTGCCGACCCCGGTGCGGTTCGGCGAACCGTCCGAGCGCTTCCCCAAACACTGGACCGTGATGACGTGGGTTCCCGGCGAGCCGCTGGACCACGCCACGATCAGCCGCGGCACCCACGCGGCCGACACGCTGGCGGGCTTCCTCCAGGCGCTCCATGTGGAGGCACCCGCCGAGGCACCGATCGCCACAGACCGCGGAGCCCATCCCAGGAACTGCACGGACGGCTTCGAGAACTTCTTCCAGGCCGTTACCCCCGACGACATCGCTGCCGACGTCCGGACCGTCTGGGACGACGCCGTCGCGGCCCACGCGTGGGAGGGCCCGCCGGTATGGGTGCACGGCGACCTCCATCCCGCGAACGTCGTCGTCTCGGACGGAACGCTTTCGGGCATCGTCGACTTCGGTGACATGTTCGCCGGCGATCCCGCGTGGGACCTCGCCGCCGCATGGGTGCTGCTACCCGCGGGCACGGCCTCACGGTTCTTCGACATGTACGCGCAAGCAGACGAGGCGGCGATCCTGCGCGCCCGCGGGCTGGCCGCTATGAAGAGCCTCTTCCTGATGCTCATGGGACAGAACGGAGATCGGGGCCTTCCCGGCGGTAAGCCGAACTGGGGACCTGCGGGCCGGGCGGCACTTGATCGTGTTCTGAAGGGCGTTTGATGCACGCCGCTTTGAAACTTGTTCTCGATCTTGGTTGAGGGTCATGCGGCAGCCCACCTTCGTGGGTTCATCGATCACCAGACGTGGTGAGGATGCCAAGGTCCACGGCCGTATGCCGCCCGTGGCCCCGATCGAGCTGGCGGAAGCCAGGCTGACCTGGAGGCCTTCGACCTCGCCGAGTCAGCCTTCCGTGTCGGCTTCGGCGATTCGGGCGATCAAGTTGTCGCGGATCTCGGCAAGCCGTGCCCATTGGGCCGGGTCAGGTCGAAGGAGCGAGCATCTGACACAAGCTTCTCTGAACTTGTCGTGATCATCGCCTACGGTGTCGGACGTGAACGCGGACGGTTGGTTGACAGACACCCGGACCTCCTACGACACAGTCGCGGTCAGCTATGCCGACCAGACGCGCAGCGCCATGGCCGAGCAGCCGTACTTGCGAGCAGCTCTGGCGTTGTTCGCCGACATGGTGCGCATCGCTGGCGGCGGTTCCGTGGCGGACGTGGGCTGCGGGCCGGGGCACGTCACCGCTCACTTGCACGAACTGGGTATCGCCGCGTTCGGAATCGACCTTTCACCAGTGATGATCGATGTGGCGCGGCGTTTCCTAGGGGACGGGCTGCCGCGGGCCCAGGAGTCGGCTCCGCCGCACGCGGGTGGGTGCGGCGGAGCCTGCGGCGGGTGGGCCTACTTACTCGCGGCGAAGGCCGCGATCCAGGCGAGCGACGAGTTCCAGTTGATCGCCGTCTCGTTCGTGGAGTACGAGAAGATGTCGTCGATGTAGCACTTCGCGGGCGCGCAGCCGGGCAAATTCTGCTGGGCGACGGGGTCCTGCAGCCCGCTGTTCGGACCGCCGGCCAACGAGCCCGGCGGTGGGGCCGGCAGCTTCGGGTCGAGCTGGTGCGCCCAGATCCGGCTGTGCTCGTTGGTGCTGGCCCGCTCGCCGTAGCCGGTGACGAACGACTGGTTCAGCCCGTTGCGGCCGAGCAGGTAGTCCATCGACTCGAGGACGGCGTCCCGGTAGCCGGGCCGGTGCGTCAGGTCGTAGGCCGTCGCGATCACCAGTGCGTTGTTGGTGGTGGAGCTCGTCGAGCCCCACGGGTAGGCCGCGGACTTGAACGGGTTCGGGTAGCCCTGCGAGCCGATGTTGCGCACGTACTGGTCGGCGACGGCCAGGATCCGCTGCCGCGCGGCCAGCACCCGGCCGAGCGGGAAGCGCCACGGCAGCCGGGCGATCGTAAGGTCGGCCAGCGCGCCGGTGTCCCGCCAGGAGAACCCGTCCGCGGTGATCTTCGTGGTGACGGACTTCAGGTAAGCACGGTCGCCGGTCGTCGCGTACAGCTCCGCCGCGGCCCAGGAGAACTCGTCGGTGACGTCCGTGTCGTCGTACGCGCCGCCGCCGACACTGTCTTCGTCCGGCGCGTACGTCGCCGGATGCACGAGCGCGGTCTGCCACGCCGTTTTGGCCGCTGCCAAGCACTTCGCAGCGAACACACGGTCGTAGGGTTGCCAGACGCGGGCGCACTGAGCGGCCGCGGCGGCCAGGTTGAGCGTCGCCGCGGTGGACGGCGGGTGCAGGTAGCGCGGCTGCGCGTCGGCATGGGGCTGGGTCGGCAGCGCGGTCCAGGCGAGGTCGTGGATCTTGTGGTGGGCCATGCCCGCCAAGGGCTGCCCGTCCGGGACCTGCATCTTCAGCAGGAACTCCACTTCCCAGCGTGACTCGTCGAGCACGTCGGGGACACGGTTGCCCGCTTCGGGCACCTTCAGCAGGCCGTCTTTCAGACTCGGCCAGTCACCTGTGGACAGTGACCGTTCATAGCTGTCCATCAGCTGCCACGCCGCGAGCGCGCCGTTGACGACGTACTTGCCCTGGTCGCCGGCGTCGTACCAGCCACCGCTGACGTCCAGGGAGTAGTCGCAGGTCCCGGGCAGGCAGGGCACGGACGTGTCACCCTTGTTGGGCGCGACGCCGATGTGCCCGGCGGGCCGGGCGTAGGCGTCACCGACGTACGCGGCGTCGATCGGGGCGCCGCTGCGGACGAGGTAGAAGTACTCCAGCGAGTCCTTGCGCAGGCCGTCGTAGGGGTTGCGGGAGATGTCGAACGGCTCGCTCACGGCCGAGCCGGCCGCGAGGGTGTAGCCGGTCCCTTCCTTGTGGTAGTCGCCGAAGTCCGCGAGGTGCACGTGGTCACCGGAGGCCGAGTCGTCACCCTGGACCCGGGTCTGTCCCTTCTTCACGACTTTGCCCGTGCTGTCGCGAAGTTGCCACGGCACCGGCTTTGTCGCGGCGTCCACAATGGACGCCTGCTTCGGTCCGGAAGTGGCGTACCCGACCTGGTTGACTCGCACGGGCGAGCCGAAGTCGCGGCCACCGCCGGGTGGGATGGCGCCGCCGGTGAGCGAGACGTCGTCCACGCAGAACGTGTACGCCTTGGTGGCGCCTCCGAACTGGAAGTTCACCTGGCCACGCAAGGTGGACAGGCTCGAGTTGCCGGTGAAGGTGAACGTCTTCGGGGTACCGGTGACGGCGGCGGTCTTCGAGAACATCGTCGTACTCGGGGCCACCGCGAGGCCGAGCCCGGCGCGGATCGTGACGTCGGCGGACGCCGTCGCGGTGAACCGGAGCGTGTAGGGCTGACCCGCCTCCAAGGGGATGTCGTTCTCGCCGAGCATCGATTCCCACGGGTTGACCGTGCCGGCCGGGACGTCGGCGCACAGGCGGCCGGTGTCCACTCGGGACGGAGTGGACCCACTGCTCCACCACGGGGCCTTGGTCGTGTCGAAGGTGCCGTTGAGCACCCGCTCGTACGGCGCGCCGGCGTACGCGGCCGGAGCCGGCGACACGACGAACAGCACGGGTAGAAAGGCCGCGAGCAGCCTGGGTCTTACGGACATACCGGATCTCCTGGGGATCGTCGGGGGGCCGGCACGCCACAGCGTCAGTGCGGGATGGTGCGCCCCGGAAGGCCGGTGTGTCAACCGTCTCGAGCTCTTGACAGAGGACTCTTCCCAACCAAACCAACTCCGGGTTACAGTCCTGTAAGCGCTTCCAATTTTGGCGCAAGCCAGTGAGCGTCCCACCGGCACAGCCGCAGCGTCGCAGCAGGTGAAGGTGTATTCACAAAGTCGTGATGAAGGCCGTACGGACTGTTAGCGGTTCCGGAATCGGCCTCGCAAGTGGAGGTTTTCATGCCTGCCAGACTCAGGCGAACACTGCTGGCCGCCGCCGTGGCCGGGACCCTGGTCGCCGTCACCGCCTGCGGCGGCGCGAGCGATCAGCAGAGCGCGTCCGGCCCGGTCACCCTCGTGGTGAAGACGTTCAGCCAATTCGGCTACGACGCCCTGTACAAGGAGTACGAGGCCACCCACCCCGGGGTGACGATCAAGGAAGAGAACATCGGGAAGCTGGGCGACTACACGCCCAAGCTGCAGCAGTGGATGACCGCGGGCTCCGGCGCCGGCGACGTCGTGGCGCTCGAAGAGGGCATCATCAGCCAGTACATCGCGAAGCCGGACAAGTTCGTCAACCTGCTCGACAAGGGTGCGGACTCCCTCAAGCCGGACTACCTCGACTGGAAGTGGAACCAGGCCCTGACCTCGGACGGGAAAGCGCTGATCGGACTCGGTACCGACATCGGCGCCCAGGGCATGTGCTACCGCAAGGACCTGTTCCAGAAGGCCGGCCTGCCCACCGACCGCGAACAGGTCGGCGCACTCTGGCCGACGTGGGATGCCTACCTGGCCACCGGAAAGCGCTTCCTCACCACGAACACCGGGGCGAAGTTCTACGACTCCTCCAGCGGTATGTATCAGAACATCCTGATGCAGCAGGGCGACCACACCTACTACGACAAGGTGAACAACCTGGTCGTGGACAGCAATCCCGCCGTGCGCGGCGCCTACGACCAGACCGTCGGAATGATCGAGGCCGGGCTTTCGGCGAACCTCGACCAGTACAGTCCACAGTGGAACGCAGGCTTCAAGAAGGGCACGTTCGCGACCATCGCCTGCCCGTCGTGGATGCTGGCGACCATCGAGAAGCAGGCAGGTCCCGAGAACGCGGACAAGTGGGATGTCGCCAAGGTGCCGGGCAACGGCGCGGTACGCGGCGGGTCGTTCCTCTCCGTACCGACGCAGAGCAAGCACCAGGACCAGGCCGTCGAGCTGGTGAAGTTCCTGACCAGCGCGAAGGGTCAGATCGGCGCGTTCGGGGCGAAAGGCAACTTCCCCTCTTCGACGCAGGCCATCGACGACCCCGCCGTCCAGGGGCTGACCAACGCCTACTTCGGCAACGCCCCGGTCGGGAAGATCTTCGGTGCCAGCGCCAAGGCCGTCAAGCCGGTGTATCTCGGCCCGGCGAACGTCGCCATCGGCGACCGGTTCACCAACGCGCTGCTCGCCGTCGAACAGGGCAAGCTCCAGCCGGACGAGGCCTGGGGCAAGGCCGTCGACGAAGCCAAGCGCCTGGTCAAGTAGCCGGCCGGCGGGGCGCGGGTCGACTCCGGACGCGCCCCGCCCGGCCTCCACAGCTCCATCCACAAAGGACACACAGTTGGTCACCCAGCAACGGCCCCGCGCGGCCGAACGAAACCCGGCGCCGCCACGTCGCCGGGAACGCGGCAGCCTGCTGTCCCGATGGGACCTCAAGGCCTCGCCCTACGTTTACATCGCCCCGTTCTTCCTAATCTTCGGCGTCTTCGGCCTGTTCCCCCTGCTGTACACCGCGTGGGTCTCGCTGCACGACTGGGATCTGGGCGGGGACGGCGGCTTCGTCGGTTTCGCCAACTACACCACGCTCTTCGGCGACCCGGACTTCTGGAACGCGGTCGTCAACACCCTCGGCATGCTGGTGCTGGCCACAGTGCCACAGCTGCTGCTCGCCCTCGTGGTGGCCGCGCTGCTGAACCAGAAGCTGCGGGGACGGCTCCTGCTGCGGATGGGCGTGCTGCTGCCGACCGTCACGTCGGTGGCCGCGGTCGGCATCGTGTTCAGCCAGATCTTCGACCGCGACGCCGGCATGGTCAACGGCATCCTCGACCTCTTCGGCATGGTCCCGATCGATTGGCGTGCCGACAAGTGGTCTTCCTGGATCGCCATCTCGGTCATGGTCGACTGGCGCTGGACCGGTTACAACTCGCTGATCTACCTCGCCGCCATGCAGTCGATCCCCCGCGAGCTCTACGAAGCGGCCACAGTGGACGGAGCGTCCAAGATCCGCCAGTTCCGGAGCATCACGGTACCGATGATCCGCCCGGCGATCGTGTTCACGGTGATCATGTCGACCATCGCCGGGATGCAGCTGTTCACCGAGCCGCTGATCTTCGGGCAGGGCACCTACGCCATCTCCGGCGGCTCGCTGCGGCAGTTCCAGACGGTCTCGATGTACATGTTCGAGAAGGCCTTCCGCGACGCCGACCTCGGCTACGGTTCCGCGATCGCGTGGATGATCTTCCTGCTCATCACCATCCTGGCGGTCATCAATTTCCTCATCACCCGGAGGTCGTCGAAGTGATGCGGAAGACTTCACCCCTGGTCTACTTCACGCTCATCGCGGGGATCGTGCTCTCCGCGTTCCCCTTGTACTGGCTGTTCGTGGTCGCCACCCGCACGAACGACGTCGTCGGCGACTGGCCACCGCCGCTCGTGCCTGGCGGCAACCTCTTCGACAACATCGGCCGGCTGTTCTCCGCCGAAGGGGCGAACTTCCTCACGGGCATGGTGAACTCGGCGATCGCGTCGGTGGTCGTCACCGTCTCCGTGGTCTTCTTCAGCACCCTGGCCGGGTTCGCCTTCGCCAAGCTGCGCTTCCGTGGCCGCAACGGTCTGCTGGTGGTCATCCTCGGCACGATGATGATCCCGGTGCAGATGGGCATCATCCCGTTGTACATGATCATGGTGGAGCTGGGCTGGCAGAACCGGCTGCAGGCCGTCATCGTGCCGTTCCTCGTCTCCGCGTTCGGCGTGTTCATGATGCGGCAGTACGCCGAGCGTTCGGTGCCGGACGAGCTGATCGAAGCCGCGCGCATCGACGGCTGCTCCACGTTCCGGATCTACCTCGCGGTCGTGCTGCCCGCGCTGCGGCCCGGCGCGTCGGTGCTCGCCCTGTTCACGTTCATGAGCACCTGGAACGAGTTCCTCTGGCCGATCGCGGTGCTGGAGAACGACAACCCGACGGTGCAGTTCTCCCTGAACCAGCTGTCCACGAGCTACTACACCGACTACACGCTGATGTTCGCGGGCGCGCTCGTCGCCTGCGTCCCGCTGCTGCTGGTCTTCCTGGCCTTCGGCAAACAGATCATCGGCGGCATCATGGAAGGAGCGGTCAAGGCGTGAGCACCTTCGAGCCCGGTTTTCTCTGGGGCGCGGCGACTTCGAGTCACCAGATCGAAGGAGCGGTCGACGAGGACGGGCGCGGACCGTCCATCTGGGACACCTTCGCGGCCACCCCGGGCAAGGTCGACAACGGGGACACCGGCGCCGTCGCCGCCGACCACTACCACCGCTACCGCGACGACGTCGCCCTCATGCAAAAGCTCGGCCTCGGCGCTTACCGGTTCTCGATCGCCTGGCCGCGGATCCAGCCCGACGGGTCCGGCGCGGTCGAACAACGCGGTCTCGATTTCTATCGGCGGCTCGTCGACACGCTGCTGGAGCACGGCATCCAGCCGTGGCCGACGCTCTACCACTGGGACCTGCCCCAGGCGCTGGAAGACGCCGGGGGCTGGCCGAACCGCGACACCGCGCAACGGTTCGCCGATTACGCGGCGATCGTGCACGAAGCGCTCGCCGACCGCGTCACGCACTGGACGACGCTGAACGAGCCGTGGTGCTCGGCGTTCCTCGGCTACGCCACCGGACGGCACGCACCCGGCAGACGGGAACCCGCGGCCGCCGTGCGCGCCGCCCACCACCTGCTGCTGGGCCACGGCCTCGCCGCGGAAGCCATGCCGGACAGCACGATCGGCCTCACCCTGAACCTGACGCACGTCTCCCCCACGTCCCGCGCCGAACCCGACCTCGACGCCGCGCGCCGCATCGACGGCATGCAGAACCGGCTGTTCCTCGACCCGGTGCTGCTCGGCGAGTACCCCGCCGACATCCAGGCGGACCTGGCCGGCGTCACGGCGTTCGACCACGTGCTGCCGGGCGATCTGAAGACCGTCTCCGCGCCGCTGGACTTCCTCGGGATCAACTACTACTCCCCCATGCTCGTCGCCGGCGGGGGCGCACCGCGGCCGTCGGCGTACGTCGGGTCGGATCGGGTGACCCAAGTGGACGGCGGCCGCCCCCGGACGTCGATCGGCTGGGAGATCGACGACCGCGGCCTGTCGCGGCTGCTGACGCGGCTGAACCGGGACTATCCGGCCATTCCGCTGTACGTCACGGAAAACGGCGCGGCCTTCCACGAACCCGTGCACGACGACGCGCGGGTCTCCTATCTCAAGGACCACTTGCGCGCCTGCGCGTCCGCGATCGCGCAGGGGGTGCCGCTCAAGGGGTACTTCGCGTGGTCGCTGCTGGACAACTTCGAATGGTCCTACGGGTACGCGCAGCGGTTCGGGCTCGTGCACGTCGACTACGAGACGCAGGAGCGCACGCTCAAGGACAGCGCCCGCTGGTACGCCGCCGTCATCGCCCGGCACGGCCTGTGAGCGCTTACAGCCTTGTTAAGCTGACCGTCCGATCGACCAGGGGGAGAGCACGATGAGCAACCGGCCGGCGACGCTCGAGGAAGTGGCGCGCCTGGCCGGGTTGTCCACCGGCACGGTGTCCCGGGTGATCAACAACGCCCCGCACGTCAGTAAGAAGGCGCGCGAAGCCGTGCAGCGGGCCATCGAGGAACTCGGGTACGTGCCCAACACCGCGGCCCGGTCGCTGGCCACCGCCCGCCGCGGCGCGGTGGTGCTCGCCATCTCCAGCGACGACCCGGCGTTGTTCGCCAACCAGTTCTTCGCCGAGGTGATCGCCGGGGTCAACGCCGTCATCGAGGAGACCGACCTCCAGCTGATGCTGGTGCTCGCGGCGTCCGAACGCGGCCGCTCCCGGCTGACGCGGATCCTGCAGTCGCGCGCCGCGGACGGCGTCATGCTGCTGGCGCTGCGAGAGAACGACCCACTGTCGAAGATCGCCGACGAGGGCCAGGTGCCGGTCGTGCACGGCGGGCGCTCGCTGGACCGCACACCCCCGCACTACGTCGACGCCGACAACAGGGGCGGCGCCCGCCAGGCCGTCGAGTACCTGCTATCGCTTGGGCGGCAACGGATCGCGACGATCACCGGCCAGACCGACCAGCACGCCGGCGTCAACCGCTACCTCGGGTTCCGGGAGGCCCTCGCCTTGGCCGGACTGCCCGACCACCGCGTCGCGCACGGCGACTTCAGCGAGGCCAGCGGCATCGAAGGCATGGCGCGGCTACTCGACGAGCACCCGGACCTCGACGCTGTGTTCGTCGCCTCGGACGCGATGGCGGCAGGGGCGCTGAAAGTCCTGCGGGAGCGTGGGCGTTCGGTGCCCGACGACGTCGCGGTGGTCGGGTTCAACGACATCGTCACCGCGCAGCACACGCACCCCGCGCTGACCACCGTGCGGCAGCCGATCGATGCGCTCGGCCGGGAGATGACGCGGATGCTGGTCCGGCTGATCGACGGCGAACAGCCGACGTCGCTGATCCTGCCGACCGACCTGGTGATCCGCGAATCCGCCTGAGTCAGTTCTTGACCGGATACGCCTGGGGCGTGCCGTCCTTGTCGGCGGTGATACCGGCGTACTTGCTGACCCAGTCCGGGGCGACACCGACGTCGTCGACGGACAGGTCCTTCCCCGTCTTGGCGTCCAGCACGATGGGCTGGCCGCCCTGCGTCTTGCCGTAAAGAGCGCCGTGCCACGCGACAGTGAGACTGGCGGGCGCGACACGGTTCGCGGCCTCGTCGGGCAGGCTCCAGAGTTTCCCGGCGGTCTTGGCGTCGTAACCGGTGAGCACGCCGTCCTGCTGGCACACGAGTACGGACCGCTCGTCGTAGAGACAGTCGCCGTAGGCGGTGGGGCCGAAGGTGCCCTCGCCTACGAGCTTGGTCTTCTCCGCGCCGGTGGCGGGGTCGAGGAACAGCAGGAACGGGTGGCCGGTGCCGTAGTCGGTGCGGTTGACCACGACCAGTGCCGGATCGGCGGGGACCATGGTGAGCTGGCCGGACTTGAGGGCGCCGGTCCAACTCTGCTGGCCGGTGCCCAAGTCGAGAGCGGTGGCCTGGCTCATCGAGGAGTTCTCGGCCACGTTGTAGTCAGTGCCGACGAGGATGTCGCCATGGAGGCTGCCGGCGGCGTAATCCTTGCGCTCCCACAGCGTCTTACCGGTGGCAGGGTCGAGCGCGACCGTCACATACTCCTCGTCCTGGCGGCTGTAGACAGCGACGACGGCCTTGTCGGTGACAGCGACAACCTGAGTGACGGCGTTACCGGCGCTGTCGTACTGACTGTCGGACACCTTGATGTCGACCTGCCACGCTTTGGTGCCCTTCTCGGCGTCCGCGGCGACCACCGACAGCGCGACGTAAGACGGGGTAGTGCCCTTCTCCGGCATGGCGACCGGCACGGCGGCGACCGCGAGCTTGTCCGTGACAGCCGGTGGGCGCGGCCCTGTTGAGTTGACGAACGGCCCACTCTGGTTGTACGGATCGCCGGGGACGCCCTCGATCGGAACGGTCCACTTCTGCTTGCCAGTCAACACGTCCACCGCGTTCATCGCGGACGGCGTCACGATATAGCCGGTGCGCTCGCGCAGGGTCAGAAACTTCGACACGACGTTGCCAGCCACATTGGCGCGCAACGCCTGAGCAGGCAACGCGACGGCGCCGCCCGCATCGAACGCCGTGGGCGGATCGGCCGTCTTGGCCTCAGGCGCCGCGGATGTCGGCGGTTGCGCGGCGGGCGCCGATCCGCTCGGCCCCGACGCCGTGTTGCCGTCCGCCCCACCGCAGCCGCCGACCGTGACCACTGCTCCCAGGCACGCCACAACGACCAGAGTTCGCCGCATGTGCATACACCTTCCCCGAAGACCGTGCTCCGATCGGAGCCACCCGCCGCACCCTATCGAACACCCGGCCAGGCAGGTAACAGTTCATGAAAAAGTGTCACTAATGCCTGGTCAGGGCGCTGAATTTCGTTGAATCCGCGTGCCGGACATGGCTCGTCGCCATGCGGGAAGTACGGCCGTCCGTTCTCGAATACGGTCTCGCTGAGGGTGTTGATCATGCGGGAAGCCGATCTTGACGCCCTTCCCCCACCACGGCGTCTGAACTCCTGCCCGGCAGGTCAGGCGACCGCGTGGGGTCGTGAGTGGCAACAAGTGTTAGAACACTCGTTGCCACTCACGACTCACGATGGCCCGCAAGGCCCTTTAGCTGCCGACAGGTGGCGATTGTTGAAACGCGGGGTATCACGTGACACCGACAGTGGGTGCCCGCGACGACGACGTCATTCCCAGACCGCGATGCTCCGTCTGGTCGGCACCGAGGTGGAGTTCGACGAGAACAGCTCGGGGGACCGTGCCCTGATGCGTTCCACGTCGTCGAACACGGCCCTCAGGTGGGTGCGCATCGCCGTCCGGGCGAGCTGGGCGTCGCCTCGGGTGGCGGCGTCGAAGATCTCCGTGTGCTGCAGCACGAACGCACTCGGCGAACTGGCGTCGTACAGGCCAAGGCGCCGGGCCCGGTCGAGGTGGCCTTTGGCTGCGACGACCGTGGCCCACGCGTTCGCGTGCCCACTCAGCCGTAACAGGCCTTGGTGGAAGGCCTCGTCCAGGGCGAAGAACTCCTCCAGGTCGATGCCAGGCTGCCGCTGCCGCTCCAGATTGGTCTCCAAATCCCGCACCAGACTCGGGTCGAGGACGGGAGGCAGGTCGTCCAGTGCTGCCAGTTCCACGGCCTCGCGCAGGAACTGGGCGTCCGCGACCTTGACCGGGTCGACCCGCGAGACGAACGAGCCGACCTGCGGGAAGACCTGCACCAAACCTTCTTCGGCCAGCAGGATGAGGCTTTCGCGCACCGGTGTGCGGCTCACGCCGAGCGCGGCCGCCAGCTCGTTCTCCGACAGCGCCGCTCCCGGGGGCAGCTCCATGGTCAGCACCCTCTTGCGGAGGAGCTCGTAGACCGCACGGCGGCTCGTCTTCTTCGTGTTTGTTCCGACCACGCTCGCAATCATAGTGGGCGGCAACTCTTGACGAACTGAGCGACAGCGACTTGTATACTAGTTCTGCCCGACCGGTTGGCCCGGCGCGGGCGGCAGCACCGCCGACATAGTCGTCGCAGCAAGGGAGTCGAATTCGTGAGCACGATCGAGCGCGCCGAGGTCCTCGTCTCGTCACCGGGGCGGAACTTCGTCACACTGCGGATCACCACGTCCGACGGGGCCACCGGATTGGGGGACGCGACCCTCAACGGGCGTGAGCTCGCCGTCGCGTCCTACCTGCGAGACCACATCGTCCCGCTGCTGATCGGCCGCGATCCCGCGCGCATCGAGGACACCTGGCAGTACCTCTACCGCGGGGCGTACTGGCGACGCGGACCGGTGACGATGACGGCCATCGCGGCGGTCGACACGGCACTGTGGGACATCAAGGGCAAGGTCGCCGGGCTGCCCGTGTACCAGTTGCTGGGCGGCCGGGCACGTGACGGCGTGATGGTCTACTCCCACGCCAGCGGCACCGACGTGCCGTCACTGCTGGACGACGTGGCCCGGTTCCGCGAACTCGGATACCTGGCCGTGCGGGCGCAAGCCGCGGTGCCCGGCATCGGTGGTTCGTACGGCGTACGCAAGGGCGCGGTGTACGAGCCCGCGGCGACGGCGCTGCCCGACGAGCAGCCGTGGAGCACCGAGGCCTACCTCGACTTCGCCCCCGCTTACCTGCGCGCCGTGCGCGAACGCTTCGGGTTCGACTTCCACCTCCTGCACGACGTCCACCACCGCCTCAGCCCGATCGAGGCTGCCCGGTTCGGCAAAAGCGTCGAGGACTGCAGGCTCTTCTGGATGGAAGACCCGACGCCCGCGGAGAACCAGGAGGCGTTCCGGCTCATCCGGCAGCACACCACGACGCCGATCGCGGTCGGGGAGAACCTGACGTCGATCTGGGACGTGCAGCATCTCATCACCGAGCAGCTCATCGACTACGTGCGGACCACGGTCGTCCACGCGGGCGGCATCACGCATCTGCGGCGGATCTTCGACCTCGCCGCGCTTTACCAGGTACGGACCGGTTCGCACGGCGCCACCGACCTGTCGCCGATCACCCTCGCCGCCGCGGTGCACGTCGACATCTCCGTGCCGAACTTCGGTATCCAGGAATACATGGGGTACGCCGGGGAGACCGCCGAGGTGTTCCGCAGCGGTGTGCGGTTCGACAAAGGGATGCTGCTGCCGTCGGAGGAAGCCGGCCTCGGCGTCGAGTACGACGACAAGGCCGCCGAGCGCTTTCCCTACGAACCCCGCTACCTGCCCGTCGCGCGGCGCCTTGACGGCTCCGTGCACGACTGGTGACCGCCTTGGATCGGCGGAGTCCCCGCGGGCAGCTCACCTTGGCCACCGCGAGGAAACTCGACGTGAGCCTGCGTCCGCTGGTCGACCCGCGCGCGCTGAAACCGCGGATCGTCCACTTCGGACTCGGCGCGTTCCACCGCGCCCACCAGGCCGTCTATACCGAGGCCGCCGCCATGCGCACCGGCGAACCGTGGGGCATCACCGTCGTGGCGCCGCGTTCGGAGGCGACGGTCACCGCCCTGCGCGCCCAGGACTGCCTGTACTCCGTGACCGAGCGGCGCCCCGGCGGCCCCCGGACGCGGGTCGTCGGGGCGATCGTGGACGCGCTGCGCATGCGGCGGGACGTGGACAAGGTGGACGGGCTGCTCGCCGCGCCCGCCACCACCGTCGTCACGCTCACGGTGACCGAAAAGGCGTACCACCGGCGTTCCGGCACCACCGACCTGGACACCGCCGCACCGGAGATCGCCGCGGACCTGGCCGCGGGGGTGCGCGACCTGCGCACCGTCGTGGGCCGCCTGGCAGGCGGCCTGGCCGCCCGGTACCGCGCGCACGGCGCACCGATCAGTGTCGTGTCGTGCGACAACGCCGCCGCCAACGGTGCCGTGCTGCGCGGCGTGGTGCGCGGGTTCGTGGCGGCGTCGTCCTGGCCCGACCGGAGCGATGTGCTGGCGTGGCTGGACAATTCGGTGGCGTTCCCCTCCTCCGTGGTCGACCGCATCGTCCCGGCGACGACCGGGGAGGACGAGCGTGCCGCGTCGGCCGCGCTCGGCCTGCGCGACGGGATGCCCGTGGTGGGCGAGCCCTATCGGCAGTGGATCCTGGAGGATTGCTTCGCCGCGGCGCGACCACGATGGGAACTCGACGGCGCGCTGCTGGTGCCGGACGTGGCCCCGTACCAGCTGATGAAGTTGCGGCTGCTCAACGGATCCCACTCGGCGCTGGCCTACCTCGGGCTGGCGGCGGGGTACGGCACGATCCGCGAGGTCATGCACACCCGGTGGGGTGAGCGGTTCGTGCGGTCGTTCTGTGCCGAGGTCGCGCGGACCCTGCCCGCGGGCGGACCGGACGCGGAGGCCTACGTCGAGGACCTGGTGCCGCGGTTTCGCAACCCGGCCATGCGGCACCTGCTGCGGCAAATCGGGTCCGACGGCTCGCTGAAGCTTCCCGAGCGGTGGTTCGGCGCGCTGCGGGAATCGGCAACTCCGGCGCCGCTGCTCGAACTCGCGCTCGCCGGGTGGGTCAACGCCACCCGGCCCGACGATCTGGGCCCCGTGTTCGGCACGACCGATCCACTCGCCGAACCGCTGGCCCGCTGCTGGTACGACCGGCCTGACCCGGTCGACCTCGTCGGCAGGCTGCTCCGGCTGGCCGGTGCGGCCGACCTGGCCGAGCGCACCGATCTCGCGAAATCCGTCGCGGCGCGGCTGCCCGCACTGCGGGCCGGACGCGTCGAGTTCTGACCGACAACCCCACCCACCCCCTCGCCGAGCAATGGAGCAATGGATGACGGGCACCCCGAATGCGATGCGGACCGAGCCCGCGTCACGTACCACGCGTGATCTGACCCGAGCCGCGATGTCCGGCTGGCTCGGCACGGCCATGGAGTTCATGGACTTCCAGTTGTACTCCCTGGCCGCGGCCATCGTGTTCAACAAGATCTTCTTCCCCGACGTCAGTCCTGCCATCGGCCTCATCGCCGCGATGGCCACCTACGGCGTCGGCTACGTCGCCCGGCTCGCCGGTGCCGTCTACTTCGGCCGGATGGGCGACCGGATCGGGCGCAAGAAGGTCCTGTTCATCACCATCGCGCTGATGGGCGCGTCGACCACCCTGATCGGTGCGCTGCCCAGCTACCAGACCATCGGCATCGCCGCGCCGATCCTGCTGGTCGTGCTGCGGCTGGTGCAGGGTTTCGGCGCCGGCGCGGAGATCGCGGGCGCCACGGTGATGCTGGCCGAGTACGCACCGGTGAAGCGGCGCGGCCTGATCTCCTCGCTGGTGTCGCTGGGCACCAACTCTGGCACCCTCGCGGCCTCCGCGCTGTGGGCGTTCCTGATCGGAGCGCTCTCGGAGGAACAGCTGATCTCCTGGGGCTGGCGCCTGCCGTTCCTGCTGAGCTTCGTGCTGATGGTGTTCGCTGTGTGGCTGCGGCGGAACCTCAAGGAGAGCCCGGTCTTCGAGGAGCGGCTCGACGTGGTCGACGGCGTCGCGTTGTCCCGCGCGGAAATCGACGCCGCCGCCGCGAGTGGCGGCACCTTGTTGCGGGAAGGCCTGAAACAGCGCAAGGGCAGGGCGTTCTTCATTGCGTTGGGCCTGCGCTTCGGCCAGGCCGGCAACTCCGGTCTGGTCCAGACGTTCCTGGTCGGCTACATCGCCACGACGCTACTGGTGAACCGGACTGTGCCGACCACGGCGATCGTCTACGGATCGCTGCTCGGATTCGTGACGGTGCCGCTGGTCGGCTGGATCGGCGACCGCTTCGGCCGCCGGCCCGTCTACCTGACGCTGACGCTGCTGACCGCCGCGTTCGCCTTCCCCATGATGATGCTGATCACCGGCGGTAGCACGGTGGCACTGGTCATCGCGATGGTGCTGGGTCTCAACCTCGGCGTGCTCGGGCTGTTCTCGCTGGAGAGCGTGACGATGGCGGAGCTATTCGGCGCCAGGACGCGGTTCACGCAGTTGGCTCTGTCCAAGGAGATCGGCGGCATCCTCGCCACCGCGATCGGCCCGGTCGTGGCCGCCACGCTCACCGCGGTCACCGGCCACTGGTGGCCCATCGCGGCCATGCTCGTCGTCTACTCGCTGATCACCCTGGTGGCCGCGTTCCTCGCGCCGGAGACCAAGGGGCGCGACCTGGTCCGGCTGGAGGACGCGGTATGAGGGCGGTCGTCGTGCACGGCCCACGGGACCTGCGGATCGACGAGGTGCCCGATCCCGTGCCGGGGAGAGGCGAGGTGCTGCTGGCCGTGGAGTTCGGCGGCATCTGCGGCTCGGATCTCGCCTACTGGAAGACCGGGGCGTCGGGCACTGCGGTGCTCCAGCACCCTTTCGTGCTTGGGCACGAGGTGGCCGGACGCGTCGCCGGCATCGGACCTGGAGTCGTCGGGCTGGACGTCGGCCAGCCCGTGACCGTGCACCCGGCCACTCCGCTCGGTGTGCTGCCGCGGCGGCTGGCAGGCCGAACCAATCTGCACGAGAAGATCCGCTATCTGGGATCGGCGGCGTTCGAACCGCACACCGACGGCGGCTTCAGCGAGTACACCGTGGTCCGCGCCGACCAGGTGCGGGTGCTGCCGGACGGCGTGAGCACCCGGCACGGCGCGCTCGCCGAACCGCTCGCCGTCGCCATGCATGCCGTGCGGCGGGCCGGTGACGTGCGCGATCGCGACGTACTGGTCAACGGAGCCGGTCCCATCGGCTGCCTGGTGGTCGCGGCGGCGAAGCTCGCGGGCGCGGCGAGCGTCACCGTCGCCGACGTGGCTCGGGAGCCGCTGGTCATCGCCCATGCCTTGGGGGCGGACGACGTGCGGGATCTCGCGGCAGGCGATCGGCTGCCCGACGACGTCGAACTGGTTTTCGAGGCGTCCGGTGTCCCGGCGGCGCTGGGCGGGGTTCTGCGCGCGACGGCCCGCGGCGGAACCCTTGTGCAGGTGGGCAACCTGCCCGGTGCGCCGGCGCCGGCCGCGCTCGGCGAGCTGGTGACCAGGGAGATCACCTGGGTCGGGTCCTACCGGTTCTCTGGCGAGATCACCGATGCCGTGCGGGCGCTCGGTGACGGGCTCGACGTGGGTCCGTTGATCACCGGCACGTTCGACCTGGACGATGCGACGTCGGCGCTGGAATTCGCCGCGGCTTCCCGCGGTGGCAAGGTCCTGCTCCGGCTGGGAGGACGGGACCCGCGAACGTTGCCATGACGCCGACGGCAAGGTTCAGCGTACTGACGATGTAGTTCGCGATCAGTTAAGTCTCGCTTGCGGTCTCCGCGCCCAGACTCACAGGACACGACCTAGGCGATCAGTTCAGAATGAGCTGTGGTCAGCTCGACTGTAATTCGAAACCGCAATGCCCTGATCAGGCCATTTGACGATCTGCTCGTCTCTTGTGGCGGCGAAGATGTGACAGCACTTGCGCCTCGAGACCATCAGATCCTGGCCCGGAAAGTCGGGTGGGCTCCGTCGACCGGCAGGTCAGGACCTAACCGATTCGCCCCTGTTGACCTGGCCGACGAAACCGAGGCGTCGGTTCATCGCTATCGCGGTCACGTTGCGCGGGTGGTGGAACGTAGCGAGGTGCCGATAGCCCGACGAACGGATGAAACGGATCGCCAGCAACTTCAACGCCAGCGACAGGCCTTGCCCGCGGTAGGGCGTGAGCACCCCGGTCATCTCGCTGAACGCGCACCCCGTGTCCGGGTGCAACGACGTGGTGCCAGGCGCCAGCGCGGTTCTCCCATGGAAGCATCGGCAGCATGGTCGAGCTCCGAGACGCGACGCAGGCCGACGCCCACGCCATCGCCAACGTGCTGGTGCAGTCCTGGCGCGTCGCCTACCACGGTCTGCTCCCCGACGATGTCTTGGCCGACCTGTCCATCCCCGACCGGAAACGGTTCTGGTCAGACGTCCTCACCACCCGCCCGCCGCACACCCGCACGGTCGTCGCCACGATCGCGGGCGCCATCGTCGGCTTCGCCGCGACCGGCCCTCCACTCGTACCCGCCGACCGCGCCGACCCCACCCTCGGCGACCTCTACGCGCTCTACCTCGCCCCCGATGTCTGGCGCCGCGGCATCGGCACCCAGCTCCACGCCGCCGCCCTCGACCGGCTCCGATCCTGCGGCTTCACCCACACCGGCTTGTGGGTTCTCGACACCAACGAACGCGCCCTGCGCTTCTACTATCACCACGGCTGGACCGATACCGGACGTTCCCAGCTCGACCGAGGACCCGGCGGCACCGAGCTGCACGAACGACGACTCCACCGCGCCCTGAGCACCTGAACCAACAACCAATAACCTGGTCCCAGCCCGCTTCACGTATGCCCTGCCCCATGCGTACGGCCTGCCCATCGCCGTCAACAGCTGCAAGAGACCCGACATTGTCGATCCCGGCATCGATGCCCGCCCAGATCCGAGCAGGCATGTGCAGCGTGATCAGCTCCTCCGGCGAATACTCCATCGAAGACATCCTTCAGCTAACCCCAGTGGCCATTCACAGTCGGCAGCCTGCCTGCCGCCCGGACACACGTCGTGATGCGATGGAGCAATGGCCGCTGTTCGACGCAGAAGCGGACGTTGGAACCGTGGTAAGGCCGCCAGTCGCTCCCAGGGCTATGAGTGGAAGTGTTGCCGGGGTAGTAGTTTTCACTCACGATCGAGGGGAGCTGACGGGGTGGCACGTCTTCATGTCGGCTGCGCGATGTGGACCCACAAGGCGTGGCTGGGGCGGTTCGTGCCGCAGTCGCTGCCGGCCAAGGAGCGCCTGCGGGCCTACGCCGGCTGGTGCAACGCGGTCGAGGGCAACACCACCTTCTACGCGACCCCCGCCCGGAACACCGTCGCGACTTGGGCGCAGCAGACCGACCCCGGCTTCCGGTTCGTGGTCAAGCTGCCCAAGGTCGTCACGCACGAGCGCCGGTTCCTCGGGGTCGAGGCCGAGATGCGGGCGTTCCTGGACGCGATCGAACCCCTCGGCGAACGGGCGGTCCTGTGGACCCAGTTGCCCGGTTCGTTCGGCCCTTCGGACGTCGATGCTCTCGGCCGCTTCCTGCGCCGGCTCCCCGTCGGCCGTCGGCGCGCTGTGGAGGTGCGCCACCCCGAGTTCTTCACCGACGCCGGCTCGACGTCGCTGCTCGAGGGCACGCTCGCCGACGCGGACGCCGAGTGGGTGCCGTTCGACACCACGGCCTTCTTCCAGAGCCCGCCGACCAGCGAGGCCGCGCAGGATGCCTGGGTCAAGAAACCGCGGCTGCCGCGGCGGACGCGGGCACTGACCGACCAGCCGATCGTCCGTTACCTGGGCCGGGACTCGATCGAGGAGACGGTCGTCGGGTGGCGGCCGTGGACCGTGGCGGTCGCCGGCTGGCTGCGCGAGGGCCGGTCGCCGACGGTTTTCTTGCACACCCCCGACAACAACGACGCGCCGGCGCTCGCCCGCCGGTTCCACGACGACGTGCGAGCGCTGGTGCCCGGCCTCGACGCGCTGCCCGAGCCGGAACCGGTGGAGCCCGCGACCTTGTTCTGAGCGATGCCAGGATCGAGCGGAATACTCCGTCACCTCGAACCGACCAGCGGCACGAGCGGATGTTTGGCTCAAGCCCCAGGCTGGTTGGTCCCTCCGTGGTGTTCGATGGGGACGTCTTCGACCACCTTTCTGACTGGAGGCAGTGACCATGTCCGTGTCCCCGCGCATCCCCGCTGCCGATCCGCCGAGCTACCGGGCGATCGAGAACCTGATCGCGACCTACGCAGAACTCGTGGACGATGGAGATTTCGCCGGACTCGGCGCATTGCTCGCCAACGCCACGTTCACCGGGGCCAGCGGACCGGTGACCGGCCGAGACGCCATCGAAAAGATGTTCCAGGACACTCTGATCATCTACGACGACGGCACGCCGCGGACCAGGCACATCACCACCAACATCGCCATCGAGGTAGACGAACAGGCAGGCACAGCGACCTCCCGTTCGTATTTCACCGCGATGCAAGCACTGCCCGAACTGCCTCTGCAACCCATCGCCAGTGGTCGCTACCACGACCGCTTCCGCCGCCGCGACGATCAGTGGTTCTTCGTGGAACGGTATGTCCGCGTCGATCTTGTCGGCGATATCAGCCGCCACTTGCGTCGCGGGAACAGTTAGCGACAGCGGAACAGCAACGTGTTCTTGGATGCTCGGCAATGCGCGCACTTCGGCATGACAGAGCGCGACTCGCGGCATGAGAGTGCGCCGCGGACGAAACGCCCTAAAGATTCCCGTCGCCCTCTCTTCAGCCCGGTAGCGGAAAGAAGTCACTGAGCGCGTCCCGAATGCTTCTCCCCCGATCTATGTCAGCGTCGCCGCCTTCCAAAGCTGCGACGTTAAGCTTTCTGCTCGGGAAGGCGTCCACGTCAGCCATCACTCAAGGGGCCGGTCTGACGGGCGAAACGCGGGTCGCAGGGATCGGCTGCGTTGCGGCGAGAGATTTCTCCGGGGCCGTGTCGATCCGCGGGCCGCTCGTTCGACCTGTGGGTGCGAGGGCCGAGAGGCGGCCCCGCCGGACGAGGAGAGCACGATGCCGAAGTACATGCTGATCATGCGGGGCACCGACGAGACGAACGCGGCCATGATGGCCAACATCGACGAGATGATGGCCACGACCCGCCGGTTCATCGAGGAGACGGTCAAGGCCGGCGTTTTCCTCGCGGCTGAAGGGCTGGACGATCCGGGCAAGGGCGTCGTGGTCGACTTCAGCGGCGAGACCCCGGTGGTCACCGACGGGCCGTACGGGGAGACCAAGGAACTGTTCGGGGGCTTCTTCCTGCTCGATGTCGCCTCGAAAGAGGAAGCGGTCGAGTGGGCCAAGCGGGTTCCGGTGGCCCGCGGGTCCAAGATCGAGGTTCGGCGGGTGCCCGGGGATGACGAGGTCCCGCAGGACAACGGGACGTTCGTCAAGGAAGGGGCCTTGCGCGAGAGCAGCGGCCGGATCTGATGGGTACGGCCGATGTCGAGGCCGTCTGGCGGATCGAGTCGGCGCGGATCGTCGCGGTGTTGACCCGGTTCACCGGCGATTTCGCGCTGGCCGAGGACGCGGCCCAGGAGGCGGTGGCCGAGGCGCTGGTGTCGTGGCCGCTTGTCTCTCCGGCCGATCCGGTCGGCTGGCTGATGGCCACGGCCCGGCGGCGGGCGATCGACGCGATCCGCCGCCGGACCGCCCTGCAGGACCGATACGCCCTGCTGGCGGCCGACAAAGAAATCGGCCCCGAGGAAATCGACCCCGACAGGATCGACGACGACGTGCTGGCGCTGATGTTCGTCAGCTGCCACCCGGTGCTCTCCCGCGAGGCCCGGGTGGCGCTGACCCTGCGCGTGGTCGGCGGCCTGTCCAGCGAGGAGATCGCCCGCGCGTTCCTCGTGCCTGTGCCGACCGTGCAGGCCCGCATCACCCGGGCCAAGAAGACGATCGCGGCGGCCGGGGTGCCGTTCGAGCTGCCGCCGGCCGGCGAGCGCCGGGAGCGGCTGGGCGGCGTGCTCAGTGTCCTCTACGTGATCTTCACCGAGGGGTCGACAGCCACGTCGGGCGACCGGCTGCTGCGCCCCGACGTCGCGTACGAGGCGATCCGGCTGGCCCGCACGCTGGCCGCGCTGCAGCCGGACGAGCCGGAGGTGCACGGCTTGCTCGCGTTGTGCGAACTGACGGCCGCGCGCTTCCCGGCCCGGACCGGCCCGGACGGTTCGCCGGTCCTGCTGGAGGACCAGGACCGGCGGCGGTGGGACTTCTCGGCGATCCGCCGTGGGCTGGCCGCGCTGGCCAAGGCGTCGACTCGCGGCCTCGGCCCCTACGGCCTGCAAGCCGCGATCGCCGCCACCCACGCGTCGGCGCCCTCGGTCGAGGCGACCGACTGGGACCGGATCGTGGTGCTCTACGAGGCACTGGGCCGGGTCGCGCCCTCGCCGGTGGTCGAGCTCAACCGGGCCGTCGCCGTGGCCATGGCCTCGGGTCCGGAGCAAGCCCTGGCCATCGTGGACGAGCTGATCGCCTCGGACCGGCTCCCAGGTTCGCATCTGGTTCCGACCGTACGCGGTGAGCTGCTGGCCCGGCTCGGACGGCACCCGGAGGCGCGCGCCGAGCTGGAGCTGGCTGCCCGGCTATGCGCCAACCAGCGCGAACGCTCAGTGCTGCTGCGCAAGGCGGCCGCACTGGGCTGACTTCCCCAGCACGAGTTCGGCGCCGCCGAGAAAACGCACCCACGACTACGTCCGGCATGGCACGACGAACCTGTTCGCGGCATTGAACGTCGGCACCGGCGAGATATTCGGCGAGTGCAAACCGACCCGCAACGGGGCGGATTTCCTGGCGTTTCCGAAGCGAGCCGTCGCACCACACGCGGGCCAGCAGATTCATGTGGTGCTGGACAATCTGTCCACGCACACCACACCGGACATCCTTGCCTGGCTGGAGAAACACCGGCATGTGCAGTTTCACTCCACCCCTGCCGGATCGTCGTGGATCAACCAGATCAAGGCCTGCAACAACGACCCGAAACCCTTCGCCTGGACCGCCGCCGCCGAGGAAATCCTCGCCAAAGTCCACCTCGTCCAGGTCAACATCAAGGAACTTGTCGACAACAACGCCAAGTAACGACACCAGAATCACGGAACATCTAGACGGGGATTGTCATCAGGTCGTGCCCGACGATCACGCGTCCGTCGTAGCCACGGCCTGCCTTGGCGAACCAGCTCGCGTCAGGCAGTAACACGGTGCCTGGCGCGAGATGGCTGAGCACGAGCGTCTTCACCCCGGCTTCCTGCGCGATCGACCCGACCAAGGTGGCGTCGGTGTGGCTGATCCGGTGGTGCTCCAGCTGTTCCGGAGTCAGTCCGGCCATCTCCACCACCTGCATGTCGATGGCTTCGTGCACGAGGATGTCCGCGCCGCGGGCCAGGGTCACGGTGTGCTGGCACACCGTGGTGTCACCGCTGAACACCACCGATCCGTGCCGGGTGTCGAACCTGAACGCGTAGGAGGGAAATACCGGCGGATGCTGCACGAGGATCGCGCTCACCCGGACGTGGTCGTCTTCCATCACGGTGAACGGCTCCATCGCCGGAGCCATCTCGCCCCGGGGGCCCGCGCCGACGTCGGGCAGTGGGATGTCGTGCGGGGTGAACATCTCGCGGATATCGGGCCACGCCTCGCCTCGCATGCGGACGTTGATGTCGTAGGCGCTCCCGGCGATCATCGAGTCGATGAAATCGGTGAAGCCCGGCGTCGGGTTCTCCGGATTCACCGTGGGGACTACGCGGCCGGGCGGGTACGGGTCGGGCAGCGCACCGGCGCGGCCGGGCCCATAGATGTCGACGGGGCGGGTGAACGGGTTGACGCCACCGAAACGCAGCCACAGCAAGGAATACAGGTCGGCGATGTGGTCGGAGTGCAGGTGGGTGACATAGATCCCGGCAAGCTGGTCGATCTTCAGTCCGGCCTTTTCGATCTGGTCGAACGCACCGTGCCCGAGGTCGATCAGGTAGACGCGGCCGTCGACGACCAGCGCGGACGCGATGCCCGTACGCCCGGCCATGGGAACCGGGCCGGCCGCGGTACCGAGCAACACCAGATGCGTTCCGCTGCCGAGGGACGCAATAGCCGCCGACGTCCGATGCCGTCGGCGGATGGCGGGTTCTGGCTCATGAGTCTCCTTGGTGCTCAACGGGGTCGGCGACACGCCAACCGACACTTCCGGCGACTATAGTGAAAAGTGTCAGGACTGACACTTTGTCCCGTGATGGGATACTGTGGCCGTGACCACTCCGGGACGACGGGAACTGAACAAGGCGGCAACGCGCCAGGCGCTGCAGAGCGCTGCCCTGCGAATGTTCGACGAGCAGGGGTACGCGGATACGACGGTGCGGGACATCGCCTCGGCCGCCGACGTCACGGAGCGGACGTTCTTCCGCTACTTCCCCTCCAAGGAAGACCTGGTATTGGGCGAGGTACTCGATTTGATCCCCGTGCTCGGAGCGCGGGTACGGGCGCGTCCCGCCGACGAGCCGCCTTATCCGGCGGTGCTCAATGCGCTGCTCGACGTCGCCGCTGAGCGCGAAGCAGGCATGGGCATCCTCTTCAGCGGCCCGCCCGCGCAGTTCCTTTCCCCGCGCACAAGGGCAGGCGCGCCGGTGTTGTTCGAGTTCGAGGCAGGCCTCGCCGAGGCCATCGTGAGCCGCTTACGGCATACCTCGAACGGAGAAGGCGAGACGGCGCTCGCCCTGCGAGCTTCGGTACTGGCCCGCGCGTCCGTGGCGGCAATGCGCAGCACCCTCATCGCCTATTCCGCCCTCCCCGAGCGGGAAAAGACGCCCCCGGAATTGCTGCGCCTGATCCGCGAAACCTTCGCTGTCCTTTTGAATCCGTAGGTTGCGGGTTCGAGTCCCACACGACCCACCACGCCCACCTCGTTCAAGCTGAACCGACGTGGGTGGCCGTGCCGCCCGCTGCACGGCACGGCCACCCGCACCCCCCTTCCTCAGAGAGCCGACGGGACGTTCTTGCCTCCCTTTCCAGTCGGCTTCTTCGACGTCGTTGTCTTCTTGGTCGCGGGAGTCTTGCTGACGCCGCGTTGGAGGTCGGCGCGGTCGATCTGTTCCTGCTTGCGGACCGAT
Organism: Amycolatopsis sp.; assembly: GCF_036008905.1. Lineage (GTDB taxonomy): Bacteria > Actinomycetota > Actinomycetes > Mycobacteriales > Pseudonocardiaceae > Amycolatopsis. Next base: position 107,433 of record NZ_DASYMU010000045.1, on the reverse strand, counting down.
ACCTCACGCGAGCTGGGCACACGGACTTTCTTGGCCTGTTTGGTCTCCGGAGTCTTGCTGACGCCGCGCAGCACGTCGGCGCGGTCGATCTGTTCCTGCTTGCGGATGGAGTCCTTGCGCGAGTAGACCGGCTTCTTGATGGAGCCGCGCTGCGCCTGCTCACGGTCGATCTGCTCTTGCTTGCGGACCGCCGATTCCCTCGGTGTGACGGGTTTCTTGATCGGGCCGCCACGCCGTGCGTCCTCGCGGTCGATCTGCTCCTGCTTCCGGATGGCCAGTTCCCGAGGGGTCGGCACGTTCACCGGGAACGCCCTGGCGATGTGCTCCTCCCACTCCGTCCGAATCGGGTTGACCGCCTTGACGTAGTTGCCCTTGCCGTCCGGCACGATCTGAGGCCGGTAGGTACTGCGCAGCGCTTCGAGGAAGGTCTTGCGCTTGTGTGCATCGGGCAGCACGTGCCGCAGGATCGAGTCCTCGATGGACTGCCTGTCCTTTTCCGTGGGCGCGTCCTGCAGGGCTTGGGCGAACGCGTATGCCGTCGGCAGGTACCGATTGTCGTGGATTTCCTTGTAGGAGTACGGCGGCGCCACGCCCTGGAGGGGACCGAGGCCCGCCCGCACCTGACCGGCGCCGCGGAACGCCTTCTCGAGGGCGTAGCTGGACGGAGGCACGCGGACCGTCGTCGGCTGCTTGGTGACGGGCGGTGTCGTGGTGGTCTTCTTGGCGCCTGTCGTTGACGGATTCTTCGGCGGTTGCTTGGGGTCACTCCGCTTCGCCGGGGTGCCGCCTTCATCCCCGTCGTCGCCCTTGCGGTCCTCGATCGCCATCCCCAAGTCCTTGCGGGCCTGCTCGAGGCGATTCTTGATCTTCGCCTTCGTCTCCTTGCCGAGCTTGCTGTTGATCTGCTGCTCAAGCCCCCAGATCGCACGCTCGAGGGTCTTGATGTAGGCGTCCCGGTTGAACGGCTTGGCGTGGTGCTCGGCGCCCTTGAGGAGTTTGTTCAGCTCCTTGCGGCTGTTCGTCGCCTGCGCCAGCTTCGCGTTGGCCCTCTCCCGGTCTTCCTTGGTCTTCGCGTCGGTCACTTGCTGCCGCAGAGCCGCGATCTGCTTGTCCACCTTGGACATGCGGTCATGCAGGCCCGTGACCGTCTGCTTGGACCGGCGGTGGATCTCGAAGGCGTCCGTCAGCAAGCCCTGGACGTCACTCCAGGAGACGCTCGTGCTGCCGCCGCCCAGCTTGGTGATGACCCGGTTGGCCAGCACCTGCTGGTACAGTTTCTGCTTGTACTTCGGGTCCGCCGGATCCAGCGGAGCGGCCAGGTCGAGCATCTTGGCCAGGATCGCGGCCTTCAGCCTCTCGCTGGCCTTCGCCGGCCGGCCCTTCTCACTGTCACCGGAGTCAGCACTCGCCGAGGTTGGGTCGTCGGCGAAGGCGACCTGCTGAACTCCCGTCTCCACCGCGGATTCGAGGGTGTTCGACAACCCGGACGCCAGCACCGTGGCGGTCAGCAGGCCCGCGACGGCGAGCGTGCCCGTTCCGATGATCCGTTGGGGTTTGATCAGGGGGTTCATCCGGCCACACTTTCGGCCTCGACGAGGGTGGCGACCTCGCAGGGCTCCATCTCGGCGTGCGCTTCGGCGGTGACGGTGTCTTCGACGAGACGGCCTTTCTTCGCGTCCGCGTGGTCGGACACGGTCGCCCGGACCGTCTTCTTCTCCTTCTTCGGCTTGGCAGGCTCCGGCTCCGCCGCTACGACGATGGCGTCGCCCGTGCTCACCTCGGTGACCGAGGGCCCGGTGATCTCCGGTTCGGGAGCGGGGGCCGCCGCTTCCATAGCCGCGAAGGTGACCGACTCGGCGCCTGCGTGGATCAGCTCCGGCCGGGTGTCTTTCTCGGTCCGCACGGGGACAGGTGCGGGTTCGGTGTCCATGAGCAGCGTGGCCGGATCTGGCTCAGTGTCCGTATCGTGGGCGGCCGGGATCGGCGCTACGAGCGCTCGCAGTTCGGCCGGGACCGTGTCGCCGGCGGCCTGCAACGCGGCCGGTGCGGCGTCCGCGACGGCGCCGAGATCGAGTGGTTCCGCGGGAACCGGCAGTGGCGAAAGCGGTGCAGGCAGGGCGAGCGGCTGCGGGATGAACTCGGCCGGCCAGAGGCTCGACCCGCCACGGGTCGAGACGGGCGCCACCGGCACCGGCGCAGCGGGCGCGGGTGCCGGAGCCGGGACGGGGACGTCGACAGGGACGTCGTCAGGAGCCGGTTGTGGCGAGCCGGGCGCCGGGACCGGTTCGCCGCCCGCGTCTTCGGCGGGCTGGTAGCCCTCTTCGGCGAGGTACTCGGCGAAGAGGTTCTTGAGTGCTTCCGGCAACTCGCCCGAGGCGAGCTGGGTCGTCTGCGGTGGTGGCTGCTCGTCGCCCCCGGTGATCAGCGTCGCGGCTATCGCACCCATGGTGATCCCTCCGGCGAACCCGGCCCAGGCCAACGGTCCGGGGTTGCGGCGTCGGCGAACAGGGCGGAATTGGCGTCGTGGCACGGCGTCGTCCTTTCTCATGATTTCGTGAACGCTCCCGAATGAAGCCGTCCGCCCCCAGCTCGGGCAAGGTTTCCGGCCGCTTCCGGCCGCTTCCGGACACCCGTAGGATCGGCGGGTCCACTATCTGGGGAGGAGCCATACGTGGCCGAAGACTGGCCTGACCCACGCGAAGCCGTCGATGCCGCGCAGTTCGTCGCGGCGATGCGCACCCTTCGAGCCCGCACCGATCTGAGCTACCGCGTCCTCGAACGCCGTGCCGCGAAAGCGGCCACGCCGCTGCCGAGTTCGACGATCAGCGGGGCACTCTCACGCGACACCTTGCCGAGAGCCGATCTGCTCGCGGCGTTCATCCGGGCCTGCGGTGCCGACGACGTCACGGTCGAGCAGTGGCTGTCGGCGAGGGCCGATCTCGCCGCGGCCGGACAGACGTCGGAACCGGAAGCTGTGGAGGAAACCCCTGTCGCGGAGGAGATGCAGAACCGAGAGGCGCCACGAAAGCGGTCGAGGTTGTTGTGGCCAGCGGCCGGGATAGCCGCCGTCGCGGTCCTGGTGATGGGCCGGCTGATCGTGTTCAACGATTCGCCGCCGGACCAGCCAGTGGCGACACCGAGTTCGTCCTCTTCCGCACCGGCGTCGTCCACCTCCGCCGTCGTCCCGCGCGCCGCGAACGCGGGTCTGGACACGCCGCCGACCGGGCGCGCGCGGGTGCGGCTCGCGCACACCGGGCTGTGCGTCGGCGAAGGACCGGAGAAGTTCGTTCCGGAGGAGCGGATCGTGCTCGGTCAGCAGGACTGCGCAACGACGTCGCCGCCGATGTCGGTCGAGGCGGTCGATAGTGGGTACCGGCTGCTGCTTCATTCCGCGGAACACGGCGAAGGCTGCGTCACCGTCGACTACGGTGGTACGGCCATTGAGGTCCTGCTGGCCGGCGACCACTGCGAGCCGGGACGTCCTGATCAGCAGTTCACCTTCGAGCCGGTGACCGCGCCGGTGAGAGGGTATCTGTTGCGGTCGGCCGCGGGCGCCAAGTGGTGTATCGGTGTGTTCAAGGGCAGCACCGAGGCCGGTGTCCAGCTCATCCAGGATCCGTGTGACGGCGGCGCCGCTCAGGTGTTCCTGGTCGATTCGGTGGTCTAGCGAGGTCTCACTCCGCAGGCGCAGCCGCCGTGCCTGGGATCGCATCGCGATACGCCCAGTGGGAATCCGCCGCCTCCCGCTGGGCGTTGCGCGGGTCAACGGCCACGACGGTGATTTCGTGTTCGGCGTCGGCCATCGCCTCCGGTTGGCCCAACTCCGAGCTGCGGCGTGTTCCCGAACGTCAGCACGTCTGCGAGGATGGCCGTAATGACCATCGACCGGCGAACACGCGCTCTGAACTCTCTGTATGGACTTGCCCTCGGCGACGCGTTGGGTTCCCAGTTCTTCGTCCCCGCCAACCGCGATGCCCTCGAACAACGACAACTGCCGCCCAGTCCATGGCAATGGACCGACGATGCCGAGATGGCGTGCTCCGTTTTCGCTGTCCTGCACCAAGTCGGCCACGTCGACCAAGATCTGCTTGCGGCGAGTTTCGCCACACACCACGACTTCGACCGCGGCTACGGGCCGTCCACCAACCGGCTGCTGCGTCTGGTTCGCGAGGGCGGGCCGTGGCGTGAATTGGTCGCGGACCTGTTCGATGGCCAAGGTTCCTGGGGCAACGGCGCCGCCATGCGCGTCGCGCCGCTCGGGGCTTGGTTCGCCGACGACCTCGCCGAAGCCGCGCGCCAAGCCGCGCAGTCAGCCGAAGTGACCCACACCCATCCCGACGCCGTGGCCGGCGCGATCGCGGTCGCCGTCGCCACCGCGCTAGCCACGAGTCCCAATCCGCCGCCGCCCAGGGACTTCCTCGATCAGGTCCTGCAACTGGTGCCGCCCGGCCGGGTGCACCACGGCATCTGGGCCGCCAGGGGCCTCGCACACGTACCGTCTCCCGAGATCGCCGTCCACGAACTCGGCAACGGCCGTCACACCAGCGCCCACGACACCGTGCCGTTCGCGCTGTGGGCCGCCGCCCGCAACCTCGGCGACTACGAGCAAGCCATCTGGACGACCGCGAGCGTCGGCGGCGACGTCGACACCACCTGCGCCATCGTCGGAGGCATCGTGGCCGCCCATGTCGGCGCCGAAGGGCTGCCGGCACTCTGGCGAGCGGCGTGTGAACCGCTCCCCGCCTGGGCCGGCGCAATCGACGTCACACAACCCACCTGAGCCCCGCGCCACGCGACACTTACCCGACCCGCCGTTTCTCCAGGTCGCCGCGCAGAGAGTCGTGATTGCCACCGCAGACCTCGTCGCCGGCGCAGGCACGCCACCGTCGAGCGCACGCAAGATCATGCGCGAGGCCAACTCGGGTTTAGCTTGGCGAGGCGAAGTTGAGTAGTTCCACGGATTCGGCGCAGCCTTCGTCACCGGCAGACTCGCCAGATGTTCATCGACCCCCGTTCCTCAGACCCGCTCGGTGCCGACGGTGGTGGCCCGGGTCGCCGGCGCCAAGCGGTGACCGGCGCGCTGCACGCGCTGATCGCTTGGCCGGTGATGCTGGGGGTGCTGATGCTGATCGGGGTGCTCGGGCTGTCGGGCCACGACGACCTCGACGGTGCCGGTGTGTTCTTCCTGATGCTGCTGATGGCACCGCTGGGCTACGGCCTTTACGCCTGGCCGGTCGTGGTTGCCGTGGCCGCCATGGTGGCTGCGTGGGGACCCGCCCGGCGAGCTCGCCGGCGGGGGTGGTTCGTCGCCGCCGTCACCGCCACGGTGTTCCCGGTCGGGCTGATCGGCATGTTGTCCATCTGGTCCTGAGCCACCACGACGGCCCCACTGGATCGGCCGCGTAGTCGGCGTGGGCACGGTGACCAGCCACGGGCCGGGGTGCTGGCCGCGGTCAACCACCTGCTCGACGAATGGGGCGGTCACGAGAAGCTGACGATGCGGGCGGTGGCGAACGAGGTCGGTGTCGCGTCGACGACGGTGAGGACGTCTTGCCGGCCGGGAGGACGACACGGTTGAGGACTTCGGACGACTGCACGTCCGGACGGTCCTCCACCGCGGCTGCGGCCGTACAGGTCCGCCACAGGCCGTCCACAAGAACCTCACATGAACGGCCAGCACTCTGTAAGTGGCGCCTACTTGGTAGGTAGGCAACCAAGTATCCTACTGAGAAGAGGGACACCGTCATGAACGACTACGAACCGACAAGCCACTCGCCTGCCGGGGCATCCCCGACGACCATGACCGATCGAGAACGCGGGTTGCGCGCGCGACGGTTGCCGTCCAGGAAGAAGGGCGGATGGATCGTGGCCGCCGGACTGACGGTTGCGATGGTCGGACTCGCTGGTGCCGGCACAGCCTCCGCGGCAGATCTCTCGCCGTCCCTTTCGGCCGCGGCCACGCCCGTCGGGGGCGGGCCCGTGGCTGCGCCGGCGGACGGGGGTGCGACCGGCATCGTCGACTCCGAGTCCGCGTCGAGCTTCACCTTCGCGACGGCAACGGGCGTGGAGGTGACCGTCGACGAGAATTCCGCGACGACGTACAAAGTGGGAATCCTCCCCGCCCCGGCGGGCGTCGTGAAGAAGGGTGAAAGCGTCCTTGTCCTGGGGCTCGTCAACACCTCGACCATCACCGCGTCACAGGTCACCGTGCAGCCCTTTGGCGATGGTGGAGCTGCGGCTGCCCAGGCGGCCGGCGTGATCCCCTTCCAGCAGGGGGTGCCTTCACCGACACAGTCGGTCGGTCAGGTCCCGTCGGACTACACCGAAGGAGACGGCACGATCGTCACCGGGACGACAGCGGACAAGGCGACGGCGGCCGCGCAGGCCGTTGTGCCCGGCGGCGTCGTCGACCGGGTGGTGCTGCTGAGTGACGGCGAGTACGAGGTCCACAACATCAGCATCAACTGGCCGCACCACGTCTTCGTCAGCAAGGACTTCAAGGTCCTCGGCTACGAATGACCGACCGGGTTGCTTCGCCGGTCCGGACTGCTGCCCAGTCCGACGTTCGCGCCCAGCCATGAAGACAACGCAGTGGCGAGCCCTGGATCGGTCTCCCGGCGGCGCTTTGCTCCTGCGGAGGATTGGACCCGTTTGACCGCCTTGTCGTGGTACTCGCGGATGAGCTGGACGGCGGCGGGGCCGTCCCGCCGGGCGAGGGCGTCCACAATGTCCATCCGCGCCTTGTTCAGCGATCGCGGGACGCGCCCCCACTCCTCACCGGATTCCTTCGACAGCTCGAGTGCCAGACCGATCTGCACCTGGGTGATGAATCGGCAGAGCGCGGCGAGCAACGGGTTGTGTGAGATTGCCGAGAGGGTCACGAAGAAATGCAGCAGCGCCGCGGCGGAGGACTCCGCGTCGGCGATCTTCGCGGCCTGCTCGGCCGCGGCGCGCAGGCCGGCGATGTCCTCGTCGGACGCCCGTTCGACGGCCTGCTCGACGGCGTAGGCGTTGAGCGCTCCCAGCAGGCCGAACACGTCGGGAGCGGTCACCTTCTCGAACTGGACGACCGAGGCGATGGACATCGCGAGCAGCGTGTCGCCGCTCGCGGTGACGGTTGTCCGGCTGCCGTTGCGGGTACTGAGCAGGCCCATCGCGGTCAGCACCCGGACCGCCTCGCGGACGGTCGGCGCGCTGACGTCGTACTGGGCGGCCAACTCCCGCTCGGAGGGCAGCCGTGCGCCGTCCGGCAGCGCGCCGCTGAGAATCTGGCCGCGCAGGTCATCCACGATCTGGTCGGCGACCCGGCCACGGTACAGGCGTGCTGACGGCTGTGACATGTGCTCTCCTCGGCAGTTTCCTGTGCCAACTCTACCTACTTGGTACCCAGTGTCTAACTGCACTGGCGCAGGCCGGAATCCACAGCGGTTTCACAGCTGCTCCCGCTGGCCATCACCTTGACGCTAACCTACCAAGTAGGTAGCGTTTTTGGTATGCCAAACACAAAGGAGAACCAAGATGAAGATCGCACCTTATGACGAAGACAGCTATCACCTGGACCACCCGAGGGGCACGGTGTCCTTCAACTATCTGCTGATGGGGGGCGAACCGGAGAAGCCGGAGAATTTCCGCTACATCCTGGGGCGCCAGGAAGGCGACTTCCGCATGCCACGGCACCGCCACACTTTCGAACAGATCCGACTGCCGCTGGTCGGTGACATGAACCTGGGCGAGCAGGGAATCCTGCACGAAGGCGAGATCGGGTACTTCCCGGAGGGACAGACCTACGGTCCGCAGGACGACCCGCTGGGCAACCCCAAACAGGTGCAGTTGGTGTTGCAGTTCGGCGGCGCCGCCGGTCTGGGTATGGCCGCCGCGCGCGGCCGTGGGCCGGACGCGCAGCGGGACGGAGAGGCGCCGCGGCGTGAGCGTCGCGAGATCAAGTTCCCGCGACCGCGCTACCAGAGCGTGCTCATCATGAACCCGGCCCACTTCAACTGGCTGCCCGTGGCCGGGGCGCCGGGCGTGGAGCGCAAGTTCTTCGGCTCGTTCACCGAGCGCGCGTTCTGGATCGAGTACGTCAAGGTCGGTTCCGGCGCGCGGTGGTCCTCCACCACCGGCGAAGGGCGGCGGCTGGTTGTCGCACTGTCCGGCACGGCCACTGTGGACGGAACGACGATCGGTTCGTTGGCTGCGCTTCAGATCGAGGCTGACGAGACGCTAACGGTCGACGCCGCCGAGGAGCTGGTGCTCTTCGTCGTGGGTCTCCCACCCGTGCAGGTGCCAACCGTCTCCTCGGACCAGTTCGACATCGTGTCCAGCGACGGCGGGATCGAGTTCGAGAACCCCCGCAAGCGGACAGCTCGGGAGGCGGCCGACAAGACCACTGTCTGACACCGGCATCCGCAGATAATGCTCGGCCTGCCGTCCGCCCGGACGATGCGGCCAACACCATTCCCCCAGCCACGCACGAAAAAGGAAGGAAATCAGGAGAATGCTGTCCTTGGACCAAGCCTCGGAGATCGTCGACCTGGCACTGAGCAGTGCGCGTGAACTCGCCTGCGCCCCTTGACCATCACCGTGCTCGACCCCGGCGGCCACCCGGTCGTGGTCAAGCGGGAGGACGGCGCCGGCATCCTGCGCCCGCAGATCGCGCACGCGAAGGCCTGGGGCTGCCTCGGCACCGCCTCGTGGTCCATGAGGCGCCCTGCGTCACGGCATCACCCGGCAGTCGAACCGTGACGTGCCGAGTTCGACGAAAACCTTACCGGCCAACGCTTCGGTCTCGATCAACGGGGAGTCGTCGCTCGACACGGTCAGTCGCAGCCGGTGCCCGGCGACGATCCGGTAGTGGTTCGGCCAGACCTGCACCGTCAGCGAGTGGAAGGTTCCCGGCGTCACTGGCGCCAGCTGCTCATGACCGTCACGGTGGCTCGCCTTGAGCCAGCCGTTGGTGATCCGCGTGCCCACGCCGTCCTCGTCGATGTCCTCGAGCACGATGGCGATGTTGCCGTCCTCCGCTGTGAAGGCGACTCGCAGCGACGCCTCGTTGCCGCCGACGACCACGAGGTCGTGCTCGAGCGGCGACGTGTCGAACGACAGGCGCCCGACGTTCGCCTCGAACGTGGCTGTCGTCGGCTCCTGCGCGGTCGTCCCCAGGACACCACCGGCCGACAGCAACCATGACAGCCGCTTGGACTCGACCGGCGGCCACGTGGAGAACTGCCGCCAGCCGCGCCCCACCCCGGGGCACGGCATCTCGTACGACGTTACCTTCGCCTTGGGCAGCGGGGCGGGCATGTCTGCCAGCCAATGGTCCCACCACGCGAGATAGCCGGCCGAGGCGATGTCCTCGGGCTGGCCGGGAATCATGCCGTGCTCCCACGGCCCGGCCACCATCCACACGTTCTCCTGGCGCGCGACGAAGTTCTGGACCATGGCGTCCCGGTACGGGTCCAGCCAGCCACCGACGTCGAGCACCGGAATGGTCAACTTGTCCCAGCGGACCTTGACGCTGCGCTCGCGCCAGAAGTCGTCGTACAGCGGGTGCCGCGGATAGCTGTCGAGCGTCTCCGGCGCGGTCGCCGCCTGCCACTCGTGGATCTTCTCGTTCGGGATCCCGCCGCGGTAGATGGTGTTCTCGTACCAGTCGCTGATCGCCTGCACCGGGATGATCGCCGTCAGATGCGGCGGCTGGTTCACGGCCGCAAGCATCGTGTTGTGTCCGCCGTAGCTGATGCCCGTCTGACCGACCTTGCCGGTCGAGAACAGCTGTACGGCAAGCCATTCGATCAGGTCGTAGCTGTCCTGCTGCTCTTGCCGGCCGAACGGGTCCAGTCGCCCCGGCGATCCGCCGGTGCCGCGAACCGAGGCCACCACAGCAACGTACCCACGCGTGACGAAGAAGTCGGCGGCGCCACCGAAGACCTGCCGATAGTTGTAGGCGTTGAAGTCGTAGACGATGCCGGGGAACGTCCCCGGCGCTGGCCGGCCGTCGGGTCCTGCCGGTCGGTGCAGGTCGGCGATCAGGTGGCTACCGTCGCGCATCGGAACCTGGATCGTCTCGACGTGCACGCCGTAGGTCGCCTGCCGGTCATAGCCGAAGAACGGATCGAGCTGACCGAGAGAGGCCGATGGCCTGCCGGGTGTGAGGCCACCCGCCGCCGCGAACTGGGCGATCATCTCCGGCCGCGTCGATTGTGTCATCGTGGGTTCTCCAGTCCATTGAGGATGTTCGGGCAGCATGCCGTGGCGGCTCCGGCTGCGCCATTTCGAGCAGCGACGAGGCAAGGCTCTTGCCGTGCACGTCGAGTTCGGGCGTGCGGGTGACGCCGCTGAGAGCGTTGCGCAGCAAGACCTTCAACGCCGACAGCTGCGGCAGCTCGTGACGTTCGACCTCGCCGCGGACGATGTCGGCGACGTGCTGACGAGATAGTCGAGATCGCCGTGCTCGGCCGGCTCCACGGACGGCTCGAGGCGATCGTCGGCGAAGCCGGCGCCCGAGCCGATCCTGAGTGTCCGCATGGGTCCATCCTGGACACGACACTCTTGTCCGGCAAGTATCAATATTGCATTTGGCTATGCACTGAGGCTATGGATTCGCCGGCTGCAGATCTCCAGTGCGGTCGCCTGTACCCGGTCGTTCACTCGGGCCGCCTCGGACCTCGTATTCGGCCAACCGGTGATCAGCAGGACGACCGCCCGATTCAGGGCCGCAGGTCGACAGGCAGGGCGGGACGGCCACCACCAAAGGAACTGCTGGCACGGTCGATCTCACCGAAGAAGACCATGACGTCGTTGGGGTCCGTTCCGGCCGCCTGCAGGCGAGTTACGATCGCGGAAAGAAGCAACCGCTTCCTCTCTTCCTGAGTACCTGATGAGAGCAGGGCCTCGATCATCAGGACATGCTCACTGCGAGGTTTCTGCAGGTCGGGATACAGCGGGCTGACACGAAGGTCAACTTCTTCCAAAGAGATGAACCTTTGGAAGTAATCATCCGCAGGATACCCGGCACTGACGCTCGCGTCATGAATGGCAGCGGATATCACATCCTTTTCCTCTGCCGTTCTTCCAGAGCGCATTGTGACGGTAAACAGTGGCATGGATTCACCTTGAATTGCATAGAGCCTTCTATTGATTCCTCCAGCATAGACCGCTTCCAACTAACGCGAAACCGGTGCTGATCGGATTGTGATGGCCACGATCCGAACAGCCGGATCGACGGCGCGGGCTTGCACCGGACCTTCAATGCGCTGGTCAAAACGCATTCATGTTGTCGGAATCGCGGCCGGTGAGATGTGACCGGGCCGATTCGCGGAAGGCCGTGACCAAGCGGCTTCGTTCGCGCGCGCGGGTAACGAACACGACTTTGCAGGGCTCGATCCCCTCGACAGGAATGGCTGTGAGGTCACGCCTGAGAGTGCTGTTGCCACCGGCGGCGGGCGCCAGGGCGACAGCCAGGCCACCGGCGACGGATTCGAGTTTGTCTTGGGCCACCTCGGCGAGCGGGCCGTCTGGTGCCGGGCGTCCGTCCGGGCGTGGGTCGATGCGCCAGAACGCGTCATAGGCCGGGTCCGCATACCGAACGAGTGATTCGTCGGCGAAGTCGTCGAGAGTGACTGACTCCTTGCCCGCAAAGCGATGTGCCTTGGACACTAAGAGCACCCGGGGTTCCTCATACAGGACCGTCACCCGCAGTTGGCCGCTCGGGAACGGCTCTCGGGCGATGACCGCGTCCACGCGGTGATCCAGCAGCGCTGGGTGCACCTCGCTCCAGTGCAGATGCAGGGTGCGCACCTCGGCATCAGGAAAGTGGCCGCGGAGCTCGCGCACAGCGCTGGTAACGATGAGACCCCCGGCGTACCCGATCGTGATCGCGGTGGGTATAGCGGCGGCGCGCGCTTGAGTCGCGGCCAGCTCAGCGGAGCGCAGGAGCGCCTCCGCTTGGGGCAGGAAGACCTGTCCAGCCTCAGTAAGGCAGCTACCCTGGGGGGTGCGATCGAGCAAGCGGACGCCCAACCGCTCTTCGAGGCGCTGGATCTGCCGGCTCAGCGAGGGCTGCGCGATGTGTAACGCGGCCGCCGCACGGTGGAAGTTGCCGTACTCTGCCACCACCGTGAAATACCGCACCAGCCGAAGATCGAAGTCCGCCGGTGACGCTGGAATGCTGGGCATTCCAGCATCGTACTCGTGATACACATTTCGCATCGCGTGGTGCGAAATGAGTCTTGGACGGGGTGCGCCCGCGTTCCTAGTCTTGAGGTACGAGCCCGCAGCCTTCTGGTATCGGGCCACCTCAATGCAGCCAAGGAATCACCATGCGCATATTCGTCGCAGGAGCAACGGGATACGTCGGATCGGCCATCGTCCGTGAGTTGATCGACGCGGGGCACAAAGTCGTGGGTCTCGCCCGCTCCGACACCTCCGCCGCGGCTTTGTCGAGTGTTGGCGTCGACGTGCACCGTGGTGACCTCGACGACCTCGACAGCTTGCGTGCCGTGGCCGCGATCGTGGACGGCGTGATCTTCGCCGCGAACAAGCACATCTCCGAAACCACCGACTCGGCCAAGCGTGCGCGAACCGAGCTCGACGCGGTTGAAGCCCTTGGCGGGGGGCTGGAGGGAACTGGCAAACCGTTCGTGGTCACGTCTGGGGTCATCGGTCGCACGCCGGGAAGCCTGCTCACCGAAGAGACCCCTGACGTTCCCAACGCCATGCCCGCCCCGCGACTTCCGGTGGAGAGGTCAGTACTCGCCATGGCTGAGCGCGGGGTACGTTCCTCTTCACTACGGTTGGCGCCGACGGTGCACGGCGAGGGTGACGCACGTGGCTTCGTCTCGACTCTGATCGGCATAGCTCGCAAGACCGGCGTATCCGCCTTCGTCGGCGACGGGTCGAACCAATGGCCGTCGGTGCACCGGCTGGACGCGGCGACGCTATTCCGGCTTGCGGTGGAACGCGCCCCAGCCGGTACACGACTGCACGCGGTCGCTGAGGAGGGGGTGCCGTTTCGGGACATCGCAGGAGCCATCGGTCGCCAGTTGGCGCTTCCTGTCGTGAGCATTTCCGAGGAAGAGGCCGGCCGGCACTTCAGTTTCCTCGCCCCGTTGGTTTCCCTCGACAACCCGACGTCGAGCGAGCTGACCCGGGAACGCTTCGGCTGGCGGCCAACGCACCCCGCGCTGATCGCGGACATCGAAGAAGGCCACTACTTCGAACAGTGAGTGCGTCGTGGTGGGATAGGGGAAATGCGGCATCGCCCTATCCCCACCACCTCGTATTGCCACCGCCGAATCCGCAAGTCAGGTAGAGGTGTGTTGTCCACAGACTGCGAGACAGCGTGCCATCCATTATGGATTTCTGATTCAACCCAGCTTCTTCGCCATGTCGTTGACTGCCTTGGCTACCACATCCGGGCGGTCCACCGGGATCTCGTGCGAGCTGTTCTCAGCGACGACCAGGCGTCGGTTCGGGGCGGCGCCCGCGAACTGCGCCTGAGCGTCTCGCCACAACTGCGCCTCGCCGGGAGTGTCGAATGGAGTCTTCGCCGACACGATGACGGTCGCTGGAACTTCGGCCGGCCAGGTGACGTTGTGGTAGGCGCGGTGCATCGGGCCGTAGTTGCTCACGAGAGCCAGAAGTTGGCGAGTCTCCTTCGTGGATGGCTGTTTCCCGAGCTCGGCCGCCTGCGCCTGGTTCGCGGCGTCGAGTGCGCTCACCACGTCGTCGGTGTAGAGATTGGGCAGGCTTGCGTCGACGAGTACCGCACCAGTGATCCAGTGTGGATTCTTGTTCACGAAGTACGTGGCCACCTCACCGGCGAGGGAATGCGAAACCAGCACGACGTCCTTGGTGGCGCCCAATTCTTTGAGGCCGGTCTCCAAATCCGATACTGCTTCTTCGACTTTCCACGGTCCTGGCATCTCGTCGCTGGCGCCCATACCCGCGCGATCGTAAGTAATGATCTCCGATCCGGTCTCGCGGGCGATCACCGGAACCAGGTTCTTCCAATAGGAAGAATCCGCGCCACCGCCGGCATCCAACACGATCGCGGGGAGGTTGCCGGGCGTGACGTGGAACGCCAGTTTGTGGTTTCCGTTCGAGATCATGCGCAGCAGCGGATCCGCGACGGCCGCGTGTGGTGCGGGCGCCGACGTTGGGGTACTGGGCGGGAGCGTCGAGGCCGCGGGCGCTTCAGTGGCCCCGCACGCGGTGAGCGCGCCGACAAGAAGTGTTCCGGCGGCGAAAGCCGGTACGGTGCGCCAAAAGCGAGAACGGTGATTCGTTGTTTCATGCACGGAAGCAACGCTATGGTCAAGTTCGGGGAAGATCGATCCGGCTGACCGGTCACTCCGAAGTAGGGCGTCCCCTACCTCGATCCCCGGTGAAGCAGAGCGCTTGGGTCCGGGTGAGCAGGTCGGCGGCGGTCAGGGCCAGTTCCAGTCAGACTTTGTTCTCGGCGTAGCCACGGCAGGGCAAGTTGCGCAGGCAGGTGGCTTTGCCGCAGCGGATCCGGTCCTCGTCCCGGCTTTGGTACTAGGTCGGCCAGGCGACGGTCAGGCCACCGTCGACGACCACGCTCTGGCCGGTGATGTAGCGGGCCTCGGACGAGAGCAGGAAGGAGATGACGGCGGCGACGTCATCGGGCTCCCCGACCCGGCCGAGCGGGATGCTCGCCGCCGAGCGGGCGAGGCCCTCCTCACCGGCGGAGTTCATCGCATCACGAGACTGCGGCGACGCGATCACCCCCGGCAGCACCGCGTTGACCCGGATTCCTCGCGGCGCGAGTTCGAGCGCGCTGCTGCGGACGAAGCCCAGCACACCCGCCTTCGACGCCGCGTAAGGCGTGTGGCCCGCCGAGCCGAACACGCCGCCGGAAATGCTGGACACACACACGACCGCGCCGCCGTCGCCCATGACGGCGGCGCCCGCCCGGACGGTACGCATGACCCCGGTGAGATCGATGTCGAGCAGGCGATGCCATAGCTCGTCCGGGAGCTCGGCGAGCGGCCGCCGCTGCAGCACTCCGGCGTTGGCCACGACTCGGTTCAGGCCACCGAACCTCTCCGCCGCCGCGGCGCTCGCCCGCGCGAGCTCGTCGCTGTCGCGTACGTCCGCCGGCACGACAAAGCCTTTCCCGCCAACGGCTTCCACTGCGCGCAGTGTCTCTTGTGGATCGTGTGGGTCGCCGTCGAAGGTGCCGATCGCCACCGCGGTTCCCGTGCGGGCGAGGGCAATCGCCACCGCGCGCCCGATCCCGCTCGCGGCACCCGTGATCAGTGCGCCGGTCATGGCATCACGTCCCCGCTGTTGGGGCCGAGAGTCTGGCCCGTGTAGAGGTTGCCGCCCGGCTCGCTCGCCAGCAGCACCGCGCTGGGTGCCACTTCCGCGGGAACTCCGATTCGCTGCAACGGAAGGCTCAGCCGGGTCCGCTCAACCTGGTCGGCCGGCAGGTCGCCGGAGAGGGGCGTGTCGATCGGGCCCGGTGCGATGCAGTTGACCGTGATCCCTTCAGTGGCCACCTCTCGCGCCAGCGACTTGGTGAAGCCGATGACACCGGCCTTCGCGGCACTGTAGTGCGCCAGGCCTGGGCCACCCTTCAGTGCCAACTGCGAGGCGATGTTGATGATCCGGCCGTGGCCTGCGGTCCGCATGGTCGGCAATACCGCCCGGCAGCAAAGGAAAACACTGCGCAGGTCCACCGCCAGCGTCTCGTCCCACAGCTCGGCCGACATGTCGGCCACCGGGCAGTTGGTCAGGATCGCGGCGTTGTTGACGAGGATGTCGAGGCCGTCGAATTCCGCCACCGCATGGGCGATCGCCGCCGTGACATCGGCTTCCACCGAAACGTCGGCGCGGACGGTGGTCACCTCCACACCCAGTGCCGCGCATTCCTTGGCCACCGATTCGAGCGCGTCGCCCGCCGCACGATCCACCAGGCAGAGGCGGGCGCCTTCGTGGGCGAAGGCGAGGGCGATCGCGGCGCCGATGCCTCTCGCCGCACCGGTCACTACCGCCGATTTGCCTCGCAGTAAACCGGTTTCAGTCATGACAGCTCTCCTCGATATCCGCTACAGATCACGGGTCGGGCCCCTGTGAACGAGCTGCCCGTGCCCGGTTTCGCCCAGCACTGCGCCGTCGGCGTACACCACTTCGCCGCGGCTGATGGTCTGCGCCGGAGCACCCACGACGTCCCAGCCCTCGTAGAGGCTGTACCCGGCCCGGCTCATCCCCTCGGCGCCGACGATCGGGCGTCGCGCCTGCGGGTCCCACACCACGAGGTCGGCGTCGCTGCCCACGGCGATCGTGCCCTTCTGCGGGAAGAGACCGAACAGCTTCGCCGCGTTGGTAGAGGTGACTTCCACGAATCGCTGCAACGTAAGCCTTCCCTTGCGGACGCCTTCCGAGTACAGCACCGGCATCAGTGTTTCCAGCTCCGACATCCCCGGACGTGCTGTGGAGACCGTCAGCTCCGGATCGAGCTTGTCCGCCAAGGTCCACGCGGCGTGGTCGGTGCAGCAGGTGTCGACGTGACCTGCCGCCAGGCCCGCCCACAGTGCGTCCCGGTCCCGCGCCCCGCGCAACGGCGGATTGCCCACGAACAAGGCACCGTCATCGCCGGCGAACCGTTCATCGGTGAAGTACAGGTAGATCGGCCGTGTCTCGACATGCACGCGCTGCCCGCGTCCTCTGGCCGCACGCGCCTCGGCCAACGCGCCTTCGCTGCCCAGATGGACGATGTAGATCGGGGCGCCGGTCACCTCGGCGAAGGCGATCATGCGTTTGACCGCCACCTGCTCCGACAGGGCGGGCCGGCTCTCCCCGTAATGGCGAAGCCCGCTGTCACCTTTGTCGTCTAGCTCGGAGGTGGCGTGCTCGATGACGCACACGTCCTCGCAGTGCACCATGGTCAGCAGGCCGTGCCGCCCCGCCACGTCCAGCGCCTTCACGAAAGCGTCCGCCTTCGCGTCGAAGTCCCCGATGCTCATGAAGATTTTCACGCTGGTGTGGCCGAGTTCGGCCAGCCGTGCGAGGTCGGCTTCGGTCCGGTCGTCGGGTTCCGACAGCACGGGGTGGATCACGAAGTCGACCAGGCTGTCCCTGGCCGCTTCGGCCGCGATCCGCTCGACCAGGTCGGGAAGCCGTTCCTGCTGCTGGGGAAAGCCGATGTTGCCGATGGTGGTCACCCCGCCGGCGGCCGCGGCGCGGGATCCACTGACGAAGTCGTCCGCCCACGGCTGCGACGTCCCGCCCATTTCCACCGGCGAAAGGTGTACGTGCATGTCCACGCCGCCGGGAAGCACCAGCTTGCCGGTCGCGTCGATCTCCCGCGCACCGGACATCGGCCCGCCGATTTGGACGATGCGCCCGTCGACGACGCCGATGTCCGCCACGGACTCGCCGGCCGCGGTGACCATCAGGCCGCCGCGCACCACGAGATCCAGGTCCTCATTCATGACGCCTCCGCAAAGTGACATGCCGCCCAGTGGTCCGGGACGACTTCTCGCAGCACCGGAACTTCTTCGGCGCAAAGGGACTCCGCTTTCCAGCACCGGGTACGGAACCGGCAACCCGACGGCGGATCCAGCGGGCTCGGAACCTCACCGCTGAGCACGATCCGTTCGCGGCGCCCGGGGGCCTGATGTCCCGGAATGGCGGAGAGCAATGCCTGGGTGTAAGGCATTCGCGGGTCCGCGTACAGCTCCTCGGCCTTGGCGACCTCGACCAGCTTGCCGAGATACATGACGCCGACCCGGTCACTGATGTATTCCACCACCGACAGATCGTGCGCGATGAACAGGTAGGTGAGCCCGAAATCCTCCTGCAGCTCGCTGAGCAGATTGAGCACCTGCGACTGGACCGACATGTCCAGCGCGGACACCGGTTCGTCGGCCAGCACGAATTTGGGCCGCAGGGCCAATGCCCTGGCTATCCCGATCCGCTGCCGCTGTCCCCCGCTGAACTCGTGTGCGTGGCGGTCCAGATGCTCCTCACGCAGCCCGACCAGCGACGCCAGGTCATGTACCCGCTGCGCGCGTTCGTCCCGGCTCGCGGTGCCTTGCCACACCAGCCCCTCGGCGATGATGTCGCGCACCTTCATCCGGGGATCGAGGCTGCCATAGGGGTCCTGGAAGATGACCTGGAGATCCTGGCGTAACCGTTTGAGGTCGCGTCCCTTCTTGGCCAGCACATCCTGACCTTCGAAGAGCACCTGGCCGGATTGCGCCTTCTCCAAGCGCACGACCGAACGGCCCAACGTCGATTTGCCGCAACCGGACTCACCGACCAGGCCGAAGGTCTCACCGCGGCGGATCGTGAACGACACGTCGTCGACGGCACGCACCCAGGCCTGCTGCCGGCCCAGCAACCCCGAGCGACTGGGATAGTACGTCTTGAGATTGCGGACATCGAGCAGAACGTCGTCCTCGACCACGTCGACACTCCTTATCGTTTCGGTTACCTCAGGCCAGCCAGCAGGCGAGCCGGCGCCCATCGCCGGCGTCGGACAGTTCCGGCTTGGTCGAGCAGATGTCCATCGCCTTCGGGCAGCGGGGCTGGAACGGGCAGCCGGGCGGCATCCGCAACGGGTTCGGCACGGTTCCGCCGATCGTGCTCAGCTTGCGCCCCTTCATCTCCGGGCTGGGGATCGAGTTGAGCAGGCCGATCGTGTAGGGATGCCGCGGGTTCTTCGTGACCTGCTCGACGGAGCCGCGTTCCATCACCCGGCCGCCGTACATGACGACGACCTCCTCGCAGATCTCGGCCACCACACCGATGTCGTGGCTGATCAGCAGCACCGCGGTGTTGACCCGACTGCGCAGATCCCTGATGAGATCGAGGATCTGCGCCTGGATGGTGGCGTCCAGCGCCGTCGTGGGTTCGTCGAGGATGAGCAGGCTCGGCTCGTTCGCCAACGCCATCGCGATCGTGACGCGCTGACGCATCCCGCCGCTGAGCTTGTGCGGGTACTCGTGGACGCGACGCTCGGGGACTGGGATGCCGACCATCGAGAACAGCTCCACCGCGCGTTCCAGAGCCGCTCCACGAGTCAGTTTCTGGTGTGCCCGCAGCGCCTCGGCCACCTGCTTCCCGACGGGGTAAACGGGATTGAGCGCGCTCATCGGATCCTGGAACACCAGTGCGAGGTCGCGGCCCCGGATCGGGCGGAACTCCCGTTCGGACAGACTCGCGATATCGCGGCCCTGGAACAGGATCTGCCCACCGGCGATGAAGCCGGGCGAGGAGATCAGCCGCATGATCGACAGCGAGGTGACGCTCTTGCCGGAACCGGATTCGCCGACAATACCGACACTGGCGCCCGCCGGGACGTCGAAACTGACTCCGTCGACCGCACGGACCACCCCTGCGGGCGTCTTGAAATGCGTCTGCAGGTCCCTGACCTCGAGGAGCACGTCGCCGCTCCGCGCCACTGTTCCGGGTTCGGCGCTTACCTCGGCGGTCATGACGATCCGATCCGGTTCGGCGCCACTTCCGTGGTGGTCATGGTGTGCCGTAACCGTTCCAGTTCGCCGAGGTTGGCCAAGCCACGCTCCCGCGTGTTCTCCTCGATCTCGTGAATCATCCGCACCACCTCTCTGGTCAGCGTCATCGGCAGACCGTGCCCGACGCCGATTTCGGCGACGGCGCCGATCTGGTGGTCCACCTCGGTCTTGCGACGGCGGACCGCGAGATCCCGCCAGATACCGCTGTGCGTCTTCTGATCCGCCCGCCGCCGCGCGACGAGCCGGTCGAGCGATGCGTTGATGGCGGCCCAGTCACGTGTTTTCCGAGGCACGTAAAGCGACGGCTCGACATCGTCGAACGCGACGGGCTCGACGTGTTCGAGCGCGGCGACCTCGTAGACCTCGGCGGCGAGGTCCACCACGAGCTCACGGTGGGAGTCGATGACGTCGGCCATCGTCTCGTCGGTGAGCGCCGAGCCGAACAACACGTTGGCGTAGCCCAGTTTTCCCCAGACGTAGCCCCAGATGTTGTCGGTCACCTCCACGGTCCCGAACGGCTGCAGCAGTTCTCGCAGCCGCTCCAGCCGCGGCGCGGGCTTGCCGTCGAGCTCCCCGAGACGGACCGTCCCGGGGCCGCCGTAGGTGATCACGCCGGGGCTCACGTAATCGGCCGAGAAGTTGATCAGGCAGCCGACGGTGCGCTCCGGCCCGATGATGCCGGCGATCGTGCGCTCGCAAAGGCCGTTTTGCAGTGAGACGACGACCGAGTTCTCATCGAGGACCGGCAGCAGCGCACGGACCGTGCTTTCGGTGTCCTGGGCCTTGACCGCGAGCAGCACGGTGCCCAGCGGACCGGTGAGGTCCTCCGGCACGACGGCGTCCACCGCGACGGTGAACGTCTCGCCGAATCCCTCGATCCGGAGCCCCTTGGTGCGCATCGCGGCGACGTGCTCGGTGACCTTGTCGACGAGTTGCACGCCGACGCCGGCCCGGGTGAGGTAGGCCCCGATCGTCCCGCCGATCGCTCCCGCGCCGACGATCGTGATCGGGCTCATGCCGCCGACCCGGCGCGAACCTTGCCGCCCTGCAACACCAGGCGGACGTCCCGCAGCGCGGACAGGTTCTCCAGTGGATCACCGCCGACGACGAGAACGTCGGCGGCCAGGCCCGGCGCGAGAGTGCCGAACTTGTCCTCGACGCCGAGCGTCGCGGCCGCGTTGCCGGTGGCCGCCACCAGTGCCTGCATGCTCGACAGGCCCGCACGTTCCAGCAGTTCGATCTCCACAGCCAGCCCGTCGATCGGAGTGAACCGCCAGCCCGCGTCGGTGCCCGCGACGATCCGGACACCGGCCTCGTGCAACTGGGTGAACGTGTTCAGGTTGTCCTCGATCATCATGCTCCAGTGGTCGAGGAATTCCTGCTCGGCCTTGGTGAGCTCGGGCTTGGCCCGCATGGCTTCGACGGCGTACTCGCCGACGGCCAGCGTGCTGGTGACCGCGACGCCGGCGTTGGCGATCTTCTCCGCGACCGCCGGGTCGAACTTCTGGTTGGCTGCCTCGTCGATGAGGAATCCGGCGTGCTCCAGTTGGTCCACACCGGCCTCGACGGCGATTTCGATGGCCCGGGCGTTGAGGCAGTGCGCCGTGACCTTGCGCCCCATCCGGTGCGCCTCGTCGACGATGGCGTTCATCTCGGCCGGGCTGAACGACGGCAGGTGGGAGGTGGTGTTGCGGGTTCCACCGCCGCTGGCCATCACCTTGATCGCGTCGGCGCCGAGCTTCGCCATCGACCGGACCTTCTTGCGCAGCCCGTCCTCGCCGTCGGCCTCACCGCCCAGGTACCAGGTGTGCCCGCCGGTGATGGTGATCGGTTGCCCGCAGGCGAGGATCCGGGGGCCGATCCCGTGACCCAGCTCCAGCGCTCGCCGAAGCTCGAACACCGTGCCGTGCACGCAGCCGGTGTCCCGGACCGTGGTGACCCCGGCGGCGAGCGCCTTGGCGGCCGCGAACGTCGCTGTCGCCACCAGTACGCCCTCGGGCTCGGTCATGATCTCCTCGAGCAACACGCCGTTGCCAGGGAAGTTCATGTGCACATGCGAGTCGATCAGGCCGGGCAGAATGGTGCACCCGGGTAGATCCAGCACTTCGGCATCGGCGGGGACGAGACCTTCCGGCGCCTCGCCGGCGAAGGTCCCGACGATCTTTCCCTGGTCGACAACGAGTACCGCGTCCTGCACCGGGGCGGCCCCGGTACCGTCGATGAGCCGGGCCGCGCGAATGACGGTGGTCAAGATCGAGCTCCGTTCTTGGGATCTGTTCGGGCGATATCAGGGCGAGGAACTACTTCGTCATCGAGGCCGCGCCGAAGTATTCGAACCCGCCGCCGGAATACTGGATGCCGGTCAGTTTCTTCGAAGTCATCACCAGATCGACGTTTTCGTGGATCGGCATCATGACGGCCTGGTCCATGATGATCTTCTGAGCCTGGGCGTAGATGGACTGCCGCTTGGCCGGATCCGCTTCCTGCTGGCCCTGGTCGATCAGGGCGGTCAGGGCGGGATCGGTGAAGTGGCTCCAGTTGAAGTACTGGCCGGGCTGGAACCACAGGTGCAACGCGTCGGGGTCGACCGCGATGTACTGCAGCGGAGTCAAGGACATGTTGCCCCCGATGTTCGCCGCCAGCCAGGCCGGTGTCGCGAGCTGGGTGACCTGGGTGTCCATGCCGACGGCGTGCAGGTAGCCCTGGATCGCCTGGGCGATCAGTGGATACTCGGGCACGCTGGAGATCGCGGTGATGTTGATGTTCAGCGGCTTGCCGTCCTTCTGGTAGATCCCGTTGACCTTCGTCCAGCCACCGGCCTGCAGCGTCGCCTCGGCCTTGGCGGGGTCGTAGGTGTAGGAGTTCTCCAGCTCGGCGTCGTAGCCGGTCATGCCCTTCTGCAACGGGGTGTTGGCCGGGGCGAACACCCCGTCGTCGGCGACCTTGATGGCACCGGCCTTGTCGACGGCGTACATGATCGCCTTGCGGACGGCCGGGTCACTGGTGGGCCAGCTGCCGGCGTTGATCGGGGCGAAGATGCCCATCCCGCTGATCGGGAACTTGATCGCGTTGTAACGGCCGGTCTTCTGCAACGTGTTCCAGAAGATCCCCGGTGTCTCCTGCATGAAGTCGGACTGTCCACTTTGGAACTGGTTGACCCGCGCCTGGGAGCTCGGCACGATCTGGAAAGTCAGCTCGGCGATATCCGGCGGGCCGGTGTGGTTCGTCGCGGCCGGCCCCCACTGATAGTCCTCGTTGCGCTTGAGAACCACGCTCTGGTTGGGGGTGTAGCTCACGAAGGCGAACGGCCCGGTGCCGACCGGGTGCAGTCCCAGGTCCTTGCCGAACTGCTTGATCGCGGCCGGGGATTGCATGCCCAGGTAGGGCTCGCCGAGCTGGGCGAGCAGCGGGGCGTACGGCTTGGCGCAGGAGATCGTGACCGTGTATTGGGCGGTCGCCGCCGCGTTGGTGCACGGTCCCAGCAGGCCCAGCGCGATATTGGACTGCGTGGACTTGTCGGTGATGTAGTTGATGTTGGCGACCACGGCGTTCGCGTCGAAAGCGGTGCCATCATGGAACTTCACGCCCTCGCGCAGCGTGAACGTGTAGGTCTTGTTGTCCGGCGAGACCGCCCATTTGGTGGCCAGGTCGGGCGTCACCTTGAAGTCCGGCGTCAGCCAGATCAGCGTGTCGAAGATGTTCGAGTTGATCGGGCCGACATCGCGGTTACCGGTTGTCGCGGGGTTGAGGGTGTCGACCGGCTCGGCCCAGCCCAAGGTGAGCTTGGCCGCCCGGTCGACGGGACCGGTGGCGGCGGTCGAGGACGTACTGGAACTTCCGCAGGCGGCCAGTGCCACCGCTGACAGCAACGTCAGCGTGGTCGCCAGCACGGACTTACGAGCAAACCTCACGGGCGTAGCTCCTTCACTTTGGCGGGGACGTCTTCCGGGGTGCGCGCGGCGGCTATCCGCGGCCGGGATTTCGGGACAGGGTCGGGTCGAGTTCGTCGCGCAGGCCGTCACCGAGCAGGTTCACGCCGACTACGAACAAAGCGAGGAAAACGCCGGGGAAGACGGTGATCCACCACGCCACGGTGATGTAGTTGGCGCCGTCGTTGAGGATCGCGCCCCACTCCGCGGTCGGCGGCTGCACACCGAGGCCGATGAACCCCAATGCGGCGATCCAGAGCGCGGCGATGCCCAGCCACGACGTGGTCAGCACGATGATCCCGGACGCGACGTTGGGCAGGATGTGCCTGCGGATGATCTGCCAGGGACCGGCGCCCAGCGTGACCGCCGCGTCCACATAGGGCAGATGCAGTACCTCCACGGTCGCACCCTCCACGAGCCGGGCGTACACCGGCACGAGGATCACCGCGACCGCGATGACACCGTTGGACAGTCCGGGACCGAGCACCGCGGCCACCGCGAGGGCGAGCAGGATGCCGGGGAAGGCGAGCAGCAGGTCGACCAGGCGCATGATGACAAACCCGATCGCACCACCGAAATAGCCGGCCACGACACCGAGCGCGGCACCGGCCAGCCCTCCGAGCAGTACCACGTACAGGCTCGCGAGCATCGTCGTCCGGCCGCCGTAGAGCACACGCGCGAGCAGGTCACGGCCGAACGAGTCGGCACCCATCAGGTGCGCGCCCGACGGCTGGGCGAAGGCGGAGAACGGGTCCTGCAGGTTCGGGTCCGCCGAGGTGAACAACGGGGCCGCCAGTACCACGACCACGAGGACGAAGCAGATCACCGTGCCTGCCAAGAGACTTCGGTGGCTGAACGCTTGCAACACGCGGTGACGCAAGGAAGGCGCGGGCGATATCACCTCGGCCACAGGAGCGTCTCCGCCGGCGGCGAGCGGTGCGATGTCGGGCTGCATAGGTTTCTCCTTTCGCTACCGGCTGGCGACGCGGGGATCGAGGACGGGGTAGAGCAGATCGACGGCGAAGTTCGTCAGGGCATACAGAACCGCGATGATCAGCACGACCGCCTGCACCGTCAGGTAGTCCTTGGACAGGATCGCCTGAACCAGCAGCCGCCCGATCCCTGGCCGTGAGAAGACTGTTTCGACGATCACGACCCCCGAGATCAACTGCCCGACCTGCAAGCCGACGATGGTGAGGATCGGCAGCAGCGCGTTGCGCAGAACATGGCGGCGGAACACCTGCACGCCGGTGATTCCCTTGGCGCGCGCGGTGATGACGTGGTTCAGCTGCTGGGCGTTGATCACGCTCGATCGGACGAACCGCGCGTTGAACCCGATGCTGCCCAGTGCCAGTGTCACCGCGGGCAGGACGAGACCCTTCAACGAGGTTCCCCCGACGACGTCGAAGATCGGCAGCTCCACGGCGAACAGCAGGATCAGCAGCAAACCGAGCCAGAAGCTCGGAATCGACATACAGGTCAGGGCGAAGCCCATGGCGACGGTGTCGGTCGCGCGGTTGCGGCGCAACGCGGCGACGACACCGAGGACGCTGCCGACCAAAAGCGATAAGGTCAGGCCGGCCACCGTGAGCTGGATGGTGGCGGGGAAGTTCGCCGCCAGCAACGAGGTCACCGATTGCTGGTTGCCATATGAATAGCCGAAGTCGCCGCTCAGCAGGTTGCCGATCCAGCGCGCGTACTGCACCGGCATCGAGTCGTCCAGCCCGAGTTGCGCGTGCAGCCGCGCGACCAGCGAGGGGTCACCGGCGTTGGTGCCGAGCAACGCCAAGGCGGGATCACCGGGGATCAGCCGGATGATCAGGAAGACGAGAACGCTGATACCAAAGGCAAGACCGATGATGGACGCGAGTCTGCGCAGGATGTAGGTGGTCATACGGGCCGGCCGTTGACGCTTGCGGCTGCGACGCCGTAGGGACCGTCGGGCCGCAGCGCGGTGGTCCCGGTACGCGTTTCCAGCGCGACCGCGGCGTCGAGGATGGCGTTCTCGGTCAACCGCGCACCGGCGAACTGGATCCCGGTGGGCAGTCCGTCCCGGCCGAGACCGTTGAGCACCGAGACGGTCGGGGTTCCCGAGAGTACGCCCGCGAAGTTCAACGGGCGGCCGAAAGCTCCTGGCAACATGTATTCGAAGTCCTCCTTACGACCCGACGCCACTACGCCGAGAGAGGGCGCGAGAAGCGCGTCGTATCGGGATGCGAGTTCACCGAACTCAGCGGCGATTACGCGCCGGATTCGTTGCGCGCGGATGTAGTCGTGGGCCGGCAGCACGGCACCGGCGAGCCGGTGCCCCCGCGCTTTCGCCGCGGTCAGTCCGGCGGTTCCGCCGGCGGCGATGAATTCGTCGAAGGCCGCGTACGCCTCGGCTCCCATCACGACCTCGGCCACGTCGTCGTACGGAAGGTCCGGCAGCTCGACCTCCTCCAGCGTGCCGATTTCCGCCAGCGCCGCCAGCGAAGTCCGAAAGTTCGCGCTCACCTCCGGCTCCGCGCCGTCGCAGGATCCGGCGATGACGCCGAACCGGAATCCCTCGCGACGAGGCCGTGGCCGCCGGTAGGAATAGGAATCGGTGAGACTCGCCGGGTCCCGGGGGTCGGCCCCGGCGATCGCCTCCAGCACCAGGCCGCAGTCGTCGGCGCTGCGGCACATCGGTCCCAGCCGGTCCAGGGTCCAGCACAGTGTCATCGCGCCGGCGCGGCTCACCCTGCCGTAGGTCGCCCGCAGGCCGGCCGTGCCGGTGAAGGCGGCCGGGAGCAGGATCGACCCGCCGGTGTCGCTGCCGATGGCGAAGGGCACCGCACCCGCACCGACTACAGCGGACGGACCGCTCGACGAGCCGTTTGTCCATTTCCCGGTGTGCCAAGGGTTTCCCGGTGCGCCGCTGATCGAGGCGTTGGGGTTGTCGTAACCCATGCCGCCGGCGAGCTCGATCGTGGCCACCTTGGCGACCAGGATCGCACCGGCGTCGCGGAGCTTGCGCGTCACGGTGGCTTCGGTGTCGAAACGCTGGTCTGGGAACGCTCCCCAGGTCGTGGGCAGTCCGGCGGCGCTGATGATGTCCTTGAGCCCATAAGGAATTCCGTGCAGTGGGCCGCGATCCAGGCCCGCCCGAAGCTCCGCCCCGGCCAGTACCGCCTCGCGGCGCGCCACGTCTTCGGTCATGGTGACGACCGCGTTCAGGCTGCGGCCGACGTCGTCGAGGCGCCGCAGGCAGACCTCGGTGAGCTCCGTCGGGGAGATCTCGCCGGAGCGGAGCAGGGTACCGAGTTCCCTGATACCGAGAAAGGCAAGCTCTTCCTCGTTCATGCCACCACACCGCTGCGCCCGGTAACCGTGAACGCAGGCTCTTGATCGTTGGCCAGCGGGAACCGGTGCAGGCGCTCCGTCGCCGCGAGCTGCGCCGCGACACACACGCGCACCGCCTCGAGCTGATCGGCCGACAGGGTCTCGCCGTGGTGCAGCGAGACGATCTCGATCAGGCGCCGGGCTACGGCCGCAGATGATTCAGCGGACAACCGCGGGTAGTTCGACCCGATGGCGGTAGGTGCCTCGGTCATCGGCTACTCCGTGAAAGCTCGACGGCCAGGCGCGTGGTGGCGTTTCCGATCGATCGCATGCCAAGAACCTAAGGCAAAGGTTTGCCTACGGCGTTACCTCTTAAGTAAATCGTTTGTTTCGTACGTTACGCGGACGCTAACTAGCAGTTCGGGAGGCTCAGCGTCACCTGAGAAGCCCGAGACGCCTGGGCGTTCGCGCAGGAGATTTCTTGCGTTTGTGGTGGTGGGCGCCGTGCAGCCGCGATCGCGTGGCTTCGGCGGCAAGCGGATCCCGGCGAGCGTTTTCCGCAGGTCGTTCGGTTCTCGGAGGCCCGGTCAGTGACGCAGGCGGCGAGACAGCCGGGGTGGGGCGATGGACTCGCGTTCGACAAGGGCCATCGGTTCGGACAGCAATACGTCCTTTCCGGACAGTCCGTCGACACGGTCGATCAGGGCGCGGACCGCGGCCCCGCCGAGCTCTTCCAGCGGCATGCTCACGCTGGTGACAGCGACTTCAAGAAAACCGAGGCAGTCGTCCTCATCGAAGCTGACCAGCGACATATCCGCCGGAACGGAGGCGCCGGCCTCGCGCAATGCCTTCATGACCCCGAAAACCTGACTCAGGTTGCCAACCCCCAGCGCGGTCGGCACGTCACGCCGCGACAGCAGCCGCAACGTCGCCTCGTATCCCCCCGCCTCGGTGTCCTCGGCGTGTTCAAAGGCCACGGACATGCCGTGTGCGGAGCAAAGACCACGCACGGCGGCGACCCTGCGGTGCACCGTGTCGATGACCTTGAATCCTTCGACGACGCCCAGCCGCCGATGTCCGAGTTCGGACAGGCGCTCGACGAACAGCTGCATCGCCTTTTCCTCGTCCATCACCACGTTGTGGCCCGGCCGGGGACCGCGCCGGTTGAGGTAGACATGTGGAACCGCGGGGGTGCGCGGCCGCTCGCCGCCGACGCGCCGCGCTGTCGCGATCAGCAGCCCGTCAGCCCGGCTCTCCTCGACCAGGTACTGGTAATCGGTCGGCTGGCGAACGTCGTCCTGCGGCTCGTCAAGGATCATCACGACCTGGCCGCCCTCGACCGCGGCCTGCAACGCGCCGCGCTGAATGCTGGCCCAGACCGGGTTGCGCAGCAACGGGACGACCATCGCCAACGCACCGGTCCTGGCGTGTTTGAGCCCTCTGGCCATGGCATTGGGGCGATAGCCCTGACTCCGTGCCGTCGCCAGGATGCGGTCGCGTGTCTCCGGCCGGATGGACAGGCTCGTGTCGCCGTTGAGCACTCGCGAAATCGTCGAAACATGCAAGCCCACCGCCGCCGCGACATCGGCAAGGCGGGGGCGCCGATTCCCTGAGGAACCCGTGCCCACACTGCTAATGACTGGAATCTCCCCACGTGTCATTGGTCCGCGGCGGCGGGAACGCTGCCGACCGGCCGCGTGCACAGCCGCATCGGTTGTGGCACATCACGAAGGTGACTGTACACACCAGGGCAAGCCATGATCATCACTGACGGCGCAGGCCTGTCCAATCAGTACACGAGGCCACGCCACGGTCAGCTGACAGCAGAAAACCGGATTTCGGTGCCCAGCGTCGATTCCACCGAGTGGGCGGCGGCGAGCAGAGCCATGTCGGTACCGGCCGGGGACGACAACTGGAGCCCGATCGGCAGGCCGTCACCGCTCCAGCCACACGGCAAGGCCAGCGCCGGTGCGCCGGTGAGGTTGTAGACCCCGGTGAACAGGCCTTCCGCGGCGCCCTGTGGGGTGTCGACCGGCGGCGTGGTGACCGGCGCGACGAACGGGGCGACCGGAGTCAGCAGCACGTCGATTCCCGCATAAACCTCGGCCGCGGCGGGCAGCAGCCGTGCCCTGCGGGCAAGGGCGATCTCGTAGTCGTCCCTGCTCACCGCGGCCGCGGATCGCAGCAGCCGCAGCGTTTCCGGGCCGTAGTGGCCGGGATCGCCACTGACCCGCGCACCGTGCGCCTGCCACGCTTCGAACAGCAGAATGGCCGAGAAGGTCTCGTCCAGCTCGGCGAAGGCGGATCCATCCACGTCGACGACGGCGCAGCCGGCCTCCAGGAGGCGGCCGATCGCCGCGCGGACCGCCGCGGCCACGTCAGGTTCGACCTCGGCGTGCCCGAGTTGCCGGGGAAGGACACCGATCCGAAGCGCGCCGGGCGAAGGTGCGGGCACGTGGCCGGTCAGCGCCGAGAAGACGTGGATCGTCGTCGTGACGTCGCGTGCGAGCAGGCCGACATGATCGAGGGTCGGTGCGAGTGCCTCGATTCCATCGAGCGGTAACGCACCATAGCTCGGCTTGAACCCGACAATGCCGCAGTAGTGGGCGGGGAGCCGGATCGAGCCTCCGGTGTCCGTGCCCAATGCCACCGCGCAGGCACCGGCACCGACCAGAGCGGCCGAGCCTCCGCTCGATCCTCCCGCGGTTCGCCTGCGGTTGAACGGGTTCATCGCTTCGGGCAGGCCGGGGTGGACCGCGCCGGCGGCGTACTCGAGCAAGGACGTGGCCGCGAAGACATCCGCACCGGCCGCGCGCAGCCTGGAGATGATCTCGGCGTCCGCGGCGGCGGGTGCGGTGGCCATCGAGCGGGGATTGCCGTTGCCGCGCGGGTGCCCGGCCACGTCGATCATGTCTTTGACGGCGATCTGCAGTCCGTGCAGCGGACCCTCCGCCGCCCGCGTGGGTGCGTGGAACAACTCGACCACGGCGTTCAGTGGACGGCCGAGCCGTTCGGCCCGTTCATAGGCGGCGAGCAGCTCCAGGTTCGCGACCTCGCAGGTGCGCTCCCCCCGCTCGATCGCCTTGACGAGCTCACCGGTGAAGGTCGTCAACGGGCCGGCAAGATCGCGGAGCAGGTCGTCGACCTCGGTCTTTCGCCTGCGCACCATCAGGTCCCGGTAGATGCCGCTGTGCGACTTGGCGCTGGCCCGGTTGAACGCGACCAGACGGTCGAGCGAACCCTCCAGGTCCTGTGGGTCGAAACCATCGAAGGCCTCGGGTTTCACGGGCGCCTGCGCGAGGACCTCCCTGGCGACGGCGAGCATGAGCGGCCGCCACCGTGGCGCCTCCAGACTGTCCACAATGGACAGGTCGGAAACCGCGCCGGCGCAGAGCATCGCGCCGTAGGCTTCCTTGCCCCACAGGAATCCCAAAATGTTGTCCGTGGCCTCGGCGTAGGGCAGCGCATCGGCGAGTTCGCGCAGGCGCGGGCTGATCTCGCCGGTCAGCTCCCCGACCCGGAAGGTGCCGATGTTGCCCTGCTGGATCCGGCCCGGCCCGAGCACATCCGCGCCGAAGTTGACGAACCCCACCATGAGTCGTTCGGTGCCCACCGCGTCGGAAAGCGTCTTCGCCGTCAAACCGTTCTGAAAACTGACCACATAGCCATCCGGAGCCAACCGGTCGCGTACCAGGTCCGCGGCGTGTCCCGTGTGGTGACTCTTCACCGCGACGGCGACGTGATCCAGGCGATCGGGCAGGTTTCCGGGGGTGACCGCGTGAGCTGCGACGGTGAAGTTCTCGACCGGGCCTTCGATGGACAACCCATCGGAGTTGATCGCCTCGACGTGCGCCGGGTCCGCGTCGCAGAACAGCACCTCGTGCCCGGACCGGATGAGGTGGGCGCCGATGGTGCCGCCGATCGCGCCGGCGCCGATGATCGTCAATCGCATGAGTGGCCCGCCTTTGGTGATTCGTCGGGCGCCCGAGGGCGTGTTGGCGACCGACACTACCCAAACCGAGTGGAGTGATCTAGCCTTCGATCTCATTGCGGATGAGGCCTCGTCTCCCACTTGACTTTACGGATGACAGAAACTGGCTCCGTAATCTCGCTGAAACGTACTGCTGCTTGAGTACCGGACAGCGTGTCGCGCCGAATACCGGCAGCGCATCCGCGGAACCGCGACCTCGTTAAGGAGCTGGCATGTCCGAACAGAGTGCCGATGTGCCGAATCTGCCGCCTTCACCGATTCCCGCTGGGCTCCGGGTTCCATCGATCAGCCGGCGACGGCTGCTCCAACTCGGTGGTCTGGGTATCGGCGCGTTCGCGGCCGGGCCGCTGCTGGCCGCGTGCGGTTCGTCCTCGCCGGGCGGTTCGGGCGGCAAGGGCGGCGATCTGGTGATCGTCCGTGCCCAGGATTCGGTGGACATGGACAAAACGATCGTGTTCAGCAACGCCTCGTTGTGGGTCTACCAGCAGATGTACGAGTGCCTGGTGACGATGACCGATGACGGCCAGAGCGTCAAACCGTGGCTGGCCGAAAGCTACCAAATGTCGCCGGACAACCTTTCGTGCACGCTGAAACTCCGGCCTGGCTTGAAGTTCCACAATGGAGCACCGCTGACCTCCGCCGACGTGAAGTTCTCGATCGACGAGTCGAGCAAGACCAGTGGCGGGTGGGAGTTCATCAACTCCGCCATCAAGGAGGTCACCACTCCCGACGACCTCACCGTCGTGGTGACCACCAAGTACCCCTGGGCCCCGCTGCTCGCCGATCTGAGCTGTCCCAACAACGGCGTCATCCCCAAGGACTACGGCGGTAAGAGCAAGGCCGACTTCTACGCCGCGCCCATTGCGACCGGACCGTTCATGTGGGACACCTGGCAGAAGGGGAACTTCATCAAGCTGAAGAAGAACCCGGCCTACTGGCAGCCCGGCAAGCCCGCGGTCGACACGGTCACCTGGAAGGTCGTGCCGGACGACAACGCCAGGGCGATCCAGTTGCAGGGCGGGCAGGCGCAGATCAACGAGGCGCCGCCGTTCTCCAGCCTCGCCCAGCTCAAGGCCACACCCGACGTCAAGGTCGATCTGTTCCCGTCGACCCGGACCGACTACGTTCTGATGAACCAGACGCGCGGCCCTTACGCAGACGTCCACGTCCGGCGTGCCATCTCGTACGCGCTCGACCGCGAAGCGATGGTCAAGAACATCTTGTTCGGCAACGGGCAGCCCGCCAACTCGCTCATGATGCCCGCGGCGCCCTACTACGACAAGAACTGCCGGGGAATCACCTACGACATGAACAAGGCTCGCCAGGAGCTGGCGATGTCCAGTGTTCCCCACGGCTTCACCACCACCTACCTCGCGATGTCGGGTGACTCGGTCGACTCCGCGATCGCGCAGATCTTGCAGGCGTCGCTGAAGGAACTCGGGATCACGATGAACATCCAGAACGTCGATGCGAGCACCCAGCACGATATGACGGTCAAAATGGACTACGAGATAGCGCATTCGTACTGGACCATGGACCTGGCCGACCCCGACGAGCTGGTGCAGTTCGCGCTCGACCCGAATTCGGGCGGGCACTCGTTCTACAGCGGCTACAACAACCCGCAGCTGATCGACCTGGTCCACCAAGCGCAGCGGGAGTTCGACAAGACCAAGCGCCAGGCGCTGTACAACCAGATTCAGCAGCAGGCCGCCGACGCCGCCGTCCTCGGGTTCCTGTTCTACTCGCCCTTCCCGTACTCCCAGAGCAGCAGCCTTCAGGGCCTCAAGGTATTGCCCACCGGCTACTACCACCTCGAAGACGTCACGCTCTGATGCGAGGGCCGGAATACGCGGAGCAACAAAGCCCATGAAGTACCTGATCTACATTCTCCGGCGGCTGGTGTCGCTGATCCCGGTGCTGCTCGGGATCAGCTTCATCGTGTTCTTCCTGATCCGCCTGATTCCCGGTGATCCGGCGGCGACACTGCTCGGCTCCCATGCCACTCCCCAGGCCGTCGCGGCCCTGCGCGGCCAACTCGGTCTGGACCAGCCATTGTGGAGCCAGTACCTGACCTTCATGGGGCACCTGCTGCAAGGCAACCTCGGTTATTCCTTTGTGTACGACGGCTCGGTCGGCAGTCTGATCTCCACCAGCCTTCCGGTGACGATCTGGCTACTGGTGTCGGGAACCGTCTTCACCTTGTTGATCGCCGTACCGCTGGCCGTGCTGGCGGCGGCGCGGCGCGGCGGGACGGCCGACAACATCATCCGGGCCGTCCCGGTCGTCGGGCTGGGCCTGCCGTCGTTCTGGCTCGGCATCATGGCGATCCTGGTGTTCGGCCTGAAACTGGGCTGGTTCCCGGTCGGCGGGTTCGGCAACGATCTGGCCGGCCATCTGCGAAGTATCGTGCTGCCCGGCATCACGGTCGCGCTGACGCTGTCCCCGATCCTGATCCGGAGCCTGCGAGCCAGCATGATCGACGTACTCGGCAGTGACTACATCGTGACCGCGCAAGCCAAGGGGATCAGCACGCCGCGAGTGGTGTTCGGCCACGCATTGCGCAACGCGGCCGTTTCCTCCGTCACCGTCCTTGGCGTGAACATCGCCTATCTCACCGGCTCCACGCTGGTCATCGAACGGGTCTTTTCGTTGCCCGGTATCGGACAACAGATGATCAACTCCATCCTCGGAAGGGACTTCCCCACCGTGCAGGGAATCACTTTGGTCTTCGCGATCATGGTCGTCGTCGTGAACCTGCTCACCGACGTGACGCATGCCGTTCTCGATCCCCGGGTGAAGCTGGCATGAGCACCGCGACGATCCTCGAACCCGCCCTCCCCGCGGCCGCTCCCCCGCGCCGCAGCCGGGGCCGGTGGAACGCGCCGCTGGTGTCGGGCCTGATCCTGTTCGCCCTCATCGTGTTGTGCGCGATCTGTGCTCCCTTGCTGACCAGCCACGACCCGATCCAGCAGAATCTCAACGCCGCGTTTCTCGCGCCCGGGTCACCGGGGCATCTCTTCGGCACCGACTCGCTCGGCCGCGATGTGTTGTCCCGCTTGCTTTACGGGGCTCGTGTGGACCTGCAGGTCGGGGTGCTGGCGGTCATCTCGCCGTTCGTGCTCGGCAGCCTGATCGGGCTGATCGCGGGCTGGTCCGGCGGCTGGCTCGACGCGGTCATCGGACGCGTCGTCGACATCGTGATCGCGTTTCCGTTCCTGGTACTGGTTATCGCGCTCGTCTTCGCGATGGGGCAGGGAACCTCGAGCATCTACATCGCGATCACCCTCGTCGGCTGGGTGGCCTACTGCCGCATCGTGCGCGGCCAGGTGCTGATCGCCAAGGAACAGGAATACGCCATGGCGGCCAGAGCCAGCGGCCTGCCGACCTGGCGCATCCTCGTCCGGCATCTGCTGCCGAACGTGATCCTGCAGGCGTTCGTCTTCTCGATGAGCGACATCGTGCTCACCCTGCTGGCGATCGTGACACTCGGTTTCCTCGGCCTCGGTGTACCCCCGCCGACCCCGGACTGGGGAACGATGATCCAGGAAGGACAGCAGTTCATCTTGACGAAGTGGTACATGTCCACGATTCCGGGCCTGGCCGTAGTGGTCACCGGCCTGGCGCTGGCGCTGATCGCGGACGGCATCGTGGACAAGGCGAACCGATGACCGCGCCGCTGCTCGAGGTCCGCGACCTGAACGTGGAGATTCCGGTGCCACACGGGCGGTTGCACGCCGTCCGCGGGGTGTCGTTGTCGGTCGGCACCGGCGAGTCGGTCGGCCTGGTCGGCGAATCCGGCTCCGGCAAGAGCCTCACGCTGCGCGCTCTGCTGGGTCTGCTGCCGCGCCCGGCGAAGATCACGTCGGGAACCGTGCTGATCGACGGCGAAGACGTCACCGGGCTCCCGGCGAAACGGCTGCGCCGCCGGTTGACCGACGCCATGAGCATGGTCTTCCAGGATTCGCTGACCGCGCTGAATCCCGTACTGCGAGTGGGCGACCAGATCGCCGAGGCTCCCCGGCACAAGCTCGGCAAATCGCGCGGCGAGGCCAAGACGATCGCCGTCGACCTGATGGCCGAGGTCGGCATAGCCGAGCCCGAGCGTCGCTACGAGCTGTACCCGCACGAGCTCTCCGGCGGAATGCGGCAGCGGATCTGCATCGCGATCGCGTTGTCCACCAAGCCACGGCTGATCCTCGCCGACGAGCCGACCACCGCGCTCGACGTGACGATCCAGGCCCAGGTCCTCGGTCTGCTGCGGCAACTCCAGCACGAAGAGCACGTCGGGCTCCTGCTGGTCAGCCATGATCTCGCGGTGGTGAGCCAGACTTGCTCACGGCTCTACGTCATGTACGCGGGAAAGATCGTGGAATCCGGCGCACTGCCGGACCTTGTCACGGCCCCCCGGCACCCGTATACGTTCTCGCTGCTGCGATCGGTGCCCGACCCGGACCGCCGGGTCGTCCGGCTGCTCACCATCGCCGGGCAGCCACCGGACCTCACCGAAGACGTCATCGGATGCTCGTTCGCCCCCCGGTGCCCGTTCGTCCTTGACAGCTGCCACCACGAGGAGCCGTCCCCCGTGGCGACCGCGAGCGGGCAGAGCGCGTGCCGGCGGGTCGACACCGCGGGGAGCTGGCCCGCGATGATCACCGAGGAACGGGTGGGTCGGCGATAATGGCGGGAAACGAGATTCTTTCGGTCGAAGGCCTGGCCCGGCATTTCATCACGCCGGTCTCGGTCACCGACCGGCTCTTCGGCAAGAAACCCGCGGCGAACCGTGCCGTCGACGGGGTGGACCTGATCCTCCACAAAGGAGAGACGCTCGGCCTGGTTGGCGAGTCCGGCTGTGGAAAGTCCACCCTGGCACGATCCCTGGTGGGTCTCCACCCGTTGACGGCGGGCGTGATCCGGTACGAGGGCGCGGAGCTGCCGGCTCGCCGTACCCGGGTCCAGCAACGCGCCCTGCAGATGGTGTTCCAGGACCCCTACAGTTCCCTGAACCCCCGGATGACGGTCGGGCAGACGCTGTCGGAACTCCTTCGGTTCCACAAGCTGGTCCCACGCGACAAGGTCGCCGAGCGCTGCCGCGAACTGATGCGGCTGGTCGGGCTGTCCGAGCGGGCACTGGGGCAGCGGCCGCGGCAGTTCTCCGGCGGACAGCGGCAGCGAGTGGGCATCGCCCGCGCCTTGGCACTCGAGCCCAAGGTGCTGATCGCCGACGAACCGGTGTCCGCACTCGATGTTTCCGTGCAGGCCAACATCATCAACCTCCTCACCGACCTGAAGGAAAAACTCGACCTGTCGGTCATCTTCGTGTCGCACAACATGGCGGTCGTCCGGCAGATCAGCGACCGGACCGCTGTGATGTACCGCGGTCGCATCGTCGAGACCGGGGGCACCGACACCCTGTTCGACGATCCCGTTCACCCGTACACCAAATTGCTCATCAGTTCGGTCCCCCGCCTCGTCACCACCGATGAGGCCGCCGGGACCGGCAGCGGCCCGGTGGCCGCCGGGAGCACTATCAGAAAAGAGGTGACTATGTCCGCGGCGACCGCAGGCACCAGCCCCTGCCGTTATCTCGACCGCTGCCCGTCCGTGGTGGCCGGGTGCGCGTCCGAACCGGGCCTGCTCGACGATCCACGTGATCCCGGCCGCTCGGCAGCCTGCGTCCATGTACCGGCACGCGACACCGGGGTCGTCGCATGAGCGGCCCCATCGTGATCGGCAGTGAGCGCAGCGAAGCCGGGCTTCCCGCCGCGATGGAAATCCTTGCCCGCGGTGGTTCCGCGCTCGACGCGGTCGAAGCCGGGCTCCGCCGGTGTGAGGACAATGTGGACGATCACTATGTCGGGACCGGCGGCCTGCCGAACGCCCAGGGCGTGGTGGAACTGGACGCGTCCCTGATGATCGGTTCGACCAGGGCCTTCGGTGCGGTCGGTGCGGTGAAAGGGTTTCCCAACCCGATCTCGATCGCGCGCGCGGTGCTGGAACGGCTGCCGCAGCACAGCCTGCTCGTCGGCGCCGGAGCCGAACTGTTCGCCGAGGAGAACGGTTTCGAGCGCGCGGAACTGCTCACCGACGAGTCCAAGAAGTTGTTCCACTCGGCACTGGCACCATCGATCGAATCCGTCGAAGGCGAACGGACCGGTGCACAGAAGGGCGACGCGCTTTACCGCCGGACCGCGTTGGAACTGGTCAACCATTTCGCCCCGCACGACGGGCCTTGGGGCACCATCAACATTCTGGCGCTGGACTCCTCGGGCGAGCTGGTCGTGGGTGTGTCCACCAGCGGCTATCCCTGGAAGTACCCCGGGCGCGTAGGCGATTCCGCGTTGCCCGGCACGGGAAACTACGCCGACGTGCGCCACGGAGGCGCTGCCTGTACCGGCCGCGGTGAGCTGAGCATGCGCGCGGTCGGCGCGCGCGCCATCGTCGCCGATCTCGCGCGCGGGCTGGAGCCCACCGAAGCATGCCTGGCGATGCTCGCCGACGCGGCGACCCTGCCCGACGAGTTCCGGGCGGAATTGCGCTGCCTCGCGCTCACCCCGGACGGGCGCCACGGCGCCGCGGCCGGCCAGCCCGGTTCGGTTTACGCGGTCATGACGGAAACCTCGACCCAACCCGAGTTTCGGCCAAGGAGCGTCCTGTGAAGATCTTCATCTCTTCGGACATGGAGGGCACGGCAGGAGTCGTGGACTGGGACCAATGCGTCATCGGCGGATCCCAGTACCCGTACTACACCGGTCTGCTGACCGGCGAGATCAACGCGGCCATCGAGGGTGCGATGGCCGCGGGCGCCACCGAATTCCTGGTCAACGACGCGCACTCGAAGATGGCGAACCTGAAGCCGGACGCCCTCGCCGGACGTGCGAGCTACCTGTCCGGCCGGTACAAGCCGATGTACATGATGCAAGGTCTCGACGCGAGCTTCGACGCGATATTCCTGGTGTCCTATCACGGTTCGATGGGCAGCAAGGGTTCGGTCCTGTCGCACACCTATTTTCCGGCGGCCTTCGCGGAGGTCCGCATCAACGGCGCCATCGCCGGCGAGGCCGGCCTCAACTCACTGGTGGCCAGCGCCTACCGGGTGCCGATCGTGCTAGTCACGGGCGACGCCACGACGGCGGAGGAGACCGCGCGGTTCTGCCCGGGGATCAAGACCGCGGTGGTCAAACGGTCCATCACCCGGTTCTCCGCGGAAGCGCTGCATCCGGACGCGGCGAAGGACCTGATCCGCGAGCGGGCACAGTCCGCGTTGGTGGAACTCGCCGATGCGAAGCAGGTGGACATCAGCCTGCCCGCGACGGTGGAAATCTCTTTCCGCACCAGCGATTACTGCGAGCTGGCCAGCCGTATCGCCGGTGTGGAGCGCACCGGCGACCTGTCGGCACACATTACCGGCGACGATCCACTGTGGATCTACCAGACGTTCGTGACCGCCGTGCTGCTGTGTCGCGGGCTCGTCGAATGAGGATTGTCGACATTCTCACCGAGCCGGTCCGCGCCGGGTTCTTCGCCGACGACCAGGCTGCCGTCAGGGCCGGTGCGCCGCACGACGGGTTCGGCTACGAAGGTAGTCCTCTCACCCCCGGCTTCACGGCGATCCGGCAGGCCGGGGAAGCGCTATCAGTGCTGTTGCTGCTCGACGACGGTTCGGTCGCGCACGGCGACTGCGCCGCGGTGCAGTACAGCGGCGCCGGCGGCCGGGATCCGGTGTTCAGCGCGGAGTCCGCCCGCCGGGACATCGCGCAACACCTCACGCCGCTGCTGGCGGGCGCCGAGCTCACGTCGTTCCGTGACCTCGCCGGCCTCGTGGACTCCCACCCGCTGCACAGCGCGATCCGTTACGGTGTAACGCAAGCCGTGCTCGACGCGGTCGCCAAGAGCCGGCGGCTGACCATGGCCGAAGTCGTCCGGGACGAGTACGCGACCGGGGTCGACCTCCGGCCGGTACCGGTCTTCACCCAGTGCGGCGAAGACCGGTACACCGGCGTGGACAAGATGATCCTCAAGCGAGTGGACGTGCTGCCGCACGGCCTGATCAACCACCTCGGCACGCTGGTGGGCCAACGTGGCGAACTGTTCGAGGACTACGTGCGCTGGCTGGTCGGCCGGATCGCCGAGCTCACTATCGGCAGCGGATACCTGCCACGGTTGTATTTCGACACCTACGGCACCATCGGCCAGGCCTTCGACGGTGATGTGGACGCGGTGGCCGGCTACCTCGCCGGCCTCGCGAAGATCGCCGCGCCGCACGAACTGGTCATCGAGCATCCGATCGACGCCGGAAGCCGGGACGCCCAGATCGACACCTACATCCGGCTCCGGGCCGCGCTGAAACGGCTCGGTTCACCGGTGAAGATCGCCGTCGACGAATGGTGCAACACGCTCGAAGACATCAAGCTGTTCGTCGACAACGAGGCCGCCGACGTGATCCATGTCAAAACCCCCGATCTCGGCGGGATCACCAACACCATCGAGGCGCTGCTGCTCGTTCGCGACCGGGGGCTCTTCGCCTACTGCGGCGGGACGTGCAACGAAACCGACCGGTCGGCCCAGGTCACGGCGCACCTCGCGATGGCATGCGCGGCAGGCCAGGTCCTGGCCAAGCCAGGCATGGGAGTCGACGAAGGCCTGATGATCGTCGGCAACGAGATGACCCGGGTGGCAGCCATCACCGCCGCCCGGCCGTCCATTGTGGTCTCGCCATGAACGGCTCAGGCCGGCTCGCCCACCGCTTTCGAGAGCAGTTCGGCCACCACGTTCTTCGGTGGGAGCCCGACCAGGCTCAGCAAGGTCTCGGTCCGCTGCACGCCTTCGATCTCCCAGATCTGCCTGAGCAGCTGCCGCAGGTGGGCGTGGTCACGGACCCGGAGTCGCGCGAGCATGTCGATCGCCCCGGTGACGACGTCGAGGGCCTCCAGCTCGGGAACGCCGGCGATCTGCTCGACGATGGTCGCCTGCTGATAGCCCTGCGCGGCGGTGATCGTCAGGTACACCGTCATCGGATAGCCCACCGCGCTCCAGTCCACGCGCACGCCGTAGCCCTGGATGACGCCGAGGCGCTCGAGCCGCGAGAGCCGGTCCCCGACCGCCGGGGCGGACATGCCGAGCTCGCGGGCCAGAGCCCGCTGGGAGCGCCGGGAATCCTGGCTGACCAGAACGAGGATCTGACGGTCCACATCGTCCAGTGGCACGGCCGGGGACTGTTCCGGCGCGACGTCCATCAAGCTGCCCAGCGGCGAGGACAAGTTGCCAAGGGGCGAGGGCGAGGCGGTGGACCGAGCGCGACGGCGTGGCGGCATGGCGGACAGGCTACCCGGTCGCCGGGCGATACAAATCGCGCATTCAGCGCGAAACGCTTCACGAGAACAGGGATGTGAGGATCGATGCGGGTTTTCGACAGCAATTGGATGGCCATCGCGTCCTACCTCGAACACGACGATCGGGTCGTGCTTCCGGTGGGTTCTACCGAACAGCACGGATATCTCTCGCTCGGTACGGACGCGCTACTGGCCGAGCGGGTGTCGGCGGAGGCGGCCGAACCGCTGGGAATCCCGGTGCTCCCGGTCCTGCCGTTCGGGATGGCGCCCTACTTCACGCAGTACCCGGGCAGCATGAGCCTGCGGATGTCCACCTATCTCGAAGTGCTGCGTGACCTGCTGGATTGCTTGGCAGGACAGGGTTTCCGGCGGATCGCGGTGGTCAACGGCCACGGCGGCAACGCGCCGGTGACCGGCTTCATCCGGGAGTGGATCTGCCAGCCACGCGACGAGCCGGTGCAGGTCCTGTTCCACAGCTGGTACAACGCGCCGCAGACCGCCGCGGCCGCCAGCCGGTTCGATGAAGACCAGTACCACGGTTCGTGGCTGGAGAACTTCCCGTGGACCAGGGTCGCCGGAGCCGAGATTCCCACCGGCAGCGCACCGGTGCTTTCCCGGGCGCTGATGAACACGCTGACTCCACGGGAAATGAAGGAACTCGCGCCCGACGGCAGCCTCGGCGGGGCTTACCAGCGCAGTGACGAGGACATGCAGGTCGTGTGGGACGCGGGCGTCGCCGAGGTCCGCGAACTGCTGGAGAAGGGCTGGCGGCAATCGTGACCGCGGACAGGCTGGCCGTCGTGACCGGGACGGCCCAAGGGATCGGAGCGGCCATCGCGGCCGCCCTCGAGGCCGACGGGCTCCAGGTGCGCGGGATCGACAAGGACACTGTGGACGTCACCGATTCCGCCGCGGTAGCGGATTTCTTCGCCGGGATCGGCGAGGTCGACATCCTGGTCAACAACGCGGGCGGGGTCGTCGGCCAGGTACATCACCCGATCGACGAGATCACCGACGAGCAGTGGTCGGCCGTGGTCGCGGCGAATCTCACCAGTACCTTCCTTTGCACCAGGGCGGTCGCACCCGGAATGAAGAAGCGGGGCTGGGGCCGCATCGTCAACATCGCCTCCGGCGCGGGACGCAGCGTCAGCCTGACCGGAATCCAGGCCTACGCGAGCGCGAAAGCCGGGCAGATCGGCTTCACCCGCCAGATGGCGCACGAACTCGGGCGCTTCGGGATCACGGTCAACTGCATCGCACCCGGTTTCGTGCTGTCCAATCCCACGACGATCGAGCAGTGGGACAGCTACGGCGAGCATGGCCAGGCGGCACTGTTGGAGCGCATCGCGGTGCGCCGGCTCGGCGCACCGGAGGACATCGCCCACGGCGTCCGTTTCTTCGTCTCGGAGGCCTCATCCTGGATCTCCGGCCAGACTATTTCGATTGATGGTGGACATGCTCTCTTTTGATACGACCGACGCCGAATACCTCGACGAGCTCGCCGGCTACGTCGCGATCCCGAGCGTGAGCCGGGACGCGACCGGAGAAACCATGCTGGCCGCCGCCGGATGGCTCGCGGCGCAGCTGTCGTTCGCCGGCGGCCGGGTCGTGCCCACGACCGGTCATCCCGTGGTCCGGGCCGACTGGCTGCAGGCGCCCGGAGCGCCGACGGTCCTGGTCTACGGTCACTACGACGTGCAGCCGACCGGTGACCTCGCCGAGTGGCGGACTCCGCCGTTCGAGCTCACCGTCGACGGGGACGTGATCCGCGGACGGGGCGTCACCGACGACAAGGGCCCGGTGTTCATCGTGCTCAAGGTGGCCCAGGCCTTCCTCGAGCAGGAGGGCGCGCTGCCGTTGAACATCAAGTTCCTCTTCGAGGGTGAGGAGGAGATCGGCAGCCCGCACCTACCGGAATACCTGCGCGAGCACGCCGAGGAGCTCGCCGCCGATCTGGTGATCTCCGCCGACGGCGCCATGTGGCGGCCGACCGAGCCGTCCCTGTCGATCGCGTCCAAGGGCCTGCTGACGATGACCATCGAGGTCACCGGCGCGAACGGCGACCTGCACTCCGGGCGGTTCGGCGGGACAGTGGCCAATCCCGTCCACGCGTTGAGCGAGATACTGGCCTCGCTGCATTCGGCCGACGGCAGGGTGGCGGCCGACGGCTTCTACGACGGCATTCCGGCACTGAGCTCCGAGCGCCGCGCCGAAATCGCGGCCGTGCCCTTCGACGAAGACACCTACCGGGCAGGCCTCGGTCTGGACCAGGTCTTCGGCGAAGCCGGCTACAGCACGCTGGAACGGCTGTGGGAGCGGCCGACGCTGGAGATCAACGGGATCACGGCCGGCGGTAAGTACACCGTCATCCCGCACGTCGCGACCGGGCACGTGTCCTGCCGGCTGGTTCCGGGACAGCGCCCGGAGCGGGTGCTGGAGGCGATCACCGAACACGTGCTCGCCCAGAAGCTCACCGGCGTCCGGATCGCCGTCCACCCGGACGAGGGCGCGGTGCCGGCATACACGATTCCCGCCGGCCACCCGGCGATCCGGGCGGCGGCCGCGGCGTTGGAGGAGGTCTACCCGGACCAGGACGTCCTGCTCGCGGTCATCGCCGGGACGCTGCCCGCGACGGCGTTGTTCGAGGAGGTGCTGGGGGCGAAGACGCTCTTCTTCTCCTTCTCCACCGCCGACGAGAACCTGCACGCCCCCAACGAGTTCATGCGGATCCCCCGCCTGCGGGAGGGAATGCGGGCATGGGAACAGCTGTGGCGCCTGCTCGCCGACGGTCCGCACCGGTTGGCCCCATGAGCGAGTACCGGTCCTATGGTTACCTCACACCGGGTGCCGACCTGCCCGTTTTCGACCTGGCCCCGGAGTTCGGCCGGGTTCCCCCGTATTCCGGCGAACTGACCGAAGCCGAGGCGACGCGCGCCTCCCGGCTGTTGCGCGACAACATCGTGATCAGCTTGCACGATCATCCGGTCCGGTTCCCCAGCGATATGCGGCATACCCCCGAGTACAACCGCACGGGGCGCCAGCACACGGCGTTCGCCGGGCTGATGGCCTCGGAGATGACCGTGGTGTTCGACAACATGATGGACGGCACCGCGTGCGTGACCGGCAACGCGCCGTGGCGGTGGCTGGACATCATCACGGATCTGGGCATGCGGCAGGCGGACATCGCGCACCAGGACGACGTCATCGTTATCAGGACGATGGCCGACATCGACCACGCGCACCGTTCCGGCAAGGTGGGTTTGCTGTTCGGCCTGGAGGCGGCGACCCCGATCGAAAACGAGATCGACCGGCTCGACGTCCTTTATGGACTCGGGCTGCGCCAGATCGGGATCGCCTATTCCGACGCGAACACGCTGGGCAGTGGCCTGAACGAGACGACCGACGGCGGCCTGACCGGCTTCGGCCGGCGAGCCGTCACCCGGATGAACAAGCTGGGCCTGGCGATCGACATCTCGCATTCCTCGGATCGGACCGGCCTGGACGTCTGCGCCGCCAGTGAACGTCCGGTGTTCATGACGCACGCCGGGGCGCGCGCGATATGGGACACACCACGGATGAAGCCCGACGACGTGCTGCGGGCCGTGGCGGGAACCGGGGGCGTGATCGGGATGTCCGCCGCGCCGCACACGACCTTGTCGCATGATCATCCGCGACACGACATCCTGTCGGTGATGGACCATTTCCGGTACTGCGTGGACCTGGTCGGCATCGAGCACGTCGCGTTCGGCCCGGACACCCTCTACGGCGACCACGTCGGCCTGCACACCGTCTTCGGGCATCTGCTCAAGCGGCCGGGCGGCGGGCCGTCCTACGAGAAAGTGGAGTATGTGGACGGGCTGGAGAACCCGACCGAGAACTTCGGCAACATCTGTGGCCGGCTGGTGCGGGAAGGCTTGTCCGACAAGGAAATCGCCGCCGTGCTTGGCGGCAACATCCGCCATGCCCTCGACGGGATCTGGGCATGACCGCGCCCAGCGAGGAACTCGCCAGGCTCAGTGTGGAGTACTTCCAGGCGAAGCACACGGCCGACCCGTTCAACGCCACCATGCTGGGTGTCCCCGGTTTCGACGATCTCGTGCCAGACCCCGGCCGCACCGGTTCCGGCGCGCACGCGGCGACGCTCGTCGATCTCGAACAGCGGTTGCGGCGCATCGAGCCTGAGGGGCTGAACCCTGCCGATCGGATCAACCACGCGGTACTCGGACGCTTCGTCCGCGCCGACCGGTCGGATCTGGAACACGGTCTCTGGGAAACGGGCGCGGGGGTATCACGTCATGTCGACATCTCGTGGCTGGCGGGCCCCGAGTACCAGTGGCTGCTCATGAACGTTCTCGGTCCAACGCGTCGAGGACGAGGGCGTATTGCTGGCCGCCGTAGCAGTCGGCGTCGTCGAGGGCGCCTTGGACGGTCGGGCGCGGGATCGTCACCTTGATCGCGAGTGCGGTGTCGTGGGCGTGGAAACCGACCTTGTCTTCGTTCAGCGCGAACAGGTTCGCGAACAGTTCCGGGGTCAGCAGTCCGCTGTCGCGGAGTTCGCGGTAGCCGGCCTCGTCGTGGCAGACGAAGTCGAAGGTCAGCTCGAACGG
Organism: Amycolatopsis sp.; assembly: GCF_036008905.1. GTDB lineage: Bacteria > Actinomycetota > Actinomycetes > Mycobacteriales > Pseudonocardiaceae > Amycolatopsis. The sequence continues at coordinate 62,772 of NZ_DASYMU010000045.1, read as the reverse complement.
GCCCGCGTTCTTGGAGCGGACCAGCGAGCACAGGTCGAGGAGCCGGGCGCTGCTCATCAGACGTTCTCCAGGTAGGTGCGGAACGGCTCGGTCGGGGTTGCCGGGGCGATGGTGTGGTTGAGGGTGAACCGGTACGCCGGGCCGCGGTCGGTCTCCGGGGGCGAGTGTGGATAAGCGATCGTGCTGACCAGTCCGTCGTAGCGCGGGATCGGCAGGTGCGCGGCGGCGTGGGCAACGAACGTGGCGATGTCGTGCGCGAGGTGTTGGGCCGGGGCGGTCACGGTGATGAGCACGCCGACCTCGGGCGGCGGCGCGAGGCCGGGCAGCTCATGGACGCCGAGCACCGCGCCGGTGCCGTAGGTGCGGAACGAGATGTCGACCACCGCCGGGTCGAGGGCGGGGAACAGGTCGGCGATCCGGGCGGCGAAGTACTTGTCCGCCAACGGGATCAGCTCGGGCAGCGCCTCGATGACGACCCGGTCGCGGATACCGCCGACGGCGATCGTCTGGTAGCCGGCGAGCGCGGCGCCCTCGAGTTTCACGGTGTAGCCGGTCGGCCGGAACCGGGCGCCGCTGACCCGGACACTGGTGTCGGAAACGGCCTCGTAGCGGGCGTCGCGGGTGTCCAGCACTCCCCCGGGTTCGGTGACCAGGAAGGGATCGGCGTTCTCGTACAAGGTGTGCGCGGCGACCGAGCGCGGCGTCAGCCGCCGCTCGCCGGTGGTGGTCGACACGGTGAAGTGGTCGTCACGCAGGTGCACGAACAGGCCGTCCGCGCCCGGCGGGATCGCGCAGGCGGCGCCGCACTCGATCGTCTTCGCGGCGTGCCAGGTGAGGCCGGGATCGGCGCCGAGCGCGTGCGGCACCGCGGCGAACAGCGCGGTGTCGCTGGCCCGCCCAGCGAGCACGACCTGCGCGCCGTCGGCGAGCGCGGCCTGGATCGGCTCGACACCCATCATGGCGACGATGTGACTGTCCAGGATGTCCTCTTCGGACACCGCGGGCGCGGCGGCCAACGGGCGCAGGCCACCGGCGCGGTGCAGCGCGGCGATGCGCGCTGAGTCCTGGTCGGAATGGATGCGGGCCAGCCGGAACCGCAGGCCATGCGCGGCGGCGATCTCGCGGGCGAGGCCGGCGACCCGGTCGACGCCGTCGTCGCGGCCGGCGGTGCCGCACGAGCCGATGATCAGCGGCACGTCGAGGTGGTCACGGGCCAGCAGCAGCGCCTCGAGGTCGCGGCGCACCGCGGCGTCGGACAGCTTCGGTGTGCCGGAGCCGAGCGCGGCCGGCCCGCTGTCGGTCGAACCGGCGTCGCACGCGATGACGTGCGGCGCCAGCTCGACGGCCGCGGCCAGTCCGGCGCGGGAGAAGCCGGCGCCGAGCGCGCCGGTCGGGGCCAGGATGCGGATCTCCATCAGTGCCTTCCTTCGGGGATGTCGTTGGTGCGCCGCCGGTTGCGGGCGGCCAGACCGGCGAACACGGCGAACGTGATCGCGGCGAGCGCGGCGGCGTCGAGCAACATGAACGGCCAGCCGGTGAAGTCGATCGCGAACCCGAGCAAGGCAGGGCCCGCCGCGGAGCCGGTCGACTGGGCAACGGTGTACAGCCCGGTGTAGACACCCAGCACCCGCCCGGACGGCGCGAGGTTCCACAGTGCGACGGCCGCGTTGATGCTGAAGGTGGCGTAGCCGATGGAGCAGATCGCGACGGTGATGGTGGTGGCGAGCGGGGTGCGGACGGCGAACCCGACGAGCAGCCCGACGATGAACACCGTGATACCGAAGGTGATCATGCGAACCTGCCCGATTCGGTCGGACAGATACGCGATCGGCAGTGCGGCGAGGACGAACGCGACCGAGCCGGGCAAGGCGATGCCGCCGGCGGCGCCGCGGCTCATGCCGAGTACCTCGGTGCCGTAAGGGGTGAGCATGACCCGCATCGCCGACCAGGTGCCGGCGAAGCAGAAGATGCCGAGCATCAGCACCAGCCGGCTGCGATCGCGATCGCGGACCAGCTCCAGGAGGATCTGGCGCAGGGTGCGCTCCGGCGCGGGGTTGGCGCCCGGGGCCGCCGGCGTGCGGCGGCGGTGAAGAAGCACGCCGGCGGTGAAGAAGGCCACGAGCATGAGCGCGGCGGGGATCGCGAACGCGAGCTTCAGGCTCCGGTCGACCACCAGCAGGCTGATCACCGCGGAGACGGCGATCGTGAGGCTGACGGCGATCTTGATGAAACCGTTGGCGCGGCTGCGGATTACAGCCGGGACGTGGTCGGGCAGGAGGGTTTCGGTGATGCCCTTGAACGAGTTCGCCAGCAGGGCGAAGGAGATTACGCAGACAAGCAGGCCCGGCAGGCTGGTCGTCCACGGGATCAGCACGAACGGCACGGCCGCGAGTGGCGCGCCGACGAGGATGAACGGGATGCGGCTGCCGTGCCGTTGGCGGTACCGGTCGGCGAGATGACCCATCCAGGGCTGCAGCACGACACCGAAGATGTTGTCCAGCCCCATGATCAGCCCGATTACCCCGGCGGAGGAGATGTAGGGCGCGAGCGAGGCCGGCACCTGAGCGTCGTAGAAGTTCCAGACCGATTCCTGCGCGAAGATCGCGATCGCCACCAGGAACACGGCGCGCCGGTCAAGGCGAGGTCTCACCACGGTCTCCGGGCTCGGCGGAGTGTCGGCCGGTGCGGCTGCCGGATGGTTCATCGGACCTCGCTTCGTTGCGATATGCTATAGCAAGTGGGTCGTACCGAGCACCGGTCGCGGTGCGGGTTGATTTACGACTGCCCGAGGTGGCGCAGTGCGCTCAGGTGATGCCGGACCGCCAGGTTCTCGGCCCCGTCTTCGTCACCCGCGGCGATGAGACCAAGGAGTTCGCGGTGCTGCCGGTACCGCGCGGCGAACCTCTCCCCGGAGGCGTGGATCCGGTCGAGCGTCCGGTCGTAGCGCTCCTCGTCGCCGAACACTCGTGACTGCGCGAGGAGTGCGTCCATCACCGGGTTGCCCGCCGCGGCCTCGATCCGCCGGTGGAACCGGCGCAGTGTCGTGAGTACCCCGGCGAGGTCGGCGTCGGTCCCCTCGCCGGACTCGAGCCGGGCGACGAGAGGGTCGGAAGCGGCGAGATCCCCGGTGAGCTCGGCGACCAGGACATCGGTCCGTTTACGGGCGGCGAAGCGCGCTGTGAGCCCGATGAGCCGGGCCTCGGTCTCGGCGATCTCGTCCATCGTCGCCAGGTCGAAGTCGGCGATCCGCAGCGCGCGGGTCCCGGCCCGTTCGACCACCCGCTCATGGATGAGCTGGCGCAGCGCCTCCCGCACCGGAGTCGGGCTGACCTGCAACCGCGACGCCAGGCCTCGCTCGGTGATCTTCTCACCGGGCCGCAGGCTGCCGTCCTGTACCGCCACGCGCAGCCGTCGGTAGACCTGGTCGGCCAGCGTCGAGCTGGAGAGCGGTTCGAGCGAGTTCATGCCATTGACCATATGCTATAGCACTTGAGGGCGCAACAACCGGCGCCACGGCATGGGTGTTCAGCCGGGCGGCGTGATTCCCACCGCGGCGAAGAGGGTACGAACACACAGATCGCGGAGATCCTCGCGGGCGATCACGGGGTTGTCCAACCAGTCCAGGATGACAGCGGTCACGAAGGTGAACCAGGCGCGGACGGCGAGCTTCGTCATCTCGTCGATCGTGGTCAGTTCGGCGAGCCCGGCCAAGACGCGTTCGCGGTTCGCGGCTTGTCCGGCGTCGCGGATCTCCCGGATCTCGGTGTCGCCTGCCGCCGCCGCACGATGGATCACGCGGTAACCGTCCGCGTGGTGCTGCGCGTAGTCGAGGTACACGTCGAGACCGGCGGTCAACTGGCCCAGTCGCGACACTCCTTCGTCCGGTTCGCTCATCCGGAGCAGCCTGGCGCATTCGGCACGAACGATTTCGGCGAAGAAGTCCCGTTTCGTCGGGAAATAGTGGTACAGCAGGCCTCGCGAAACGCCGGCAATCTCGGCGACCTCCTCGATCCACACCTCGTCGTACGGCCGCTTCGCGAACAATCCGGCCCCGATGGTCAGCAACTGCTCACGCCGCTGCTCGGTGCTGAGCCTGGTCCGCATCCGCGAAGTCTACTTGACATCGGTTCAGTAGCTCGCCACGCTCTTATTGGAACCGGGTTCAGTAGTGGTTCCTTGACGAGATCCGGAGGCCCCATGGACACCACTGGCATTCCCCACCCGCCGCGCCGCGTGCCGTTTCTCGGCGACGTACTCGGAGTGAACCCGCGGACACCGGTGCGGGACACGGTCCGGCTGGGCCGCGAGCTCGGGCCGATCTTCACCAGGAAGGTCATGGGCACCGAGATCGTCTTCGTCTCCGACGCCGCCATGGTCGCCCAGTTGAACGACGAAACGAAGTTCACCAAGCACGTGGGGCTCGGCGTGGCGAACCTCCGCGCCATCGCCGGCGACGGTCTGTTCACCGCACACACCTCCGAGCCGAACTGGCGGCTCGCACACGACATCCTGCAGCCCGCCTTCACCCTGGAGGCAATGCGCGGCTACCACCCGATCATGGCCGAGGTGGCCGCGGACCTGGTGAAATCCTGGGATGCCAAGGCGAACGGAGACGACACCGTCGACGTCGCCGCCGACATGACGAAGCTGACGCTCGAGACCATCGGCCGCACCGGGTTCGGCTACCGGTTCAGCTCCTTCGAACGCGAACGGCCGCATCCCTTCGTGGTCGCGATGACCCGCGCGCTGCGGTACGCCCAGCTGCAGTCCGTACGGCTGCCGTTCGTGCGGCGGGCGATCGCCGGCACCGCTGCGCAGAACCAGGCCGACATCCGGTCGATGAACGACCTCGTCGACGAAGTGATCGCTGCCCGGCGGCCCGGCGAGGGCGAGGACCTGCTGGCACTGATGCTGGCGAGTCCGCATCCGGTCACCGGGGAAAGGCTGGACCCGGTGAACATCCGCAACCAGGTGATCACCTTCATCGTCGCCGGCCACGAAACGACGTCCGGCGCCCTGTCGTTCGCGCTCTACTACCTCACGCGCAATCCGCGAGCGCTAGCCGCAGCGCGGGAGGAGGTCGACGCGATGTGGGGCGATCAGCTCGATCCGGAACCGACGTTCACCGAAGTCACGAAGCTGCGGTACGTCCGCCGTGTGCTCGACGAGTCCATGCGGTTGTGGCCGACAGCCCCCGGCTATCTCCGGGGCGCCCGCGAGGACGTCGTACTCGGCGGGCGCTATCCGATGCGCAAGGGCGACCACGCTCTGGTGATGCTCCCCCTGCTGCACCGTGATCCCGCAGTGTGGGGCCCCGATCCCGAAGCCTTCGATCCGGATCGTTTCGCACCTGGCGAAGCGAGGAAACGCCCCGCGCACGCGTACAAGCCGTTCGGCACCGGCGAGCGCGCCTGCATCGGCCGGCAGTTCGCCATCCACGAAGCAGTACTGGCACTGGGCCTCGTCCTGCACCGCTACGAGTTCGTCCCCGATCCCGCCTACGAGCTGCGTATCGCCGAATCGCTCACGCTGAAGACCGACGGCTTCCGGCTCGCCCTGCGCCTGCGCGCCAAACCGGCCCCCGAACCTGCGGCGAACTCATCTTCCCAGCGGCGCAAGGACTACTAGACCCGTGTCCTGTAGGTCTCGCTCGCGCATCACCGGAGTTCCGGCGGTCACGATTCTCGTGTTGCGCAACCGCGGGGCGACCGGTATGGGTTCTCCGCAGAGGTCACGGCCGGGTGACCACGCCCTCGACGAGGGTGGTTTGGCCGGTTGCGTACTCGCTCCATACCCCGGCGGACAGTTCGGTGCCCGGTCGGGCGAAGCTCTGCACGAAGCTGTGTCCTTTGTGGACGGCACCGAAGGTCACGAAGAACGCTTTGGTGCTGGGCCGATCCTGTGGCGGAGTGTCGTTCACCGGCAGGATCTCGTTGAGCCCCCAGCCGTAGGCGTCGCGGTATTCGCCGACCACCCGCTCCAGAGTGTTCTCCAGGATGGCGCCGGCGGCCGGGATGTGGATCAGGACACCGCGCCTGCCGTGGTCGAAGACGGTGTTGAAGACCAGTACTTCGCCCTCACCGCCACGGTAGAACACCGCCAGGCCCGACCCGACCCGCGAGCCGTCCGGGCAGGCCGCCGCGCCCCGCTCCTCTATGACCGAACGGTCACACGTCGGGAACAGGTAGGGATTGAAGTGCACCGAGCGGTCGAACAGGAACACGAACTCCCGGGCCGCGGCCGGCTCCACGCCGGTGGTGGTCGAGCGCAGGCCGTTGAAGGAGATGTTCACGCCGAAGCGGGAGCCGCCGTCCTCGGCGTAGGTCACCGACCCCAGGTCGATGTTTTCCGGGCCCGCGACGTCGGGCTCGTACGACCGCTGCGGGCCGAAGGGGGTCGGGTGTGCATATGACTCGCCACGGGGTGCGGCCGATGCCACCGCGGGGGCGACAGTGAGCGCGACAGCGACAGCGGTGAGTCCGATCAGACGGTGGGCTCGCATGGGTGGTACCTCCCAGTTTGGCCTGTTTTCGATATGTATCGAATAGTCCGGATCGGAAGTAGAGTCTTCGTGAGGTCTCGAAAAGAACTGAGAACATTGTCAGGGAGAGGACAGGCTCGTGCCCCTCGGCCGCTGGGCCAGCGTCTCGCACCCCGAGCTCGACGAGGTCACCGTCGACGACGTGCTGCACGCTCTCGCCGACCCCACCCGCCGCGCGATCATCCGACTGCTCGAGGCGGAGGGGGACCGTGCCTGCGGCACGTTCGGACTGCCGGTCGCCGCCTCGACGCTGAGCCATCACTTCCGGGCCCTGCGCAAGGGCGGCATCATCCGTCAGTACGACGAGGGCAGAAAGCGGATGAACACCTTGCGCATCGCCGAACTGGACACAAAGTTCCCCGGCCTCGTGGCCGCCGTACTTGCCTCCGCATGACTGACCGGCCCCGGTCCCGCCAGCCACAGTCGATGTTTAGTGATCCAGGAACCTCAGCTGCCCTCGCTGCCTACTTGAGCACTGCCGCGCGTCTGGCTCCTCGGCGTCGGTCGCGATCCACCTCGGCCCACTCCCCCGCGGCCGGGGAATCCGTGCGGTGGCCCAGCCGCGACGAAGGTGCCGCTCGTCCAAGGTCGGCCTCCGTCAGGAACGTAGACGGCCGTTGACTTTGCCGCCCTCCCAACCCGGCTCAGTGACCGGCGATGGCTTTCCCAGCCGCGGATCGGGCCGGAACTGCCGACCAGCCGTGAAGGCCCCGCGGCCCAGCCCCGGCTCTGCAAAGATCACCGCGGGGTGATCGACTTGTGCATTGTCGCGGGTTTGCTCATCGCGCTTCCGGCGGCCGCCGGACTGGCAGGGTCGTACCTGCTCATCGCGGCCGGAACCGCCGCGGTGCTGGCGTTGTGCGCCATTGCGACGCCCGAACCGAGCTACTTTTTCGGTTGGGAGAAGCCGGTGCGGGCGGTGGCGATGCTGTCGATGGTCGCCGTGTTCGCCTGCACGTTCGGCGCCTACGTCCTGCCGGAGTATCCGGCCTTCGCCGCCGCCGGGCTGGTTGTCGTCGTGGCGGTGATCGACACCTATTGGTCTATTTCCCGGTTGTCGGTATGGGTGGTGTCGATCAGCGTCCTGGCGGTAGCGGCCTGGCACCACCAGACGACGGCGTCGCTGAGCCTGACACAGGGCGGGCCCGCGTCGTGGTGGCGGATCGCGTTGGCGGTGCTGGTGGTGTTTCCGGTGCTGATACCGGTTCCGGAAGATGCCGATCCCGATCGGCGGGCGCTGGGCAAGTCGCCCTGAAGTCGTTCGAGCAGGCCGATCTTTTCGGACGGTACAAGGTGTTCGGTGTGGTCGCAGCGGCCGCGCTGGCGTTCGCTGGTCCGCTGGTAGTCATGATCGTCGCGGGTGTCACCTTGCTGGCCTATGCCGTCGTGCGGTTCGGCGTCGATTAGCCGAGGCGTACGGCCCGGCCGGAGCTGATGGTGCAGGGGCGCGGCCGACGCCGTCCGGCTCGACTACATTTCTCAGACTTGCGTCACGTGCGCGCCGAGACCGCACCCGGTAGAGCGCGCTACAGGGTCCGGACGAAGTCGAGCAGGGCGTTGTTGACCTCGGCCGGGCGTTCCTGCTGGGTCCAGTGACCGCAGCCGGGCACGTCGACGACGGCGCGCAGGTTGGGCACGATCATCTTGGCGTGATCGTCCAGTGCGTAGAAGGACCGGACGATGTCGAGTTCGCCGCTGATGTAGAGCGCCGGTGGGGCTATCGGAGCGTCCTGCCAGGCAGCGGTCAGTTCCCAGTTGCGGTCGAGATTGCGGTACCAGTTGAGGCCACCGGTGAAGCCGCTGGCGGTGAACTGGTCGACGAAGGTGGCGAGATCGGATTCGGTAAGCCAGCCGGGCAGGGTGTCCGGCTCGGCCGACCGGTCGAGGAATCCCGGTTCGCCATCACCCGTGGGCGGTTGGGAGGCCGGGACTCTCGCGAAGGTCTTGCGGAAGGTCGAGGCGACGTCCTTGGACAGTTCGGCGTCGGCGACGCCGGGCAGCTGGAAGTAATTCTGGTAGAAGTCCGCGCCGAAGCGCTCACGGGTGTCGACCAGGGGCGGGACGGGGCCGCGCGGCAGGGGCGGAACGCTCACGCCCACAACGCCACGGACGACATCGGGGCGTAGTAGTGCGGTGTTCCAGGCGACCATGGCGCCCCAGTCGTGGCCGACCACCACGGCGTGGTTCTCGCCGAGGGCGTGGATGAGGCCGACGACGTCGCCGACGAGGTGCAGGATCGTGTACTGGTCGACTTCCGCCGGGCGGTCCGTCTCGCCGTAACCCCGCATATCCGGTGCCACCACGCGGTAGCCCGCGTCCGCGAGGGGCTGGAACTGGTGGCGCCACGAGTACCAGCTCTCCGGAAATCCGTGGAGCAGCACAATCAAGGGGCCCTCGCCTTGTTCGGCGACGTGCATGGTGATGCCGTTGACGGATATCCGGTGGTGATGGAGCAAGACTGTTCTCCTTATTCCTGATTTTTGGCGATGGAGGCGAGCACGATCTGCCGTTGCTCATGAAGCAGCCGCAGACCTTCGTCGGCGGCCGCGCGGATCTCGGCCGGGCTCGCCTGTTCAGGGCCCAGCAGCGTGGTCACCGCGGCGGCGATGACCACCTCGGGCGCGTCGACGGCAACGCTGGGCAGAGCGTGCGAGTGGTTGGCCGCCGCGAAGAAGCCGGCCATGAGCGCTTGCATCACGTAGGCCTGTTGGTCCAGCGGCCAGTCGGTTCGGGCGAGCCCATGCCGGCGCCACACCGGCAGCACCAGGTACATCAGTGCGGCCAGGCCCAGCCTGTCGAGTAGTTCAGTGGTGCGCGGGTGCTGGGTGAGTACGCCCAGCAGATCGGCGTCGCCGCCCTGCAACGCGCGCATGAACGGGTGCTCGAGACCGGTGCGGACAAGCCGGGGGCACAGCCGGTGCGGGCGGGCGAGGTCCGGGTCGGTGGTCAGTGCGTCTATGTAGCCGTCCATGGCGGCCAGGAAGTCTCTGGCGAACAACCCGACCAGCAGGTCCTCCTTGGTGGCCCAGTACAGATAGACGGTGCCCTTGGCGACATGTGCCTTCTCCGCGATCTCGGCGATGGTCACGCCCTTGACCCCGCGCTTGAGCACCAACTCCCTGGCGATGGCGAGAATCCGGGCGGCTTTGCCGGAATCCTGTTCAGCCAGTACGACCATGATCGACTTCCCGTCTGTTCACCGTGGACACCCGCGACCGCGGGCCCGGGCCCGTTATACCCGGGCGATGTCCTTGTCCTTCAGCTTGCCGTCCTTACTGTTCTCCTGCAGGCGGCGCAGCAGCGGCGCGGTCACCGGCGTGTCCATCCCGAACTTCAGGACTTTGCGCATCGCTATCTGGAAGCGGTTGGCCGGGACGAAGAACGTGCGCTGCTTCATCCCCAAGCGCTGGAACGCCGCCAGGTGGGGCCGCAGCGTGCGCTCCCATTCGACCAGGGCGCGCTCGATGCTCTCGGGATGGCGTGCCAGCAGGCTGCCCAGCAGGTCCGCCCCGGCCAGCCCGGTCGAGACACCCATTCCGGCGAACAGTGTCACGCACCACGCCGAGTCGCCGACGAGCACGACCCGGCCGCGGTGCCAACTGTCCATGTGCACCTGTTCGACCGAGTCGAACAGGAGGTCCTCCGCAGACTCCAGCGCATCCAGCGTCTCGCCGAGCGCTCGGCCAGTGGGCCCCGAGCCGAACGCCGCGCGGACCCGCTTGGCAGGCGACTCGGTGAACTCGGCGTCCACATCGTCGGTCCGGTAGCCCAACAACACCGTCGGCGGGCTGTCGGCGAACGGGAAGATCCACATCGTCCGGTTGGGTTCCATCAGAATGGCGCCATCCTCCTGGGCGACGTCGCTGAGCGGACGGGGCAGCTGGAAGGCGGCCACGACGTAGTCCAACCGGCGCAGATACCGCTCGTGCGGTCCGAACACCAGTGATCGCACGGTGGAGCGAAGTCCGTCCGCGCCGACGACCAGATCGAACCGGTCGGTGACCGACGTGCCGTCCGCGGTGTTGGCCAGCGTGACATCCACGCCGTCGGCGTCCTGCTCGATGTGGGTCGGCACGGTCGAGTAGCGGATCTCGACGTCCTCGGGCAGTGCGGCGAAGGCGGCCTGTTCGACGTCGCCGCGCAGCATCAGCCAGGGCTTGCCGGGGATGTCGCGGAAGCTCAGTCCGCGCTGCCGGTTCCCGAGCCGGTCGACGTCGAAGTTGGCGCCGTCGTAAGGGGTGCGGTCGCGCAGGCCGTCCAGCATGCCCAGCCGTCGGGCGGCCTCCCTGCCCGAGCCGAACAGGCCGATGAAGTACCCGCCGGTGCGCCGCGCCGGGGCCTTCTCGATGACCACGGGGGTCCAGCCGATCTGCCGCAACCGCACCGCGGTCGCGATCCCGCTGATGCCGAGCCCGACCACGAGGGCCCGCCTACTACTGCGATCTTGGTCGCTCTTCGTGTCCATACATCCAGACTAGCCGAACTGACCAAATTCGTCATTTCGTTCAGTCTGTGACGCGGGCCACTGGGTTCGTGGATGTCCACGACTTTGTCAGGCACGCCCTAGCCGGACCAGACGGTCGCGGCGCAGCATCGTGAGGGCGACGGCCACCCCCGCCACGGTGACGACCGCGGCCGCCGGGTAGAGGGCGCGGGGGCCACTCACGGTGATGAGCTGCCCGCCGAGCCATCCGCCGATCGCAGCGGCGAACTGGAAGCCAGAGAATCAGGGCCTGGTACAGCGCCGGCCGCATCTCTCCGACCGGCGCGCCAAGGAGATCGTGCTGACGGCCGCCGGGCACAAGTCACGGGCCGGCGTGCTGGACCGCCTCAACCGGGCCTCGCCGCTGATCTCACTGAGCCAGGACCAGCAGGAGTCCCTGGCCGGGTTGCTGCGTGTGCTGCTCGAGCCTCAGGGGCGGCAACGCCCTTCGGGCTGATGCCGCCCGGTATTCCGGTCAGGCGCGTGGGGTCGTGAGTGTTTAAGAGTGTTAGAACACTTGTTGCCACTCACGACCCCCACCGTGGCGGGATCCAAAATGCCGCTGTCAGCCCGGCTTAGTTCTGCGCCACTGTTGCAGCAGGTCCTAAACCAGGGCGACCGCAAACAGCGCGAAGGCGAGCACGATGACGCCCACGCGGACATAGTGGAACCGGTCCCATCGCCCCACCTGCTGCCGCCAGTCCGCGGGCACGCCGTCCCGCGACCAGGTCGCGACACGCGAGTTGATCGGCACGAGCAAGAGGATCGACATCACCACGCTCAGCACGAGCAGCGCCGTCGCCGCGACGACGAGCGACGCTCCCGCGCCGCCCCAAGCGAAAATGGCCCACACAGCACCCAGGATGACCGAGCCGATGTACCAGAACGGCATGATCCGGCCGAGCACGCGCGCCCCGTCGCTGCGAGCGTCGAGTCCGTGATCGTTCGGAAGCCGGTCGAGGATCGGATTGACGAACACCGCCACCGCGAACTCCACGCCCACCATCAGCCCGACCACGACGACCGTGACAACAGCCAGTACGTCCCGCATGTCCCCTCCAAGAGCATGATCTAGCGACGCTAGATTGTAGGGTGATGCTAGACATAGCATCGACCTGATGTCTAGTGCTGCTAGAATCGAGTCATGTCGGTACACGAACGCAAGGAACGCGAGCGAGTCGATCGCCACAGGCTGATCGTCTCCACCGCTCGCGAACTCGCCGAGACCGACGGCTGGGATGCCGTCACCACGCGTCGGCTCGCCGAGCGGATCGAATACAGCCAGCCCGTGCTCTACAGCCACTTCCGAGGCAAGAACGAAATCGTGGGAGCGGTCGCGCTGGAGGGATTCGCCGAATTGGCGGCCACGCTGCGCGCCGCCGTGCCCGAGGTGCCCCGCGGCCGGGACACGGTCGCCGCGCTGGCCCGCACCTACACCGACTTCGCGGCCGGCAACCCCGCCCTGTACGACGCGATGTTCAGCCTCGACAACGGTCTCCCCTTCGCCGACGAGGCCACGCCCGCTCCCCTACGTGAGGCGTTCGATCTCCTGCTGGACGTACTCGGCGAGCACGCGCACCCTGACGAACCGGGCTTGTTCGTCGAGACGTTCTGGGCCGCGCTGCACGGACTGGTCACCCTCACCCGCGCCGGACGCCTTCCCGCCGACCGAGTCCACGACCGCCTTACCCTCCTGACCGACCGCTTCGTCCCCCGCCAGGATCCGTGAGCAACTCGCGCGTACACCCTCCGTCCTTTGTGTCCCTCAGCGAGCGTAAGACGAGTCAGTCGGCGATACCGCTGTACGCGACCACCTTCGTGATCCTGGCGCGGACCAACGCCTCTTCCGGGACGGAGTTGCGCCTGCCGTAGTCCTCGGACTTGTCCTCGCCCATGTACCGGCCGCCGATGGCGGTGGCCCACCGCAGCGTCTCCACCTGGTCGAAGTGCAGGGTGGCTTCGGCGGTGAACTGGACGTAGGAGAACGGCGGCCGGTCGTCGTCGACGCACAAGGAGAACCGCGGGTTCCGGCCGAACGCCTTCGCCTTGAGCGAGTTCCCCATCGTGGTGAAGACCAGGTCGTCACCGCTGGCGGTCTCATCGAGCATGAACCAGATCGGCGTGACGTGGGGAGTACCGTCGGCCCGCACCACGGCCAGCTTCCCGGTCCGGGTCCCGGCGCTCGCGAACGCCCACCACTCCCGCTTGGTCATCGTCTGCACGCTGAAAGCCTTTCGTCCCTGGATGATGTCGGTTTCGGCTAGCTTCGCACGAGCGAGGTGACGAGACTCGCCGCGATATCCTCCAGCTACCCGGGCTCGAGACCCGCCCGCTCCATCACCGCGAGACCGCGGGTCGTGGTGACCACCAGACGCGCCGCGGCCGGCAGGGCGACCGCCAGCTCCGTGCCGTCGTCGATCGCGCCGAGCCCGTCTTGCACCACCCGTTCAAGGGCATCGAGGAACTCACGGACCGCGGCTTCGACCCGCGGCGAGTCCACACTCGCGTCGACCGCCGTCCCGGTGAACGAGACCGGCTGCCGATCGGCCGCGGTCCCCAGGATCCGGTTGTTCTTGCCGTGCACACGCCACCGCGACGCGACCCGGCTGCCGTCGTGGTTCTGGAAGGCCTCCACGACCTCGACCGAACTCGCATACGTCATCAGATCCTCACTCGCGGCTGTCGCGACATCTTGTCTGGACCAATCGTGGCCAACCTGTTGACAGGCGCCCCGACAGGGCCTCAATCTGAAATCAGCTCACCGCGGACCCCGCGTTTCCAGCGGCCAGGACACCATCGCGCGCAACTCGGTCTGACTCCACGATCTCGGCAACGATATTTCGGCCCACTCAGCTGACTGATATCCCGGGGAAAGACGGCAATGATGAAATTGACGCTCGCCGCTGGGGCATTGACCGTCGGACTACTGGCCCCGATGTCCGTGACCGCAACGCCGCCGGCCACGGTCGAATCGTCGTCGACCGCACTCGCGAACATCTGCAACAAGTACTGTGACGCGGCCGATCCGTCGATCTCCCCCGCGGATCGCAAACCGGTTTCCACGACGCTGTTCTCGCGGTCGATCGCGTTGCACTTCGACGACAACGACGCCATGGGCTGGGCTTCCCTCGACAATGGCGGCCCCGGTGACGGGGTATGGCTCGACCGGTCCTTCGACGGTGGCCGGTCCTGGGCTTCGGGCAGCAGACTCGGCGACACCACGGTTCCGGCAGGCAATCGCGGCTGGCGCACGTTGATGTACAACGTGGACGACTGGAACAACTTCGGCGTGGGAGCGTTGAGGGCGTGCGGGAAAGCCGTCGACCGGGCGGACGTCGCCTGTACGCCGTGGGCCCGCACCACCTGGAACGCCGGTGATCGCCGGACGGCCGCCGCCACCGCGCAGATGATGTACTACAACTACGCCACCGGCTTGTTCGACACCACCGGCTGGTGGAACTCGGCCAACGCGCTGACCGCCGTGATCAGGAGCGCCGCGGTCACCGGCATGGGAAGTTACCGGTATGCCATCGCCCGCACCTACAACCTCAGCATCAATGCCGCGCTGGGACAGTTCCGCAACGACTACATCGACGACACCGGCTGGTGGGGGCTGGCCTGGGTGGCGGCGTACGACTTGACCGGGGACAGCCGCTACCTGAACACCGCCCGTGCGGACGCCGACCACATGGCGGCCTATTGGGACACGACATGCGGCGGCGGCGTCTGGTGGAGTACCGCGCGCACGTACAAGAACGCGATCGCGAACTCGCTCTACATCCAGCTCAACGCCGCCCTGCACAACCGGATCGCGGGTGACGGTGTCTATCTCGACCGCGCCAGGAAAGGCTGGACGTGGTTCCAAGGCACCGGCATGGTGAACGGCTCGTCCTTGGTCAACGACGGCATCAACCTGGGCACTTGCCGCAACAACGGCGACACCGTCTGGACTTACAACCAAGGCGTGCTGATCAACGCCCTGACCGAGCTCAACCGGGCGACCGCGGACGCCGGGTTGCTCACGGTGGCGCGACGGCTGGGCGACGCCAACGTGACCTCGTCCTCGCTCAACACCGGTGACGGAATCCTGCGCGATCCTTGCGAGAGCGGGGATTGCGGCGGCGACGGGCCGTCCTTCAAGGGCGCCGACGTCCGTGGCCTTGGCACGCTCAACGCCGCATTGGCCGACCGTCCGTACACCGCCTACCTCCGGCGCCAGGCGGACCGGGCGTACTCCGCGGACCGCAACACACTCGACCAGTACGGGCTCCGCTGGTACGGCGGACTGGACAAGACCGATGCCGCCCGGCAGCACAGCGCCCTCGACCTCCTCAACGCCACGCCCTGAGTATCCGCACGCCGCATCCCGCTCGGCGCCGCATAGATGGCGGAATGAATCTAAGAGGGGTGTCGTGAGCCGCGCTTCACAGGCCAGGCCCAGGAGAACCGCAGGGGCGTGCCGAATCTGCGGGTCACCGACCTGATGAAGTCGGTGGGCATGACCCCATGGCGGCTTCTACAGCCAGTTCGAGTCGAAGGACGCGTTGCTCGCCGAAGCCGACGCGCACGCCTTCGCCAACCTTCTCGACCAGCTTGACGGGTTCGACAAGGCGGCGGATGAGCACAGTGCCGCCCAGCGCGCGTTGATCGAGTACTACCTGTCGCCGGAGCACCGGGACGATCCCGGCGAAGGATGCCCCACCGCCGGGTTCGCCGGAGACTTCGCGCGCGAAGAGACCGGGCCGGAGACTCATCGGGCCTACGAAGACGGCGTACCGGACTTCGCCGGCTGGTTGTCCGCAGAGGACGGCGACGGCCTGTCGCGACCGCGGGATCCCCGCTCTCGGAGAAGATCCTGGACACCGCACGCGCCGGCGTCCTCGACACCACGGACTGACCCGAGCCCGAATACGAGGCAGGCAGGCAAAAACTGATCCCGAACCTGTCGCTGTCCGCCCCGGCCCCGCGCTACACCGCTTGAGAGGTCGTCCGCTGGAACCACCGGCTCCCCGGGGTTTCGGCGAGCCAGCGGGCAAGGGCGACAAGGGTCGACTCGACGCTGTCCGCCATGTAGTCGCGCAGGGCCGTGAGGTCGGCACGGGTGCTGCCCAGGACGGGGTCGAACCGCAGCAATTTCCAAGCCTGGGTGACGACGGTTCCGCGTCCGTGAGCGCGCAGGGTCCACTGCCAGTGCACGATGCCGCCCTCCGCACCGCCGACGACGAAACCGAAGCCACGTCCCGGCTCGGCCTCGACCACCTGGGAACGCGTGGTCCACTCCTTGTCCGCCTTGCTGTTGCGGCCGCTGAACCACGCACCGGCACGAGGTCCCGCCCCGTCGTCGTAGGCGACCTCGCTGGCGTTGGGGCTCCAGCGGCCGACCGTCGAGACGTCGCTGACGAGGTCGTAGACCGTCTCGGGCGCGGCGTCGACCCACACCCGCCGGGTGAAGGCGAACTCGGCCGGGTCGAGCAGGTCGATGGTGTCGTGTTCGCTGCTGGTCGTCATCGTGTTCTCCGGGATCTTGGTGCGCGCGCGGGGCAATCGACGCGGTGGCCGGGGAAGGCCACACTTCGACTTTCCCCGGCGCCCGGCCGCGCAGCCACACCCGCTGATACCTGACCACAGCAGGGTCAGGCTAAGCCAGGTCCGGTTCCGCATACTCGGAAGCAGGAACGGGGAATTCCCGTTGTGTCCCAAGGAAAAGGAACCAGGTTCGTGAAACTGCACAAAGGAATCGTGACCGCCGCGGCGTTGCTGGCGGCAGCCGCGATCATCAGTCCCGCGACCGCGGAGGCCACCACGGCTTCAGGGGTGTCCGCGCCTCGGATCGCCGTGCACTTCGACCTCGCCGCGGGCCAGCAACCCGAGAACATCGACCTGGCGCCCAACGGCACCGCCGAAGTCACCTTCGCCAACGCGAGGCAGGTCGCCGAAGTCACCCCCGGTGGCAGGATCCGCGTCCTGGCGACACTGCCCGCCCCCGCGGACGGTGGCGTCAACACCCCCGCGCTGCACTTCCCGCTGACCACCGGCATCGTGCGTGATCACGATGGGACGCTGTACTTCCTGTACGCCACCGGGACCGCGGACCTCACCGGCGTGTGGCGGTTGCGCCCGGGCGGCACACCGCGGCGGATCGCGGCGCTGCCCGCGGACGGGCTGCCCAACGGGATGGCGCTGGAGCCGCACACCCGCACCCTCTACATCGCGGACTCCGCCCTCGGCAAGATCTGGCAGGTGCCCACCACCGGCGGCACGCCGAAGACGTGGTCCGCCGCCCCCGAACTGGCCGTCAACGGCTTCCTCGGCGCGAACGGCTTGAAGATCCACAA
Organism: Amycolatopsis sp.; assembly: GCF_036008905.1. Classification (GTDB taxonomy): domain Bacteria; phylum Actinomycetota; class Actinomycetes; order Mycobacteriales; family Pseudonocardiaceae; genus Amycolatopsis. The sequence goes on along the minus strand of NZ_DASYMU010000045.1, from coordinate 45,413 downwards.
CGGCGCGGTGTGGGCCACGAACCTCGACCAGGGCACCGTTCTCCGCATTCCCTTCGGCCACCAGGGCGAAGCCGGAAAGGTCGAAACCAAGGCGACCGGTCTCGCCGGCATCGACGACTTCGCCTTCGCCGGCCGTGGTGACACCATCCTCGCGGCCCTCGACCCGTCCAGCACCGTCGCGCTGATCCGGCCGGACGGCACGCACTCCACCGTCCTCAGCGCCGCCGACGGCCTGCGGAACCCGACCTCCATCGCGGTCCGGGGCAACACCGTCTACGTCCTCAGCGCCGCCTACCTGACCGCCGAGGATCCCAACCTGCTCCTGGCCCACCTGGATCGTTGATCCGCAAGACACGCCTAGGTCGTGTCTGGTGAATCTGTTCGATGGGCTTCGTGATCCAGGTGGTTCCTGACGGTGCGGGGGATTTACCCTCGTACCGGGTCGTACTCGGGTGAATCCCCCGTGCCGTCAGGGGCCGCCTGGGCGCGGAGACCGCGAACTTGATTTGCCAGACACGGCCTAAGCCTGACCCAGCCAGGGTCAGGCTGAAGCGCGCGGGGCCGCGCATACTCGTCCTCATGAACGGACAGGAGCGGCTCGGCGACTTCCTCCAGGCACGCCGGGCGCAACTGCGTCCCGACGACGCCGGGCTGGCGACCTACGGGGACCGGCGGCGGGTACCGGGGCTGCGGCGAGAGGAACTGGCGCTGCTCGCCGGCGTCAGCGCGCCCTATTACACGCGGCTGGAACAAGGCCAGTCCCACAAGGCGTCACCGGAGGTACTGGACGCGATCGCCGGGGCGCTGCGGCTCGACGACGCCGAGCGTGCCCATCTGCACGCCTTGGCGAACACCACGAAAAGCCGCCGTCCGGTCCGCCCGCCCGCCGAGCGGGTCACCGCGGCGACCCGCGAGTTGCTGGCCGCCCTCGGCGACGCACCGGCCGTCGTGCTGGGCCGCCGCTCCGAGGTCCTGGCGTGGAACCACGCGGGGCACGCCCTGTTCGCGGGTCACCTCGACCCGGCGGGGCCCGAGCACCCCGGCCGGCGCCCCAGCATGGCCCGGCTGGTGTTCCTCGACTCCCACACCCGTGAGCTCTACGCCGACTGGCGCGCCAAGGCGAAGGCCGTGGTGGGCAACCTGCGCCTGACCGTCGGCCGGTATCCCGACGACCCGCTGCTGACCACTCTGATCGGCGAACTGTCCATGCACAGTCCCGAATTCGCCGCGCTGTGGGCGGATCATCGCGTGCAGGCCTGCGACGTCGCCGACTACGAAATGCGCCACCCCTTGGTGGGTTCGCTCACCGTGACCCAGCAAACCCTCCACCTGGCCCGTGAGCAGGGACAGCTGATCGTGATCGCCACGGCGAAGCCCGGCTCGGCCTCCCAGCTCGCGCTGACGCTGCTCGCCCAGGCCACCGCGCCGGGCAACGAAGAAACAACCTCCGTATCTGACACCCGGCGAGACCCCTCTTTCCGCCTGTAGTCACCAGACGAAACGACGAACATCTCGGTGGCGGTGTCGGCCGTCCGGCGAGCACCTACAGTTTCTTGCCCACCCAGCCACCGACGCACTGGGCGGCCATGCTGAGTTCGGAGATGCGGGGGCCGTCCGGCCACCACTCGTCACAGACCGACAGGCCACCGGTCTTCGTCTGCTGGTTCGGCGGCAGGAAATCGAGCCCCGGTCCCATCGCCTCGATCTCGGCACGGGTACGGAACCGTCCGGCCCCCATCGACCCGTTCACGAGGACGTCTTCGATCCGCTTCGCCACCGGGGTGAGCTCCGGGGTCTCGGGGTCCAGGAAATGGGACAGAACAACGTAAGAACCCGGTGCCAGCGCGTCGATGTACTGCCTCATGAGGTCAGGGGCGTCCCCCTCGAGGTGGTGCATCGTCGCGACCTGCAGCAGCACGACCGGCTCGGAGAAGTCGATGTGGCGCTGTACCTCGGGGTTCTCCAGCACCGCGGCGGCGGAGAAGATGTCCGCCTCGACCATCTGCACCAGGTAGTTGTCCTCGAGCAGCGCCCGCCCGTGGGCGAGGACCACCGGATCGTTGTCCACGTAGACGACACGGGCTTCGGGGTTCGCCCGCTGCACGACTTCGTGGGTGTTCTCGGCTGTCGGCAGCCCGGAGCCGCAGTCGAGGTACTGGGTGATGCCGGTCTGGCTCGACAGCAGGCGGCACGCCCGGTTGAGGAAACGGCGGTTGCCTTTGGCGATGTCGATCGCCTCCGGCACCGCTGCCGAAACCTTGTCCATAACGGCCCGGTCGACCGCGTAGTTCGTCTTGCCACCCAAGAAACCGTCGTAAATCCGCGCGATGCTCGGCCTGGTCGCGTCGACCCCGACCGGAATCTGGCTCGGCGACGTGGCGGACGATCCACTGGACATAGCACCCTCGCAGACGTGTTCGGGAAACGACCCACCCAGAGTAGTGGCCCGCGTTCGTCACGTGAACACGGCCACTGCGACTGCGCTCGTCGGCCGCGTTTCAGCGCCCTTTCCCTTACCCGGCAAGGGTGCTGCGGGTACCGCGGCGCCAGACCTCGCGCAGGTTGAGGGTGTCGGAGATCGTGGTCGTGGGGTCGCCGTCCACCAGCAGGAGGTCGGCTCGCAGGCCTTCGGCGATGCGTCCGCGGTCGTCCAGTCCGAAACGGCGTGCCGGGGTGAGGGTCGCCGCGCGCAGCGCCTGGACCGGGGTGAGGCCGGCGCGCACCAGGTACTGCAGTTCCTGGTGGACACTCGCGCCGTGGGCCACGCCGCCGAAGGACGGCAGCGCGATGGACGCGTCGGTGCCGACGAGGAGGTCGACCCCAGCGTCGTGCAGTGCCTTGACCGAGGCGAGCACGTCCTCGAGTTTTCCCTGGGGATAACGGTTGTAGCTGCTGTGCAGGGTTTCCGTCCACGCGGCGTCCAGGCGCGAGCCGACCCGCAGGTCCTCGGCGAGGGCCGAGCCGGTGATCCCCATCATGGACGCGTTCAGCACGACACACGGGACGACGAACATGCCCGACGCGGCGACGAGGCCGATGATCTCGTCGGTGTGCGGCCGGTCCATGAACAGGTGCGCAAGACCGTCGACGCCGGCCTCGATCGCCATCTCGGTCGCCTCGATGGTCAGCGCGTGGGCGATGGTCAGCATCCCGTGGCGGTGTGCTTCAGCGACGCCGGCGCTCAGGGTCGCCTGGTCGAGCATGGGCAGACCGGGATGGCCTTCGACGCTGCCGTCGTCGACCATGAACTTGATGTAGTCCGAGCCCGTCGCCACGAGTTGCGGAATGAACCCGACGGCCTCGGCGGGCGTGGTGGAGAACGGCATCAGCGGCATGGCACGCGTGTCGGCCCCGGCGGGACCGCCGGGGTTGAACCCCTTCGGCATGAGTTCGCTGGGATGCCCACCGGGCGGGGTGACCCCGAACCCCGCCGAGCGGACGTCGGCGACGGCGTCGTTCTCGGTGAGGTGCGCGCGCTTGTCCCTGGTGTTCGTGCCCTGCATCTCGAGCTCGGTGGTGACGCCGAACCGCAGCGCCACGGCGAGCGCCTCCTCCGCGGTGTGGACGTGGGCGTCGATCAGGCCGGGCAGCAGCGTCGCTCCCCTGGCGTCGACGACGTCCGCGCCGGCGGGCGGCTCTCCTCCGACCGCGACGATCCGCGTGCCGTCGATGACGACGGTGCTCTCCCCCAGTACCCGCTCGCCGTCGAACACCCGGGCGTTGGTGATGGCTGTGCTCATGACTCTCCCTGCTTCGTGGCCGCTTGGGCCGCTACAACGAGCACGCTACTGCAAAACACAACTCCGTGCACATTTACACATATCTGCCGGACGCACATGTATGCGATACGCTGCCGGAGTGACGAGCTCCCCTCGGGAACAGGAACTGCTGGGCGGCGTCGGCGCGGCTTTCGCCCGGCTGCGGCGGCGCACCATGCAGGTGCCGGTCGACCCGCCGAGCGGGCGCAAGGACCTCAAGCGCAACCTGGTGCTCAACGTCGTCGACGAGGCGGACGCGGCGGGCCGGGAGATGACCGTCGGCGGGCTCGCCGACCAGCTCATGGTCGACTCGTCAGCGGCCAGCCGCATGGTGACCGACTGCATTTCCCACGGCTACCTGGTCCGCGCGGCCTCGCAGCGGGACGGGAGGCGGACCGTGCTGCGACTGACCGAAGACGGCGTCGCCCTGCTCGAGCACTTCCGCCACCAGCAGCGCCAGGCGTTCGAACACATCACCCGCGAGTGGCCCGCGGCCGAGCGCCTCGAATTCGCGCGCCTGCTGATCAAGTACGCCGACACCACCGCCCACCTACCCCCCGCACCCCCCGCAGACTGACACCACCGCGACACACACCTACACAGACGTGCAACACGCCTACCGCAACGGGAAACACTCCTCCCGGCCGTGTTTCCCGCCCACGTAGCCGTGTTCCCCGGTTGTGTAGCTGAGTTTCCCGTTCGTGTAGGCGTGTTCCCCGGTTGCGGAGTCGACACCGTCGAGCACCTCGTCGGCGGTGGAAGCGAAGCCGAACCCGGTCTGGAGCAGTTCCGACATTTCCGAATTCCCTTCGAACCCGAGACTCTCTGTCGGAACCGATCCTGCGCGCCCTGCCAGTCCCGGCCGACACTGGTATCGACAGGGACAGGCTGAGCGGGTCACTCCTTTGTGGACCCCGCGAGCATGCCGGAAACCAAGGCCTTCTGCGAGAACAGGAACAGGACCAGCACAGGCAGGATGGCGACGATGATCGCCAGCGCCAGCTCCGGGCTGGTGATGTTCAGCCCCGCGCCCGCCACCGGGTTGAACGACGGCGTGGACGACAGCAACTGGTTCAGGCCGACCTGGATCGGGAACTGGTCCGAGTTCGGCAGCACCAGATACGGCAGGAAGAAGTTGTTCCAGTTCCCCACGAAACTGAAGAACGCCACGAGCCCGGCGACCGGTTTCGCCAGTGGCAAAGCGATCCTGGTGAACAGCTGCCATTCCGAACAGCCGTCGATCCGCGCCGCGGACAGGATGTCGCGCGGCAGGCTGGTGGCGAAATAGATGTACACCAGGTACACCCCGAACGGGTAGAACGAGAACGGCAGGATGACCGACCAGGCCGTGCCGATCAGCCCGAACTTGTTCAGCTCCAGGAAGATCGGCAGGACCAGGGTCGCCGACGGCATGATCATCACCAGCAGGGTGATCACGAGCAGCGTTTTGCGACCGCGGAACTTGGTCAACGCCAACGCGTACCCCGCAGGAAGCGAAGTAGCGAGCGTGAGCACGAGAGACCCAGCCGAGTAGACCGCGGAATTGCGCAGCCACACCAGAAGCGCGCCGTCCTGGAAGCCGATCAGGTGCTGCCAGGCCGCGCCGAGGTTCGCCAGTGAACCGAACGACAGCGGACCGTCGTTCACCAGTTCGTTGGCCGTCTTGGTCGGCGCCAGCAGCAACCAGACGACCGGCAGCACGAAGAAGACGAGCAACGCCACGAACAACACGACGATGACGAGGTTCGACGCCAGGTGCGACTCACGGCGGCGGACCGCCGGTGCCGTGGAAAGGTCCGTCATGATTCGTCCACCTTGAACAGATCGGAGCGGGTCACCAGCAGCCCGGCGCACAGCAGCCCGAGCGCGAGCAGGAAGATCGAGATCGCGGCCGCGCCGTTGAAGTCGCCGTGCTGGAAGGCGTAGACGTACGCCAGCTGGTTCGGTGACCATGTCGGGCTCACCCGGCCGAGGCTCGCCGTCTGGAGCAACTGCGGCTCGACGAAGAGCTGCGTGCCGGCGGCGAAGGCGAGGATGGTCATGTACGCGATCCACTTGCGGATCATCGGGATCTGGATGTACCACGCCGATTTCCACGGCCCGGCACCGTCCATCCTGGCCGCTTCGAGCACCTCGTCGGAGATGTTGTTGAGCGCGCCGTACATCACCACGATCCAGCCGCCCGCGCCGGTCCAGAACGCGATCAGCACGAAGATCACCGGCAGGTCACCCGGCGAGAGCACCGCCGCGAAGCTGTCGAAACCCAGTGACCGCAACAACCACGACACCGGGCTGACCGACGGGTCGAGCATGAACAGCCACACCAGCACACTGGCGACCCCGGCGAGCGCGCCCGGCAGGTAGTACAGGAACCGGACGATCGCCGAGAGTCCCGGCCGGATGCGGCTGCGCAGCACCACCGCGACGACCACCGTCAGCACCACCAGCGAGACCAGCCACATCACCAGGTACACCAGGATGTTGAGGAACGCGGGCACGAACCGGTAGTCCTGCGCCACCTTGACGAACTGGTTGAGTCCGGCGAACTGGCCACGGTCGTTCGTCAGCGCCAGATAGAACGCGTACACCGTCGGGAAGACACCGAAGGCCAGCAACAGGATCGTGTAGCCCGCGACGAAGAAGTAGCCGGCCAGGCCGGTCCGCCGCCGCTTGACGGCGCGGCGGCGGACCGGGGTGACAGAAGGAGCCAACGTCTGGACCGCGGTCATTTCGCGGCAATCGTGTATCCGACGGACTTCGCCTCGTCGACGATCGCGGTCTGCCACAGGGGAAGCGTCTCGGTGAGCGTCTTGCCCGCGGTCAACGCCGGGAGCACGAGGTTCGACCAGGCGGTGGCGTCGCTGAAGCGCGTGTTGGACCAGCCTGTCCAGACCTGGTCGACGGCCTTCTGGAAGACGTCGGTGACATCGGTCGCGAAGTACTGCTTGTTCACCGGGTTCGCCAGCCACGCCTTCGCCGCCGGGACGTAGGTCGGCGCGTTCGCCTGGAACTCGTCGGACGTGGTGAGCCAGGTGGTCAGCTCCGTGGCCGCCTTCAGGTTCTTGCTGTGCGACGACACCATCCAGACCCCGCCGCCCACGTTGCCGGTGACCGGAGTCGTCTCGCCCGCCCAAGTCAGCGGACCCGCCGCGGAGACCTGCCCGGCTGGCACAGCGAAGGCCTTGTTGAACAGGTACTGCCCGTACCATGACGGCCCGTTGGCCATCAGCACCTTGGCGCCGTTGTCCTTCGCAAAGCCCTGGCTGAAGAAACCCGTAGTGCTGACCGTTTTGTTGGCGATCAGCTTGTCGAGCAGGGTCGCCATGCGGGTGCAGTTCTTGTCGGCCAGGTCGACCTTCAGCGTGTCCGGTCTGGTCAGGTTGAAGGCCGGGCACTGGCTGGACCAGAAGTACGACTCCTGCGAGTTCGTGTCGCCGATCGAGCCGACCAGGTAACCGGGGTGTTCAGTGGCGACCCGCTCCCCCAGCGCCTGGTACTGCTCCCAGGTGGTCGGGACCTGGTAGCCGAACTGGTCCATCAGCGCCTTGTTGTACCAGAGCACGACCTGCGCGATGTCGTTGCGCAGGCAGTAGGTGTGCCCGTTCGCCTGGCACGGTTCGAGCGAGCCCTTCGCGAAACCGTCGAGGGTCTGCTTCGGCACGAGGTCCTGGTCCAGCGGCGCCGCGAACGCCGTGGCCGACGGACCTGTCGGGCGCGAAGCCCAGGTGACGTCGGTCGGGCTGCCGAACACGACGTCCGGCCAGCCGCTCCCGGTGCGGTCGAACAACTGCACCTTGGTCTGCAGATACGTCGAGCCGTTCGCGCTGCCGTCATAGGTGACGACGTTCAGTTTCGCCTGGGGGTGCGACTTCTGGTACTGCTCGACGGCCGGGAGCCGGGTCGAGTCAGCCCACACCGTGATCTCCGAGCCGTCGGCCTGCGCCGCGGGCTGGAAGGCGGCGGATTCACCGGCGGGACCGGCCGACTGCTCGGCGCTCGCGCAGCCGGCCAGCACGACAGCGGCGGACACCAGGGCGAACGCGGCACGCGTCGCGCGGAACTTCGTTGTTCTCATGGGATTGCCTTTCGGGGTCTACAAGTCAAGGGGGTTCAGGCGACCTGTTCGGCGAACTGCCGAAGCTCGGGGCCGTAGTCGAGGTCGGCGGGCAGGGCGATGCCCGGTCCCCGCGGGGCGTGCACCATCCCCGCGGCGTCGACGTGCCGCTCCCGCACCACCGTGCGGGAGGTCACGAGCGATTCGTAGTACGTGGTGTTCGAGATCGCCATGCAGAGGTGGTGGTTCGGGATGTCCGAGCCGTGCACCTCCGCGCGCAGCCGGTACGCGTCCGCCAGGTGGGCCGTCCGCATCGCGCCGGTGATCCCGCCGCGCAGCGTCGTGCCCGCGCGGACCCCGAAGGTCGCCGCGCCCGCCTTGATGAAGTCGGCGGAGTTCATGTGCACGCCGTCGGAGGTTTCGGCCACCAGCAACGGAATCCGCACCGAATCGGCGAGCAGCTGGTACGCGCTGATGCTGAACTCGCGCATCGGCTCCTCGTACCAGAGGTAGTCCGCCTCGCCGAGCGCACGGCCCAGCCGGATGGCGTCCGGCAGGTCGAACCCGGCCGAGCCGTCGTACATCAGCGGCACGTCCGGGCCGACGTGCTCACGCAGTGCCACACACAGCGCCGCGTCCCGGGCGGCGTCGCCCCAGGCATGCAGTTTGATGCCGTGGTAGCCGAGTTCCAGGCACTGGTCGGCGACGTCGAGGAACTCCTCGGTGGTGGCGAAGGTCGACGTCGAGGCGTAGGCCGGGATCTCCGTGCGGAACCCGCCGAGCACCTGCCACACCGGCTGGTTGCTCACGCGGCCTGCCAGGTCCCACAGCGCGATGTCGATCAGGCCGAGGGTGGGCAGCGGGAGCTCCTGGATCCGGTCGAGCTCCCACACCCGGTGCCACAACCATTCGCGCTGGAACGGGTCCTGCCCGATCAGTTCCTCGCGGAACACGCGCTCGACGATGTCCTCGAGCATCACCGCCGCGCCGGGACGGGCGAACAGCGCGACGCCTTCGGCACCGTCGTCGGTACCGATGCGCAGGACCGCGCCGTCACCGGCCGGGGCGCTGCCGCCCAGCCCGTGCCGCCAGCGGAACGGGGGATCCGCCGCCGGGACGTGGATCCGATGGACTTCGACATGGGTGATCTTCACTCAGAAACCGCCGTAGATCTGGATTTCGTAGATGCTGCCGCCGTTGAAGTTCGAGCCGGTGACGGTCAGCCGGACATAGCGCACCTGAACGGGCGCCGGGGAAAACGCGGAGTTGACCCGGTCCGTGGTGGCCACCGCGGTGTGGTCATCGAAGGCCGACCACGAAGTACCGTCCACAGAGGACTCGAGCCGGTACCTGTAGCCGCTGGTCAGCTCGAAAGTGGTGACAATGGACTTCACCGAGGTGACCGAGCCGAGGTCGACCTGGATCCACGAGGGATCGGGCAGGCCCAGTCCCTGCGCCCAGCGGGTGCCGAGATCGCCGTCCACGGCCAGCGACGGGAGGTTCGGCTCCGAATAGGACGACACCGTCACGGGCTTCTTGAGCGCGAGATCGTTGTCGGCCGGGGTGGTCAGCGTGAGCGAGATCGGCGCCGACGCGTTTCCGGCGGGATCTGTCGCGGTGACGGCGAAGGTGTACGCCGTGGCGGGAGTCAAGCCGGAGACGCGCAGTATCCGTTGGGCGGTCAGCGCGATCTCCTTCCCGTCCTGCGTGACCGTGTACCCCGCGATACCGCCGCTGTCCGTGGCAGCGGGCCAGCTCAGGTCGAGCGTGCCCGGCAGCAGGACGTTCGCCGACGGGCTTCCTGGGAGGACTGGTGCCTGGGTGTCCGGGCCGGTGGGCAGCGCGGAACCGTAGACCTGGAGCTCATAAACACTGCCACCGCTGAAGTTCGAGCCGGTGACGGTCAGCCGGACATAGCGCCCGGCGACCGGTTGTGCCAGCGACGAATAGTTCGCGGCAGCGTCGGTGTCCTTGGACCTGTGATCGTCGACGCTCACCCAGCGGTTCCGGTCGGCCGAGACCTCGAGCCGGTACTTGTACCCGTTCTGCTTCTCGAAGGTGGTGATGATGCCGCTGATGTTGTACTGCGCGCCGAGGTCGACCTGGATCCAGGACGGGTCGGGCAGGCCGATGCCCTGCGCCCACCGAGTCGAAAGGTCACCGTCGACGGCGAGTTCCGGCACGTTCGGTGTGGAGAACGACGACACGGTGACCGGCTTCTTCAGCGCCAGATCGGTCCCCGCGGGCATCGTCACGGCGAGTGCCTTACCAGCCCGCGATTCGTTGCCCGCCGCGTCCCGGGCGGTCACGGTGAAGGAGTACTTCTGGCCCGTGGTCAGCCCCGCGATCCGCACCTGCGGGTTCTTCGACGCGCTGACCAGCTTGCCGTCACGGAAGATCGAGTAACCGGTGACGCCGGTGTCGTCCTGCGACGCGGGCCAGCTCAGCTCGGCGACGGTCGGGAACGCCGTCACCGCGGAAGCCTTGCCCGGCACCGAAGGCGCGGTGCGGTCGGTGGAGGACTGGTCGGGATCCAAGTGGCGGTAGGCGGGTTCGAGACCGGCGTTGTCCACAATGGACGCGGGCAGCTGCTCGCAGCCGTCGACGGTGGTGTTGTTCGCGACCGTGGTGTTGAGTGTGTTGCCCTGGGTCGTGTACTTCGGCTGGGTGGTGAAGTTGTTCTGCGCGTCGACGTCCATCCCGCGGTTCATCAGGAGCCACTGGTAGGCCACGTCACAGAAGGCGTTGCCGGTCGTGCGGAAGTACCGGCTGGCCTCGTCGTGGTAGATCGCGCCGTAGGCCGGGGTCGGGACGCCCGAGATGTAGTTGCCCGACACCACGCTGCCCGGGTTGGCGCTCAGCGTGTAGACGGCGCCGCCGTCGGCCTGCTTCTTCATGATGTCGTAGACGCGGTTGTCGGTGACGACGTTGTTCTTGGCGATCGTCGGCACGTTCCAGACCGGCACGCCGTTGTTGCCGGGGACGCTCGTGTCGCCGCCCTGGTCGAGCATGCCCCAGCCCCAGCCGAGCGAAATACCGCTGTAGGGCAGGTCGTAGACCTTGTTGTGGCTGATGACGGTGTGCTCGGTGTAGCCCGCGAAGATGCCGAGCGAGCCGCCGTACTGGTCGGCCACGTTCGTCACGACGTTGTTGGTGACCGAGTTGTCCTTGGTGATCGACCGCGCGTCGGCCGGGTGCGCGTCGACGACGTCGGTCCCGCCGACCTGGATACCGGTGGCGGCGAACTGCTTGAACACGTTGCCCGAGATCGTGGTGCCCTGCGTACCGGTGTCGAGGTTCAGCCCGACCGCGCCGAGGTGGGTGAAAGTGTTGCCGGTGAAGGAGATCCCGCGGCCCTGATTGACGTTCAGAAGGTGATCCCGCCGAAGCCGACGTTGCTCACCGGGTGGCCGACATCCCCGTTGACGTCGACCAGGTTCTGCACGCGCGGCACGGTGACCGTCGCGGTGGCGAGGTTCTGGCCGGGCTTGGGCTGGTAGTAGAGGTCACCGGCGGACTTGTCGAGGTACCACTCGCCCGGGGTGTCCAGGAACTCGTAGGCGTTTTCCAGCCAGCTCGGGGTCTGGATCTCCTGACCCTCGTGCAGGTTCGCGTTGTGCCAGCACTGCTGCTGCATGGTCATCGCGTTCGCGGTGATGGCCTGGACCGGGCAGCGGAACTGCATCCAGCCCCACCGGCTGTCGACCTCGATCGCGGACTGGTTCTTCACGTTCCGCAGGCTGGTGTCGGTGATGGAGTACCCGGTCGCGGTCTTCGAAAAGCCGGGAGGATTGTCACCGGTGCGAGCGCGGGTTTCCAGCTCGCCATTGACGTACAACTGGCGGGTGTCGATGGCGCCGACATGGGCCTTGTAGATGCCGCGCGCCGGATCCGACACCGACCAGCCGGTGACCTGACTGCCTCCGCTGATCACCGGCTGGGCGCCGGGGGCGGCGCGGTAGGTGATCCAGTGCCCGTTGACGCCCGAATCGGCGCCGGTCAGGGTGAAGGTATCGGTGATCGAGTAGGTACCGTCCGCCAGCACGACGTCGATGTCGCCCGTTGCCTGCTGCGAGATCGTCCGGACGTAGTCCCTGGCGCGGGCGAGCGTTTTGAACGGCGCGGCTTTCGTGCCCGCGTTGGCGTCCTGGCCGGTCGGCGAGACGTAGACGCTGACGGAGGATTGCTTCGCGGACGCGGTGCCGGCGGGCACCAGCGCGGTGACGGCGAGCGTGAGCCCGGCGGCCACGGTGAACGTTTTTCGGGCACCACGAAGAAACGTGGGTGATTTCGGCATTGAAATCCCAATCGAGGGTGGACCAAAAGGGACCGGGTCAGGCTTGTGCCTGCCGGAGGGGGTTCGGGGCGAGCACGGTTTCTTTGCTGGGGTGCGTGAACAACCGGTCGCGGATCTTGCGTTCGAACTGATGGCGGGTCGTGTCGACGTGCTCGACCATGAGCGTCGCGGCGGTTTCCGGATCGCCGGCCGCGATGGCCGCGGCGATGCCGAGGTGTTGTGCCCCGGCGACTTCGAGCGAGCCGGGGACGTCGCCGTGGAACAGCAGGACGTCGGACTGCGCGGCGAACCGGCGGATGTTCGCCACACTGACCTGGAGGAACAGGTTCTGCGCGGCGGCGCCGACGGCGTCGTGGAAAAGGGCGTCCGCGTCGGCGAATCCGGGGATGTCGGCCTCGCCGGCGGCGATGGCGGACCGCTCGGCGTGCTCGCGGAGCGAACGCACCTGGATCGGCGTGGCGAAGGTCGCGGCGCGCCGGGCGGTTTCCGCCTCGATCAGGCCGCGGTAGTCCAGCAGCATCACGACGTGGTTCATGTCGGTGGGCTGGAAATGGACGAGTTGCTCGTCGGCGGGACCCGCCGGGCCACCCGAAGCGGCGACGAAGATCCCCGCGCCCTTGCGGACGCTCAGCCTGCCGATGGCGGCGAGGACCTTGACCGCTTCCCTGGTCACATTGCGGGTCGCGCCGAGGAGTTCGGCAAGGCCCTTTTCGGTGGGGAGCCGGTCGCCGGGCCGCAGGTCGTGCTCTGCCATGTAGGCCAGCAACTGCTCGGCGACCAGCTCGTAACCGGGGCGATAGCGCTCGCCGTCGCCGGGCTCCGCGCTGGGCGTATCTGCCGCCATGGGCCTCTCCTCGTACCGGATAGATCAGTTCTATCGCGGATGAGTATGCATCGAGTGGTACCAATAACAGAAGAAGAGTTTGGTTCTGTTAGATCTTGACTGGTGGACAACGGACAATCTGGTAGAAATCGAGCACTGCGGTGAAGGATTAACCAGATCTATTTACCGGCCTACGCCAGCGAGGTGGTCATAGGTCGGAGGTATGGGCAGGCCTGGCGTCCAGGGCTCGGCTGGGTGGGTGGCTCGTGAGTGGCTACGAGCGTTAGAACACTTGTTGCCACTCACGACCCCACCCACCCAGACCGGGCCGTAGACGACGCCGCGAGCAAGTAGCCGAGGCAGCGGCTCACTTCGGCGCGATGGTTTTGGAGCAGCTGTTCTGTTACCTTGGAGTATGCCTCGCCCCCGCGTCCACGACCTGGACCGTCTGCTCGACACCGCGGAGCGGCTTGTCGCGCAAGCAGGCACCGAAGGCGTCACCGTGCGGACACTGGCCGCGGCGGCGAACGTGCCCAACGGCACGATCTACCACGCCTTCGACTCGATCGGCGCGCTGCTCGGGCGGGTGTGGCTGAGGATGGCGAGCGACTTCCTGGTCCTCCAGACAGCCTTGATCGACCAGGCGCTCGACGGCCGCGAAAACGATCCCGACGCGGCTGTCGACGCGGTAGTCGCGGCGGCCGACGCGCCGGCGGTGTTCGCCGAACGGCGTCCGGCCGCGGCGAAGATGATGCTCACGGTCAACAAGGACAGGCTCCTCGGCCCCCACTTGCCGACAGAGCTCGCCGACACGTTGATCACCCTCGACAAGCAGCTGGTGGCCCAACTGGTCCGGCTGACCCGCCTGATGTGGGACAGGCGGGATGAGGCGGCCGTGGAAGTGCTCACCACCTGCGTGGTCGACCTGCCGACAGCGCTGTTCAAACGAGCCGTCAGCGCCCCGTCGACCGAGGGCGTGTCACCCATCAGCACCGACAGCCGGGAACGGCTCGCCGCCGCCGTCCGCGCCGTGCTCACCATTCCCCCACCGCCCCGAATCCACCGGCCGAAACCGACCACAAAGGACTGACCGTGCCCACCTTGCAGCATCAGGAACCCTTGTACGTACTGGATCTCGGCGACGACGAGAACCGGTTCTCGTCGGAGTGGCTCAAAACCGTCCACTCCATGCTCGACACCGTCGAAGCCGACCCGAACCCGGCCGCGCTGGTCACCACGGGCACCGGGAAGTTCTACTCGAACGGTCTCGATCTCGAATGGCTGATGAGCCACGGCGACCAGGCCGAGCAGTACGTCGGCGAAGTGCACGGGTTGCTCCGCCGCATCCTCACCTTCGGCGTGCCGACCGTCGCCGCGCTCAACGGCCACGCGTTCGGCGCCGGAGCCATGCTGGCCATGGCCCACGACTACCGCGTGATGCGGGCCGACCGCGGCTACTTCTGCTTCCCCGAGGCCGATCTCAACATCCCGTTCACCCCGGGGATGGCCGCGCTCATCCAGAGCAAGATCACCCCGGCCGCCGCCATCGCGTCGATGACCACCGGGCGGCGCTTCGGCGGGACCGCGGCCCTCGAAATCGGCCTGGTCGACGAAACCGCCGGCGAAACCGAGCTCGTCAAGTGTGCCGGTGAGCGGGTCAGTTCGTTGGCGGGCAAGGATCGCGGCACCATCGGCGCGATCAAGGCGACGATGTTCGCCTCCGCGGTGACGGCACTCGGAGCAGCGGGAAAGTAAGTTTGGAAATGTCCATCCACGCGGTCGGTCAGGTTTTGTCAGGAGCGGACAAATTAGGTCCGGGCCCGGTGCGGTTCTGCGAAAGTGTTCATGTGTCCGTCACGAGCACCTAACACCTCTGTCCCCTTCTGTCCTGGCCATCCGCGGCGCGAAGCCGCGTTCAGAAAGGCGCGAACCCGCATGGAAGACAACCAGCCCAGACGCGGCCGCCGCGATTCCGGAGAGTCATCCCCGGCTCGCTTCTCCCGGCGTGACGTGTTCGCGGCCTCGGCCGGGGCCGCCGCCGTACTCGGCGCGGCCGGATTGCCGGTACTGGCCACCGCCACGCCGGCGTTGGCGAGCGAAGACGGCCACGGCCACGGCCTGCGCGCCGAACCGCTGGTCCCGGCAGGCAACCGCGGGATCATCCTGTACAGCGTCCGTGACCGCACCACCGCGGCCCCGGACACCAGCGGCGTCCCCTACGGTTTCGAGCGCGTGCTCGCCCGGCTGGCCGAGATCGGCTACAAGGAGATCGAGTTCGCCGGGTACACGCAGAGCACCGAGATCCTGGGCCGCCAGATCACGCCCAAGGAGATCCGCAAGATCCTCGACGACAACGGGCTGATCGCCAACGGCACGCACACCCAGATCGACCCGGCGTCCTTCGAGCACGAGATGGACATCGCCCAGGAGCTGGGCATGAAGAACATCGGCACCGGTGGCGATCCGTCGAACAGCGCCTACCGCGCCGACTGGGACGCCGCCGCCGACACCTGGAACGAGCTGGGCCGCCGCGCGAAGGCACGTGGCCTGCGGCTGTACACCCACAACCACGACAGCGCCTACGACTTCCTGCTCGACGCCGGCCCGCTGGACGCCAACGGCAAGCCCACCCGCTCGACCGGGACGCGCCGCCTGGAGTACTTCTTCGACAAGGCCGACCCGCGCTACGTGTTCTTCGAGATGGACATCTTCTGGGCGTACGTGGCGCGCTACAAGCACCAGACCTACACCGACCGGTTCGGCAACGAGAAGACCTCGCTGTTCGACCCGATCCTGACCGTGGCGCCGCGGACCACCCGGTTCCCGCTGTTCCACGCCAAGGACGGTGACAAGAACCCGGCGGTGTCGGACGGGTACAACATGGTCCCGCTCGGGGACGGTGACCTCAACTTCCAGCAGTTCTTCCAGACCATCGGCGAACCGGCGTTCCACCACGCCAACTGGGAGCACGACGGCGCGTCCGGCGGCTCGGCGATTCCGGCGCAGTCGCTGAACTTCGCCGCGACGAGCTACACCAACATGTCGGAGCTGACCATCTACCGCCGCTGACCCCCCTCCAGCGCTATGAACGGTCCCTTCCTCCCGTTTTTCGAGAGGAAGGGACCGTTCATAGCGCTGAGCACCTCCACGAGATGTCGACATCTCGTGATCTCTTAGGAACTGAGAGATCGCCATCTGTCGACAGATGGCAGTTGCGTCAGCGGGGTTGGGTGAGCCAGGTGGCGGCGGCGCGTAGCGGGGTGTCGACCGAGCCGATGGTGGGGTACCAGGCTTTTTCCCATTCCAGCGAGACCCAGCCGGACCACGGGGTGAGCAGCTCGTGGCATTCGGCGAGGGGGACGGAGCCCTCCCCCGGCGCGAGCGGGGTCAGGTCTTGGGGGCTCGCGACGTCTTTGAGCTGGAAGTAGCCCAGGTAGTCGCCGAGCACCTTCCGCGTCCGCGCGGGGTCTTCGCCGTGCCGCCACGGGTGCAGCGCGTCCCACAGCACGGCGACCAGTCCCGGTTCGGCGAACGGCTCGACGAGACGCACCGCGGCTTCACCCGTCGGATGGGAGTCGTGGGTCTCGACGAGCAGGCGCACCCCGCTGTCGCGGAGCGCGTCCAGCACGGCGCCGATGCGTTCGCGCGCGACGACATCGGGCGTCGTGCCGTCACCACCAGGAAACACCCGGATCGACGGCGCGCCGAGGCGGTGGGCCAGATCGATGAGTGCCCGCAGTTCGGCGATCACCGGCTCGTCCGGGCCGGGCGCGCAGACCTTCGCGTACCCGGCCACGCAAGCGATCTGCAAGCCCGCATCGGCGATCTGCGCCCGCACGCGCACAGTGTCGCGTTCGGACAGTCCGATGTGGACTTCCTCATCCGGGTGGGCCCGGATTTCCAAGCCGTCGCAACCGTGTCCGGCAGCGGTCTTGATGGCTTCCGGCACCGGCACCCCGGGCATGCCCAGCGTGCTGACCGCGAACTGCCAGGTCATCGAGTCTCCTCAGGTTCCGTCGATCAGGCGGACGGCGATGTTGGGACTGAACTGCCCGGCCGGGACAGTGGGGGCGATCCCGCACAGCCCGTCCGAATTACCGGGCGTCTTGACCCACAACAACATTTCCGCACCACCGCCGACCTGCGCGGGCACGCCGAGTTTGCGCCCGGCCGGGTTGCACCACTCGCCGCTCGACCCCTTGCCGTTGCGGCTGGTGTCCACCACGAACTTGGCCGCGTAGCCCAGTGAGGCGTTCACCGAACCGGCGTAGCTCACCGACGCGCTGGTCGTGTAGTAGTTCGACACGTTGACCGAGAACCCGCGGACATTCCGCACACCAGCGGAATTCAGCCGGCTCGCCATGGTCGCCGGCGCAACCCAGCCGGCGTTTCCGCCGTCGAGGTAGGCGAAGGTGTTGGGCGCCTTCTGCTGGAACATCTGGGTGGCGTAGGTGAGCATGCCCAGCCGGTCCTGGATCGCCGTGTCGCTCATGCAGTTGAAGTCGCCCAGCGCGTCCGGTTCGATGACGACCACGGCGGGCTTGGTGCCGATACCCGCGGCGAAACTCGAGATCCACGTCCGGTAGGCGCCGACACTGCCCGCGCCGCCGCCCGAATGTCCCCCGCAGGCGTCCCGGCCGGGGAGGTTGTAGGCGGCGAGCACCGGGAGTTTGTCGTTGCCGTCCGCGGCGCCGGTGTAGGCCGCGACAGAGCCGCCGATGTCGCTTTCGTTCCCGAACCAGCGGGCGATCGGCTTCGAACCGATGCCCGACTGGACGCGCGCGGCTCTGGCGTCGCCGGGGTTGTTCCTGGCCCAGACCGCGGGCGAGGAGTTGGGGTTGACGTAGAAACCGCTGGTCAGGTCCAGCGGGCTGGTCGCGGCCGCGGGTACGGCCGTCACCAGCAGCAACAACAGGACGGCCGCGAGACGGATGGTCCACTTCATTGTGGAGCTCCTTTCTTAGCGTTTCAACGGGAATCGGCGAAGGCGGCGACCCAGATCGGCGCACAGCCGTCCCGGGTCCACTCGCGACGGACTGTTTCCACTGCTCCACCCAGGCGCCTTCACGGTGTCGACAGTCTCATGAGGAAACCCTTCACGAAGTCTGATGCTCGACGGCGAGCGGGGTGAAAGTGACGCGGGTGAGCGAATCGTCGGCCCACCGGAACTCGAGAGAGTCCGCGGTCACTGTCACCTGAATGATCACGGTGGCCAAGGAAACCGGTTCCTCGGTAAGTGCGGCCAGAGCCGCGAAGAGACCGGTGGCCTCGGCGGTGAGTCGGGGAATGCGCGCCCAGGGAACGAAAGCGGTGCCTTGCGGAGCGCGTAGCTCGTCGGCGTCCGTCCAGCCGTGCAAGGGATGGAGAGCCGACACCAAAGGTTCGTCGGGGCCGACAGCCCAGCCGGTCTGCTCGACACGGGCGCCGTCGGGCGCGCCCACCACGCGGTGCACGCGCAGTTCGTAACGGCCTCGCGCCACGGTGACGCTCTCCACCCGCAGCCCCGGTACCATCGGCGGCCCGCTCGCGAACGCCGGGCGATGCCAGGACGCGGCCCAGCCCCAGCCGTCACCGTGACCGGCGCCCAGCGGGCGGATCCGGCGGCGGACACTGCGCTCCCCCGCGACCACCACCCCGAAATGGTTGTCCGCCGGATTGGTTTCCGATGTCGGTCCGGTGCGGGTCGAGTACGCCCAGCGGCCGTAGTGCGGGTCGGCGTCCGCGGCCGACTCGGCCTCGTGCGGGCGCACGTGGTCGCTGCCGTGGTTGTGCAGGCGGACGATCCCGTCGGCCTGGGTGGTCTGCACCAGCAGGCCCGGGGCGGGCAGCGCGAGTACGCGGTCCGGGCCTTCGCTCGGCATCGGCTCCTCTCGCGCGGTCCACAGTGGATGTTCCGGCGGCGCGAGCAGGCAGACGAACGCTTTCGAGGCCCAGTAAGGCGAACCAGGACCGGAATAGAACTGCAGGGTCTCCTCGTGCGGACCGTGCCAGCCCAAGCTGAGCAACCCGTCGGACCCGGTGGCACCGCGGTCGAGGAAATAGCGCAACGACCCGCTCAGCAGCCGCCGTGAAGCGCCCGGCGTCAGCGGGGTGTGGCCGGTCACCGCGCCCAGTGCCACCGCCGAGGCCGCGGCGAACCGGTACGTCAGCGACCGTCCGAAGTGGATCGGGGCGCCGTCCGCACCGAAGAGCAGTGCGAAACTTTCCAGGTGTTCCCGCATCCGAGCGCTGTACGGAGTGGACGGTGATCCCGCCAGATGGGAGTCCAGCAAGGGATAGAGGTGCAACGCCCAGCCGTTGTAGTGGTCGAACGCGCGACCGTCACCGTCGGCGTACCAGCCCTGGCCGCGATACCACGTCTCCAGCAGTTCCAGCGCCCGTTCCCGCGCCCGGGACGTTTCCGCGTCACCACGACCCACCGATTCCAGGAAACCGGCCACGGTGAAGGGAAAGAGGTACCAGTTGTTGGGCGCGGGCACGTGCCGCAACGCGCCGCGCAGCCACTCCTCCGCCCGGTCCTGGACGTCGCCGTCCAGCTGGTCCCAAAGCCACCGCCGGGTCAGCCGCAGACCGAGTGCGACCGACGCCGACTCCACCATCGGCTGGCCCTGGACGTGGTAATCGGAGATCAGCGGCCAGGACTCCGAGTCGTCGCGGCCCGGGGTGCGGGTACCCGCGGCGATGCCCTCGGCGTACCGATCGAGCCACCCGTGCGGATCCTTGCCGCCGGCACCCGCGACCCGGAACCCGGCGGCGAGGAACGTACGGGCATACCCCTCCAGGCCGTCCGAGCGGACACCGTTGGCGGACGGGCGGCCGGGAAGATCGAGCAGGGCTCCGTTCGGAGTGGCCCATTGCCAGGCGGCGTCGAGCAATCCGTCGGCGGCGGCCTCCCAGTGTTCCCGGGTGTAGCCGGTGTACGGACTCAGGTCCCGGTCGTCCGCCGGTAATCCAAGAGAACTCATGCGAGGAACGCCAGCCTTTCGCGTCGGACCGGATGGGCGAAACCGACCCCGGCGGCCCACCGGCCGACCTCGGCGACAGCGCTGTCCGCGAGCCGTCGCAGCTCGTTGCCCTGCGACCCGGCGAGATGCGGGGTGATCAGCACGTCGTCGCAGTCCCACAGCGGATGTCCGGCCGGGAGAACCTCCGGATCGGTGACGTCGAGCACCGCGCGGACACGACCACCCGCCGCGGCCTCGGCAAGCGCGTCCTGATCGACCACCGCACCGCGGGCGGTGTTGATGAGCACCGCGCCGGGTGGCATCGAGTCGATCAACGCACCGCTGACCAGGCCGTGTGTCTCGGGCAGTAGCGGAGTGTGGACGCTGACGACGTCGCTGCGCGCGAACAGCTCACCGATCCCGACCGCCTCGACACCGAGTGCCGCGGCGTCCTCCGCGGCGAGGTAAGGATCATGGAGCAGCACGCGAAGATCGTAAGGGCGCAGGAGCTCGACCACCCGGCGGCCGATCATCGACGCCGACAGGAGGCCCACCGT
This sequence comes from Amycolatopsis sp., assembly GCF_036008905.1. Taxonomy (GTDB): domain Bacteria; phylum Actinomycetota; class Actinomycetes; order Mycobacteriales; family Pseudonocardiaceae; genus Amycolatopsis. The sequence goes on along the minus strand of NZ_DASYMU010000045.1, from coordinate 24,980 downwards.
GCGGCCGAAGTTGCCGACGTCCCGCGGGGAGACCAGCCAGTCGTCGCCACTCCGTGTGGCGCGGAACTCGCGGGCGCGTTCCAGCACGCGTTTTCCGGTCAGCAGGATCATCGCGACGGTGTACTCCGCGACCGGCAAGGCGTTCGCCGCCGCCGCTGAAGACACCTCGATGCCGCGGTCCCAGCACGCCTCGGTTACGTGACCGCGCACGGTCCCGGCGGCGTGGACGACCGCCCGCAGCCGGGGCGCGACGTCGAGCACGGCCGCGTCCAGCGGCGGGCAGCCCCAGCCGGTGACCAGGACCTCGACCTCGCGAAGGACAGCCCGAGCGCGTTCGGTGGTGAAGTCGTCGAGGATCGGGCCGGGAGCGAGATCGCAGACCTCGCGAAGGGCGGCGAGCACTCCGGGATCGAGCACCGCCGCGGCGGCCTCCGGCGACATGGCGAGCGCGGTCTTGGGACGGTGACTCATTTGACGGCTCCCGCGGTGAGCCCCGACCGCCAGAACCGTTGCAGCAGCACGAAGGCGATGATCAGTGGCAGGACGGCGAGCAGCGACCCCATGATCACGACCGGGTAGTACTCCGGCGAGACGGTGGCCGAACTGTTCCAGGTGTACAGCCCGAGGCTGACCGGATACAGCTTCTGGTCGGACAGCATCACCATAGGCAGGAAGAAGTTGTTCCAGATCGCGGTGAGCTGGAAAAGGAAGATCGTGACCAGGCCCGGTCCCATCATCCGCAGCGAGACCCGGACGTACGTCGTCAGCTCGCTCGCGCCGTCCATGCGCGCGGCCTCCAGCACCTCGTTGGGCACGTAGCCCTGACTGAAGATCCGTCCCAAGTAGACACCGAAGGGATTGAACAGCACCGGGATGAACACCGACCAGAACGTGTTGACCAGTCCGGTCCCCGACGCGATGAGGTACAGCGGCAACGCGAGCACCGTCTGGGGCACCATCACCGCGGCCAGCAGCAGACCGAACAGCTTTTCCTTGTGACGGAAGCGGTACTTGTCGAAGGCGTAACCGCAGCCGACGCTCACCACCGCGCTGATCGCGGCGCCCACGACGGCGTACAACAGGCTGTTGGCGTACCAGCGCCCGTAGATCCCACCGTCCATTCCGAACAGATCGCGCAGGTTCTGCCCGAACGAGAATTCGGTCAGCGAAAGGACTTCGCTACCGAACAGGGCGTCACGGTCCTTCGAAGCGGCGAGCACCAGCCACAGCACGGGCAACAAGGTGTAGAGCACCGCGACGGCGACCACGACGTTGACGGTGGTGCGGCCCAGCAGCCGCGGCCGCAGCGCGGCGGGGACGTCGGTCATCGGATCGCCTCTTCTCGGTTGCCGCCGCGGTTCGACCAGCGGGTGACGCCGTAGGACAGGGCGATCGTGCAAATCAGCAGGATCACCGACGCGGCCGCGGCCAGCCCGTAGTTGTTGCGGGTGAAGGCCGCGTCGTAGATGTACATGCTCGGCGAGAACCGTGAGCTGATCATCGGCGTGGACTGACTCAGCAGCATGGGCTCGGTGAACAACTGCAGCGCCCAGATCAGGGTGAACATCGCCACCATGACGATCGACGGGCGGACCAGCGGGGTCTTGATCCGCAGCGCGGTCCGGACCGGCCCGGCACCGTCGATGACCGCGGCCTCGAGGACTTGACGGGGCACGGCCTGCAACGCGGCGTAGAAGATCACCATGTTGTAGCCGAGGTTGCTCCACAGCGCGATGTTCACGATCGATGGCAGGACGGCGTGCACCCCGAGGAAGTCGACGGTGACGTCGGCCTTGCCGAGCAGTTCGACGACCGGGCTCAGGCCGGGGGTGTACAGGTACAGCCAGATGATCGCCGCGATGATCCCCGGCACCGCGTGCGGCAGGAACAGCACGAGCTGCGCCCAGGCCCGCAACCGCACGACCCCGGAATCGAGCAGGAGCGCCAAAACCAGCGCGCCGACCACCATCAGCGGGAGGTAGCTGAGGCAGTACAGGACGACCGTGCCGAGCCCGCCGAGGAAGGTCGGATCGCTCAGGACGGCGAGATAGCTGCGCAGGCCGACGAAAACCGAGCTCTCCGGCCCGAAGCCGAGGCCTGGCTGGTCGTCGCTGAAGAAGCTCAGCCAGACGACGGTCGCGACGGGGATCAGGAACACCGCCACGAACAGCACGAAGAACGGGCCCATCAGCATTCCGCACGCGAAACGTTCACTCCGGCGGTTCGTCACGCGCCCGGTGCGCGCGGGGGCCGCACGGGTGGTGCGGGGCGCGGGTGGCGCGGTCGTGGTCATCGCGTCTCGCCGTCTTTCTCGGGGACGTGGGGAAACACCGGTCAGCTGCTGTGTTCGGTGGTGGTCAGGCCGAGTGCCTCGAGGTCCGGGATGGTGCCGCTCTGGGCGTCGCGGACGGCGTCGATGATCAAGCCCTGGCCGGCTCCGGCGCCGGCGAAGCCGTCCTGCATGACCTTCTGGGTGGCGGTCATCCGCGGCCCCCAGCGCCAGCCGTCGCGGATCTTTCCGGTCTCGGTTTCGAAGAGGCGGTAGATGTCCTGGTCGCCGTAGTAGGTCCGGTCGAAGGCCGCGCTGCCGACCGCGGCCAGCGCGGGGACGGCCGGGTACTGGCTGCTGGTGCCGCTGGACAGCCGGGCGCGCAGGGCGTCGGGATGCGAAACCTGCCATTCGATGAACTCCATGGCGGCTTCGGGATGCACGCTGTCCTTGGTGACAGCGAAAGTCGAGCCGCCGTGGGTGCCGACGGCCGGGCGATCGGTGTCCCACTGGGGCAGCGGCGCGATGGCCCACTTGCCTTTCTGCGCTGGCCGGGCCTTCATCTGCGCGCCCGCGTCCCATGCACCGCTGAGCCGGACGAGTACCAGGCCTTGGCCGATCTGGGCGTCGCTGAACCGGCTCTCCGAGGCGTTGGCGAAGACCAGGCCGTCGTCGAGGAGTTTCTGCCAGTACGCCGCGACCGTGCGGGTCGGCGCGTCGGCCAGCGAGACGTTCCAAGCCCCGCCCGCGATGTCGAACCATCGGGCGCCCGCCTGCCACGCGTACGCGGCGAACTGCAGAGCGCCGTCGGTGGGAAAGAGGGCGAGACGTCGTCCCTCGGCTTTGTCCCGCACGGTGCGGGCCAGGTGGGCGAATTCGTCCCAGGTACGCGGCACCTGAAGCCCGTATTGCTCGAAAAGGTCCGTGCGGTAGTGCATGACCATCGGCTCGACGTCGAGCGGGACGGTGAAAACGCGGTTGTCGAACGTCGTCAGCGCGAGAGCTTGCGGCAGTAGCTGCGCGCGCAGGCTGTCACTGACGAGCGCGGTGATGTCGCGGGCGAGGCCGTCGATGGCGAAGCCGGGCACCTGCGGGTACTCGATGGTGGCGACGTCCGGCGCGTTGCCCGCGCGGGCCGCGTTGCTGAGTTTCGCGTACCCGCCTTGGTTTCCCGACGGGATCTGCCGGAAGTCGACCCGGATCCGGCGCTGCGTGCGGTTGAACGCGTCGACCACTTGCTGGCTGCCACGCAGGGCCGACCAGAAGGTGATGCGCGTCGGCCCGCTCGCGGAAACCCCACCCGCACCCGGAGAACAGGCGCCGAGCAACGGGAGTGCGAGACCGGCGGCCAACAGGGACCGGCGGCTCACTCGACCAGGACACGGCCTGGGCATCGTTGCCTCCTGCGGATCAGTACGCGACCAACGCATTCTGATCGCATGAGCGATTCGCGGTCAATAGATCGATCAAAAGAAGATTAAACGGTCAAACGATCATTTCTCGTGGGACGACAAGGCTTTGGTGGATCCCCGCACTTTCAGCTCGGGCAGCAGCTCCACCCGCCGGGGCCGATTGTCCGAGCTCGGCGGTTCGGCGAGCCGTCGCAGAAGCAGCTCCGCCGCCACGCGCCCGACTTCGTCCTTCGGCGGCGCGACCGCGGTCAGCGGCGTGCTGCCGAGCGCGGCCACGACGTCGTCGTACGCCACCACCGAGCAGTCTTCGGGCACCCGCACGCCGTCGTCGGCGAGTTGCTGCACCAGCATCAGCGCGTCAACGTCGCCGTGCAGCACCGCGGCCGTGGCCTCGCGTTCGCGCAGCAGCTCCGCGAGCCCGACCGGCGCGGCCGAGCGATCGTCCGGATCGGGACCGGCGTCCGGCGCACTCAGCACGACCGTCCAATCGTCGATCTCCGGGCAGGCCGCGGCGATCTCGCCGAACGCCTTGCGCAGGGTCCGCGCGGTCGGGCTGTCGTCGCGCGCGGCGAGCACGATCCGCCGATGCCCCAAGGAAACAAGGTGCTCCACCGCGAGATGCATGCCGTACCAGTGATCGGAGCAGACCGAGTCGACCGCGTGGAGCGCGCTGCCCGGCCGCGGGCGCCGCTCCATGATCACCGTGGGCACGCCCGCTCCCGCCAGCCAGCCGTAGTCCGCTTCCTCGGCGGCGGTGGTCCGCCAGCGCGGCGCGATCAGCAGCCCTTCGACGTCGTCGGCCACCACCCGCTCGACGATCGGCCGTTCCGCGCCCTGGACCTGGGGCGCGATATGGAGGACGACCCGCATCCCGGCCTCCTCCAACACCGCGCGCGCCCCGTGGACGGCCTCGTACAGGTAGGCGTGCCGCTCCGGGACGACGAGCGCCACCGTCCCACTCCGCTCCGCCGCTTCGGCGGGCGCGGGTTCCTCCTCCACGGGCACGATCGACCGGGCCACGCCGTGCCCGCGCCGCAGCTTGCCCGCGCGCGCCAGCTCTTCGACGTCCCGGCGCACGGTGACCACCGAAACCTCCAGCTCGGCGGCGAGATCATGCACCCGGGCAGCACCACGGGCCTGCACGACCGCCAGAATCCGCCGCCGCCTGACGTCGCTCGTCTCCCGCATCCGAAAGCTCCTCGCCGCACACCGCACGTTGTTCGTTTGATCGTTATTCTGGAGCATATCGATCAGCCGGGTGATCGTGGGGTGCCACGCCCGCCCGGCGCGTCGGTCCACCGACATAGACTCGCGTTCGGCGTGCCGGGAGCTTCCGGATTCGGCAGGAGGTGACGGGATGGGACGGGATCCGAGCCGGCCCTTGCGGGTCGACGCGCAGCGCAACCGCGACAAGATCCTGTCCACCGCCGTCCGGCTGTTCGCCGAGGAGGGGCTCGACGCGAATTTCGACCGGATCGCGAAGGCCGCCGGTGTCGGAGCCGGGACCCTGTACCGCAACTTCCCGACCCGGGAAGCGCTGGTCGTCGCCGCGTACCGCAATGAGCTCACACGCCTGTGCGACGCGGCACCGGAACTGCGGGACAGGCTCGAGCCGCACGAAGCGCTCAGGGCGTGGATGGGCCGGTTCATCGATTACGCGACGGCGAAGCTCGGCATGGCGAACGCCCTGCGCGCGGCCATCGAATCCGGCGACAACCCGTACGCGCACAGCCAGGAGATGCTGCTCGGCGCCATCGGCTCACTGCTGGAAGCCAGCGTCTCCGCGGGTACTGTCCGGGCAGACCTGGGTGCCCCCGACGTGCTTGCCAGCCTGACCGGGATCGCGCTGGCCTCGGGTAGGCCCAGCCAGCGTGACCAGGCCGAACGACTGCTGGACCTGACGATGGACGGCCTGCGCAAGCTCGCTTGAGGCCGGCGCGCCCGCTGTTCGTGTGGTTGCGAAGCGGAGACCTCGCAACTTATGCTCGACGGAAGTGGACGCGTCTCCACTTCGTTCGAGGTGTGAACGCGCCGACGAGGAATCCACCACTTCCCGCGCTGAGCACACTCTTCATCTCTGCTCGGCGTGCTGACGAATCTGAGAGAAGACACGGTGTCACCCACCCGCAGTGAAATCTCGTTGCACGTCAACGGAAAAACGCACACGCTGTCCGCCGACAACCGCACCACCCTGCTCGACGCACTGAGGGAACAGCTCGGCCTGACCGGCACGAAGAAGGGCTGCGACCATGGCCAGTGCGGTGCCTGCACCGTGCTGGTCGACGGCCGTCGCGCCGTCTCCTGCCTGCAGCTCGCCGTCGCCGCCGAGGGCACCGCCATCACCACCATCGAGGGCATCGCGGACGGCGACCAGCTCCACCCGGTGCAGGAAGCGTTCCTCGAGCTCGACGGTTACCAGTGCGGCTACTGCACGCCCGGCCAGATCTGCTCGGCCGTGGCCGTCATCCAGGAGCACGCCGAGGGCTGGCCGAGTGCCGCCACCGACGACGTCCGCCCGGGCGCGGAAACCGCGCTCGACGCCGAGGAGATCCGCGAGCGCATGAGCGGCAACCTGTGCCGCTGCGGGGCGTACACCGCCATCGTGCGCGCGGTCGCCCAAGCGGCGGGCAACCCCGTCACCGCCGAGACGAAGGTGATGGCGTGAAGGAATTCAGCTACAGCCGAGCGACCGGCGTGCGCGAGGCGGTCTCGCTGCTGGCAAGCGACTCCGGCGCCCGTTTCCTCGCCGGGGGCACCAATCTCGTCGACCTGATGAAGGCCGGGGTCGAAACGCCGGACCAGCTGATCGACGTCCGAGGCCTGCCGCTCGGCCGGATCGAACTCCGCGGCGACGGCGCCCTCGTCATCGGCGCGACGGTCACCAACAGCGACCTCGCGGCCCATCCCGAGGTCAGGCTGCGCTATCCGGCGCTCGCCCAGGCCGTGCTGGCCGGGGCGTCCGGCCAGCTGCGCAACATGGCGACCGTCGGCGGGAACCTGTTGCAGCGCACGCGATGCGGCTACTTCGCCGACATCGCGAGCCCGTGCAACAAGCGGGAGCCCGGCAGCGGTTGCTCGGCGATCACCGGGGAGAACCACAACCACGCCATCCTCGGCTGGTCGGAGCACTGCGTCGCCACCCACCCGTCCGACATGGTCGTCCCGCTGGCCGCCTTCGACGCGGTGATCTCCTACGAGACCGTCGACGGCCCCGGCGAGATGCCGCTGGCGGAGTTCTACCCGGAGGTCGGTGACACCCCGCAGCAGGAGACCACGCTGCCCGCCGGCGCGCTGATCACCTCGGTCACCCTTCCCGCCGCGCCCGTGGCCGCCCGTTCCCGGTACCGCAAGGTCCGTGAGCGCGCGTCCTACGCGTTCGCCACCGGCTCGATCGCCGCCGCACTCGGCGTCGACAACGGCGTGGTGCGGGAAGCGCGGATCGCGTTCGGCGCGGTCGCGTCACGACCGTGGCGGGCCCATGCCGCCGAGCGCGCGCTGATCGGCGCACCGGCGACAGCCGAAGCGTTCGGTGCCGCCGCCGACGCGGAACTGGCCGCGGCGAAACCGTTGGCGCACAACGGGTACAAGGTGCCTTTGCTGCACAACCTGGTGGTAGCCGTGCTGACCGAACTCGCCGAGGAGGCAGCTCGATGACCGAAAGCATCACACGCACGGTGAGCCCTGGCGCGGTGGGCACTTCGAGTGTCCGGCTGGAAGGCCGCGAGAAGGTCACCGGCGCCGCGCAGTACGCCGCCGACATCCCGTTCGAGGGCGTCGCCCACGGCTGGCTCGTACTGTCCACTGTGGCCAAGGGCCGGATCCGGTCGCTGGGTACCGACGCGGTGCTCGCCATGCCCGGGGTGGTCGGCATCCTCAGCCACGAGAACGCGATGCGCCTCAACCCCGAGGCCGGTCTGTTCGGTCCCGACGCCTCGCTGCAGCTGTTCCAGGACGATCTGGTGCCGCATGTCGGCCGCCCGGTGGCGCTGGTGGTCGCGGAAACCCCGGAGCAGGCCAGGGCCGGCGCCGACGCGCTGATCGTCACCTACGACGAGGAACCGCACGACACCGCGTTCTCCGTCGACCATCCCGGCGCCTACGCCCCGGCTCCCGAGGCGGGACACGGCGACGTCGACGCCGAGATCGCCGCGGCCCCCGCCGTGGTGGACCAGCGCTACACCACGCCCGAAGCGCACCACAGCGCCATGGAACCGCACGCCTCGATGGCGCGCTGGGAGAACGGCCGCCTCGAGATCGTCGACTCCAACCAGGGCGCGCACACGGTCTCCCTCTTGGTGGCCAAGCTTTTCGACCTCGACGCGGATGTCGTCCGCGTCCGCTCCGAACACGTCGGCGGCGGTTTCGGCTCCAAGGGGGTCGGACCGCATATCGTGTTCGCGGTGATGGCCGCGACCCTGCTCGCCAGGCCGGTCCGGGTGGTCCTCACCCGCCGCCAGGTGTTCTCGGTGACGACCATGCGGCCCGCGACCGAACAGCGGATCCGACTGGGCTCGGACTCCACCGGCCACCTGCGGGCGATCGACCACGAGTCGGCGAACTTCACGTCCACCATCCACGAGTACGTGGAGCACAGCACCGAGATCACCAACATGATGTACGCCGCGGACGCCATCCGGATGCGGACGTCCGTGGTGCGCCTCAACCTGCCGACCCCCGGCTGGATGCGGGGTCCTGGCGCCGGTCCGGGCGCGTTCGCCCTGGAGTCGGCGATGGACGAACTCGCCGAACTGACCGGCATCGACCCGGTCGAACTCCGCCTGCGCAACGAACCGGCTTCCGGGCCCGTTTCCCGGCTTCCGTTCAGCAGCCGCAATCTGGTCGGCTGTTTGCAAGAAGGCGCGCGCCGCTTCGGCTGGGCGGACCGCGACCCGAAGCCGGGCATCCGGCGAGAAGGCCGCTGGCTGCTGGGCACCGGGATGGCTGCCGGAGCCTACGGGGCCGGCTCATTGCCGTCTTCGGCGTCGATCACGGCCGAAGCGGACGGCACGTTCACCGTCGGCATCGCCGCGGCCGACATCGGCACGGGCGCCCGCACCGCGCTGTCGCTCCTCGCGGCGGACGCGCTGAGCGTGCCGACCGACCGCGTCCGCATGAAGATCGGCGACAGCGACCTCGGTCCGGCGTGGCTGGCCGGTGGGTCCCGGGGCACCTCGTCCTGGGCCTGGGCGATTTCCGAGGCGGCGGCCGACCTGGCGCCAAAACTGGCCGCCGCGGACGGCATTCCCCCGGGTGGGATCACCGGCAAGGCCGACACCACCGCGCTGATCGCCGCGCTGGGGCAGCAGGAACGGCAGTCGCACGGCGCCCAGTTCGCCGAGGTCGCGGTGGACCCGGCCACCGGCGAGGTGCGGGTCCGGCGGTTGCTCGGGATCTTCGCCGCCGGCCGGATCGTCAACCCGCTGACGACCCGCAGCCAGCTGATCGGCGGCATGACCATGGGCCTGTCGATGGCGCTGCACGAGGAAGGTCTCCGGGACGAGACGTCCGGCGGACAGGTCAACGCCGACTTCGCCGGTTACCACTTCGCCTCGCACGCCGACGTCCCCGACATCGAGGCCGGCTGGGTGGCCGACCACGACCCGAGCAACCCCGCTGGGATCAAGGGTGTCGGCGAGGTCGGCATCGTCGGGACGGCGGCGGCGATCGCCAACGCCGTGTGGCACGCGACCGGGGTACGCCACCGGAGCCTGCCGATCCGCCTCGACCGGGTGCTCGAAGGCGGCGTCTCGGCGACCAGGTCGGGCTGAGTTAGCGCGGAAACACCGACAGGGGGTTGTCGCCGCCGCCGGAGATCGTGGTGGAGCCAGGGAAACACCTGGCTCCACCACGAGAGGGATGACATGCCCGGAATCAACGGCATCAGCTGGTTCGAGATCGGCACCGACGACCCGGCGGCCGCGGAGCGGTTCTACGGCGACGTGTTCGGCTGGACGGCCACGCACGACGACTCTAAGAGCACGGATCCGGCGTACCGGATCCTCACCACGGGCGACGCGGACGGACTGCGCGGCGGACTGTTCGCGACAAAGGGCGAAATGCCCAGCTACGCGATCTTCACCGTGCTGGTCGACGACGTCGAGGCCGCGTGCCGCCGGACCGAAGCGGCGGGTGGGCAGGTCCAGCGTGCGCCGAAGGTCAACCCGGTCGGCGTGACTTTCGCGCATCTGCTCGACCCGGCCGGTAACCACTTCGCGGTGTTCACGCCGCCGTCCGCCCAGGCCTGAGCCGTTGTGCCGGGCCGGTCCTTCACGGGACCGGCCCGGCTGTCAGCTCAAGGTCAGTTGAGAGAGGACCCCGTACGGGATGTCGAGGTCCTCCCGGCGCAGCGAGCGTGGCGCGGGTACCTCGGCGGTGACCGAGACCGAGGTGATCCGGTCGATGCGGAACGCGCGCAGGGCGCCGCGTAACCGGCACCAAGCCATCAAATACCAGTGGTCCGGCTTGCCGACATAACCGAGTGGCTCGATCTCGCGCAGCGTGACGGCACCTTCGCGGTCGCCGTAGCCGATGCGCAGGACGCGGCGGGTGGACAGCGCGTCGGTCACCATCCGCGGCATCGACGGCGTGGGGCCCGCCTCGCCGAGCAGGTGGATGCGGCCGGCCAGCTCATGAGCCGCGGCGGCGTCGTCGCCCTGCATCACCGCGACCAGCTTGCGCAGCGCCGCACCCGCGGTCACCCGGAACGGCGTGCCCTCCAGCCCCCGCAGCGCCACCGCCATCGCGACGGCCTCGCCCGGCGTCAGGTTGACCGGCGGCAGGGTGCGCGCCTTGTCGAGGCAGTAGCCGCCGGTACGACCGGCCTCGGCGTAGATCGGCACCCCCGACTGCTGCAACGCGTTCATGTCCCGCTCGACCGTGCGCACGCTGACCTCGAACCGACCGGCCAGCCAGCGCGCGCTCCGCGGGCGGGGCGCGACCGCCCGCAATTCTTCGACCAGGGCATAGAGACGATCGGTACGGTTCACGCGGCCAATCTAGAGGCCGGGTACGACAAAACCGTGCTCTGCCGGGTCAGCCGGAACGTTCGGCGAACACGTCGTTCGCCGCGCTCATCGCGTTGAGCGCGGCCGGGAACCCGGCGTAGAAAGCCAAGTGCAGCAACGTTTCGACGAGTTCCCGCCGTGTGCCGCCGACGTCGAGCAGCCCGTGGAGATGCGCCTTCAACTCCGGTACCGCGGTCCCGAGCGCGGTGCAGGCCGCGATCATCACGATCTCCCGGTGCTTCGGGCTCAACTGGGGCCGTTCGCCCGGAACGTCCTCGGTGCCCGCGAAAGCCTCTTCGACCGCCGCGAGCGCGTCGGAAATTTCCGTGACCGAACCGACCTGGTTGATCGCTTCGAGGACCTGCTGCCGCGTGCATCCGGCCTTCAACGCCGCTTTCGCGTGGAATTGGAGCTGGGAAGTCGCGTAGCCGAGCGCGCTCAGCGCGCCGACCGTGGCCAATTGTCGTTCCGGCAGGGTAAGCCCGGGGCGATGGTAGACGTCGCCGTAGATGAATCCGACGCATTGTTCGCCGAATTCGGCTTCACCGAGGCTCTCAAAGAGGTCGAGCACCGCCGGGCGTTCGACACCGCCGAGGTGCTGGATGAGCCGCAGACCTTGGTCGAAAGAGTTCGTCCCCACCCCCGGACCCTACCGGGGTCCAGCTGAAAGTTCCGTGTCCCGCCTAGGGTTGTCCCGGGGAATTCACCGACGTCGGCAAGCCGGCGGCCGCCGACGACAACGGCCGATGCGGTGGGCTCGTGAGTGGCAACGAGTGTTAGAACACTTGTTGCCACTCACGAGCCACCTGGCCAGCAGAAACATGCTGACAAAATCCGTCGACGGCGACCACCGCACGACAATGTGACTTCCGCGCCGCTATTCTCGATTCATGATTACTCGACGTACCTTCTCGCACCTGGTCACCGCAGGCGGAGCGGCGGCATTGGCCGCCATCGCGGCGCCCGCCGCTTCAGCCGCGGTCGCCTCGCCCGGTGAGCGCAAGGTACGCAACGTCGTGCTGGTGCACGGCGCCTATGCGGACGGATCGTGCTGGGCCGACGTCATTCCGCAGCTGCAGGCGGCCGGGCTGACGGTCACGTCGGTGCAGAACCCACTCACCTCGCTGGCCGACGACGTCGACGCCACCAAGCGCGTGCTCGACCTTCAGAACGGCCCGACCGTCCTGGTGGGACACTCCTACGCGGGCTCCGTGATCAGCCAAGCGGGCGACCATCCGGCCGTGAGCTCACTGGTCTATCTCTCCGCACGCGCGCCCGAAGCGGGCGAGGACTACCCCGCGCTCGCGGCCCGGTTCCCGACTCCCCCGGCGAACGCCGGACTGGTGTTCCAAAACGGCTTCGGGCAGCTCACCGAGGACGCCTTCCTCAACGATTTCGCCAACGGCGTGCCCGAATCCCGCGCCCGTGTCCTGTACGCCGTCCAAGGCCGGATCGCGCAAACCCTGTTCGCCACCAAGACCTCCGTGGCGGCCTGGACGCAGAAGCCCAGCCGGTACCTCATCACCACCCAGGATCGCACCACCGTCACCGAACTCCAGCGGTTCGTCGCCAAGCGCATGAAGGCCACGACCATCGAGGTGCGGTCGGGGCACCTCTCGCTGATCACTCACCCGCGGACCGTCGGCCGGTTCATCCTCGACGCCACGAGGTAGCCCCACCGAGGAATATGTCGACGCTTTCCCCGGGCCGGTGGGCAAGCAGGCACGCTTGCGGCCACTTCTTGCCCTCCGACACCAGCGTCGCGGTGACGACGAGCCCGGCTTGCCCCAGCAGTTCGGTGATGTGGTCCGGCCGGAACAGGTACGCGTCGTAGGTCACCGGGTGGCCGTACGAACGCTCCGGGCGGAGATGCTCGTCGCCGACATGGAACCCGACCACCAGATGCCCGCCCGCGGCCAGCGTCCGGTGGAACTCGGAGAAGACGACCGGCAGCACCTCGGGCGGGGTGTGGAAGATCGACCACCAGGCGACGATGCCGCCGAGTTCCCCGTCGGCGAGGTCGAGCGCGGTCATCGAACCGACGTCGAACCGGAGATGCGGGTAGGCCCGGCGGGCGATTTCGATCATCTTCGGCGACAGGTCGACACCGAACGCGGACAGCCCTAGCGCGTCCAGGTACGCCGTGACCTGACCAGGACCGCAGCCGATATCGGCTACCGGGCGATCCGGTCCCACGAGTTCGCCGAACGCGGTCAGCATGGCGCGGCCGAGCGGGTCCTTCCGGAACAGCGTTTTCACGAGTTCGGCGTAGTCGTCGGCGACGGTGTCGTAGGACGCCCGGGTGGTGGTCAGGTACGAAGGCTCGTTCACGCCGGAACACGGTAGCGGCCGGGCCTCGTCGCGTTTCCCTTACCCCGCAACCCCTTCGCTACGGGCCGGAGAGTCGGGCCACACCACACCGGCGAGTACGTCCTCGACGATGGCCTGGGCAGCCTGAAACGCGGCAACGCGGCAACGCGGCTTCCGCCTCCCCGGTGTCCCCGCGGAGCAGGACTTCGAGCAGCAGCCGGATCAGCTGTTCTCGGCAAGCCCAAAGAGCCCCTGCCGCACCTGGGCGCGGCGCGGTTCTACCTGCCGTACGACGACTGGCGGCCGGAGTGCTGCGGCTGATGGAGCCGTCCCAGCTCAACGTGCTGCGGCTGGGGACCGGCGAAGGCCTGTGGTGGGAGGTCGAGCAGGCCCGCACCACCCCGCCCGCGAACAAACGGGTCCTGCTGGTGCCGGGCCATCGGGAGGGCCTGGCCGAACGCCTCGACGAGTACCTGCCCACGCCGTCGAAGCTGGACAAGATCTCCTCGGGTGTTCCCTGGACCTCGGCCGTGGTCACCTTCGATCCACAGTGGACCCCGCAGGTCTACGAGGTGGGACCACATCCCGGCGTCAAGACGCCGCCGGGCACACCCGCGCATCACGTGGCCCGCGCGATGCAAGCCGCACTGGCCAACGTGCGGCTGCACAAGAAGTCCATGGTGATGCGGGCCAACCTCGGCATGCTGAAGACGCGGAGTGCGCGCGCCTGATCGCCGCCCGCGTCTAGCGAAGGCGCTGGTGCAGCGACTGCATCCGGGCGTCGAGCTGGGCGGCGATGGCCGCGGTACTGGCCAGCTCGTCGGCGAAGTCGGCGGGGACCTGGTCGTCGTACTTGTAGAACAGCTTGTGCTCGAGCGTGGCCCAGAAGTCCATCGCGATCGTGCGCAGCTGCACCTCGACCTTGACGTGCTCGACCCGATCGGACAGGAACACCGGGATCCGCACGATCAGGTGCAGGCTCCGGTAGCCGTTGGGCTTGGGCTTCGCGATGTAGTCCTTGCTGTGCAGGACCGTCACGTCGTGCTGGCCCCCGAGCATTTCCGCGACCCGGTAGACGTCGGAGACGAAGGGGCAGATCACCCGGACACCGGCCACGTCGTCCAGGCCGTCGGCGATCAGGTCGACGTCGGGCTCGAGGCCCTTGCGCACCATCTTCTCCATGATCGCCTCCGGCCGTTTGACGCGGCTGGTGATGTGCTCGATCGGGTCGTGCCGATGGACGAAGTCGAACTCCTCGCTGAGGATGCGCAACTTCGTCATCAGTTCCTCGACCGCGAACTTGTACACCAGGAGGAAGCGCGAGAGCCGCCGGTAGAACTCGATGACGGGCGGTCCGATTTCACCGCCACTCACCTGGGTCACTGGCCTGCGCACCAGTGAACCGGCTCCTTGCGTGACCCGCGGGCCCTGTTCCATCAACACTTTCCCGTCACCCGCGAACACTGTCCGTCATAAGGGGAACGAGATTATCAGTGCGGTGGTTCCCGGCTCCCACGCGACTGTCCGGAATGGACCTATCACTCGTTGTGCAGCACCTCGGCGACCGTCATGCGCGCCGCGCTCCTCGACGGCAGCAACGCGCCGAGCACCGCGATGGCAATTCCGGCCAGCGCCAGCAGGACGAGCATCGGCAGGTGGTAGACGTCCACCATGAAGTCGGCGATGTCGGCCTGTCCCGCCTCGATCATGGCCGGGGCGACCAGCCGGTGCCCCTCGATACCGAGTGATGACCGCGGCCATCGACGAGCTGCCGTCGCGGGTAGGGAAGATCCGCAGTCCCGGGTCCCCGGCCTGGGTGGCCGCCGCGTAGGCCGGTGCGTCGGCGCCGGGTTTGAGCTGGACCTGGTCGGTCGTGGGCGGTTCGACCCCGTCGCGGTAGGCGACCACCGACATCGTCGACCCTGTCGCGAGCGTCACGCTCATAACCCCCAGCACGAGGGCCGACATCGTCAGCGCACTGCGCGCGGGGCGGGCGAACGGCAGGCCCGGTCCGAGCCTGAGCGAACGCGGCAGCCGGGTGCCGCCGAGCCAGCGCTGGACGCGAGGGCCACGCCCACGAGGACGCAGCCGAGGAAGGCGGGCACCGACACTATCAGCAGGTAGACCGCCATCACCTGGGCCAGGGGGAAACCGAGCGCCTTCAGCACGCCGATGTGCCGGAACCCCGCCACGACCGCGCCGCTGACGATGTTGGCGACGATCAGGACCGCGACCGCGATCCCGAGAAACCCGAAGACCATCAGGAACGGGACGTACACCCCAACCTCGGAGGTGACGCGTTCCTTGACGGCGAGATAGGACTGCGAGCCGAGCAGCGGCAGCTCCGCGGTCGCGGTCGCCTGGGCCGCGTCGACCTCGGCGGCGGTCGCGGCCTGGGTGAAGCGGTACAGCATCTGGACGGCGGTCGGCCGCAACGCCGTCATCTGCTCGGGCGTCACCCATGCTTCGGCCGATTCGCTCACGGAGTAGGCGAATCCGACGACGGTGAACGAGGGCTGTCCGGCGACGGCTATCGTGGACAGGATGGCGGCTCGTGGCGGCAGTGGCGTGCCTGGCCGCGGTCTTGTTCCCGGTGGCAGGCCGCCGGGCGTGCCGGGCTTTCACCAAGACGCTCGAAGAACGTGGCTGGCTCCTGGAGCGGGAACGGAAAGCGCCGCCCAGAGCGCGGTCGACGCCGAGCGTGCCCGGATCGCCAGGGAGCTGCACGACATCGTCAGTCACAACGTGAGCGTGATGGTCATCCAGGCCGGGGGCGGCCCGGCAGGTGCTCGCGGCGGAACCCGGGGAAGCCGAGGTGACGGTGCGCTACGCCGACCACTACCTGCGGGTGGAGGTGCTGAACAGCGGGCCCAGTGTGCTGTCCGGCAACCGGGCCGCTCCCGCCGCAGGGCACGGGCTGCGCGGCGAGGAACGGGGTCTGCTCGGGCTGCGCGAGCGTGTGGCCGACCTCGACGCGCGAAAGCGGCTCGGTGGCGGATTCCGCGCTGGCACGACCGTGACCGACAAGCCGCGCGTGGACATCGCCGACGACCAGGCACTCGTGCGCATCGGCTTCCGGATGATCCTGACCGCGGGCGGGATCGACGTGGTCGGCGAGGCCGCCGACGGCACCGAGGCGGTCACGGCGGTGCGCGACCTGAAACCGGACGTCGTGCTCATGGACATCCGCATGCCGAACATGGACGGCTTGGAGGCCACGCGCCGGATCCTCGCCAAGGCCCCGAAATTCCGCGTGCTCATGCTGACGACCTTCGACCTCGACCGCTACGTCTACACCGCGCTCGCCGCCGGTGCCAGCGGCTTCCTGCTCAAGGACGTCACCCCAGAACACCTGGTCGCGGCGGTGCGCCTGGTCGACACCGGAGACGCGCTGCTCGCGCCGTCGATCACCCGGCGGCTCGTCGAACGCTTCGCTTCGAGTGGCGTCGAACCGCCGTCCCCCGCCACACCGTTCCCTCGCCGTCCTGACACCGAGGGAACGGGAAGTATTGACGCTGATGGGCCGCGGCCGCTCCAACGCCGAACTCACGCTCAGCGAGCCGACGGTCAAACCCATGTGGCGCACATCTTCGCGAAACTCGCGCTCCGCGACCGGGCACAAGCCGTGGTGCTCGCCTACGAAACCGGACTCGTCTCGCCAGGAGACGCCGGCGAGCGATGATTTCCGGCCGCGGCGGGAGTCTCACTCACGACCGGCTCATGACCAGCGACAGGAGACCTCCCCGATGGCACAGACGAAAGCAGACCGCGTGACCGACCTCTGGCCGCTGGTCCACACCGAACGAGCGGCGCTGGCGGCCGATCTCGCGGACCTGACCGAAGAGCAGTGGGCGACGACGTCGCTGTGCACGGAACTCACCGTGCGCGAAGTGCTCGCGCATCTCTCGTCGTCGGCGAGGCTGAACCCCGTGCGGTGGATGGCCGGGGTGCTCCGCTGCCGGTTCGACTTCGACAAGCAGGTGGCGATGCGACTGGCCGAGCAACTGGGCGCGTCCGGGGCCGAAACGCACGCACGATTCCGCGAAATCGTTACGAGCACGACAAAACCGCCTCTCCCGGTACTGGCGATGCTCGGGGAGACGATCGTGCACGGCGAGGACATCCGGCGGCCACTGGGCCTGCGCCGGGACTATCCGATCCGGACACTCACCGCGGTGGCCGAGTACTACCGGGGCACCGATCTCGTGGTGCTGGCCCGAGGACGGATCGACGGCCTGCGTCTCGTCGCCACCGACGGTCCTTTCGCGACCGGCGCCGGACCACTTGTCTCCGGCGGCACGCTGGCCCTGATCATGGCGATGACCGGGCGCACGGCGTACAACGACGAACTCGAAGGCGACGGCGTGACGCCCCTCCGGGAACGCGGCGGAACACCGTGATCCGCTCACGGCGAAAGTCTCCGCTGGCCAGGTGGGGTCGTGAGTGGCGACAAGTGTTCTAGCGGACCTGTGCTTGTCGACCTACGGTGGTTGGTATGGGTATCAGTCACCAGGTTAGTGCAGGTCAGGGTGGGCGGCGGCCGGTGCTGGATTCGTACGCCCGGCTGTCGCGCAACCCGTCGGGGAAGCTAGAGAAGGTCGAGACCCAGCACGCCGACAATCACGAGGTGATCTCGCGGTTGGGTGGTGTGCTGGGTGAGGACATCGACGACCCGAAGTTGTCGGCGTGGAACCCCAAGGTGCACCGTCCGGGGTGGGACCGTGTGTTGAAGCGGATCGCCGCGCGAGCGTGTGATGGCTTGGTCATCTGGAATACCGACCGTGCGGTGCGCCTGTCGAGTGATCTTGAGGACTTGTTCAAGCTGATCGACGACAGCTTCCTGCTGGGTTCCTCCCACGGCCGGTACGACCTGTCGGACTACAACGACCGGTATCAGTTGCGGATGGAGGTCGCGCACAACCAGCGGTCGTCGGATGAGTCGTCGCAGCGGATCAAACGGCGGTTCGATGTGTTGCGGCGCAACGGTGTTCCGCATCAGCAGGGCCGGGTGTTCGGGTTCGCCGGATTGGACCGCACCGTAGCTCGGGGCACCGAGGACCGGGAGGCAGTGCCAGCGGTGTTGGTGGAGCGGGAGCGGGCGGCGTTGCGCGCGGCGACCAGCGCTGTCCTGGCCGGGACAACCCTGGTCGGTCTGACGGCGGAGTGGAACAAGTCGGGGTTGCTGACGGTGACGGGGAAGGCGTGGACGCCATCTGCGGTGCGGGCGGTGCTGTTGCGCCCACGTAATGCCGGGTTGGTGGAGCATGACGGGGACATCGTGGGGCGGATGGCGGGTGATCCGGTTGTTGATCCTGAGGAGTTCGAGCGGTTGCGGGCGTTGTTCGCGGGTCGCACCTCGGGGCGTGCCGCAGGGGAGCGCTATTTGGCGTCGGGAATTGTGGTGTGTGGGTTGTGCGGTAAGGGGTTGTCGGGGCGTCCGCATGTCGGGGAGTACCCGGACGGGGCGCGGCGGCGGCAGTACGGGTGCACCAAGTCACGGGGCGGGTGCGGGCATGTCGCGGCGGACGCGCGGTTGGTGGATCGGGAGTTGCGGGGTCTGGTGCTTGCTCGGTTGACCGACAAGAAGCAGGCGTCGGCGATCAAGGCGGCGCGGGCGTTGATCTCGGATCGGCTCGCGGCGGTGCAAACCAAGATCGACGCGAGCGAGGCGCGACAGGAGGCGATCGCGGCGAAGTGGGGTGCGGACAAGATGAGCGAGAAGGCGTTCGACAAAGCCAACGAGCCGTTGATAGCTGAGTTGACCAAGTTGTACGCGAAGCGCGACGAGTTGACCGGTGGGAACCCGGAGGGCCCTACCGAGGCGATGAGCCGTGAGGAAGCGGAGGAGAAGTGGAAGCGCGCCGATAACGGGGAGCGGCGCGCGATGCTCCGTGACGCGCTGGGCAGGGACCGGATCTTTCTGGACCCTGCGGACAAGGCGGGGTTTCGGAAGTTCACCGCGAAACGAGTCCGTGTGGACCCCTACCGGGTGTCCTAGGCTGATCGGGCCGGGCCGTCCTAACCCTCCCCTCGTTGGACGGCCCGGCCTGATCAACGTCGTGTCACTGCGGTGGTGTGTCGCCGTGGTGGCGGGCGTCGATCCGGTTGAGGATCATCGCCAGTGCCCGAATCTGTTCGTCGGGCAGTGGTGGCCAGTCGGCGACGATCACCGCCCACCGGTTAACCGCCTCGGCGTCGAGGCGGGCTTGGAGTTCGGCGTAGCTTTCCCTTTGGTCGGTCTGCCGGGTGCGGCGATCGGCCGTGCGGGGTTCCGGAATCACGGGGTGGGTGGTGCCGGACGGGTGGTGCGAAGTGTTCTCGTCGTGGGCGGACGGATGGTCGTTCAGAGTGTGGTGTCACCTCGTTGGATTGGCGGACGTGGAGCCGGGCGGGGTAGGTGTCGAGTCCGGCTGAGGCTGTGGTTTCCGGCCGGAAAACTTGGGTTCGAGCCGAAACGGGTAAGGCGTCGCGCGCAGGGGTCTACCTGCCTACTTGGCAGGTCAGCGCGGATATTTGGGCGCCTACCGGAGGCTCTACCCGCCTCTACCGGGTAGCGGCCCGGTAGAGGCGGGTACCGGTCAGGCGGGGCCTCGTCGGCGGTGGGTGTCCCACGCCTGCCGGACGGCGCGCAGGTCGTAGCCGTTGCGGTTGCGGCCCTCGCGTTTGATCTGCCCCGGACCCACCCCGAGCGGTCGGATGAGCGCGGCGAGGTCCTCGGCGTCCCACCCGCCGTACCGGGTGGCAAGGGTCGCCAGTCGCGACAGGATCTCGTCAGTCCACAACCGGTCTTCCCCATCGCACGCGGTGAGCAGATCCACCACCCCGAGACCATCCACATCGGACACCTGGACCGTTCCGGCCGACACCCCCGTTATGTCGGCGGCGGCGGTGCGCCGGGCACGCGCGGCCGTCCAGGAGTCGGCGTCGATGCAGGGCAGGCCGACCGCCGCGCGGTGGCTGCCTTGTTCGCGGGCCCGGTCGCCGTCGAGCGGCCGAAACTTCACGATCAGGGGTTCACGGGCCCCGGCGGCGTACACGTACGCCTTGCCCGCGTCCTCCACCGACTCACCGGTGGCGGGGTTGAGGCGGTCGGGTCGCCATCCTTCGGCGAGCATGTTGGACCCGAGCACCAACCGGACGTCCGCGTGCCGACACGGCATGAGGATCTTGCACGCCGCACTATCGGCGATGGCCGCGCCCAAGGTGTCCGAGGTGGCCTCGGCCGCCGCGAGCACGAGTGTCACCCGGGCCTTGCGGCCCAGCCGCAGCAACGACACCGCGAGGGTTTTCGCGCGGTCGGTGAGTTGGGGGTACTCGTCGATGAACACCACCACCCCGGGCCGTTCATGGGACACCTCCCACGCGTCGCCCATGGACAGACCGGTGAGCATCTTCGGCCGCGCCTCGGCCAGCGCGACCGCATCCGCCAAGGCGTCCTCGATCCCGGCGTGATCCCGTTCGCGCCGCGACACCCCGCCGCCGAGGGCTTCGAGACCGTTGCCAGACGGGTCGAGATCCCACACCACCCCGTCCTCGCACGCCGACACCGCATCCGCGAGGGCACGGAGCGTCTGGGACTTCCCCGACCCCGGCACCCCGATCACCACAGTGTTGGCACCCAACAGGTTCAACGCCAGATCCGACCCGTCCATCCGCCGCGCCACCACATGGGAGTCCACAAGCGACCCCGAAGCGGGCGGCCGGTTGACCGCCGCCGGGAGCGACGCGAACGGGTCGCGTTCGGCCAGCCGCAGCACCACCCGCGCCCGCCGCGCCCGGTCCGGCGCGGCCAGCAAACCCCCAGACGGGAGATCCAAGGTGGTCTCCAGTTCGCCGAGTTTCGCCACCACCGCCGCCGGGGTCCCGCGCCGCAGGATGATCGGCACTTGCCACCCCCAAGGTTGCCGAGCCGCGTCACCCGCCATCCGCAGATCGATACCCTCGGCTCGCACGGCGCGGGCCACGCAGTCGGCGGCTTCAGCGCGGGTGTGCGCGTCGGCGATCGGGAACGGCTCCCCCTCCGCCCTCTCGATTTCCTCGGGGGTGGGTTCCTCGCCCGGCCCGCGCAGCTTCCGGCCGACCAACGCCATCACGACGGTGTAGACCGCGCCGAGTCCCCAGTGGACGATGAGCCCGTATCGGTCGGCGAGGACTGACACGGTGAGGGTCGCAGCGATCAGCAGCACGGCAGTGATCCCGAGGCGGGTCCACGCGGTTTCGCGCCACTTCTTGCGCAACCGGGCTTCCTGCTTGACGCGGCCCTCTTCCTTTGCCAGGGCGACGACCCCGGCGAAGTCGGTGTATCCGGAGACGTACCGGGTGAGCTTGACGAGAAGCCACACCGTCGCCACCGACGAATTCAGGACCAGCCACCACACCACACCCGGCGTGGCCTTCACCGCCCGCCACAACAACCGGGCGAGCAACCCCGGTGCGGTGTGGACCAGCCACCCCGCCGCGTCCAGCACGCAGGGCCGCGCCCACCGCCACACCGCGCACAGCGCCCGCCGCGCGACGCGGGCCACAGCCCGTGTAACCGTTGCGGTGCAACGGATCATAGCGCGGACTGACCCACTCACGGCACGGCCAAGGTTGACCCAGGCCCGCCACGCCACTACCCGGCGCGCACCGCTCACCACAGTGCGGGCGGCGCGCCCGCAGCGGGTGAGAATGTAGGCCAGCCACGGGAAGTAGGTCACCTGACGGGCGACCCATCCCGCGACCGGCCTACCGACGCGGCTGACGCCCCACCGCGCGACGGGAGAGGCGGCACGACATACAGCGGTCACGACCGCGACGACGACGGCCGCGCACAACCGCCCGAACAATGCCCACGTCCGGGCCAACAGGGTAATAGTCCCGCGCACGAGCGGATGACCGGCGAACCCACGGTTCCGCCGGTCGTTGTTCTGGGTGGTGTTGTTCAGAGTGCATCACCGCCCTGGTGACGGGTGCGCAGATCCGCCGCGTCAGCCCCAGGGCGGGGCTCGGGAATCCGGCCCGCGACATCTTCCGCACGGGCAGCCTCGGCGGGGGTGTCCGCAGGCCGGGTCTCGTCCACGACGTGCCATGCGGCAGGCGCGGGGGTGGTGCCGTTCGGGCCGGACAGTCCGGCCCGCTCACACTCGGCGACGTATTCGGCGGCGATGGCCGCGACCGCGCGGGCTTCGCGGATGATCTGCCGGAACAACCACGCCCCGGTCGGCGCGTCCTCTCCGGCGGTGTTGCGGGAGACGAACTCCGGTAGTTCCTCGCCCAGCCACCCCAGGTGGTAGAGGCGAGCTTGTAGGTTTTCCCAGGTCACGAGCGTATTCATGAGTGATGGTTGCTTTCCGTTGGCGGATGATTCAACTAGTTAACGCAAAGCCTATCGAATAGGTTGCCGACGTAGAGTACATTCACTCGAACGCGTGCGCAACACCTCACCCACATCCAATCGCCGACATATGGACAACCTGTGCGATAGGTGCAACACTGATGACAGGAAACGACACCAGACAGCACGGAACGACAACCACGGCCACAGCGCCGACAACGACACGTTCCCGCAGGTGAGAAGACACAGGAGTGGAGGCGCGAGTTGCGTCATGGCGAAGACAGCCACCGCGAAAGACAAGACCAACGCCGCAGCGCAAGCCTTGCGCGAGCAGATCGGCAACGGCGCCCTCGGCCCCGGCGACTGGCTGCCCAGTGAAACGCAGCTGATCACCCAGTTCGGGGTGTCGCGCTACGCCGCCCGCCAAGCCATCACCCGGCTCGTCGCCGAGGGTTTAGTGACCTCGGTCGACGGCAAGGGCACCTACGTCCGGCCCCGCCGTGAACGGGCCCGCCACGCCGACACCCGCACCCTCACCCGCGCCGCCACTCCGGACGGCCCCCGGTTCGCCGACGCCGATACCGACGGGTGGGAACCGGTCGAGGGTGCCGCCACCTACCGGACCAACGCCACCGAAGATCTCGCGCTGGCCCTCGGCGTGCCCGAGCACACCCCTGTGTTCGCCGTCGACCGGCTGTTGTCGTCTGGTGATCGGCGGATGCTGCACCGCCTCTACGTTCCGATGGCGACCGCCGCGCAGGTCCCCGCGCTGGAAACCGACCCGTTCCGCACCCCGGCCGAGGTCTACGCACTGCTTGCCGACGCGGAGATCACGGTCACCTGGACCGAGAGCGTGCAAGCCACCATCCCGTCACCGGACGACGCGGCCAGCCTGCACAGCACCCCCGGCGCAGCGATCCTCATCACCCGCCGCGTCGCCACCGACCCCACCGGCCGACCACTGGCGATGGAAGAAACCCGCCGCAGCGCCGACAGCATCCAGCTCGTGTACCGGATCGTCCCGGCCGACGCCTGACTCGGCGCCGGAAGGGTTTCGTCAATGGGGTCGGTGCCCCCGCAGGCAAGGCGCTAACCTCCCGGGATGCGGGAGACATTTCACGGCGACCTGGCCCGGCTCGGCGAGCAACTGGCCGACATGTGCGGGATGGCCGCCAAGTCGATGCGGCAGGCGAGCCGGGCGTTGCTGACCGCTGATCTGCCGCTAGCGGAGCGGGTGCTGACCTCTGACGTGGAGCTGGACGGGGCGCGCAGGGCGTGCGAAGACCACGCACACTCGCTGCTGGCGTTGCAAGCGCCGGTCGCGAGGGATCTGCGCACGATTCTCGGTGCGGTGTACTGCGCGGAGAAGATCGAGCGGATGGGTGATCTCGCCGCGCACATCGCCAATGCGGCCCGCTTCACCCATCCGGTGCACACGGTCCCCGCTGAATTCGAGGATGTCTTCACGGAGTTGGGTGAGATCTCGGCGAGCATGGCCGATCGGGTCGGCGAGCTCATCAAGGGCGGAGCTGCGGGCGCGTTCGCTGAGCTGGACATGACCGATCACGCCGTCGACACCTTGCACGCCCGGGTACTGACGACGATCACAGGCAAGGGATGGCCACACGGAGTGCAGTCGGCCACCAACCTCGCCTTGGTCGCCCGCTTCTACGAACGGTTCGCCGACCAAGCCGTCTCGGTTGCCAAACGACTTGAGTTCGCCG
The DNA here is from genome assembly GCF_036008905.1 of Amycolatopsis sp. GTDB lineage: Bacteria > Actinomycetota > Actinomycetes > Mycobacteriales > Pseudonocardiaceae > Amycolatopsis. The sequence goes on along the minus strand of NZ_DASYMU010000045.1, from coordinate 945 downwards.
AAACCGGGCAAACACCGACCAGCGGTGCGTGAACTCCGCCGGGAAACCGCCGGCGGCAGCGAACAACGGCGCCGCCGGCGGCGGGACTACTTCGGGAGCTGGACTGATTGCCGGTCGGGGCTGATGGTCCCCACTCCCAGGCGTTGACGGGCGGGCCGCCTTGTCTCATGCCGCGTCGGCCCATCCCGGGGGTGGATGCCCCACGGCGATCAGGTGATCAATCTGCCGTAGTGCCGAACCGGTGAGCACTAGCCGCACGACCGGTTCCCCGGAGTCGGTCAACGACGCCACCACTGTCACCGCCACGTCTGCCAGCCCCGCCCGCACCATCGCCGACCGCAGCGTCTCCGCCATCGTCACCGCGCGCCGGTAGGTCGCCACCACGCCGCGTGCCTGCGCGGGTGTGACTGCCACGAAGCCGCATTCGCCACCGAACCCGATCCCGTCGGTGTCCTCGGTGTGCCCGTTGTTGTCGTTGTGTGTGTCCATGCCGTTGTGCCCTTCTGTGAGGTCCCCTCCACAAGGGCGGCCCACACCACGCGGTGATCTTGTTCCGCGCAGCACGACGCACCCCGATACCCTGGTATCGGGGTCACAGTGGTGGCACCCAGCCGGACCACCCGCATCACTTCGCGGTTATTCGGGTGGTCCGGCCTGCACAGTCAGTTCGCGGTGGCGCCCTCCGTCCTGCCGACAGCCGACAGAGGGCCGCTCGCCTGTTCTTCTCTGGCCTGAGCACGTGAGCGGTAGACCATGGCCGAATGTCGGTCACGGGCAGCCCACCGGGGCGATTTGGCGCGTTCGTACATGTCCGCGCTCGTCTCGTAGAACCGTGCCCACATGTCATCCGAGGCGTTTTTCGTGGGCATCAACGCGTACCGTGCGTCATGTACGGCCCACGCGCCTTTAAGGCCGTTCACAGGAGTTCCCCTTTCATGGCAACGG